>JAFWFO010000056.1 GCA_017515635.1 Selenomonadaceae bacterium
TGGGCAACAGGATTGGCGACTTTCACTTATCCGACGTTGAAAAAAATATGTGGAGATGGCGGTTATCGCGGCTCCTTCGTTTACGAGGCGCATAAATATTTCGGCTTGGAAGTGGAAATCTCGAAGAAGCTAAAGCCGCACAATTGGCAAGTGTTACCAAAAAGGTGGAAGGTTGAGCGAACGTTTGCTTGGCTCAACTATTCACGGCGGCTTTCAAAAGATTACGAGCTTACTGTTTCTTCCGCTGAAACCTTGATTAAGATTTCTCATATTCACACTTTACTTAATCGTTTATGAACACGCGTTCTAATATCCGGTTAGAGACCGAAAATCGCAAAGTCAACGCGAAAAGCATCATGCAAATCTTGAGTATGGGATTTAAAACCGGCACGGAAGTTACAATCGTTGCCGAAGGCTCCGACGCTCAAGAAGCCGTCGAAACGATTAGAGAATTTATCGACGCGGGTTGCCCCGAACTTTGACGCAAAAATTTTTCCGACAAGGTCGCTCGAAAAATTTCGGGCGGCTTTTTTCGACGGAATATTTTTTGCCGACAAATTCCCTGAAAAATTTCTGTAAAAAATATTGGCAAGTCGCGGCGGATTATGTATAATGCACGTGGAATCATTTTTCAATCATGTTTATTTCACAGGCGGTGATCAGAATGAGTGATATAGTTACGATTAAGGGGCTCAAATATGGGCTCCAGCTCACGTTCGCAAAAGGCGCGACGTTCGAGGCGGTGCAGGCAAATCTGCTCAACAAGCTTGAAACGGGCAACAGTTTCTTCATTCGCGGGACGACGGTTTTCGTGCCCAAAGGTTATTTCGCCGAAGAGCAAAACGAAGCGTTGCGGCGCATGTTCCACAGACACGGCATGTTGTTCAGCACGGAATTGAAACGCCCGAATCTCGCTCCGCCTTCGCAAGACACGACGACCAAAGCTCCTTCGCAAAAGTTCCGTGAGAGCGTCGAAGAAGCGCAAAAAATGATGGTCATCAATCACACGGTGCGCGGCGGTCAGGAAATTAAAGCGAATTGCTCCGTGTTGATTTGCGGCAACGTCAATCCCGGCGCGCAGATTATTGCGGGCGGCTCAATCGACATTCGCGGAACGTGTCGCGGTTTCGTGCACGCGGGTGCTTTCGGCGACAAAACGGCGTGCGTCGTTGCGGACAGATTAATGCCCGTGCAAATTCGCATTGCCGACATCATTGCCCGTTCGCCCGACGAACCCGAAAAAGTTTCCCAAGCCGAACGCGCCATGATTAAAGACAACCGAATCATTTTTGAGCCCGTGGCACGGTAAATGCAATGAGGAATGAGGAGTTAGGAATTAGGAATTAAAAACCTATTCCCTACGAAAGGACAAGTTTTATGAGCCAAATTATAGTCATCACTTCCGGCAAGGGCGGTGTCGGCAAGACGACAACCACCGCGAATCTCGGCGTCGGACTTGCCATGCGCGGCAACAAAGTCGCGCTTATCGACACGGATACGGGCTTGCGCAACCTTGACTTGTTGCTCGGTTTGGAAAATCGAATCTTGTATGATTTGATTGACGTGACCAGCGGCCGCGTCCAATACAAAAAAGCTCTCGTTCGCCACAAAAAGTACGAGAACCTTTATTTGTTGCCGACTTCGCAAGTCAAAGACAAGTCTGCCGTCAATCCCGAACAGCTTGTTAAACTCTGCGACGAGATGAAAAAAGAATTCGACTTCATCCTTATCGACTGCCCTGCCGGCATTGAGCAGGGATTTAAAACTGCAATCGCCGCCGCAGATACAGCAATCGTCGTCACAATGCCCGAAATTTCCGCCGTGCGCGACGCGGACAAAATTATCGGCGAACTCGGCCGTGCGGACAAGGAAAATGTTAAACTTATCGTCAACAGAATTCGTCCGCAGATGGTCGAAAAAGGCGACATGCTCGACATGAGCGACATTGACGAAATTTTGTCCGTCGTTTGTATCGGACAAGTTCCCGACGACGAAAGTGTCGTTGTCGCGACGAACCGCGGCGAACCCGCCATAACAATGAGCGATTCCACGGCGGGACAGGCTTACAAAAATATCGTTGCTCGAATTTGCGGCGAAAATGTTCCCTTCCTCAAACCGCAAAAGGAAGGTTTCTTCGCCCGTCTGAAAAAACTTTTCGGCTTGCTGTAAGGGAGGTTGCTCATGCTGGATGTTCTAAAACGTGTCTTCGGCATGTCCGAAAAAAAATCCGGCGCGGTCGCAAAGGAACGCCTGCAAGTCGTCCTGATTCATGATCGCGCAAGCATTTCGCCGGAGATTATGGAAAAAATCAAAGAAGAAATTATCGGCGTTCTGTCAAAATACATGAACATAAATCGCGCCGACATGGAAATTGCGCTGGAAAACGATTCCGATTCAGTCGCACTCGTCGCAAATATTCCCGTCAACTCCATGCGGCACGCACGTTAAAAAATTTCGGGCGGTCAACTCGGCCGCTCTTTTTTGTTGCGTAATTTGATTCAAGTGACGTTTATCGTGACGGTTAAAAGCAAACCAAAAGAGCCTCCGATTTCTCGGAGACTCCGTGTTGTTTACTTTGTGAGTTTTTCGAGGCCTTGCAACCCCGAAGCTGTCGGCTTAGTAGAAGAATTCCACACGACCGAAGATACGTTCCGCATCGCCGGGACCTTCAATGTATTTGCCTTTGAAGTATTTGGCGAGGACGACGATTCTGTCCATCGGAGCCCAAGACGCGCCGCAGACAAAGCCTTTGGTGCCCGCGAAGCAGTCATCCCAGTTGATTGCGCACAAGGACGCATTGGAACCAAGTTCTTTGTAGCCTGCCCAGACAGCCCACTGACCTTTGTGAGTGCTCTGGTTGCCGCCGCCGTAGAGATCGCCGTAACGGACAAGTGCCTGCCACGATTTGTTTTCGTAATCAGCTTTCGAGTTCTTCGCATATGCGCCCCAGATTTGCGCTTTGCCGAATCTGTAGCCCAAGTTCACAGACCAGATTTGTGCTTTGTCAGTATCGCCTTTTTTGCTGTAAACAGAAGTTTTGAAGTCGTCGTCTTTGATGTGGTAGTAACCTGCGCCGCCGAAGAGACCATCGCCTTCAGGGCTGTACTGCAGGTTGACTGCCCAGAAGCTGGAAGGATCGTTGGTGCCGCCATTCAACATACCTGTCGCGCTGTTCCATCTGTCATCCGCGCTGACCTTGTCTTGACGTCCGTTCCACGAACCCGCATTTCTCGTCGAGCCGGTAACTTTGTCTGCTGAGAGACGACCAGCGTAGATAGTCGCTCTGAAGCCTTTTGCGAAGTTGCCGAAAGTAACTTCACCGCCGGTGTATTCAGTATCCCAGATGATACCGTCTTCGTTGGTGTACAGGGGTTGACGACCAACTTTGACTTGGAAATTGTTGTAGTCGCCTTGTGCCCAACCACGAACCAGATTGAAATCGGTCGAGTTGTCGCGGCTCAGGTCAACGTGCGCATCGATACGAGCGCGGAGTGTCCAGTGATCATTGACGTGCGCAACAGGCTCAAAACGGAAGATCCAGTCGTCCTGCTTAACTCTCGTGTGACCGCCGTCATAGATGTTGTCGGTCTTGTGGTTTTTGTAGGTGTACTCGATTTTGCCGAACCATTGAATTTTGTCAGCATATTTTTCGAGTTCAGCTACGCGAACGCCGAGAGCTTCCAACTCATCACGGAATTCCGCTGCGAGTCTGTCGAGTTCGGCTTTCGTCACGCCCGAAGGATTTTTCGCCATGGCTTTCGCAATCATCTGTGCCATTTCATAACGGGTGATGTTGCGGTCGCCGCGGAACGTGTTGTCGCCGTAACCTTCGATAACGCCTGCTTGTGCGAGTTTTGCAACGGACTGATAAGCCCAGTGACCCGCAGGAACGTCGCTGAACGGATTAGCCGCCGCGAACGTGGTTGCGCTTGCTCCGACGACGAACGCCGCCGCAAGTGCTGATGCTACTGTTTTCTTCATTTTGAACATCCTCCTTAAAGATGCCGGTAAATGAAACGTTGTGAAAGAACTTTGTTTTGACTTTCAGCAACTTGGCTCGGAAGTTGTTCAAAATTGAGTGGCCATGTTTCCTCAAGCTGACTTACTTCGTTGCCTTGTCCCTAAAGCCGGCGCAATAATAATACAGAAATTTTCCCGTGTCAAGCGTCCGAAAAAATTTTTTGAAATATATTTTCAGGTTTGTTTCATGTTATAATATAAAATTTTTCCACGAGGCTTGCTGTCGGCGCGTTCATGCAAACGAAAAGAGCCTCCGATTTTTCGGAAGCTCAAGTTGGTTGAAGGTGTGGTTTCAGAAGAATAATTCGACGCGGGCGAAGATTTTTTCAGCCTTGCCGCGACCGCCGTCCAAACCGTTGCTGTTATATTTGCCGTTGAAATATTTTGCAAGGACGCCGATATTTTTGAACGGTGCCCACGACGCGCCGACAACCCAGCCGCGAGTTCCGCGCAGTGCATCATCTTCAGTCGGGACGAAGGAAACATTGGTGCCGTATTTTCGATAGCCGGCGTAAACCGACCACTGACCTTTTTCGGAAGCGTCTTCGTAGTTGCCGTAATCAATTTCCGCGTGCCACGATTTATTATCGAAATCGGCTTTTGTGTTTTGAGCGTAGGCACCTTTGACCATCAACAAATCGCTGAACTTGTAGCCGAGATTGACCGTCCAAATGTTTGCCTTGTTATAATTTTTGGCGTTGACATCTTCGCCGCCGGAAAGTTTTTTCGCGTAATCGTTATAGCTCCAAGCAAGATCATCGTCTTTAATGTGATACCAGCCCGCGCCCGCGAATAAACCTTTTTCGCCCGTGTTGTAGTCGAGACGCACGCCAATGACGGTTGCGGGGTCGTCTTCGGAGCCGTTTTCGCCGTAAATGCCGCCGCCGATATTTTCAGCTCTGACGCGGCCGCCCGTCACGTTGAATTGAACTTTGTCGCCATAGGTGACCGACGCGCCCGAAATTTCCGTATCCCACATTAAGCCGAATTCGGGTTCGGGGCAAAATTCAAAGCGACCGAGTTTGACGTTAAAGTTGTCGTAATCACCTTCCGCCCAAGCACGTACCAGCTCGAAATTTGTCGAAGTATCGTGTTTCATGTCGACATAAGCGTCGATACGAGCATTAACCGTCCAGTGGTCGTTGACGTGCGCCGTCGGCTCGAAACGGAAAATAAAACCGTTGGCAGTATCTTTCGTCTTTGTGCCCGTGTGAAGAGGATCCGTTTTCGTTTGCTCGTAAGTGTATTCAATTTTTCCGTGCCAAACAACTTTGTCGGCATATTTTTCGAGTTCGGCAACGCGAACGCCGAGAGCGTCCAACTCATCACGGAATTCAGCCGCGAGTCTGTCGAGTTCAGCTTTCGTCACGCCCGAAGGATTTTTCGCCATAGCTTTTGCAATCATCTGCGCCATTTCGTAACGAGTGATATTTCTGTCGCCGCGAAAAGTGTTGTCGCCGTAACCTTCGATAACGCCCGCCTGTGCGAGTTTTGCAACGGACTGATAAGCCCAATGACCTGCAGGAACGTCGCTGAACGGATTAGCCGCCGCGAACGTGGTTGCGCTTGTGCCGACAATAAACGCCGCTGTTGCCGCCGATAAAATTTTTCGCATGTTGAAAACCTCCAATGATTATTGCAGGCTCTCGTTGAAAAAAGTTTTCATCTCCCAAAATCGCCGCAATGATAACGCAAGCGTCCGAGCGTGTCAAGAATTTTGATAACAAATTTCATCTGTCAGCTTTGCAACGAAAAATCCCCCGCCGTCAAAAGACAACAGGGGATTGAAATTTCTATTTGGTTAATGCGCGACGAATTACATCATGCCGCCCATTCCGCCCATGCCCGGAGGAGGCGGGGGAGTCGGTTCGGGTTTGTCGGCAACGAGCGTTTCCGTCGTCAAAATCATAGCCGCGATAGATGCCGCGTTCTGCAGAGCCGAACGAACGACTTTCGCAGGATCGACGATACCGGCTTTAATCATGTCGACATATTCGTTGGTGAGCGCGTTGAAGCCTACGCCTTTATCGGACTTCTTGACTGCCTCAGCAACGACGGAGCCTTCCTGACCGGCGTTGTTGGCGATTTGGCGAACGGGTTCTTCAATCGCACGTTTGACGATTTCGACGCCGACTTTCGCATCGCCTTCAGCCTGCACGTCGTCAAGCGCGTATTGAATGTCGATAAACGTGGTGCCGCCGCCTGCGACGATACCTTCTTCGACAGCCGCACGAGTCGCGTTGAGAGCGTCCTCAATGCGGAGTTTCTTTTCTTTCATTTCGACTTCGGTAGCCGCGCCGATTTCGATAACCGCAACGCCGCCCGCAAGTTTGGCAAGACGTTCCTGCAATTTCTCTTTGTCGAAATCGCTGGTCGTGGTTTCCATTTGTTTACGAATCATGGCAACACGCGATTTAATTTCGTCTTTGTCGCCGCTGCCTTCGACGATTGTAGTTTCTTCTTTGGTCGCACGAATCTGGCGCGCATGACCGAGGTCGGCAAATGTTGCGCTGTCGAGTTTGCGTCCGAGTTCTTCGCTGATAACGGTTGCGCCCGTCAAAATCGCAATGTCTTCGAGCATGGCTTTACGACGATCGCCGAAGCCGGGAGCTTTGACCGCCAAAGCTTTGAACGTGCCGCGCAGTTTGTTGACAACGATGGTTGCAAGAGCTTCGCCGTCAACGTCTTCAGCGACGATAACAAGCGATTTGCCCTGTTTAACAACCTGTTCAAGAATCGGCAGGATGTCTTGAATCGAAGAAATTTTTCTGTCCGTCAACAAGATGTACGGGTCGTCCATAACGGCTTCCATCTTGTCGGCGTCGGTGACCATGTAAGGCGAAATGTAACCGCGGTCGAATTGCATACCTTCGACGACTTTAAGATTGGTCGTCATGGTTTTGGACTCTTCAACAGTGATGACGCCGTCATTGCCGACTTTTTCCATTGCGTCCGCGATAAGCTGACCGATTTCCACGTCGCCCGAAGAAATTGCGGCGACTTGGGAAATGGCCTCTTTGCCTTCGACTTTCTTCGCACGGTTTTTAATTTCGTCGACGAGTTTGGCAACCGCAACTTCGATGCCTTTTTTGATAATCATGGGGTTCGCGCCCGCTACGACGTTTTTCAAACCTTCGCGGACAATCGCTTGAGCCAAAAGCGTTGCAGTGGTTGTGCCGTCGCCCGCAACGTCGTTGGTTTTCGTCGCGACTTCTTTAACGAGCTGTGCGCCCATGTTTTCAAAATGATCTTCAAGTTCGATGTCGCGTGCAATGGTGACACCGTCGTTGGTGATTGTCGGTGCGCCGAATTTCTTTTCGAGCACGACATTGCGACCTTTGGGGCCGAGCGTCACTTTAACGGCATTTGCCAATGCGTCAACGCCGCGGCTGAGTGCGCGACGAGCTTCTTCGTCGAACAAAATTTCTTTTGCCATAAAAAATTTACCTCCGTTGATAACTTTCAGCTGTCAGCTTTCAGCAAAATCCTAAAAGCTCAAAGCTCAAAGCTTAAAGCTCAAAGCTTAAAGCTCAAAGCTGAATTAGAGAATAGCCAAAATGTCACTCTCGCGAATTACGAGATAGTCTTTGTCGTCCACTTTGACTTCGCTACCCGCATATTTGTTGAAGATGACTTCGTCGCCGGCTTTGACTTCCATAGCGGCGCGGGTGCCGTTGTCGAGGAGTTTGCCCGTGCCGACAGCAACGACTTTGCCTTTTTGCGGCTTCTCTTTGGAAGTTTCGGGCATGATGATGCCGCTTTTGGTCTTGAGTTCGACCTCGGCAACTTCAACGACAACTCTGTCTCCCAGTGGCTTTATCATAAATATCTGCCTCCCAAAATTGGAAAATCGATCTTACTCGACGGTGCCCCGCCGAATCACAGGCGGTATAATAATCCCTATTCAACAAAATGTCAAGGGTTAAAAATTTGCGCGTCGTCATGACGAAAAACGACGTTAAGACAAGCGATTGTAAAAAGGTTTTGCCTGTGATATATTCAATCGAAAATTCGTCGGCGAATGACTTTTGCAAGCGTCGCGGCGGAACAGAAATTTTTGGAGGGCTTTGAAATGAAAATCGGAGTTATCAGCGACACGCACGGTTATGACCCGCGAGTTGCAATGGCAATGGAAAAATTTTTCGCGGACGCGGATTTGATTCTGCACGCGGGCGACGTTTTGAATCACGGGGCGCGCAACGTCAATTATCGTGTCGACGATTACAACCCCAAAGCTTTGGCGGAACGAATTAACGGCTCGAAAATCCCGTTCGTCATTGCACGCGGCAACGGCGATTCCGAACTTGATGACGACGTTTTGGAAACGCCGATTGCGCCTTATGCTCACGTCTTCGCGAACGGCAAGCGAATTGTCGTCAATCACGGGCATCACCTGCCGACCGACGCCGACAAAGATAAAATGGCGGCTCATCTGCACGCGGATATTTTTATCAGCGGACACGTTCATAAAACAGTTTTGGAACGTCGCGGCAAAACAATTTTTCTGAACCCCGGAACAGTTTCGCCGTATCTGAGCAACCGCGAAGACAAGCGCACGTCCGTTGCGACAATCACCGACGACGGAATTAAAATTTTCGACTTGGACACGGGCGACGTGCTGGAAAGTTTGAACTTTTGATTGACGATTGACGAAAAAAATTATCCCCTGCGAATTGCGGGGGATTTTTTGTTGTGAAAAATTTTTAGTTCGGGTCGAAAGTGACGGTCTCCAAAATTTTATCGCGACGTGCCTTTGACTTGGCAAAATAATCGTGGACGGCTTGCCTGTCGTGATTTTCAATCGCCGTGATAACTTCGCCCAAAATGTTTTGCAGGTCGCGCAGGTGTGTCGCAATGGCGTCGCCGTTCGTCATGCAAATATCCGCCCACATGTCAGCGTTCGAGCTGGCAATTCGCGTTGTGTCTTTGAATCCGCCGCCGACAAGTTTCAAACACGAATCAAGATCGTCGCCCGCGTTGTTTAGCAAAGTCACCAAAGCCGCCGCCGCCAAATGCGGGACGTGACTGATAATCGAGGCGCAACGGTCGTGTTTGACAATTTCAATCGTCAAAAAATTTGCCTCGGTCAACTTGAGGACGCTCATCAATTTTTCGCGAACTTCGGGCGGCGTGCCCGTGTCTTCGGCGATAACGTAAGCTTTGCCGCGAAAAAGATTTTTGTCCGCCGCGTCGACGCCGGATTTTTCGCGCCCCGTCATCGGGTGACCCGCGACGTAAAAAATTTCGGGCGGAAGAATTTTTTTGAGTTCCTGCCAAATGAATTGTTTCGTACTGCCCGCGTCCGTCAAAATCGCACCAGGTTTAAGGTACGGCAAAATTTTTTTGACGGTCGGGACAATCTGCAAAACCGGCGGGCTTAAAAAAATTATATCCGCGTCGCCGACAACTTTTTCAATGTCCGAAGTCGCCAAATCAACCGCGCCGAGTTCCATTGCCCGACGCATTGAATTTTCCGTGCGACAAAGCCCCGTGATAAAAATTTCGTCGCCGAGTTTGTCTTTCAAGCACAGCCCCAACGAGCCGCCGATTAATCCGACGCCGATAATCGCAAGTTTCATTGAGTATCTCCTTGATGATTAAGTTGGCACGCGGCGACAACGCTTGAGTTGTGATAACGTCGCAACGCGTCAGCTGTTCCGTCGCTTTTAAAGCGACCGTCCCATAACTTGAGCAATGCCGCCGAGGTTACTCATCAGTTCGCGGAATGCCGCCGGCGTCAACGATTGGTCGCCGTCCGACAAAGCTTTTTCGGGGTGCGGGTGAACTTCGATAATCAAGCCGTCCGCGCCCGCCGCGATTGCCGCTCGTGCCATCGGTGCAACCATTTTCCAACGTCCCGTGCCGTGTGACGGGTCGACGACAATCGGCAAGTGCGAAAGTTCTTTAACCGCCGCAACCGCCGACAAATCCAAAGTGTTGCGCGTGTAAGTTTCGTAAGTTCTTATTCCGCGTTCGCAGAAAATGACTTGTTCGTTGCCGCCGCTCATGATGTATTCCGCCGCGTTGAGCCACTCCGAAATTGTCGCCGAAAGTCCGCGCTTCAACATGACGGGTTTTGAACATTTGCCCAGAGCTTTGAGCATTTGGAAATTTTGCATGTTGCGTGCGCCGACTTGCAAAATGTCCGCGTACTTGCAGAAAATTTCAATGTCGTCCTTGTCAACAATTTCCGTGACGACGCGCAGATCAAATTCGTCCGCAACCGTGCGCAAAAGTTTCAGGCCTTCTTCGCCGAGACCTTGGAAGTCATAGGGCGAAGTCCGCGGTTTGAACGCGCCGCCACGCAAAAATTTCGCGCCGCAAGCTTTGACTGCAGAGGCCGCTTCGCGAAGTTGTTCGATACTTTCGACAGCGCAAGGCCCCGCCATAACGACGACTTCATTGCCGCCGATTTTCACGCCGCCCGCGTCAACAATCGTGTCTTCGGGGTGAAAGTCGCGGCTGACGAGTTTATATTTTTCCGTAATGCGAACGGTCTTGTCGACGCCGTCAAGCATTTGAAGTTCAAGATTCGCGATAATTTTTTTGTCGCCGATAACGCCGACGATTGTGACTTCTTCGCCTTTGGAAAGGTGCGTGCGCAATCCCGCCGCTTCAATTTTGTTGACGACCGCCGCCAAATTTTCTTCGGTGGAATTCGGTTTCATAACTACAATCATTTAAAAAATCCTCCTTTAGACTTGCAGTTTCCGTATTGTACAAAAGTTGCCCGCTCTTGCCAACAAAAATTTTTTCGCGTAGAATGACTGCAAAAACTTTTGGGGAATGCAGATGATTCAACTCGACAAGGTTACGAAATTTTACGGCGAGCGGCTGATTTTATCGGACGTGACATTTAAAATCAACGACGGGGAAAAACTCGGCATCGTCGGCAAAAACGGCGCGGGCAAGTCCACGCTGGTTAAAATTATGATTGGCGCGGAAACTTTCGACGCGGGCACAATCGGCGGGCTTCGTTCGGAAGATGTCGGCTTCGTGGAACAGACGCCGAATTTTTTTGCACCCACGTTGCTTGACGAAATTTTGTCGGCGGGCGAAGTCGAAGAATTTCAGGCGCGAAAAATTTTATTCGGGCTGGGATTCACGGACGCGGAATTAAAAAAATCTCCTCAACATTTCAGCGGCGGCGAATCGGCAAAAATTTCGTTGGCGAAAGCTTTGGTCGTCGAACCGCGCATTTTGATTTTGGACGAGCCGACGAATCATCTGGACATTTATTCAATCGCGTTCCTTGAAGACTTCGTAAAAAATTATCGCGGCACGATTATCGCCGTCACGCACGACAGACATTTTCTGCAAACGTGCGTTGAAAAAATTTTGGACATCGAAAACGGGCGGGCGACGCTTTACCCCGGCAATTACGAAAAATTTGTTCAGCTCAAGCAGGAACGTCACGCGGCGCAACTCAAAGCTTACGAACGTCAGCAGGAAGAAATTGCCAAACTTGAAGATTTCGTCCGCCGAAACAAAGTCAGAGCTTCGACGGCGAAACGCGCCCGCAGTCGGCAAATTGCGCTTGATCGCATGGAACGCATTGAAAAGCCGCCGTCAGCCGAGACCGCCGCGATTAAATTGCACGACGCCAACGAATCGGCAAATCGCGTGCTTATCGTCGACAACGTTTCGTTTAAAGGCATCATCAAAAATTTCTGCGCGGAAATTCTCAAGGGTGAAAAAGTCGGCTTAATCGGCAGGAACGGCGTCGGCAAGTCCACTCTGTTAAAAATTATCGTCGGCGAACTCAAAGCTGATTCGGGCGAAATTAAAATCGGCAACCGCGTCAAGGTCGGCTATCTGTCGCAGGGGCACGAGGAACTGAACGAAAATTTTACGCCGCTTGAAGAATTGAATTACGAATTCGGCTTGACGGACGAGCGGGCGCGTTCGGAATTGGCACGTTTAAATTTGTTCGCGCAGGTCGTCGAAAAACCAATCGGCGATTTGTCTGGCGGCGAAAAAACCCGCGTCGCGTTGACGAAACTGATTTTGACGGGCGCAAATTTTTTGATTTTGGACGAGCCGACGAATCATCTTGACTTGCCGGCACGCGAGGCGATTGAATCTGCGTTGAACGATTTCGACGGGACAATTTTAATTGTGACGCACGATCGATACTTGCTTGACAAAGTCACGACGCGGATAATAGAATTTGCCGAGCCTGTTAAAGCGGTCAGTGGTCAGGTGTCAGTGGTCAGTAAAAAATCTTCCGCGCCGAAAGCTCAACCCCTAAAAGCTCAAAGCTCAAAGCTTAAAGCTCAAAGCTCAAAGCTTAAAGCTAACACCGAACAAGCGTTGGACAAAATCGAGGCGCAAATTAAAATGGCGGAAATGGAACTCAAGATGATTGAACACGAAATAAACAGCGCTGTCGAGCCGGAAAAACTTTCGGAACTGGCGGCGGCGCACGTCGAAAAAATCGCGGAGATTGACGAACTTTACACGCGCTGGGAGGAGATGCAATGCTGAAAGTTTTGCCGATTGTTTTTCTTGCCGCGTTGTGTTTCGCAAATTTCGGATTTATGACTTTCAAAACGTCGACGGAGTCCGAACTTCCCGCCTTGCGAAATCATTTGACGCAGGAAAAAAACGCTTCCGCGCAGGCCGCGCCCGCCAATGAAGTTTTCGACTTCGAGGACACAACCGGCGGCGGTCAAGTTGCGTCCGACGCGCAGATTGTTCAACGCGAACAAAATATTTTGCGGCTTTACTGGGACATTGTGCCTAACGCCGTCAAGTATGAAATTTTTATCGGCGGAAATACTTTCGTCGCCTTCACGAACGGGATTGAAATTCCCGTCGACGACATCAACGCGAATTTTCAAGTCAACGCCGTTTCGATTGACGGCACGACGTTACAAAATAAATTGCCGATAGTTGCCATTGACACGAATCCGACAACGCCGCGCACGACAACCGAATTCGACAAGATGAATTATCCGCCGATTTATCCCGTGTACTCGTGGATTCCGACTGCAGGTGCAGATCATTACGAAATTGAACTTATTCGCGACGGAAAAATTATCCGCCGATATTTTACAAATCCGCAACCGCATGAGGACGACTTTGATTTGTACGACAAAACGCCCGTGCTTGACGAGGGCGAATATTTTTGGCGCGTGCGGGCTTTGACGAAAGACAATCAGCCGCTGACAGATTGGTCAACGAAAGATGATTCAAACAGTTTCGTCGTCACGCATAAAATTCGATTCTGCGCGCTCGGCGACAGCATAACTCACGGCGGCGGCTCAATTTCCGTGCCTCCGTCCACCGTGCTTTACAATTGGGAAACTTATTGCGCGATTCCCGTTAAAAATTTGGGTCACAGCGGCGACACCACTGCGGAACTTCTTGCGCGATTTGATAACGACGTTTTGCCGTTCCGTCCTGAAGTTTTGTTTATCATGGCAGGCGTCAACGACTATCGCTCGCACATTGTCGGCTGGGAGTCTGTCGGAAATTTGGAGGCGATTCGCGACAAATGCACTGCCAACGGAATTAAGCCCGTGTTTTTGACGCCGACGCCGTTAAATCCCGATCAGATTCAAAAAATCGGTTTCCTTGAGTTGCCGCCCGAAGATTGGCAGGAACATCAAAAATTTATATGTGACTGGATTCGCGAACAGGAAAATTTTATCGACGTGAACGAAAAACTCACTGACGTCGAAGGCAATTTGATTGTCGCGTTGAGTATTGACGGTCTGCACCCCGACGCCGAAGGTAAAAAAATTATCGGCGAAGCAGTTGCCGCGTGGCTCGACAAATATTTGAACTTGAAATAATTCATCACTTACCGACCGAAAAATTTTTTGCGTTGTCTCTTTCAAAGAGACCTATTTTTTTTTGCCGCTGATAGAATTGTTTCGGAGGTGATTTGTATGTCGATTAAAGATTTTAAAGTCGACTTCGACGCGCAGGCGGGCTTGCTGCTCGGTCAAGTCAAAGCCGACGAAACGACCGACGACAACGCGCAAGCCAAAGCTTACGGTGCCTGCGGATTTGGTACCGGTTGTGCAGGCGGCGGCGGTCAATGTGGTTTTGGTGTCAGATGTGCAGGCGGCTGAAAAAATTTTTTGAGGCGGGATGATTATGTGTGTTGATTTGAAAGTTTATCGGCGCGGAGAAAAATTTCTTGTGCTCAATCCGCTTGTGCCGTCGTGGGTCATTACGAACACGAACGGTGTCTTGCTGATAAAAATTTTTTCCGAAACTCTCTCGACACAGGAAACGATTCGCGAAGTTTCACGGCACGCCAAAATTCCTGCTCAAAGTATTGTCGACTTTCTGGACGCGGTAAAGCGGGAGGAGCTTTTTGAAGTTCCTTCCGCGCCCGTTCGCAAGCCGTATCAACTTCGCGCCGTTTATCTGAACATGACGAAGCGTTGTAACTTGAACTGCGTTTACTGTTTCGCGGCTGAACGCAAGGAAAGTTCCGAGCGACTGACTTTCGACGATTACAAAAAAATTCTCGACGCGGTGCAACGTTACAATTCCCGTGCCGAAATTGTTTTCACGGGCGGCGAACCGTTGATGTCGAAAATGACCGTGCCCGTTGCAGAATACGCCAAAAGTCTCGGATTTTCGCGCAAGTTGATGACTAATGCGACGTTGATTGACGAAAAAAATATTTCCGCGTTGGTTGACGCCTTCGATTCGTTTAAAATCAGCGTGGACGGCTCCGACGCGGCGCGCCATGATTTTTATCGCGGGTCGGGAAGTTTTGCGCGAACAACGCGGGCGATTGAACTGCTCAAAAAATTTTCCGCTGACGTGAAACTTGCCATGGTCGTCACGAAAAAAAATATCGACGATGTTGCCGAAGCCGCCAAAATTTTCGGTGGGCTGTTGACTTTTCAGCCGCTGTTTCCGTTCGGCAACGCAAAGACCAAAAGCGATCTGCATTTGACGGGCAAGGAATATTTCGACGCGCTTAAATCGGCGGGCGTCGTGCCGTTTATGGATTTGCCGAACGTCATCAAAGCTCACGGCAAAAAAATTTTCAAGTGCGCACTTGGCGACGCCGAAGTCAGCATTTCATGTTCGGGCGACGTTTATCCGTGCCAACTGCTTCACCATGACGAATTTAAAATCGGCAATATCAAGCAAACTTCCTTCGACGAACTTTATAATTCCGCGCAGGCTGAAACATTTAAAAAACACACCGTCGACACGATTGAAGGTTGCCGCGACTGCGATTTGAAATTTTTGTGCGGCGGCGCGTGTCAAGCGCGTCATTTCAGCGAAACGGGAAGTTTGAACGTTGCCGGAAATTTTTGCGAATACGAACGCGAAGCGATTGTTGACGGATTAATTTCAGCGGCTGAACTTAAGGCGATTTGACATGCTGAAATTTGTCCTGCAATACCTTGGCAACTTCAAATTAAAATTTTTCCTGATTCTGTTGTGCGCGGTTGTCACTGCGACGACAGATTTATTGATGCCGTATCTGTCGGCAAAATTCATCGACGAAATTTTAAGCTCCCGCGAAATCGGGCGGCTTTATTTTTTTGTCGGCGGACTGCTTGCACTCAACCTCTTGTCACTTGCGGCGAATTGGTTTTACGTCATTTTCTCGACGAAGATGCGGGCGCGAATCACGAATCAAATGATTGAAGATCTGCAGGCAAAAATTTGGCGGACGGACAGCCGACGACAATTTCAAACGGACATGATTTATTTGGCAAAGCGCGTCGAAAGAGATTCGGACGACTTGACGGCGTTCGTTCTCGGCAGCGCTATTGACATTTCGATTCAAGCCGTGTTGCTTGTTATGGCGATATTTTTCCTGGCGACGGTCGGTGTGAAGTGGCTGATAATTTTCGCGGCAACGTCAATATTTCACGTGACAATTTATTTCACGCTGAAGAAAAAACTTTTTGAGCTGTCCACGGCGGTGCGCGAGACCGAATCAAAATATTTCGCAAGTCTGTCGGATAATTTTTTCTTCGTGTTCAGAATCAAACTGCACAGCCTGCAGGAAGAATTTTTGTCGACGTTCCGAAAGGCATTCGCAAAATTTTTTTCGGCAGGCTTAAACGAAGCAAAGGTCAGATTTTGGTTTTCCTACGGCAATGCGAACACGTCGAAAATTTTCACGGTGCTGATATTTTTACTCGGCGGGCTGGACGTTTTTGACGGGACGTTGACTGTCGGCAATTTCGTTGCGCTCAACGGTTATTGTGCGTTCGCCATGCAGAGCGTTTCATTTTTCATGACGTTGGGGCAAGGTTATCAAAACGCCTTCGCCGCTTTCCGACGCATTGAAGAAATTTTCAACGCGCCGCCCGACATCAACGGTGAAAAAATTTTGGAGCGGATTGAGTCTATCGAACTTCGCGGCATCAATTTCAGCTTCGGTGAACAAAAAATTTTGACGAACTTCAGCAGACGATTTGAACGCGGAAAAATTTATTGCGTTGTCGGCAAAAACGGTGCCGGCAAGTCCACGCTGATGAATTTGATTTGCGGGATGATTCGTCCCGACAGCGGCGAAATTTTTCTTGACGGCGTACCGCTTGCCGAAGTCGACATGATTCACGCACGCAAAAATTTAATCGCGGTCGTCGAGCAGAAAGATTTTATCCGTAACGACAAACTTTCGGGCGGCGAACGGCGCAGGCAATCAATCACAACGGCGTTTGCAAAATCTGCGGACGTGCTGATTATGGACGAGCCCGACAACAATCTTGACGCGGCGGCAATCGACACGTTGACGAAAAAAATTATCGCCGACAAAGCCAATCGAATCACGCTGATAATTTCGCACGACGAACGGCTGATTGACGTTGCCGACGAGGTGTTGATGTTGACCGAATGAATTTGTTTGCACCGTGACGTTATCGCAAAAAAATTCCCGCCGATTGTTCGACGGGGTTTTTAAATTTATTTGATTCATTGGAAGTCAAGCATGGTTTTATCCGCGCCAGCGAAACTCTCGAAGTCCGCAATAAAATCGTCGACGGCGGAATTAATTGCAGAATTTTTTACACTGGCATAAAAAAGTTCGGGCGCAAGCGTCACGGCACCGACTCCGCATTTGCACAGCTCCAAAACCTGCTGAGCGTTTTTGAAACTCGCCGCAATAATTTCGGTCTCCATTGCGTTTGCGGAAAAAATTTCTTTAATCTCCTTCGTGACGCGAACGCCGTCAAAGCCCATGTTGTCAATTCGGTTGACGTAAGGCGCGACGTAAGCGGCACCGCATTGCCCCGCGATAAAAGCTTGCATCGGCGTGTAAACTGCAGTTGCCGTGACCAAAATTTCGCTGGTCTCCAAAAGAGTTTTCATCGCCTTGAAACCTTCGGGCAACGCAGGAATTTTCACGAATGTATTCGCGCCGAGAATTTTGACGATATGATTCGCTTCGGCGACAATGTCTTCCGCACGACGACTGACGGCTTGGACGTGCAAGTCCGCTTCTTCGCCGATAAGTTCGCGAATTTCTTTCAACACGTCGAAAGGATTGCCGCCGATTTTCGCAAGGATTGTCGGATTTGTCGTGACGCCGGCGATGGGGAACACTTCGCAAAGTCTTTCTATCGTGGCAATTCGGGCGTCGTCAATCAAAAGTTTCATGTGCGTCACCCCGACTTATTTATTCGGATCCAAGCTGATATTCGTGATGATTCGTCCGAGACGTGCGCTGGTCAGGAAGTTCAACGCCCATTTGAACGCAACCGTCATGTTCGTGTAAAAGCCCGCCAGTCGAATCAAATGAACGACCATCCACGCGCACCATGCGAAAAAGCCGGTCATGTGTGGGCTGCCGACAACAGCTTCACCGCGTCCGATTGTCGCCATTGCGCCCAAATCTTTGTAAACGAATTTTTCAAGATTGGTGTCGCCTTTGATGAGTTTCATGATATTTTTGTAGGCAACTTTCGCTTGCTGAGTGGCAACGGGCGCGACAGTCGGCAAAGGACGTTTCATGTCGCCATGCATGAACGCCGCGCAGTCACCGATAGCGAAAACATTTTTGTTGACGGCTCCGCGCACCATTAAATTTTCTTCGATCCAGATACGTCCGTCGCGAGCACATTCGCCGCCGCAATTCGCCATCATATCGACGGCACGCACGCCCGCCGCCCAAATAACGGTTGTCGTGGGAATTTTCACGCCGTTTTTCAAAGTCAAAACATCGCCGTCATAATCGACGACCTGCGTGTTGAGCATGACTTCGACGCCTTTTTTCTGCAAAACTTTGACGGTATGTTCTTGCAAATCTTCGGGCAACATCGGCAGAAGTCGCGGAGTCGCCTCAATTAACTTTATGCTCACGTCGTTGAAGTCAAGAAGGTGAAATTCTTTTTTCTGAATAGCAATGAGTTCGGACAACGCGCCCGCTTCCTCGACGCCGGTGGGGCCGCCGCCGACGACGACGAAAGTCATGCGTTTCTTGCGATCTTCGGGCGTGCGATAAGGTTTTTCTGCGCGCTCAAATTCATGGATAACGTGGTTGCGAATGTGTACCGCTTCCTGCAAAGTTTTCATGCCAAATGCGTGTTCTTCGACGGTTTTCATGCCGAAAAAGTTTGTCGTCGCGCCCGCCGCCAAAATCAAATAATCGTAGGGAATTTCGCCGTGATTCGTAATAACGACGTTGCGTTCTTGGTCGACACCTTGCGCTTTCGCCATGTACAGATTGACGTTTTTGTTATTGCGGAAGAAAGAGCGGATTGGGTAAGCAATTTCGCCCGTCTCCAAAACCGAAGTCGACACTTGATAAAGAAGCGGCTGGAACAAATGGAAATTATGACGATCGATTAAAGTCACTTCGACATTTTCTTTTGCGAAGAGTTGACCGATTTTTATGCCGCCGAAGCCGCCGCCGACGATTACGATTTTGGGTTTGCCGTTGGACATTGTTGAAACCTCCTAAACTTTGATTGAAGTGAAAGTTTTAACTTAACGGGCTAAAAATATTCGGGATAAATTCCCGTCGCTTTTCCATCGTGTGCCACAACCCCCTAACCCGTTGTCTTCGCGTATGATAACATAATCGGTCTAAATTGCAATAGCGCGGGCAGGTTAATACGCCCGAAAGATTTTCGACGCTGTCCTTTAAGTCAACGGACAAATTGCAATTTCGACGTGCGCAGGATTTCAGCCGGAAAATTTTTCGAGGACGCGCTTTAAAACTTCGGCAAATTTATTTTTCGTGAACGCCTCCATATAATCAAAATCGGGCTTGCCGTCATCAGTCACGGGCAACATCACTCGGAACACATTCAGGCGCTTGTTGTTGAGTGAATAACCGTGACCAAATTTTTCACGCTGAATTGTTATGCATCTCGAAATGAACAACAGCGTTTCGGCGGACAAAAATTTTTTCGGAAGCAAAGCCGTAACGTGATTGTCCAGTAAAAATTTCGTCGGTTGATAATATGCAATGCCTGCGCCGCCGTCGCCGTCATTGTTGAGCGTCAGGCAGTTGCCGTCGAAAATTTTTTTGTGAGCCGTGACAAAATCCTTGTAGCCGTTATTTGCGTTCTTCGCCGATACGAGCGGCAAATCTCCTGCAAACAAAGCCGCCATGTTGTTTTGGTCGCCCTTGATGAAATCGAAGTAATCGAGTAAACGAAATGAACGCCAAACTTTTTCGTCGAGCGGAAGAATTGTTATTGGGGGGGGGCTAATTGCGACAAATTCACGGTACCGCCGCAAGATTTTTTCTTCGTGAGCGCGAACGTAATTTTCCATGTACACGAAATCGGGTTTGCCGTCGTCTGTCACGGGCAACAGAATTTTACTTCGCCGTAGTCTCGTAAGTGTCGCGCCATTACCGCCCCAACTAAAGATTGACAGAGTATTTTTTATTAGCGGCAAAAGAAAATTTGCAACATAGACGTTCAAGCAGTCGTTCGTCAAAATTTGAATGTTCTGTCCCGTATAAAATTTTTTCGGTTGATAAAAAGCTGTCTGCGTGTCCAAACCGACGGTTATGCAATTTCCGTCATCAGTACCGTAATTTTTTTGCTCGCAAATGAAAGTTTGAATTCCATTGTTGCGGTCGCTTCGAGTGACGTAAGGAAAATATCCGTCTCGCAGATTAAGCCGAATTTTATCAATGCCACTCGATGTTGCACGAATTGAAAACACTGCCGCCAAATCAAAAGTTCGCCAAAGTTTTTCGTCGAGTGGCGGAAGATCGTCACTCAGCGGCGGAAAGTTTTTTTTTGCGTCGTCGAAGAGATAACCGCGCCCGTGAGCAATCATGTTGAATTCAAAAGTCAAGTAATCGGCAACGGTATTCGCGAAATCTTTTTCGGTCGGCAATTCGTCGTTGTAGTAGTAAAACGAATGTAGCCACTCGTCGCCCGCGTCAATCGTCGTTTCAACCATGAATTTTGATGGCGCGTCGGTAATTTTCCCGTGCCAGCAGTCCAGCAAATAAAATTTTTTATCTTTGGCGCGTTCGGTCTCGACAAGCCCGATGTGTTTCTTGACTTCAAAGCCGTCGTCGCCAAAGTTGATGAACTTGACGAGTTTATTTTTCGGGTGAGGCTTGCCCGCCGTGAAAACCGCAATGCAAGGCACCGTTCCGATTCGATAAAAAGTATTTTTGTTGAGGCTGATAACGCCTTCCAAAGTGTGACCGCGCAGGATAATTTCTTTGACGCGTTTATCGTCACTTTTTTTGCCGATCATTGCGGAAACGGGCACGATAACTGCAACACGCCCGCCGCAAATTACCGATTCAAGCAAATGCAAAATAAATCGTAGTTCGGACAGGTGCTTGGTCTCAGGTTTATCGGCTTGCGAGTACGGCGGATTCATAAAACCGACAGTTGCACCGTTAAGTTGAAGTTTTCCGGCGTCGTACGCGAAGAAATCTCCGCAAGTCAAATTGCTTTTACCGTCGCCGCGCAGAATCATGTTGGTTGTGGCGATTGAAAACATGTCGTCGCGATTATCAATGCCGAAAAGTTGATTTTGACGGATTGATTGTCGTTGCGCGTCGGTGTCGGCAAGTTTTAGCATGTGATTCATTGCGGCTATTAAAAATCCGCCCGTGCCGCAACACGGATCGAAAACAACGTCTTCGGGCTTGAGATTAACAAGTTCGCAAAAAAGTTCGGTGATGTGTCGCGGAGTAAGCACGACGCCCAAAGATTGTCCGTCACCGCCGCTGTAGCTGATAAATTCGCCGTAAAATCTGCCGAGATAATCTTCCGCAGAAGTGTTGACAACAGCATCGAAAATGTTTTCCTCAATGAATTCCGTAAAACGTCTCAGCGGAGTTTTTCCGAGCGTTTTATTGACATTGTTAAGCAACGGACGATTTTTTATTAAGCGGAATTGGTCAAGCACCTGTTCTTTCTTGACTTCGGGGCGAACATTGGCACGCTTCAAATGATTTTCGACGAGTTCAAAAATTTTTGCGCCGTCAGTTTTAATTTTGTCGCCCGTGAGCTGTTCGACGCTGAAACCGTAACGACGTTCGGCAAGTGCAAGCAAAATCGCCGAAACAACCAAAGGTTTTTCGGTTTCGCCGAGAGCACCGTAACTTCGCAAGTATTCATGCAAAGTATTTGCGTCGCGAAGAATTTTTCGGAGTTCGACTTCTTCAGGCGGCGTTTCTTTCAAAACCATGCGTCGATAATACGCGTCGATGTTTTCAGACGTAAAATTTTTGAAAGTGTCGACTTCGGGCAGGTCGGTAATATTTTTTTCGGCGTCAATGAAAATCGGCTTGATGATGTGATGTTTTCTGTCGCCGACGTTTCCGAACGCGAAAATTTTTTTATAACGTGAGCCGTCAAGAATTTTCAGCGCGTAAAACAGTGCCCCGTTGAGCGCAAAATTTTTCGTAGCGTCAACTGTTTGGGAAATTTCGCCGTCGTCGCGCAAAACGAGTTTCAATCGGTCGGATTTGTCTTCCATAACCAAAACAAAATCATTGACCAGCGCGATATGGTCGGGATAACCGCGCTCGCCCGTCTGATTCTTCGACGCCGTACCCAAAGCCGCGTTGAGTTCGACTACGTGACTTGACTGCGTGTCGGAAAAAATTTCCACCGCCGACAAACTGTTTTGAATAAAATTGCTGAAGTCTGCTTCGATTCTCATGCTGTTCGCCTCCCGCGCAGATTGTAAAAAATTTTCGGGCGGGCTACAAGATAAATTTTTTGTCGCCGTCAAGCGCGGCTTGTTTTCAATTTGGCGTTGTAGTATATTGACGGGCGAAACTGAAAATCGAAGGGAGAAAATTTTTTGTGAGGACGAACAATCTAATCAAGCTGCTAGTCTGTCTCGCGGCAATCGTGGCAGTGTTTGTGATTTTTATCCGTCCGCTTGCGCATTCGATTCGGCAAGGTCTTGACTTGCAGGGCGGCACGCATGTCGTCTTGCAGGCAGAGGACACCGACATTGCGAAAGTTGACGAAGATGCAATGCAACGCGTAGTTTCAATTATGGAACGGCGAATCAATGAACTTGGTTTGACGGAGCCGATTATTCAGCGCGAGGGCGAACGCCGCGTTATCATCGAATTGCCGGGCATAAAAGACCCCGACAAGGCGATTGCGACAATCGGCAAAACTGCAATGCTTGAGTTCAAAGACGACACGGGCAAGACGTTGTTGACGGGCACGGACTTAAAGGACGCGCAGGCGGCAATGAATCAGCAAAACGGTCAATGCGTCGTCAATCTCGAATTCAGCGACGAGGGCGCGCAGAAATTTGCTGACGCGACACTTGAGAACGTCGGGCGACAAATTGCGATTTTGCTTGACGGCGAAGTTTTGACGAATCCCGTCGTGCGTGAACCGATTCTCGGCGGCAAGGCTGAAATTTCCGGTCAACGCGATCTTGAAGAGGCACAACATTTGGCGGTACTTTTGCGGAGCGGCGCGCTTCCCGTCAAAGTCAACATCATTGAAACGCGCACGGTCGGACCTTCGCTCGGTCAAGACTCCAAAGACAAATCTGAATTCGCTTTCGTCATCGGCACGGCGGCAGTTTTGGTTTTCATGTTGCTGTTTTATCGCTTACCCGGATTTATCGCGGACATTTCGTTGATGGCGTATACGCTCATGCTTTTGGGCGTGCTGAAAGGTTTGGACGCGACGTTGACTTTACCCGGCGTGGCGGGAATAATTTTGTCAATCGGTATGGCGGTCGACGCGAACGTTTTGATTTTTGAGCACTTCAAAGAAGAATTTCGTTTGGGCAAATCGATTCGCCTGGCAATGGACGCGGGCTTTAAACGCGCCTTCACGACAATTTTCGACTCGAACATCACGACGATAATCGCGGCGGGAGTTTTATTCCTGTTCGGCACGGGCACCATTCGCGGCTTCGCGATAACGTTGGGGCTTGGCGTCTTGCTGAGCATGTTGACGGCGGTATCGTTGACGCAATTCATGCTGAAACTTTTGGTCAACGCAAAAATCGTCGAAAGTCCTTCGGCTTACGGCGCGAACGGTTTTGTTTTGTTCGACGTTGCGGCTGACGGAAAGGCGGTGAAGAAATAATGCCGAGTTTTGACATTGCGGGACGCGGAAAAATTTGGTTTATCATTTCTCTGCTGGTGATTGTGCCGGGATTAATTTCCATGGCGACACGCGGATTTAATTTCGGGATTGACTTCACGGGCGGCACGATTATCGATTTGAAATTTGAACAGCCCGTCGGCATCGCGCAGGTTCGAGAAAGTTTGAAACCTTTCGGGCTTGACGGTGCGACGATTCAGCTGTCGGGCGAAACTTCGGACGTGGCGACTTCAACGGACGTAATGATTCGCACGGTTGATTTGGAAGAAAATCAACGTAAGGATGTCATGCAGGCGATTCGCACCAATGTCGGCGGCTATGAAGTCATGCGCGAAGAAAAAGTCGGCGCGGTCATCGGCGGCGAATTGATTTTAAATGCGGTTATGGCACTGGTGATTTCGTGGGTGCTGATAATTTTGTACGTCGCGTGGCGTTTCGAGTTCAGATTCGGACTTGCGGCGGTCGCGGCTCTCGTGCATGATATTTTGGTCGTGCTGGCGTTTTTCTCGTTCACTCAGCGGCAAGTCGATTCGTCGTTCGTCGCGGCACTGTTGACAGTCGTCGGTTACTCAATCAACGACACGATTGTTATTTTCGACAGGATTCGCGAAAACTTGAAGTTGCATTTCAGACGCGGCGGCAACGTTGTCGAACTGGTCAACCGCTCAATTTACCAAACTTTGACGCGTTCGCTGTACACGGTCTTTACCTGCTTATTCACGACGTTTGCGCTGTTTTTCTTCGGCGGCGAAACCACGAAAGATTTTGCGTTCGCGCTGATTGTCGGCTTTTTCAGCGGCTGTTACTCGTCGATTTTCATTGCGGGACCGTTGTGGCTGGAGTTCAGGAAATTCGGCAACAAACATTGACGACAATTTGACACGAAAAAAATCCTCGGCGAACGTCGGGGATTTTTTGTTGACTTGCCGTCGCGCTTGCTTTAAAGTTTTCGCAACAAGCAGAGGAGGTAACCGACATGAAAAAATTTGTCCCGTTTTTGGTCGTCAATCCGAAATCGTATCTTTGGGGCGAAAAATCTTTGGCGTTGGCTCAGGCCGCCGATAAAGTCGCCGAAAAGTTTGGGCTGACGATTTTTTTTACTTGCCCGTTCGCGGACATTCGATTGATTAAGGCTAACACGAAAAATATTATCGTCACGGCGCAACACATGGAGTCTTTGAAACCGGGTCGCGGCATGGGGCACGTTTTGCCCGAATCGCTCAAGGACGCGGGCGCAGGTGCAACTTTTTTAAACCACGCCGAAAATCCCATGACGTTGGCGGAACTTTCCAAGACGATTCAACGCGCCAAAGAACTCGACATCACGACAATCGTTTGTGCGGATTCGGTCGTCGAAGGTCAAGCCGTCGCGGAACTTTCGCCGGACATTTTGCTTTGCGAACCGACGGATTTAATCGGCACGGGCAAAACTGCCGACGACAATTACACGCTTGAAGTTTGCGAACGAATTGCGAAAATTAATCCCGACGTGGCGATTATGATTGCGTCCGGCGTGACGACGGCGGAAGATTGTTACAAAGTCATCAAACTCGGCGCAGACGGCACGGGCGCAACCAGCGGCATTTTAAAAGCTCCCGACCCTGCAATTCGTGTCGCGGAAATGGCGGCGGCTATCGTCAAAGCTCACAGCGAAAAAATTTAATGCAACTTTTCGATGTCGTCCGCAGTTTCAAATTCGACAAGACTGAGTTTCGCGACGGGACGAAACGGTCTGCCGACTTAAACAAGATTTTTTGGTGTCGCGAAAAATTTGCTCGTAATCGTCGCCCTTGAAACCCGTAACTGTCGGCAGCGTTTCTCGAAAATCTCCGCGACTTTCAGCGAAGTTGTCAACGCCTGCCGACTCGTAACCTCCGAAAATCTTCTTGTTTTAACAAATGGATTTGGTATAATAATTGCATTTGGTTTAGACAAATATGGACAAATGCTTTAGAAGGATAAACTTCATGGCGTACTACACACCTCTATCCGATTGCTTAAGATATAATCCCATCGGAGCGGAATTTATAACTTTCGGACTACTTTCAACTCAAATTAAGCCAGTCAAAAATATTTTACCGTAAATTTCTATCTTTGACTACGTTTTTGGGTTTCAAATACGATACTTGTTGCCTCAACGTCGCGGGTCAAGTTGCCCATCAAAATGACTTGATAAGTTTGAAATTAACAAGCTTAAGTGATTAACATGTAAAGTTTTAGGGAGGAGAAATGTTTATGGTTATCAAAAAAATTTTCGGCGCGTTGCTTTTGCTTGCGGTGCTTGCCTTGCCGCAAAATGTTTTCGCGGAAAAAACCGACTGGACGGACAGGAATTTTTATTTCCGAAACATCCGCACAATCATTGTTCTGGACGCGACTGTTTCGCCCGGCGTGGACGTTGGCGGAAATATTGCCGTCCTCAGCATTCAGGAAAAATTTCGAGATGACGCGTACAAAAGATTGTCCTGCCGTGTAATTACCGAGTCTCAAGCGCGGCAAATGATTGGCGGACATGTTCGCATGAATCTTGAAGCGTTGGCAATGTCAAACCCCGTGCAGGCGCGGCAAATCGTTTTGCAGAATGCTTACGTCATTGCCGACGCGTGGGCTTATGCAAATGTCGACGCGTGGGGCAACACGACTTACATTGAGCCGGAACGCACGGTTTGGGAAACTCGTCGCGAAACGCGCAGATATTACGATCAGTGGGGACGGCTCCGCGAAGAATCTTACAACGTTCAAGTTCCCGTGACTTATCCGCCGCGCCGCGTGGACGTTTCGACCGTGCAAGTTTCGTTGCAGGTTTACGACGCAAGAACCGGCGCGATGGTTTTTGCCCGCAAAGATGTGCGTGACCGTGAAGATTATTCCGCGCAATCCGGCATGTTCGGCAGAATCAGCAATTCATTTTTTGAAGATTTGGCGAAGAAAATTCGCTGAACAATAAGCTTTAAGTTTCAAGCTTTAAGCTTTAAGGAAAATTTTCGTTGTCCCCGAAAGCTGACAGCTGAAACATGAAAGCTAAATATAAGGAGGTTTTCTCATGAAAAAAATTTTTTCCCCGCTCGTGAAGTTGCTCGCCGTGTTGTTCACGGTCGGCGCGTTGTTCACACCCGCCACAACTTCCGCCGCTGACGATGAAGGTATGGCGATGTTCCGCGAAATTCTGGAAAAGGATTCCGACCCGTCCGACAGAATCTTTCGGCAAGACACGTTCTTTTTGGCGATGCCGTTCATTGGCGAACTGGACTTTCTCGGCATGGTCGACAAGGGCGACGTTTTCAAAGCGACGGGCGATTTCAACTACTGGATTTACAATGACGACGGCACCGTTACCGAAAAGTCGGTTCCGTTTTATCTCGTCCAGGACAAAGACAACTTGAAATTTTACTTCAAGCAAGACAAAAACTGGGAAAAAATTATTGCGCCGACTCTCGCCGCAAAAATTTCCGACATGATTGCCACGCCGACGGGCGACGAAATTCAAAAGATGATTGACGGCACGAAAGGCGTCACGGTTCTGCAGGACGACGCAAATCGCCGCACGCTGTTGATTGAGATTGACGGCAACAAACTTGCCGACGAATTCAAAGCCACTGCAGAAGCTGACAACGACCCCGCCAATGCCGAAGTTGTCGACAGCGCAACGCAATACATTGACACGGCTCTGCGCAACGGCGACATGTGGTACATGTGGACTGTCGACAAGAGCGATTGGCATACAATCGTGCTCCAATACAATTTCTCAAGTTTCCTGCAGGGAATTGCCCGCGCCGCGCTCAATGACCCGAAACAAATTTGGCCGGATGAAATTCGTCAAATGCTCGAACGTGTTGCCTTCTACAGCGAATTGCGTTCCTACACGATGTATCCCGCAGATCCTTCCGCGAAGAAAAAATTTGAAATTCCCAAAGAAGTTCTCAAGGCTAAAGACGCTTCGTTGATCGCCAAGAAATAATTTGCTCTTTCGGAGATTTTATCATGAAAAAATTTTTTCGATTAATAACTGCTTTGTTCGTCTTGAGCGCAGTATTGTTGCCGACCAAAACTTTCGCGGCGGAATCGGAGGGAATGCAATTTTTCCGCGAGGCGTTGACGAAAGATTCGGATTCGCTTGACAGGTTGTTCCGTGAAGATATTTTCTTCGCGTCTCCGTTCGTGCAAGGTGAGCTGGAAGTTTTGGGCATGGTCGACGGCGATATTTTCAAATCGGCGGGCGAACTTTCGATTTGGCAATACAAAGAGGACGGCACGTCCGGCGCAAAAGCTATTCCGTTCCACATGGAGCAAAACGGCAACGACATGGTAATTTATTTCTGCCCCGACGAAAAAAATTGGCACAAATTCACCGCGCCGAGTCTTGCCGCTTCAGTGATGGATTTTATCGCCACGCCGACCGCCGCTGAGATTGACGAGATTATTGACCAGACGAAAGAAGTTACCATTCTTGAGGACAACGAATATCGTTGCACGATGCTTGTTCGTCCCGACGGCGACAAAATTGCCGACGCGTTTCGCGCAAAATCCAAAGCGTTGCCCGCGGACAACGGCACCGCCAACGATGGGCAAATGCAAAATATTGCCGTCGATTATCTCGACAGAGCGATTCGCAACGGCGATGTCTGGTACATGTGGACGATTGACAAACGCGATTGGCACACCGTCACAATGCAATTTAATTTTTCGGGCTTGATTCAGGAACTTGCCCGCGCCGCGCTCGACGACCCGAATCAGCATTGGCCGGACGAAGTCAGTCAACTCCTCGAAACGGTTGCATTCTACAGCGAAATTCGTGCTTACACGATTTATCCGAAAATCCCAGGCGCGAAAGAACGTTTTGTCATTCCGAAAAATGTACTCAAGGCAAAATCCGTCGACGACTTGTTGGGAGTAACTGCCAAATAAATTTTCTCGTGCAATCAAAAAGTCGGGGACTTTGGTAAGTCTCCGACTTTTTTTCGCCGTCAATATTGAAAGGTTGTGACTGATATGGATTTACTGGAAATTATGCGTTCGCGCAGAAGTGTTCGCCGTTACACCGACGAAAAAATTTCCGACGAAGATTTGAAAAAAATTTTGAGCGCGGCATTGCTTGCGCCGAGCGGTCACTCGAAATATCCCTGTGAATTTATCGCCGTGAAAAATCGCGAACTCCTCGAAAAAATGTCGCACTGTCGCAAAGGCGTCGCAAAAATGCTTGAAGGTGCGGCGGCGGCGATTGTCGTCGTCGCGGACAAAGATAAATCCGATACGTTCGTCGAAGATTCTTGCGTCGCGATGATGAACATGGAACTTTTGGCGACTTCGCTGGGAATTGGCAACTGTTGGATTCAAGTGCGCAACCGTGAGGCGGAAGACGATTCGCCGAGCGAAGAATTTCTGCGCGGGATTTTAAACTTCCCCGAAAATTTTGCGTGTCAGGCGATTTTGTCGTTGGGCTTCCCCGCGAAAGAGCCGCGTGCTCGTGAACTCGACAAGCTGAATTTCGACAAAGTTTCTTTCCGCGCTTGAATGCACAAAATTTTCTTGACAGTATCCGACTTCAATGCGATATAATTTGTTCAAATAATTTTGGGAGGGAAATTTTTATGGCTCCGAAGAAAATTTGGCAGGACAGCTACCAACTTTACATCGGCGGAAAATGGCGCGACGCAGAGGACGGCAAGACTTTCGACGTGTACAATCCAGCAAACGGCGAATTTATGTGCAAGTGCGCCGCCGCAAGCAAAGCCGACGTTGACGACGCAGTCAAAGCCGCGTGGGATGCGTTCCCCGCGTGGAAAAAAACTTCGCCCGCCGAACGTGCCGCGATTCTCCTGAAAATTGCCGACATAATCGACGCGAACAAAGATCATCTCGCAATGATTGAGACGCTCGACAACGGCAAGCCGATTCGCGAAACTTCAAACATCGACGTGCCCATGAGTTCCGACCATTTCCGTTACTTCGCGGGCATTATTCGCGCTGAAGAAGGCTCGGCGAACATGATAACCGAAAACGCGTTGAGTATCATTTTGAACGAACCGATCGGCGTCGTCGGGCAAATCGTGCCGTGGAATTTCCCATTTCTTATGGCGGCGTGGAAATTGGCACCGGCTCTCGGCGCGGGCAACTGTATCGTCTTCAAACCGTCAAGCACGACATCTTTGAGCGTTTTGGAATTCGTCAAGCTCATCGAAAACGAACTTCCTGCGGGCGTTTTGAATATCGTCACGGGCAGCGGCTCAAAAACCGGGCAATTCGTCCTTGACCACCCCGACATTCGCAAACTCGCGTTCACCGGCTCAACGGAAGTCGGCTACTCGGTTGCTGACGCGGCGGCGAAAAAATTAATTCCCGCGACGTTGGAACTCGGCGGAAAAAGCGCAAACATTTATTTTGACGATTGCAACTTCGACAAAGCGATTGAGGGCGCGTGCCTCGGAATTCTTTTCAATCAAGGGCAAGTTTGTTGCGCCGGCTCAAGAATTTTCGTGCAAGATACGATTTACGACAAATTCCTTGACGCGATTAAGGCGAAATTTGAATCCGTCAAAGTCGGTTTGCCGTGGGAAGCCGATACGCAAATGGGTTCGCAGATTGACAATCGCCAGCTTGAAAAAATTTTGAACTACGTCGAAATCGGCAAGTCCGAAGGCGCGAAAGTCATCACGGGCGGCGCGAAAGCTCAAGTTGCAGGCGGCGAAAACGGTGCGTTCATGCAGCCGACGATTCTTGCGGACGTGAATAACTCAATGCGCGTTGCCTGCGAAGAAATTTTCGGCCCCGTGGCGGTCGTCGTCAAATTCCACGACGAAGATGAAGTTGTCAAAATGGCGAACGACAGCGAATACGGTTTGGGCGGCGCGGTTTGGACGAAAGACATAAATCGTGCGCTCCGTGTTGCCCGTGCAATCGAAACGGGTCGCATGTGGATTAACACCTACAACGAATTGCCTGCGGGTGCTCCGTTCGGCGGCTACAAAAAATCCGGTATCGGGCGCGAAACTCACAAGCTGATTCTCAACGCTTACACGCAGAAGAAAAATATTTACATCAGTCTCGGCGAGGCTCCGACAGGTCTCTACTAAAACTTTTTGCCGCAATAAAAAAATTGTCCCCGTTCAAAACGAGCGGGGATTTTTTTATTTCAGTTCGGTCAGGAACTCTTCAAAGGGCAAGCCGTAATTCCACGGCAGATTTAATTTTTCGGCGTGTTCGATACATTTGCCGACGAAATCGGCCGCCTTGCGTGTCGCGTCGATTAAAGTTTCGCCGTTGAGCCAAGAAGCCGCCGCAATCGCAAAAAACGCATCGCCCGCGCCGGAACGATCACCGCCGATTTTTTTCGACGTAATTAAATTTGTTTGTCCGTTGTCGAAAATAAAATTTGCAATGTTCGTGCCGTCGTCAATGTCAAGCGCAACGCCCGTAATTATCACACGACCGCCGCGAGTTTTCGCCGCAATGTTCGCCGCCATAGTCGCAAGTTCCGAATCACTGACGACGCCGCCGGCAGGATACGCGACGCCCAAAAGTTCACAAGCCTCCGTCAAGTTCGGCGTGACAAGGTCGGCGAATTCCAACAGTCCGCGCAGACTTCGGCACATTTGCCGCGTGTAAGATTTATAAATTTTTCCGTGGTCGCCCATGACGGGATCTACAATCACGGTTGCGGGGAAATTTTTCGTGAATCGGCGGACAATTTCAATCTGCGCGTCGGAACCGAAAAAGCCCGTGGCGAGCGCGTCGAAAGTCAAATTATTTTTGTGCCAGCTGTCGATATAAATTTCCATGCGGTCGGTGAAGTCGTCCAGAAAATAATTTGGAAATCCCGTGTGCACGGATAAAAGCGCGGTCGGCAACGGACAAACTTGAATTTTCAGCGCGGAAATTATCGGCAGTTCCACCGTCACCGAACAACGTCCGAAGCCCGTAATGTCGTTAATCAGCGCAAGTCTCTTTTGTTTAAGCATGACGCTCCACCAAAATTTTTTTCGCCACGTCTTCAAATTCGTCGCGCCCGTAGTTGACGAACGGCACGATTGAAATTCCGCCGCGAGCGTTGAAAAGTCCTTCGACTTCAAGATAACGCGGCTCCAAAAGTTTAATCAAGTCGTCAGCGATTTTGTTTACAACGTCTTCGTGAAAAGTGCCGTGGTTGCGAAAACTCGTCAGATAAAGTTTCAAACTTTTGCTCTCGACAAGTTTGGCGTCGGGAATGTAACGAATTTTAATCGTGGCGTAGTCGGGCTGATGAGTTATCGGGCACAGGCAAGTAAATTCTTCGCTTGTGAGCGTCACGAAATAATTTCTGTCGCGATTGGCATTCGGAATCGCCTCCAGAAATTCGGGCGCGTAATCGTATTTGTATTCGGTAATCTTGCCGAGGTTTTTAAGTTCGGGCATGTAAAATCTCCCTTCGTGAATTTGGATTTGTTGTGACAAAAATTTAATTCCTAATTCCTAACTCCTAATTCCTAACTGTCAAGCGGCGCGGCGTCCGTCAATAATTTGCGCGTCGGAAATTCTTTGCAGAACGTCCGAAAGTTTATAAATCGCGTCCGCGTCAACCGTTTGAAGTCCGCGAAGTTTCAGCGGAACATTCATTGGCGGGTTGTCGAGCGTGATCATTTCGCGATTGACAATCTGCGCGGTTGCCGGATAGACGAGACTCAAGCGGGCATATTCGTTGCCGTCGGAGCCGCGAAATTTTTTGATGACAATCTTTGAGGCAATCGGGATGCGCCATTCAATCGTACCGGGCAAAGTGTATTCTTCGACGCCGAGAGCAGTCAGCACGTTTGACAAATTGCTGTCGTGCCCGCAAAGGAAACTGAACTTGCGGCCGGTCGTGTTGAGTTCGTCGGAAATGACGGCGAGCATCGGAGCCGCGAAAACTTTTGCGCCAATCGGGCGGTCGAAGTTGCTGTTAATAAACAGGGAAGAAATTTTCGCCACGTCGCGCATTTCGGCTTCGCTGTAGGAAACTTTGCCGTCGTAGTAATCCATAAGTATTGCGTCGGCGGCAAGATTAAGCGTTTTTGCGGAGTCTTGGGCTTTCCATTCGGCTGCCTCGCTGCCCAGTTTCATCTTGTAAAAATCGGCGGGATTTAATTTTTCGCCGCTGAGACGTTCGACGGTTGCAATTTCTTTGCTCAAGCCGGTAAGCAATTTTTTCCAATCGGTTTCGGAGGCAAGCAACTTTTCGAGCGCGGGATCTGCCGGCGACAAAAACACGCGGTCTTTTTGCCCCAACGCACGGTGATATTCAATCGGGATATTCGCTATCGGGAACGCGCCCGCCGAAAAATATTTTGCCGTGGCGATTGTTCGCTGATATGAATTTGCGTAGAAACGAACTTCGCCGACGGAAGGTTGAGCATTTTTCGGAAACAAACCTTGTTCCACGAGCCGAGCCGCGAAATATTGCCCCATCAACGTTTCCATTTCGCCGCCGCGCAGTGTCAAAAGTCCGCGATCATCGCCCGCCTTGAGCGAATAACGCAAGTTGTGACGGCTGATAACAACGACTTGTTCGAGCTGATAGTCCATTGCGTGCGCGACGGTGAAAACCGTTGCCGTGACGACGAAAACTATCAACAGCGAGAAAAATTTTTTCATGACAAAACCTCCTTACAATCCGAGGCAACGTGACGTTGCATCCGGTTGGTGTAAATAGCGACCGCTCAAAAATTTTACAAACCGAGATTCGGCACCGCGTTAAGCGTCGAGTTTGCGAAATTTTTTTCGAGCGATTGATAATAGCCGCGACAGGCAATCATTGCCGCGTTGTCCGTGCAAAGAATTTTCGACGGGTAAAAAAATTCAAAGCCGCGACGTTGACAGGCTTCGCGCAGTGTTTTTTCCAGTGACGAATTCGCCGCAACGCCGCCCGCCAAAACGATTTTGTTCAGCTTGAATTTTTCCGCCGCCGACAAAGTTTTTTCCGCCAAAATATCCACGACGGTTTTTTGGAAACTTGCCGCCACATCTGCAACGTTGACGAATTCGCCTTTCATCTGCGCGGTGTTCAAAAAATTTAAAACCGCCGACTTCAAGCCGCTGAAACTGAAATCGTAGCCGTCAACTTTCGGGTGCGGGAAAGTTACTGCGGTCGCATCGCCGATTTTTGCAAGTTTGTCAATTTCGGGGCCGCCGGGGTACGGCAAACCCATGACGCGAGCAATTTTGTCGAAGGCCTCACCCGCCGCGTCGTCACGCGATTGACCGAGCAATTCAAAGCGATTGTAATCAATCATGTTAATCAGCGCGGTATGTCCGCCCGAAACGACCAGCGACAAAAACGGCGGCTCAAGTTCGGGCGCGCTCAAAAAGTTCGCGAAAATGTGACCTTCGAGATGATTGACGGCGACGAGCGGAATTTTCAGCGCGTAAGCCAAACTTTTCGCCGCACTCAATCCGACAAGCAACGCGCCCGCAAGTCCGGGACCGAACGTCACAGCAATTTGATTTATTTCGCCGAGTTCGACGCCCGCTTTCGTCAAAGCTTCGTCGATAACGGGCATGATGTTGACGATATGTTTTCGCGACGCGATTTCGGGGACGACGCCGCCGAATTTTTGATGCAACGGAATTTGCGTCGATATGACGTTCGACAGCAATTCGCGCCCGTTACAAAGCACCGCCGCCGCAGTTTCGTCGCAACTGGTTTCAATGCCGAGAGTTAAAATTTTATCCATTGCCGAACCTCGCCACGCAGAAATTAATCGGGACGCCTTGCGCAGAAAATTTCGTTTCGTACTCCGTGCGAATATTTTCAGGCGGCTCGTTGGCGTGCAAGTCATTCGTCACGTCGCGAACGTCCATGCCCGCAAGTTCAAATTGCTCCAACGAAAAATCAAACAGCCCGCGATTGTCCGTCTTGAAAAAAATTTCTCCGTCCGGCGCAAGAATTTTCCTGTACAGCTCCAAAAATTTCACGTAAGTCAAGCGGCGTTTGGCGTGACGTTTTTTCGGCCACGGGTCGCAGAAATTTATATAAAGCCTGTCGACTTCGTGCTCCGCGAAAAGTTCGGTAATATTGCTCACGTCAAAGACAATCAATCGCACGTTGCTTAAATTTTTTTCGTGAACTTTTCTTGCCGCCGCCAAAACTACGGTCGCTTCGACTTCAAGCCCGACAAAATTTATCTGCGGGTTACGTTCGGCGATTTGCGTAATAAAGTCGCCTTTGCCCGTGCCCAATTCAACGTAAAGTTTTCGCGTCGAATCTTTTTGAAACGGTTGCACTTCGCCGACCGTCACGAAGTCCGCGAAAGTTTGAAGTTTTTCATCAGTGTGAGGCTTTTTCCTCAGGCGCAAAATGTTTACGCTCCTTTCAGTCGCTAAGCTTTTAGCTTTTAGCTTAGAGCTTTTAGGGTTTTTCCTATAAGCTATCAGCTATCCACTATCAGCTTAATTTATTCCTCCAGTCCGATAAGTTTTTCGTCACGCATGAACGCCGACAATTTTTTAATGCCGTTCATGATTGAGCGGTAATGTTCGGGCGTCAACGATTGCATTCCGTCCGAAAGCGCTTTGGCGGGGTTCGGGTGCATTTCCATCATCAAGCCGTCCGCGCCAGCCGCGATTGCCGCAAACGCCATCGGTTTGACCATGCGCCATTTGCCGGTGCCGTGCGAAGGATCGACGATTATCGGCAAATGCGACAGATGTTTGACCGCCGCGACAGCCGACAAGTCCAGTGTGTTGCGCGTGTAAGTTTCGTAAGTTCTGATTCCGCGTTCGCACAAAACGACGTTGGGATTGCCCGCGTTCATGATGTATTCGGCGGCGTTCAACCATTCGTCAATCGTCGCCGCAAGTCCTCGTTTCAAAAGCACGGGTTTGCCGCATTTGCCGACTTCTTTAAGCAGACCGAAATTTTGCATGTTCCGTGCGCCGATTTGCAACATGTCCGCGTATTCGGCGACGGGCGCGATACCTTCGACGGTAGTGACTTCCGTGACGATTTTCAATCCCGTGGCTTCACGCGCCTCGGCAAGATATTTCAGCCCTTCGACTTCAAGCCCTTGGAACGAATACGGCGAAGTTCTCGGCTTGAACGCACCTCCGCGCAGAAATTGTGCTCCGCCGTCTTTGACGATTTGAGCTGCCTTGAGGAGTTGTTCGCGACTTTCGACAGCGCAAGGTCCCGCCATAACGACAGGTTCATCGCCGCCGATTTTCACGCCGTCCACGTCGATAACGCTTGATTGCGGATGAAATTCACGGCTTGCAAGTTTGTAGCTTTTGGAAATTGCAACGGAACTTTCCACGCCGGGCAACGCGTCAATCGCCACGGATGCCAATTTCGTCTTGTCGCCGATGACGCCGACGATTTTTTGTTGCGCGCCCTCCATAATCTTCGCGTCAAGTCCGACGCTTTTTATCGCTTTGATGACCTCGTCGATGTTTTGCGAAGTCGCTTCGGGATTCATGATAATAACCACAAAAATCACTCCTAAAATTGTACTGCGTTAAACTGCGACATTGTACCGCGAAAATTGCCGTTTGAAAAGTTTTCGGCAAAAAAATTGCCGCCGTGTTCATTCGCGACGACCTCATTCGCGACGACAAAAATTTTACAGCACTTTTCCGAGCACGCGGCGGCTTGAATTATTTTAAAGCCGTATTCAACCACCTTGTAAGACGTTCTGCTGAATCTTGTGCTTTCAGAGAAGCTTCTTCAAGAGAGTCTGTTTCAAAGAGCTCCCCCATGGCAGCCAATATCTCATCAAATTCGTGGTCAAAATCTTCAAGCAAATAAGGTGCTTCGTCAATTTGTTTGCGCAAATCAGCTTCTTCGTCGAGTTTCCCTGCCTCATGAAGAATTCGCGCAAGCCGTTCTTTTTCTTCGAGAGTGTCACTATGCTCCGCGCCGTGTTTTTTCTCCGTTAAGTCGACGAGTATTTTTTGATAGTGTTCGGCCTTGTCGTAATCCTTCAAAGTTTTATAAACCGAACTCAAATCGCGTAGCGTCGACAATATTTCGGGCGCGTCTTCCGTAAAATGTTCGTGACAAAAATCCAACTTGCGTTCGTGCCACTCGGCTTCGTCGGAATATTTTTTTGCGTGATTAAACGTTTCGGCGATTTTTCCCATTGCGTCAAAAATATGTTTCGCGGTCGCCTTCGGATGTTTTTCCACGAAATCCAAAATTTCCATGCGCTTTGCAATGGCGGCGGGCAGGTCGTCAAAATGGATGCTCAGCAGATGTCCTTGATGGAGCAAATCGATGTCCGAAAACTCATCGAAGTTTTGCGGGAAAATTTTTTTGTAGTGCGCTTCGATTTCCTCAAAAAGCCGCAACTCCTCCGCAAAGTATTCGTCATTCTTCCTACCTCCAATCAGATTCCGAAGATGATTCGTCAACTTCTTTTTGGCGTCAAAAATTTCTTTGTCGGTGGCGGCGGGATTTTTTTCGGTGAGCGCAAGAATTTTTCGCCAAAGCATGACTTGCCATTCTCGATGGAGTTGACCGTTAAGAAAATCGCTGTAACCTTTGAGCGTCGAAATGGCGGCGGAATAATCTTTGACGGGTTCGCGACAAATTTGCTCGACAATGACGTTGAGTGCTTCGGTCGCCTTTTCGCGCCAACGTTCCGATTCGTTATAATCAGCGTCTTTGTTAAAAAGGTCACCCAGCATATCCGATAAAGACGCCATAAGCTTGAAAGTTTCTTCGTTAATCTCGTCGCAGGCTTCAAGGCGGCGTTTCAATTTGTCGATGGAATTTTTATAAATCTGCGCGGCCTCATCTTGGCGATCAAGCATTTCCAAAGCATCTTTAATGGCAACAAACAAATCGAATTGAATTGCCATGTCGTTTTTTTCGTGAATGCGGAAAATTTTTTGGTAACACGCCAATTTTTCTTCGACAGCTTTTTGATCAGAAATTCCGTCCCAAGCCCACGCAAGTCGCCAAAGCGCGTCGATAATTTTTTCGTCGTCTTGAATGTCTTCGCAAACGTCGAGGATAATTTTTCGAACGGATATAGCATCTTCGTATCTATTGCCTTTTTCGAGAGCCGCCGCAAGATTTTTTGCCGCAAGGATAAAAATTTCGTCGTCGCGTCCGTCAAGCGTTTCGACAATCTTCCGCCGAATTTCAATCGCCTCGTCAATCCTGCCGTCGTATTCAAGCGCACGAGCCAAATTTTCCTTCGCGTCAAGAGTTCGTTCGTCGTCCGCGTCGGGATAATAAATTTCGCATTCGGCAACAATTTCTTCGCGCAGATTTATTTCGTCCGCCCAACGCTCCAAACGCCTTAAAATATCGGCAAGGCAATTCGTCACCACAAGTTTTAACGGGCGAGTTTCGTCGTCAATCGGCAAGCGTTGCAGTTTGGAATATGCCGCCCGTTCAAGTTCGAGAGCTTCTTCTATGCGGTACTGAAAAAATTTTGTCGCGCCCAGACAGTGCTGAAAATAAGCGGACGGAAAAGTTTCCGTGTCGCCGATTTTGGTCAAAAATTTTTCCGCGCAGTTCGCCTGTGTCGATAAATCAAAATATTCTTCAAGCGGCGCAAGATTTTCTCTGTAAAGCGTCATCAATTCTTCGGGCTTGTCGGTCGTGCGCAAAATAATATCGCTCCACATGCCGAAATAAATTTCGGGCTTGCCGTCGAGTTCGTAATATTCCTGCTGATTCTCCGCGAAAAATTTTTTGAAAAACTCATTGGCTCCGTCGCGAATTCCGGCAAAGACGGGCGAGAACAAAACATCTTGTTTCAGCCCCGGCAACATGAACGCCGAGATTGTCCTGTTGAAATTGTAAATGACAAATTCATCGTCGTCCAAATCCGGTTCATATTCTTCGGCAAAAAGATCTGTCAAGCGTTTGTAAGTGTTCGGATTGGAATCGGAAATCGCGGCGGAGGCAAGTTCGTCCGTCCATTTGCCCAAAATGCACAGCTTCTGGAGCAAGAAACGAGTCGGGTCGTCGAAACTTCCCAAAGCTCGCTCAATAATTTTGTCTCCGTTCTTGCCGAAATCGGACATGCGCGGAACTTTTTTGGCGTTGATTATGTTGTAATAGGTGACGGAACAAGCGGCGAGATACAGCGGATGCCCGCCCGTGAGCTCGATAATGCCCTTGCGCAAATTTTCATCGTTGACTTTAAGCCGCTTCAAATATTCATTCGCCCAATTTTTTTCGAGCACGTCGACGGTGTATTTTTCAACGGCGTCAATATCTTTGAGGAGCACTTCGCCGATTTCGGTTATCTCATATCTGCTTGCGATAACCCACATGACGCGCTCGGCGGCAAGAAGTTCGCCAATCCACCAATCGACGGGAACATCGCGATTTTCGGAAATCAAACGAACACTTTTTTTTCTGCCGAGTTCTTCGCCCGTCAAAACTTCGTAGGTGTCGAGGAAAACAATCAAATCCGTGTCGGTGTAATTCAACCAATAAGAAAGATCTTGAGCGAATAATTGCGGCAAAAGTTCCTTAATGTAAGCGGGGTCATCCTCAACGTTGCGATCTTCCAGTTCGATTAGAATTTCGCCGTAAAATTCGTTGCCGTTGGCGCGTTCCTTTTCGTCGGCCTTTTGTATTCGACTTTCAAGAAAATTTAAAACCGGCTTGAGAGCTTTTACGAGGACGAAAAATTCCACGGAGCCGGAAAAAATTTTTTGAACGCATTCGGCAAAAGAAGCTGTGGACGATTTCAAATAAGCGGAAGCGTCCACAGCGTCGAGAAGAAAATTTTTCAAATCTTCGGCGGCCGACTCGCCTATGGTATCGGAAACTTTGTCGGTAAGCTTGTCGACGAAAGTCACATAATCGCTACAATTTTTCAGGACTAATCCGTTCAACGCGATAAACAAATTTCTTTTAAACCAGCGGAATGCGGCGGTGTCCATCAAAATTTTTTTCTTTTGCTCATTGCTGACGAACTCGCCATTTTTTTGCGCAAGATAAATGCAACCTTTGTCGAAGAGCGGAAATTCCATCCGATAACGATCGTTCAAATTTTTTCGCAGAGCTTTAAGCACGGCAAGCATGTCGGTGTTACTTTTGAAGTCGTGCAGAACAAAATTTTTCTTGGATTCGCCCGCCATTTCTTTGAATTGATCGAACAGCAACGTTTTACCAATGCCGCCGACGCCCGAATAAATCAGCAACAGCCCGTCACCGACGCCCGAATTTTTTATGGCAGTCAAATGTTTTTGAAAGCCATATCGCTGAACATCGCGATCGACAAAATTTGATTTCGTCTCGTTAGTCGGTTGTGGTTTCTTTGAAATTTTCATTGCGTCACCTCCCGTAAAAAATTTTTCAATCGGATCCCAAAATATTTCCCGCGAAGTCAACCAGAATCGTTTTGACTTGCAACTTGCCGAAAACGTAACGCATTGCGCGCAGGCTTGCCCGTGTCGCAATTTTTTTGTAGACGCGCTCAAGATGATTCGCCGAAATAATCTGCGCGGCCTCTTCGGTCGTCGCGGCATCAAGAATTTTTTGGACTTCGTTCGCAGGCAAACCTTCCGCCGCCGAATAAGCCGCCAAAGTTTCAAGTCGTCCGTCCGCAACGCGGTTGTGCGTGTGAAAAATTCCCGCCGCAACTTTGACGAGTTTGCCGACGTGTCCGCACAAAATTATTTTCGCGATATTTCGCTGAGCCGCCGCCTCCAACATGAAGCCGATAAAATTGCTTGTCTGAATTATCGCGCCTTCGGGGAAGCCGATTTTTTTCGCGATTGTCTCGCCGATTTTGCCCGGCACGAAAATTAATTCGTCGAAGCCCGCCGCGACAGCAACGTCGATTTGCGGCACGAGAGAATTTTTGAAAGCCTCTTCGCTCATGGGACGCAACACGCCCGTCGTCCCGATAATCGACAGTCCGCCTTCGACGCCCAAAATCGGATTCAAAGTTTTTTTCGCAAGTTCGACGCCCGCGGGAATTGAAATTTCGACTTCAAGCCCGCCGACGTTGAATTCAGCCGCGACGCTTTGAATCAGTTGACGCGGTTTCGGATTAATCGCGGGCTCGCCGACGGGAAGTTGTAAGCCTGCTTTGGTGACGTGCCCGACGCCGACGCCTGCGCGGAAAATAATTTCGTCGCCAAAAATTTGACGAACCGTCGTAAAAACCGATGCGCCGTTGGTGATGTCGGGGTCGTCGCCCGAAAATTTTATGACTTCCGCACGAATGCCGTCCGAAATTTTTTCGACGCCGGCAACGGGAATTTTCAGCGGAGTCCCGTCGAGCGCGGTAATTTCCACGTCGTCGACAATTTCGCCCGTCGTCAGCAAAATCAAAGCCGCCTTGACGCCTGCCGCCGCACAAGCTCCCGTCGTGTATCCGCCGCGTAAAAATTTTTCCACGCTATCACCGCGTAAATTTTTTTTCATGCCGCGCCTGTTGTTGTCGTTGACGAAGAATTTTTTTCTGCGGCAAGCATTTTCCTGTAAGCGTCGGTGTCAACTTTTATCAACGTGACAAATGCACTCGTCGAAAATTCGTCCGGCTCCGCCTTGATTTGTTCAATAGGCGTGGGTTCAACAATTCTGTTGTTCATTGGCAAATCAGATTTTCCGGCTTTGAAATCTTCCCAACAAACCAATATGCCTGCGAGTGCGTCTTCCGCCATCTCCAAAGCCTCGTAAAGCGAACAGCCGAAAGTTGCTGCTCCTTCAACGTCAGGAAAATTAACACACCATGTATCTTTCGATTCTTTATCTTTTTGGAAAATCGCAGGGTAAACATACTTCATAAAAAGCCCTCCTCAATGTTTTTTCGGAACGCCCGCTTGCTTGCGAAGAATCTTTTCGGTTCCTGAAGGCACTTCCTGTTGATTGTGCCGTCCCATTTGAAATTTTTCGCCCGTTATCGGACTGAACCACCATTCGTGGTTGCCGCCTTCACTTATCTTGTAACAGCCGGCTTTCATGAATTCGCGTTTAAGCTCTGCAAACTTTGGCATGAAAAAATTTCCTCATCTGTTGCCGTACATTTTTTCGTAGTAGTTTTGGTATTCGCCGCTGATGATTTTTTCCCACCAAGCGCGGTTGCTCAAGTACCAATCGACAGTCAATTTAATTCCGTCGTCGAATTTCGTTTGCGGCGTCCAACCGAGTTCCGTTGAAATTTTCGTCGGGTCGATTGCGTAACGGCGGTCGTGCCCTTTGCGGTCGGTGACGAATTCGATTAAATCTTCGCCCTTGCCGAGAATTCGCAAAATCGTTTTGACTACGTCAAGATTCGTGCGTTCGTTGTGCCCGCCGATGTTGTAGACTTCGCCGACAGTACCCTTGCGGACAATCAAATCAATCGCCGAGCAATGATCTTCGACGTAAAGCCAATCGCGAACGTTGTCGCCCTTGCCGTAGACGGGCAATTTTTTTCCGTTGAGCGCGTTGATAATCATCAGCGGAATTAATTTTTCGGGGAAGTGATACGCGCCGTAATTGTTCGAGCAACGGGAAATTGTCGCGGGAATTTGGTACGTGCGTTGATAAGCTTGGACGAGCAAATCTGCCGCCGCTTTGCTTGCCGAATACGGGCTGGACGTGTGCAGGTTCGTCGTCTCCGTGAAAAATAAATCGGGGCGGTCGAGCGGCAAGTCGCCGTAAACTTCGTCAGTTGAAACTTGATGGAAACGTTTGATGCCGAATTTTCTGCAGGCGTCGAGCAAAACGGAAGTGCCGATAATGTTCGTGCGCAAGAAAAGTTCGGGGTCTTCAATCGAGCGGTCGACATGACTTTCAGCCGCGAAATTGACGACGACATCGGGCTTGAGTTCTTCAAACAGCGAATAAATTTTTTCGCGGTCGGCAATGTCTGCACGCACAAATTTGAAATTCGGATTGTTTTGCGCGTCGGCGAGCGTCTCCAAATTGCCCGCGTAAGTGAGTTTGTCAAGGCAAACGATTTTGTCTTCGGGATGATTTTTGAGCTGGTAGTAAACGAAATTTGATCCGATAAAGCCTGCGCCGCCCGTAACAATAATGGTCATAGAAATTTTACCTCCGAAAATTTTTTTCGTCATGATAGCAAAAAAAATCCCCTGCCGCAAATTTTTCGGTCGGGGAAATTTTTTATCCGAAATAATCTTCAATGCCATCAAAAATTCCTTGTGCCGCACGTTTGACGCCGTCTGCCGAATCAAGAAGTTTTTCTTCCTCTTTGTTGGAAATGAAACCGAGTTCAATGAGCGTGGCGGGCATGTCGGTATTTTTAACGACGTAGAAATTGCAAGGTTGAGTTCCGCGACTGGGCGTGCCGAGCTGTTCGACGAGATTGCGGCGAATGCAGTCGGCCAACTTTTGACCTCTGCCCGTCGTGCTTTTGCTGTAGTAATAACCGGTTGTGCCGCGTGCCTCGGGTCGCGTGAAACTGTCGGCGTGAATCGAAATGAAAATGTCCGCGCCGGCACGATTGGCAACGTCGCAACGTGCTCCGAGTTCTTCAATGTCGGATGCCTTGGCACCTTTTGCGGAAACGGTCGAGTCGTCATAACGTGTCATGATGACTTGCGCACCTTCGGCCTCAAGCAACTTGCGCAACTCCAGCGAAACTTTGAGCGTGACATTTTTTTCCATAACGCCCGTCGGACCTATGGCACCTGCATCGTTGCCGCCGTGTCCGGGGTCGATAACGATAATTTTGCCTTTGAGCGTCATGAGCGATTGCAAATCTTCATCAAGTTCCGTGACGGGCTGATTGACTTCGTTGTCTTGTTCTTTAGGCTTGTCCTTGTCTTTGCCTTCGCGTTTTTCACGTTCGCGCTGTTCTTTTTCGAGGCGTTCGCGTTCCTTGCGTTCTTTCTTTTCACGTTCGCGCTGTTCTTTTTCGAGGCGTTCGCGTTCTTTTTTCTCGCGTTTTTCTTTTTCGAGACGTTCGCGGTCGCGTTCGCGCTGCTCTTTTACTTCGCGCTCACGTTGTTCTTTTTCAAGGCGTTCGCGTTCTTTTTTCTCGCGTTTCTCAAGTTCGCGTTCGCGTTCCTCAAGTTCTTTTTCACGCTCGCGCTGAGCTTGAATTTCTTTTTCGCGATCGCGTTGTGCTTGAATTTCGCGCTCTCGTTGCTCTTTTTCGAGGCGTTCTCGTTCGGCTTGCAACTCACGTTCGCGCTGTGCTCTTTCGCGTTGTTCAAGTTCCTGTTCACGCCGCTGGAGTTCGCGCTCACGTTCATCTTGAATTTCTTGCTCGCGTTCGCGTTGTGCTTGTAATTCGCGTTCGCGCTGTTCTTGCAACTCGCGTTCTCGTTGTGCTTGCAACTCGCGTTCGCGCTGTTCATCGGTTTTGTTTAGTTCCGGCTCTTCCTTGAATTCGGCACTGCCCAAATCGATAATCAGACGCTGACCGCTTCGGCCGCCGGGCAAAAAGAAAAGTTTCGTTTCCGCCATTGATTCAATGACGATTCGCACGGTCGACGGATCAAATTGCGCGATACGGATTCTTTTGCCGACGGTCGATTTTAACGGGATGTCGCGTTGAACTGTCGGATTCAACCACGTGTTTTTCAGGTCGACAATCATACGCGAAGGATTTTCGACGTAAGATTCTTTGAACTCAACTTGTTTCGTCAAGTCCAAAACGATTCGCACGGTGCCCAAGCCGTAGCCGACGCGTATTGCGTGGAATTCGGCAAGATTCGCTTTTCGCTCGCTGAACGGTTGTGGTGCCGCGCTTGCCATTTGAGTCACCGCGAACAAAACGAGGAGACTCAGCAATATAAATTTTTTTATCAATCCGAAGCCTCCTCCGAAAAAAATTCATCATTCGTAACTGCAATTTAAGTTTCGTATGAGCCGTAACGCTGTTCGAGTTTTTTGAATACCCACGTCAACAAAGCCGTCATAATCAGATAAAACGCGCCCGCGATAACAAACGGCGTCATGTCAAATTCGCGTTGCACAATCGTCCGCGCCACTCGCAACAAGTCATTCATCGCCAAAATATAAATCAGCGACGTATCTTTAACCAGGTTGATTGTTTCGTTGGAAATCGGAGGCAACACGACGCGCAAGACTTGCGGGAAAATTATATAGCGCATCATCTGCCAATGCTTGAGCCCCAACGCTTTTGCCGCCTCGTATTGCCCGCGTGGTATCGCTTGAATTCCTGCGCGGAAAATTTCGGCGAAGTACGCGGCGTAATTCAGCGTGAATGCCAAAAGTGCCGCCGCAACGTCCGGCAACATTATGCCGACCATCGGCAAGGCAAAGTACACGAACAACAGTTGCAACATTAACGGCGTGCCGCGCATTATCCAGACGTAAAATTCCATCAGGTAACGCAACGGCGCGAAAGTCGAAATTCTTCCCAGAGCCGCCAACGCACCAATCGGCAAGCTCAAAATTAACGTCACGAAGAAAATTTCCAACGTGACGGACGCGCCCTCCAAAATCAGGAGCGTCATATCAAAAAATTTTTCCATAACAGATATTCCCTAACTCCCGTAGCTTTTGACGGCGGTCACTGTTTATGCAAGCGTCGATTATTTTTTCAGCAAGTCGGCTTTAAACCATTGCTCGGAAATTTTCGCGGCGGTACCGTCTTTAACCATCTCGTCGAAAACTTTCTGGACTTTGCCGCAAAGTTCGGTATCGTCTTTACGGAACGCAATGCCGAATTGGCTGACGGGGCCGACAGTCACGTCAAGCGCGTCGAATTTGCCTTCCTGTTTGCTCAGAGCGTAACGCCCGACAATTTCGTCGCAGACAAGAGCGTCAATGCGTCCGTTTTCCAAATCCATGAACGCGCTGACATAATCGCCGTAAGTTTTGAATTCTTTAAAGCTGTCCTTGAGTCCCTCAGCTTTGACAATGTAAGCTTCGGCAGTCGAGCCGGCCTGCGTGCCGACAGTTTTGCCCGCCAAGTCGGCTTCGGATTTGATGCCCTGATCGTTGCCGGCCTTCACGAAAATAATTTGGCGGTTGTCCATGTAAGGCTTGCTGAACAACATATTTTCCTGACGTTCGGGGGTGATGTCCAGACCGTTCCAGATGATGTCAATGCGCCCCGATTTAAGTTCGGCCTCTTTGGAATTCCAGTCGATTGCCTTGAATTCAACTTCGGTGCCCAAACGTTTGGCGGCCTCTTTGGCAAGGTCAACGTCAAAGCCGACGATTTCATTCTTTTCGTTTTTGAAACCCATCGGCGCGTATTCGTCGTCAAGCCCGATTACGATTTTCTTCGCAGAGTTGCCGTCTTTGGGTTGGTCACCGCCGCCGCCGCAACCCGTGAAAACCATCGTCACCAAGAGTAACGCCGCCAAAAAAATTTTCTTCATTCCGATAAACATCCTTTCACTAATAAAAAGTTTGACAAATCGCGTTGATTATACTTTATCGATTTTTTCATTGCAAGCGCACGCGACAAGTTTTGAAAACAAAATGAAAGACACCGAATAAATTTTCGGTGCCTGAATTTGTCCGTTAAAGTTTGTGTAAAATCAAATCGGCGTGAAACCATTTCTCGGAAATTTTTTTCGCCGTGCCGTCCGCAATAACTCCGTCGAAAGCTTTTTGAACAGCGTCGCGCAATTCTTTATCGTCTTTGCGGAAGCCGATGCCTATTTCCGTGTAGTAATCTGACTGTACGTCGATTATCTCAAAATTATCGGGGTTGTTGTGAGTTTCGTAGCGCGCAATTATTTCGTCACAGATAAACGTGTCAATCTCTCCGTTTTTCAGCGCGTTCAGAGCGTCGGCGAACTGGTCGAAAGTTTTAATTTCCTTGGCGTGGCTTTGAATAAATTTGTTATCGTTGACGAAATTTTCGGAGGTCGCGCCCGCCTGTGTGGCAATGATTTTTCCCGTCAAATCATGTTCGGAGCGAATGCCTTCAGCTTTGCCTTTTTTGACCAAAAAAATTTGACGGTCTTCCATGTAAGGCTTGCTGAATAAAATATACTCTTTGCGGTCTTCGGTTATGTTAAGTCCGTTCCAGATGATGTCGATATTGCCGCTCGTGAGTTCTTCGCGCTTTTTGCTCCAATCAATCGGCTTGAACTCGAACCGGACGCCCATGCGCTTGCCGGTCTCTTTGGCAAGGTCAATGTCGAAGCCGACAAGTTCATTTTTTTCGTTGCGAAAACCCATTGGCGGGAAACCGTCATCAATTCCGATTGTGATAACTTTTCCGGCGGGAATGTCGTCTTGAGAACTTCCGCAACCGAAAAAAAGCATCGTTGTAAAAAACAGTGTCAAAATTTTTCTCATGTAAAAACTTCCTTTAGCAAAAATTTTCGTAACGTTAAATCAGCGGTCGAATTTTATCAAGTGGCGTGGAACCATTTCTCGTAAATTTTTTTAACCGTGCCGTCCTCAACCATCGAATCGAAAACTTTTTGAACTCGGTCGCGCAACTCGGTATCGTTTTTGCGAAAACCGATTCCAAATTTGGTGACGGGGCCGACAGTCACGTCGACAATTTTAAACGTGTCGGCAGATTTTTTCAGCTCGTAAAGTGCCGCGATTTCGTCGACAACCAACAAGTCAATTTCGCCGCCGTTCAGGGCAATAAAAGCGTCTTTAACACTGCGATAAGTTTTGAAGTCTTTAAAAGTTTTCTTGAGGTCTTCGCTTTCTTTTATGTAAGTCTCCGAATTTGAGCCGGATTGCGTGCCGACGATTTTGCCCGCGAAGTCGCTTTCGGAATTAATTTTCGATTCGTCATCCACGCGCAACAAAACAATTTGGCGGTTGTCCATGTAAGGCTTGCTGAAAATCATGTACTCTTTATATTCGTCGATAATGTCGCAGGCACTCCAAATCATGTCGACGCTCCCCGACGTTATCGCGGATTCTTTGCCGTTCCAATCAATCGGCCTGAAGTTAAAAGTAACGCCCATTCGCTTCGCGGCTTCTTTGGCAAGATCAATATCAAAGCCGACAATGGTGCCTTTTTCGTCGCGAAAAGTCATCGGCGCAAATTCGTCATCAATCCCGACGAAAAAAACACCGTCGGTTTTTTTTGGCGCGGAAGCTTCTTTCTCGCCGCCGCAACCCGTGAATATCGTCGCCGTTAAAATCAACAACACAGCCAAAAATTTTTTCATGTACAAATTCCTCACACAAAGATTTTTGTGACTACGAATCATTGAGCCGCTTTAATCAAATCGACTTTGAACCATTTCTCGGAAATTTTCTTCGCCGTGCCGTCCGCAACAATTTCGTCGAAAACTTTTTGCACTTGGTCGCGCAACTCGATTTCACCTTTGCGGAAGCCGATACCGATTTCGCAGGCGGGACCGACTGTAACGTCAATTATCTCGAATCTGTCGGGATTTTTGCCGACTTCGTAGCGGCTTATAATTTCGTCGCAAACAATCGCGTCGACGGTGCCGGTTTCCAAATCTCTGAACGCGGTTTTGTAATTGCCGTAAGTCCTGAATTCGCCGAGACTTTCTTTAAATTGTTTGTTTTGAATGATGTAAGTTTCGGACGTGGAGCCGGCTTGCGTTCCGATTTTTTTGCCGGCAAGGTCGCCTTCGGAAGTGATGCCTTGAGTGTTGCCTTTCTTCACCAAAATAATTTGGCGGTTGTCCATGTAAGGCTTGCTGTAAAGGATATAGCCCTTGCGTTCGGGCGCGATGTCCAGTCCGTTCCAGATGATGTCGATTTTGCCGGAAGTAAGTTCGCGTTCTTTATTGCTCCACTCGATCGGCTTAAACTCGAAAGTAACTCCCATGCGTTTGGCGGTCTCTTTGGCAAGCTCAATGTCAACGCCGACAAGTTCGCCGCTATCGTCATGAAAACCCATCGGCGCATATTCGTCGTCAATCCCGATAATAAAAACTTTTTCTTCGTCAACTTTCAATGAATCGCTGCCGCAACCCGTGAAAACCATCATCATCAGGAGTAGTACAGTAAAGAGGATTTTTTTCATCCCAACAAACTTCCTTTCACGGCGAAATTTTGATAAACACTTGTGATTGTACTTTATCGACAATTTCATTGCAAGGCGTGAAAGTCAAGTTTTGAAATTAATCAGATTGGCTTGGAACCATTTCTCGGAAATTTTTTTCGCGGTGCCGTCTTTAACCATTTCGCCTAAAACGTCTTGAACTTTGTCGCGCAACTCGGTATCGTTTTTGCGAAAACCGATTCCGAATTTTGTAATGGGGCCGACAGTCACGTCGATAAGTTTAAACTTGTCGGCGGATTTTTTCAGCTTGTAACGCGCCGCGATTTCGTCGACAATCAAGAATTCAATTTCGCCGTTGCCGAGAGCCGCGAACGCGTCTTTGAAACTGCGATAGGTTTTGAACGCCGCAAAAGTTTCTTTGAGTTTGGGAATTTCGTTTATGTGAGTCTCCGAATTTGAGCCGGCTTGCGTGCCGACGATTTTGCCCGCGAAGTCACTTTCGGAACGAATTGTTGTTGCGTCGTCCTTTCGCGCCAAAATAATTTGACGATTGTTCATGTAAGGCCTGCTGAAAATCATGTATTCCTTGTACTCGTTGATAATGTCGCACGCGCTCCAAATTATGTCGACGTTCCCTGACGTAATTTCCTGTTCTTTGGCGTCCCAATCAATCGGCTTGAACTCGAAAGTAACTCCCATGCGTTTGGCGGTTTCTTTGGCAAGGTCAATGTCGAATCCTACGATTTCGCCGTTTTCGTCGCGGAAAGTCATCGGAGCAAATTCGTCGTCAATCCCGATTACGAAAGTTTTTTTGGTCGTCGAACCGCAACCCGTGAAGACCATCAACGTCAAACACAAAATCAGTGCAAAAATCTTTTTCACGAACAAAACCCCCTTAATGCAAAAAATTTTTTGTATTTTAGCTTGTGATTGACTGCTTGTCAAAAATTGCACGTCGACGCAGAAAATTTTTCGTGATATAATTTATTTAAAGGAGTTGAGTAACATGAACTTTATTTTTTGGCGAAACGTACTGAGCGCGATTTTTCTTGTCGCGTTCGTGCTGGATTTAATTTTCGGCAACGGCGTCGAAAGTTGGCGTTATTGGATTGCGGGCGCGGCATTTCTCATTTCGGTTGACGATTTAGTTTCGACACTTGAAAAGTACGGCAACGGGCGAAAATTTTCCGAGCCGAAAGAAAAAAAGATTCAACACGTTTTGAGCGTGCTGATTATCGGATTTTTTATCTTCGATTTGGTTTCCGGACGCGAAATTATTTGGCGAGACTGGATTATCGGCGCAGGTTTCGCGTATTCTCTCCGAAATTTGGCGGTGACTTTTCGCGACAATTCGCGCAGATAATTTTGACGGGAGTTGATTAACGTGAAAAAATTTCTCCAAAAGCTTTTCGACAAAATCGGCAGGACAGGTTTTCTGACCATATGTTTTCTGCCGTTCGGCGCGTGGGGCTTGTATAATCACGGCGTGCCCGGTTTTTTTGCTGCATTGTTGGGCTGGTGCGTCGGCGGCTGGATTTACAAGCGTTTCATTGAAAAACGTTTCTTCAAAGAATCGCGTCGTGTTCGCTGAAAAAATTTATCCCCCGTCACAGATGACGAGGGATTTTTTTATTTATCAAGCATCGTGCCTTACAAAATAATTCGCGATTAGCGAGCCGGAAAAATTGTGCCACACGCTGAAAATTGCGCCGGGGATTGCCGCAAGCGGTGCGAAATAAATCATTGCCAACGAGACCGCCAAGCCCGAATTTTGCATACCGACTTCGATTGCAACCGTGCGGGCTTTTCGCGAATCCATGCGAAAAATTTTTGCCGCGAAAAATCCGAGCGACAAACCGCAGACATTGTGCAAAATTACGACCGCCGCAACCGTCAATCCGACTGTCAAAATTTTGTCCGCCGAAAGTGCGACAACCGCGCCCGCAATTAAAATCACCGCGAGCGAAGAAATTAACGGCATTATCGGTTGAATTTTTTTCGTGACTTCCGACAAGAAATGATTCAACGCCACGCCCAGCAAAACCGGTGCCAAAACAATTTTCGCGATCGACATCATCATTGCCGTCAACGAAACTTCAATCTGCGCGCCCGCAAGCCAATACGTCAAAAGCGGCGTGACGACGGGAGCCATTAAAGTTGTCGTCAGCGTCATCGAAACCGACAACGCCACGTCGCCGCGAGCCAAATACGCCATTACATTTGACGCCGTGCCGCCGGGACATGTGCCGACCAAAATCACGCCTATTGCCAATTCGGGCGGCAAGCCGAAAATTTTCGTCAACACGAAAGCAATCAACGGCATTATCGTAAATTGCGCAACGACGCCGATTAAAACTTCGACGGGACGCCGCAAAACTTCGCGGAAATCGTTCGGGGTCAGCGTCATTCCCATGCCGAACATCACGACGCCGAGCATAAACGGAATATACGCGCCGACCCATGTAAACAACGGCGGGAACGTCACGCCCAAAATTCCGGCGAACAAAACGAGTATTGCAAGGTTGTCGATAAAAAACTTGGAAAATTTTTTCATGTCGAAACCTTAATGTGCCGTTTTAAACGCCGCGTCAATTTCCTCAAGCGATTTCTTTTTGCTCTCAATGCCCAAACTGAGCACGACGCCCGAAATTATCGCGAAGACCGACGCGAACATCAAAAAGATCGAATTCATCTGCGCGCCGCCCGCAAGCAAAACGCCGACCAACATCGGAGCCAACATGCCGCCGATTCGACCGAAGCCCGCCGCCCAGCCGCTGCCGAGCGCACGAATTGCCGTCGGATAAAGTTCGGGCGTGTAAGTGTAAATGACGCCCCACGCGCCGAGATTAAAGAAACTCATCGCCGCGCCCCACGTCAAAATTCCGTCAGCCGTCGCCGCGTTACCGAAAAAGTACGCGCAAATTCCCGACAGCAACAGGAAACTTGACAGCGTGTAACGACGCCCGATAATGTCGACCAGCCACGCCGCCGCGAAGTAGCCCGGCAGTTGCGCAAGCGTCATGATTAAAACGTACTCGAAAGTTTTCACGACCTCAAACCCCTGCGCGAAAACGATTGACGGCAACCACATGAAAATTCCGTAGTAACTGAAGACAATTCCAAACCACGCAATCCACAACATCAACGTGCGGATGCGGAAAGTTTTCGTCCACAGCGTCGAAACATTAAGGTTGAAAATCGGCGTTGACTCTTGAACAAATTCTTTGTCGAAAGGTTTGCTCACGACGCCCAATTTTTTTTCAAGCGACAAAATAATTTCGCGTGCTTCGTCAATGCGTCCTTTGCTCAGCAAGTAGCGGATTGATTCGGGCATGTGCAGACGAATCAGGAACACATACAACGCGGGCAATGCGCCGATGACAAATGCGAGTTTCCAGCCGAACGCGGGAATCATGAAATACGAAATCAACGCCGCGACGAGCCAGCCCAGTCCCCAGAAACTTTCAAGCAGGACGATAAATCGCCCGCGCAGGTGAGTCGGTGCGTATTCGCTCATCAACGTTGCCGCAACGGGAAGTTCGCCGCCGAGTCCGAAGCCGACCAAAAATCTGAACGTCAGCAAACTTTCGTAACTCCACGCCAAAGCACAAAGTCCCGTCGACACGCTATATAAAATTACCGTTGCCGCGAAAACATTTTTCCGCCCGAATTTGTCGGCAACCGTGCCCGCAAGCACCGCGCCCAACGCCATGCCGATTAAACCGACGGAACCGATCCAACCGACTTGTTCGGGCGACAAGCCCCATTCCTTCGCCAGGACGGGCAACACGAACGAAATTAATCCCGTGTCCATCGAGTCGAACAACCAACCAAGCCCCGTCACGACCAAAAGTTTGTAATGAAAATTTCCGACGGGCAATTTTTCCAGCCGCTCAAGTATCAACGTCAACAACTCCTTAACTGCAATTAGGAATGCGTAATGCGTAATGAAACGCGGCTTGAATTTTATTTCACGTGCAGAGAAATTGCAAGGCGATCGGAAATGTATACCAAAAATTTAATTGATTCTAACGTCGACAAAGTCCGCGCCGTCAGTTAAAATATTTATGCAGGAATTTTTTCTTGATTTGCCAAGGAGGCGATAAAAATGGATTTTGCGGCTATCGGTACCCTCAGCTCCTACGTCAAGCGAAAAAATTTGCAGTTCGCGGCAAAGCATAAAATCCGCACGGGACAGACGCTCACCAACGCGAACGGAAATTTTCTTTCGCTCAATCAAACATCCGTTTTCAAGCAGATGACCGAATCCGCGAAAAAATCTTCCGACGCTGCCAAGCAACAGAAAGTTCGCCGAATCAAACAAAAACTTTTGGCGGGACAAAAACTTTCTGCGGCGGAAATGGGTTTTCTGCGCGAAGCCGACCCGAAAACTTACAAAAAGGCGAAACACGCCGAAGACGCCCGCGAAGAACTCAAATCCGAATTGCAACAGGCGAAGTCCAAACAGGAAGCTCGCGAAGCCGTCACTCGTGCAATGGTCAGGGCGTCTGCGGAAGCTATGGCGGAAATTTCGGCACTCGGTGCGGGCGGTGGCGGCTCGGCAGTTGCCGGCGGAAATGGCGCGGCAAATGTTGCACCGTGCGGCGCGGAAAATTTTTCGGGCGACGTTTCAGGCGACGTTCAAAGCGCAATGAACGTTTCGGGCGAAATAAAAGTTTCAAGCGAAGTGAAAGTTTCAAGCGACGCGGCGTCAACTGAAAATCAAACGCTTTCGGAAGTCAATCAATCGATTCAGGCGACGGGCAAAGACGCAACCGGCAAAGTCAGCGAAACAACCCGCGAAGAAATTTCCGCCGCGAACGACGACGAGCCCGCCGACAAATTCGGCAACAAAAAAACTTCGGACGCCGACAACTCGACAGCCGAAGACATCATGGAAAAATATTTAATGACGATTCGCGCTCTTGAGGACGAATGGGCGCGTTTTGCCAAATCGAAAGAATTCAAAGATTTGCCCGACACTCTTTTGGACACGGCTGAAGAAATTCACAAACAAATTTCCGCTCCGAACAAAAAATTTCTGGACGCGGCAAACGCTTATCGCCGCTCGATGAGTTTCGCCGTGTAAAATTTCTTCACGCAAAAAAATTACTCCAAACATTTTCGCGGCGATTTAACAGGAGATTTAAAATGGACAATTACGAATTCATCGCAGGCAAAATCAATTCGTCGTATTTATATTTTTCCGGGGCTTAAGGAATTCACACGGATTTTTTCGGCGACTTCATTTTTTGACATTCACTTACCGGCTATGGTATAAAATTCAAAATAATTTTCGACAGGAGGGGTTTTATCGTGTTGAGGAAGTCTGTCTTTGAAGTGTTTACGCTTCTGTTCGCATTCTTCATGATTGGTTGCGGCGACGTAAATGAAAGTGGCAAAGATGAAAAAACGAACGTTGTTTTCGCAGCTCCAAAATCCAACGTGAAAATTTCTCGTGAAACAAAGCAAATGATTGACGCGGCTGTCTCCGATTATTTCTCAAACTTCAATTCAGAAATCAGCGACGGGCAAGACGGCGACGACAGCTACATCATTACCCACGACGGAAAGACGATGCGTTTTTTCATGGAGAAAAAAGGTTCGCCGAACAAAGACGGAAAATATCCGTTGTACATAACGCTTCATGGCGGCGGTGGAACTGCTTCAGAAATTAACGACGACCAATGGCGGCAAATGTTTTCTTACTATAAAGACAGCGTCGAAAACGGCATATACATTGCCTGCAGAGGAATTACCGATACTTGGGATTTGCATTTCCAAAAAGATTCTTACGTCCTCTATGACCGTCTCATCAAAAACATGATTGCCAATTACAATGCCGACCCGAATCGCGTTTACTTGCTCGGCTTCTCGGCGGGCGGCGACGGCGTATATCAAATTTTGCCCCGAATGGCGGACAGATTTGCGGCCGGCAATATGTCTTCGGGACATCCCAACGGCGTCAAACTCATAAATCTTGCCAACTGTCCGATCAGCATTCAGGTCGGAGTACGCGATTATTACAGCAGGTCTGCAATGCGCAGCGTTCGTGCCGCAGAGTTTGAAAAAACTTTGACGGAATACGCCGATGCCCTTGAGTTGCCATATGAGCACAGAATTCTTGTTCATGTTCCCGCCGGTCACAATTACGTTGATTACGATACGTCCGTAAAATCGCAAGTTTTGAAAAATCCGACGAGTTTTGCGGACAAAGGCGAAAAAATGCTGGACGAATTCATTGCCGTCCTTGAGAAAAACGAAAATGTGCAAGGTTACGATGACGGCGATAAAATAAGCCGTATGTCATATTTGCAACTTACAGACGACAACTTCAACCGCGAAATAACGAACGTCGTAACTCGCGACAATAAACTTGCCGTCAAAAAAGTTAATCCCGATGCCGTTACATACGTATCAAAATTCACTCGCAACCCTTTGCCGAAAAAAATCGTCTGGGATCTCGAAACAAGACCGGAGTCACAAAAAAGTTTCTACTGGTTGCAAGCTGACTCTTCCGTAAACAAAGGAACCATCGCGGCGGAAATAAACAGCAAAAAAAATGAGATATACGTGGAAACTGAGGATGTGAACGGCGATTTTTACATTCTCATCAGCCCGTATATGCTTGACGTTTCAAAACCAATTCAGCTCGTAACGCCTGACGGAAACTTTTCAACGACTGTTGAGCTGTCTCAAGAGTTGATAAAAGAATCCTTGCAGGACAGAGGCGATCCAAATTTGATTTATGTCGCAAAGATTAAATGCACAGCAAATTGACGATTGACAAATTTTTAAGCTTTCACACGGATTTTTTTCGGCGACTTCATTTTTTCGCTACACGGAGGATTTTTAAATGTGGCTGATATTCGCGTTGTTGGCGGCAATATTTGCGGCACTCACGGCGATACTTGCAAAGGTCGGCATTGACGGCGTAAATTCAAATCTCGCGACGGCAATTCGCACGACGGTTGTCTTGTTCATGGCGTGGGGAATGGTTTTTCTGATGAACGAACAAGCAGGAATTGCGACGATAAGTCGACGCAGTTGGCTGTTTCTGATTTTATCGGGCTTGGCAACAGGCGCGTCGTGGCTGTGTTATTTCAAAGCTCTGCAGGACGGCGAAGTTTCAAAAGTCGTGCCGATTGACAAGTTGAGTCTCGTGTTCACCGTGGTTTTGGCGGCGATATTCCTGCACGAATCGTTCACCTTGAAAACCGCCGCAGGTTGCTTGCTGATAACGATCGGCACATTGATTATGGTTTTGTGAGGAGTTTTAATGGATTTATTCGACAGCGTAAACGACGACAAAAATTTTCAGCCGCTTGCCGAAAGAATGCGCCCGAAAACTCTTCGGGACTTCGCGGGACAGGCGGCTGTTTTAAACGGCGCACTCGGCAAAATGATTTCGCAGGGACAAACACCGTCCCTGATTTTTTTCGGCGCGCCCGGCACGGGTAAAACCACGCTTGCAAAAATTATCGCGAACGTCACGGCAAGCAATTTCGTCAAAGTCAACGCGGCACTTTCGGGCGTCACGGAATTGCGCAACCTCGTCAAAGAGGCGGAAGATCAACGCAAATTTTATCGGCGGCGAACAATTCTTTTCGTCGACGAAATTCACCGCTTCAACAAAGGTCAGCAGGATTTTCTGTTGCCTTACGTCGAGGACGGGCGATTGACGTTAATCGGCGCGACAACTGAAAATCCGTTTTTTGAAGTCAACGCCGCACTTTTGAGCCGCGTGAAAATTGTTCGGCTGGAAAAACTTTCGCCCGACGATTTGAAAAAAATTCTTCGACGCGCAGTCGAATCCGAATACAAAAATTTTCCCGTCGAAGAACGTGCACTTGAAATTATCGCGGACTTTGCGGACGGCGACGCTCGCACGGCGTTAAATCTTTTGGAGCAGGCGGCCTTCACCGAAAAAATTTCCGTCGACACTCTGCGCGAATTGCTCGGCGAAAAAATTCGGCGTTACGACAAAGGCGGCGACGTTCACTTCGACACGGCAAGCGCGTTTATAAAAAGTATGCGCGGCTCCGATCCCGACGCGGCGATTTTTTATCTCGCCAAAATGATTGACGGCGGCGAAGACTTGAAATTTATTGCACGGCGAATTGTCATCTGCGCGGCCGAAGACGTGGGCAATGCCGACCCGCAAGCTTTGATTTTGGCGAACGCGGCGGCTCAAGCGGCTCAATTTGTCGGACTGCCCGAAGCGCGAATAATTTTGGCTCAAGCCGTCACTTACATTGCGGCGGCTCCGAAATCCAACGCGGCGTATCTGGCGATTGACAAAGCTCTTGCGGACGTGAAAAATTCCAACGACGAAATTCCCAAACATCTGCGCGACACTCATTACAAAGGCGCAAAAACTTTCGGCAACGGCGTCGGTTACAAATATCCGCATGACTTCCCGAATCATTTCGTGCGGCAACAATATCTGCCCGACAAAAAAATTTCCGCGAAATATTATGAGCCGACCGAACAAGGTTTTGAAGCGACAATCAAAAAAAGATTGTCTTTTTAAAATCAGTCGCTTATAATGCCCCCGAAAGGAGTTGATTTGTATGTTAGGTAACAAGTTGCGCGAAGAACGCGAGCGACAAAATTTATCCGTCGAAGACATCGAACAGGGCACAAGTATCCGTGCGCTTTACATAGAGGCCATAGAAAACGGCGAATACGACAAACTGCCGGGCGAAGTTTATACCCGCGGATTCATCAAGAATTACGCAAAATTTCTCGGCTTGGACGGCGACGCGTTTTCAAAAGAATTCACCGTTGAAGTTCATGGCGCACCGCCTCCGCCATCGGTCAACGAAATTCCCGCCGGAAATCCTGCCGACATTCTTGCAGAAATTCCCGTTGAAAAACCCAGACTCGTCAAACCCGCTGAACCCGTCAAGCCCGTCGAACCTGTCAAACCTGCGAAACCCGAAAAAAAATCGACAAAAGTTGTCGGCGAAATTCGCGGGGAAAATCGCGGCTCGTCTGGCATGTTGATTGTGGCGGCCGTTGTGATAATTGCGGCTTTGGCGGGCGGCGCATGGTCGTTTCTGTCGGGTGACGGCGGCGACGTTGCAACAAACAATCCTCCCGCGCAAACTCAACAACAACCCGAACAACCGAAAACGCCCGTAGCCAATGCGAATCCCGCACCGCCTCCTGCACCGATTGACGGCGTGAAAGTCGATGCGAAATTCACTGACCGTTGCTGGACTTTGGTAACCGTTGACGGGGCTGTCGTGCTTGAAGGCGTCGTCGAAGCCGGCGAAAATCTTTCGTGGGAAGGCAAAAACAATATCAGCTTGCGTTTGGGCAACGCGGGCGCGGTTGACTTAACGCACAACGGACAAAATCTCGGAATTCAAGGCGGCATCGGTGATGTCGTCGACAAAACCTTTACCAAACAGTGAGGTTACTTTTAAAAAGTGAGTTGCCATTTTTTTCATAAATAAACTCTATCGGGGACGTTAGAAATTTCGTCCTCGATTTTTTTGCCCGAAATCGCTTGTCCGCACAAAAAAATTCCCCGCCGTGTTGACGGGGAAAATTTTCGTAGTCAGAAATTTATTTGGAAGTATCGCCGCCAAAAAATAATCCTTTGGTGATAATCCACCAGCCGACAGTTCGCATTGCCGAAATAATTTGCATGGCATGTGCGCGTTCGTCGGCAAGATTTATGTTGTCAAGCTCGTTCGACGCCACATGTGGCAACCATTCAATAACGTCCGAATCAATTTGCCCCGCAACTTTCGCCGTCAAAAATGCGTCCGTGTTAAATCCGACACCGTCACTGTTAAACAAACTCGGCGCGATTGAGTAATACGCAAAATCTTTCGGCGCAATCAGTTCAAGCAACGTCGGCACAATCGAAATGTGGTCGCCAACCGCATCGGGCGGCAAAATATTTTTCGTGATTCCGTTGCCGAATAAAACGAAAGGCACGCTTTGATGTTCAAAAATTGTCGGGTGAGTCGACGGATCGCAACGAATCGCATGATCGCCCGTCACGACGAAAATACTTTCGGGGTAACGCGCATAAGTTTCGTGGACAAACCGCGCAATGACTTCGTCCATGTACCAATAATGTCCCAGCTCAGTCGCAAGTTGATTCACGTCGTCAATGTTCGGAAATTTTTTCAGCGTCTCAATAGTTTTGTGTACGTCGAAGCCCTCAACAGACAAATCCAAATTGTACGGAGGGTGATTCGTCGTCGTCATAACCACATGAACCGTCGGCGGCTCCCCGTCCAAATGATTCAACAGTGCATTGAATAAATTTTCGTCCTTCGTGCCCCACGTCGTCTGTTTTGTCGCGTTGAAGTCCGGATAGCCGTAAAAATTGTCAAAGCCCTGCGCGATTGACATTTTCGCAATCGAATCCCACGAAGGCATTCCGCCGTACCAAAAATCAACTTTGTAGCCGAGTTCCTTGAAAGGCGGTGCCATCGACGTGATGTAAAGTTTTTCATAAGTGCGAGCCTGATAGTTGACGCGGATATTTACGTCCGGCAAGCCCGTCACAATGCCCGTTATCGCCGTCGACGTGAAATTTCCGTTCGGCATGAAATTTCGGCTGTAATAACAATTTTCCTCAGCGATAAGCGATTTAATTCCTTCGGCAAGCAAAAGTTCGTCGTATTTTCCGAGCATCGGCCACTGCATGAAAGTTTCGCCCAAAATTATAAAAATGTGTCGCGGTTTAGGAATTTTTTCGCCGGAAGTTTTTCGTTCGAGATACGGCGCAAGATTTTTTTCGTTAATCGCTTTGTTCACGGCAATAACCTGCGCGGCGTCGGCAATGTTTTCGGGATTGACGCCGGAAATTTCGCCCGCCTCCATGCGTTTGGCAATCGAGCGCGTCCGATAAAGTGCCTGCGCGTCGTCAAGAATACATTCGTTCAAAAAATCGTCGGTCGTAATGCCCGCATTTTCCCAGTTGAGTCCGCTTGCATAGGTAAAACTGCCGCCGAAGCGCACGAACAACCCGAAAATAAAAATTCCCGCGACAAGTCCCGTCGAAAAGATCGCAAGTTTTTTCTTGTCAAGTACAACGCTTTCGGGCAACAGAAAAGTTTTTATCAACAACAATCTGCTTAAAATCGCGATACAAATCAACGTCAACACGACTGCAACCAACAATCGCCAAAAGATGCCGTATTCCATGACCATCGTAACGATTATCGACCACAAGTCATCGTGAAGCCCCTGCACGACTTCCAGCCCGTATGTTGATTGAAAAGTTCGATAATACGGGAAGCGCAACAAAAACAGCAACGAAAATATCAGCGACGAAAAAATTCCGACGCCCAAACGAATTCGCGAACTCAGCCCGAAAATCGAACACAGCACGAACGGAATTAAAGTTACCGCGCCCGCAGTTTTGAGCGACAACCGCAAGCCCGCGAACATTGCCGTTAAAATTTGCGACGCGCCCGAATCCGGACTCATATAATTCGACATCATGAAAATAAAGACGCCGCGATAAATTTCAAGGAGAATTAAAACGAACAAAAACAATCGCAAGTCGCGCTGAATGCCGTCGAAAAATCTTTTCAGGAACTTCAAGAGCCGTGCTCCTCTCAAGGAAAATTTTGCCGACATTATATCAGATTTTCCACGTGACGCAAAAAATCCCGACGAATTTGTTTCGACGAAAAATTTTTCCGCTCCGAACCTTTATACAACGCGACGGAGAAATTGTCATTGAAAAACCCTGCGAAATTATGATATATTTTCAGCGCGAACGATTAGATTATTTGCCTTAAAGGGGGATTGCCATGCAAAACCGTGAAATTTTTTACCGTGAAATTCTCCGCGAAATGTCCAGCGGCGTGATTTTTGTCCGTAAGGGAAAAATTTTGTACGCCAATCCTTCGGCGACAAAAATTCTCGGCAAAACAAAATCTGAGCTGCGCGACAAACTTTTTGCGGAATGTTTTTTCGAGTACGGCGAGAACGACGACTTTAATCAAGTTCTTTTGGATGTCATTTACGATTCAAGCCGCGAACACGAAAGAATTGTCGCGTATTTCACGGGCACGGAAACGAAGCATTTGCACATACGCACTTCGTTTTTGAAATTTGAATCCGAAAATGTCGGGATAATTATCTTGCTCGACGACGTGACGGAACTGATGAAACTGCGCGGCGTCGCTCTCGACTTGGAAAAAATCCAAGAGATAAATCGTCAACTGAGCGAGTCGCGGGATTTTTACAAACAAAAGGCGGAAACGGACAAGCTCACGGGGCTTTTGAACAAAATCACGTTTGAAAATATTTGCCGCGAATACATTCAAAACATTTCGGCGGGCGAACTTGCCGCGCTGTTCGTGATAGACTTGGACAATTTCAAAAAAGCCAACGACACTTACGGGCATCAATTCGGCGATTTGATTTTAAAAAAATTTGCGGAGGCACTGCGCGACAATTTTAAGACGGACGGCGTAGTCGGACGATTCGGCGGCGATGAATTCGTTATTCTGCTGAAAATGTTGCCGATATAAATTTTGTGACAGATAAAGCGCGGGAGATACTTAAATTGGCGCGGGATTTACATTCCGACAAAGATTGGCACCTTTCGGCGAGCACGGGCATTTCAATCATTAACGGCAACGAAAAAAATTATTCGGAAATTTTTTCGGCGGCGGATAAATCGGTTTATGTCGTTAAAAATCAAGGTCGAAACGGATTCAGCATTAACGAGACGGCAAAACAAACTTGATAACGTTGCAAACAAAAATGTTCGTGAGCTGAAAATTAGCTTGCGAATTTTTTATTGGAAATTTTGCGCAGACGTTAAATCGGCAAAAAAAATCGCCCGCGTTCGGCGGACGAAAATTTTTAGCCCATAGATTTAATTTTTTCTTCGACGAAACTGACGGGAATTTTTTCGAGACAATCTTCATTCAGCGGGCAAAAACGTTTCCAACAACCTTTGCACGTCCGCTCGACTTCGATTGAATTTTCGACTTGCCCGAAAGCTCCGTTGCGCGTGGCGTTTGTCGGCCCCATCAACATGACTGTTCGCACGCCGAGAGCCGCGCCCAAATGCACAGGCCCCGTGTCGCCGCCGATAACCAGCCGCGAACTTCTGATGACGTGCGTAAGTTGCGCAATGTTCGTGCGGTTGACCAAATTAATCGGCGGAACTTCCATAAGCGATTCGATTTCGTGCGCCCGTTGCTCGTCCACGTCGCCCGCACCGACCAAAACCGGCACGACAGCCAATCCGTAAAACCAATCGCCCAAAGCCGCGAAATTTTTTGTCGGCCAACGCTTGTTCGGCCAATTCGCGCCGACAACGAAAGTCACGTAAGGATTTCCGTCGCGAATGCCCGCATGTTCCATAATAGCCCGCGCTTTTTCGCTTTCGGTGACGGGAACTTGAATCGGGAAATTCACTTGACCGACGACGCAACCGACAGCCCGCGCCGTGTCCAAATATCGCTCGACGATGTGACCTTCCGCGTTTTCACCAATGACGGGTTTTGAAACTTTGTCGCTCAATTCGCGCATGTTGCAAATTCCGAGTTTGATATTCGATTTCGCGAAAAAAGCTATTGCCGCCGATTTGAACAGCCCCTGCAAGTCTAAAACTGCATCATAACTTTGCTCTTGCAATTCTTTTTTGAACGGGAAAAATTCTTTCATGAAGCCTTTGAGCGAACGAAAATTTTTTTTGTTGAACAGGATGATTTTGTCGACGCACGGATTCATTTTGAGCAAGTCATAACTCGGCGGCTCGACAACCCAAGTGACTTTCGCGTCGGGAAAAGTTTCTTTTATGGCGTAACTGACGGGCAGCGCGTGAATCACGTCACCCAGTGCGCTCAACTTCACGATTAAAACATTTTGCAAACCCTCGTTCATTGTTTCGCTCCTAAAATTTTTTCAACAATATTCGTCGTGGAATGTCCCTCGACAAGATTAACCAATTCGACGCGCCCGCCGAACTTTTGGACGATTTTTGCTTCGGGCAACGTCTCCAACGTGTAATCGCCGCCCTTGACGTAAACATTCGGCTTGACTTGCGCGATTAAATTTTCCGCAGTCTGTTCGCCGAAAAAAATCACGTGATCGACGGCTTTCAAGCCCAAAAGAACTTCTGCGCGATCGAATTGATTGTTAATCGGTCGCGAATCGCCTTTCAATCGACGGACGGATTCATCGGTATTAAGTCCGACAATCAGCACGTCGCCGAAATTTTTTGCCGTCGTCAAGTAACGGACGTGTCCCGCGTGAATTATGTCGAAACAGCCGTTTGTGAAGACGATTTTATTGCCGCGAACTTTTAATTCGTCGCAAAAATTTTCAACGTCATTTCTGTTAATAAGCATTTATCTTGCCCTTTCAAGTGCCGCAATAAGTTCAGTCGCGCTGACGGTGCTTGTGCCCATCTTTCGGACGGCAAGTCCCGAAGCGTAATTGGAAATTTTCGCCGCGACGGAAGGTTGTGCGCCCGCCGTCAACGCCAAAAGAAAAGCCGCAACGCAGGTATCGCCCGCGCCCGACACGTCAAAAACTTCGCTCATGTCGCTAACGGGGATGTGATGCGTCGCGCCGTGTCGTTCAAATAACGTCATGCCCATTTCGCCGCGAGTGATTAAAACGCCGTGCACGTTGAGTTTCGTCAACATTTTTGTGCCCGCGCTGATTAAATCCGACACGTCGTTTAAAGTGTGTCCGACATATGCGCCGAGTTCCGAATCATTTTGCTTGATGTAGCCGACACCCTCGAAGTCGCCGATATTGTAGCGCGAATCGACGATATTTGGGATTTTCTGCTTGCCGGCGTAGCGCGTTATCAACTTGCGTGCGTTATTCGTTATCGTGCCGGAACCGTAGTCGCTCATGATAATCCCGTCGACTTTCGGCAAAATTTTATCAATCTTCGCGATAAGTTCCGCCTCAACTTTTTTGCTGAGCGGCTCTTTACTCTCCGCGTCGATACGGACAATTTGTTGACTGACTGTCGCACGCCCGCCCGCAATGATTCGCGTCTTGGAAATTGTGGGACGGCTTTTGTCGCGGACAAGTCCTTCAATGTGAACGTCCAAATCTTTAAAAATTCCGCGCAGACTTTCGGCATAAGAATCGTCACCGATAACGCCGATTGCGTAAACTTCCGCGCCGAGTGTTGCCGAGTTCGCCACGACGTTTGCCGCGCCGCCCGCAACAACACGTTCGCCCGCCTTTTCGAGAATCAACACGGGAGCTTCACGCGAAATTCTGGCGATACGCCCGTCGACATACACGTCGGCAACAATATCGCCGATGACCAAAATTTTCTTGCCCTGCATCTTGGTAGTTATGTTGATGAGTTCTTGCAACTCCTCGCCCCCCTAAGTCAAGTCTATAAATTGCGGGACAATATCCTCAAACGATCCGTCGGGCATTCTGAAGCCTTTGGGAATCGTGCCAAGCTCCACAAAACCGAGCCGCTGATACAAATGCCGTGCGTGAATGTTCGTGGCGACAACCGCGTTGAATTGCAGAATTCCAAAGCCGAGTTCCCGCGCCTTGTCAATGCAATGTTTAACGATTAATTCGCCGAGATGTCGCCCGCGCAGATTTGAACGAACAGCGTAACTCGCATTTGAAATGTGCCCGCAACGCCCGACATTGTTCGGGTGCAGAATGTACAACGCCAAAATTTCGCCCGTGTCTTCGTCGACGGCAAGCCCCGTGAACGACTGCGATTTAAAAAATTCGTCGCCCGTCACTTCGTCAAGTTCGTCCTCCTGCGGGAAGGCAATTCCTTCGCGCACGACTTCATTCCAAATTTCAATCGCGGCACGCACGTGCTTTGAATCGTACTGCTCAACTTTTATCGCCATGCTTAACCGGCTCCCTCAAATATATTTTGCACTTCAATTTCTGTTCAGAAGTTTTGCCCAAGAAAAATTCTTCCGCGAAAGTTTCAAGTCCGCCTTTCGGAACGGTGTCGATTAATTTCCAATCACCTGCCGCGTTGTCCAAAAAAACTTTTTCAGCGTCGACGGCAACAATCGCCAAAATTTTTTTATCGGCGGGCAGTTCGTCAAACAACATGAACGGCATGACATTTTTGCTTGTCCACGTCAACGCTTGCGGGCGAAGCAGTTCATAATTTTCTTTTGTCTCCAGCCGATAAATTTTCGCGCCCGAATAAAAAACCGTCGAGGCTAAATAATTTTTGCCGTGATTGACAACGCAGGTATTTTCGTCGATGAGCGGGGAAATTATTTCAGCTTCCCGCCGACCGGAATTGTCTTCGGCAAGCGGCAATGCAACCGTGAACAACGCCAACGGGAAAATTATCAGCGTCGCGCCCGCCATTGACAAAAAAAGTTTCCATCGGTTGACGAAATATCGCGCAATGAAAATCATCGCCGGCGGCATCGCGGGCAAGGTGTATGTGACGTATTTTGTCGCGCACAGCTGAAAGAAAATCACGACCGTCAACGCCCAGACGATTAAAAATTTTTCGTGCACGTCGAACACGGGCAGGCGACCTTCTTCAACGAAAAGTTCTGCGCGGCGAAAAAATTTTATCACTGCGGCGGGAATCAGCGGGACTGACCACGGAAAAAATCCTATCACCGAAATCAGCGCGTAATAATACCAAACGTCCGTTTTCGCGTATTCGGAGACCGTCGCCCGCAAAAAATTATGCACGCCCAAAAAGTTTTCGACAAACTCCGAGCCGTGCAAAATCGTCATGGGCAGATACCACAGCGCGACAATCACCGCGAACACCAAAATATTTTTCAGGCGGAAGAGTTTCGCCAAATGTTTCAAATCGCCCTGCCACGCCAAGAAAATTAAAATTATCAAGCCGGGCAAAAAAAATCCAATCGGACCTTTCGTCAAAACCGCCACGCCCGACGCCGCGAACGACAACAGATAAATTTTCGGGTTGTTTGAACGATAGCCGAGGAAAAAAGTTATCAGCGTCAACGAAAACGCAAATAACAACGTCATGTCCGTTATGATCGCGTGCGACAAATACCAAAATTCAAGCGACGTTGCAAGCATGACTGCCGCGACGAATCCGATTTTGCGGTTGTAAACTTTCGTACCGAAAAAGTACGTCAAAAAAATTCCGCACGTCGCGAACACTGCGGGGAAAAATCTTGACGCGAATTCTCCGCCGCCGAAAATTTTATACGCAACCAAAAGTTCCCAATAAAACATTATCGGCTTGTCGAACCAAAAATCGCCGTAAATTCGCGGTGACAGCCAATCGCCCGCCGCAAGCATTTCTTTTGCGGTGAGCGTGTAACAAACTTCTGTCGGGTCGGTTATCGGAATCAACCAGCCGCCGAGAAAAAACATAATCAACGATATGACAAGCAGAAAAATTTTTTCTACCACGGTATAAACTCCCAATGAAATTCAAGTTTTTTGCGTTTGCCGCGCCAACGAACAACAGCCTGCGAACAATGCAAGTCGTGATACCAGTAATAATCCACGTCATCAATTTTATGGTTGTCGGCATCGATTTTTACACCGATGGCAATGCGATCTTTCGGCGTGAGGTAATAACTGATACCGCCTTGAACTTTGCGCGAATAGCTGTCCGTGTTGAAATCGAACAGCGAATTTGTCGAATTATTTTTCGTGTAAGCGTAACCGACGTAAGCGGCAAGTCTTTCGGTAATTTCGCGCCCGACGGTAATGCTGTAGTTCCAGCCCTTGACCGTCATTTTACCCGAATCAATTTCCGTTTGCGGGTGGTCTTTGGTGATTTTGTAACTGGTGTTGAGCAAAATCAAATACTTGCCCAGATAAATCGGGTCGTGCGTCAATTTGAATTCGTATTCTTGGTGAGTGCTTGAAACGGCATTTTGTCGCCAGTGACCGATTTCCGCTTCAATGCCGTAGCTGAGCGGCAAAGCGTGCCCGAAATGTTGACCGTACCACAAATTAAGCGACGGTTCTTTTTGAATCCATTTATCGTCTTTGTCGTCGTAGAAACCGTAACGAACTTTTCCGCGAAAGTCTCGGTTTTTGTATTGAAGTTCGGCGTTACTGCGAAAACCTTTTTTGCTCTCGGCATACGCGCCGATAACCAATTCCAAATGTTTCATCAACGGAAATTCAAAGTCGTCGCGAATATAGACGCCGCGATCTTTGTTGTAGCCGACACGCGGGAAATGTTGCTTATCGGTCTCCTCAAGCTTGCGTTCTTCGTATTCGCTCGTGCCGACGACGGTATTTTTTATCCACGTTTTGACGTTGTACATTTTGATAACTTGTTCAGGCCAAATTTCCATGCGTTCCGCGCTCAAGTGATAATCGGGAGTTTTGGCGCCGCATTTGGTCTGCGTGCCGTCGTAAACGACAATGTGATCGGGATAAAATTCAAATCGTTTGCCCGTCAAATAATATTCGCCCGCCTTGCCGCGAGCTTCGCCCATTGTGCCGGTTTTCTTGCCGTAATTATAAACGGTTTTGAATCCGTCAAGCGTGACACGCGGCGCACCCGGGACAAGTTGCAAAACGTGAGCTTTACCTTCGACACGAACGACTTGTTCTTTCGTGTTGCCCGTCGCTTCCGCACTTTGAAAACGATAGCCCTCAAGCTGAATGATGTCGACTTTGCCCGTCGCAATGAATTCACCGCTGCCCGAATAGTAAACAAGGTCGTCGCCCTCGAACACGGCGGGAATCGGGTCGCCCTCCTTGTATTCGTGCGGCAGACGTTCTTTCGCCTCGGCAATGTCGTCAAGCAATTTTTGTTGCTCTTCAGTCAAACGCTGTTCGCGCTCTAAGCGTCGGCGATTTTCAATGTAATCAAACATTTCCGTGCCTGTGTCCGAAGACGATTCGTAAACCGCTTGTGCTGTCGAAGGAATGAACATTGCGGCAAGAATCGGCACGACGGAAAGAAATTTTTTCATGAATTAATCCTCGTCGTAAATTTCTATAATTTCCCCGTCGTCAAGTTCGGGCGCGGGTTTCGGCTTTGTTTCGGTAACGGGCGCGGGTTTGGGCTCAGGTTTCGGCACCTCGACGGGCGGCGTGGCAATTTTTTCGTCGTCGCTCAAACCTTCCGGCTCACGCGTCGGCACGGGCGGTTTCGGTTGCACAACGGGCTTGGGCGTTGTTTCGGTGACAGGTTGCATCGTCGTATCGTTGACGGGTTGCGGTTGCGTTTCAGTGACTGGTTGCGGCTTAAGTTCGTTGACGGGTTGCGGTATCGGCTCCGCGATTGACAGCCCGCCGCCCGAAGTGCTCACGGCGTAAATCGTTATCGGATCTTTTACCTGAATGTAAACTTGCACACCCGCAGGCAGTTCAACATTTTTGCCGCGAACGAAAACTTCTTCAACGCCGCTGTATTTGCCCGAAAAAGTTTTTCCAACCAAACTCAAGCCGCGAGACATCGATTGCGCTTTCATTTCTTCAAGAGCTTCGACACCGGCAAAAGTTTTTGCGTCCTGCCCGTCGACGGTTTTGAGCGTGTGGAAATCAATTTCGATTTTGCCGTTGCTCATGATGTTGCGGGCGCGGTGCACGTTGACAACCGTACCTTCGCCGGGCAAACCCGTCACGAAAACAAGTTTATCGTCGACGAAAATATCTTCAATCACGCGGAACGAAACCGAGTCGCCTTCCTGCATGGTTTTGGAACTGACGGGCGCGGTTGTCTCGACTTTAATCAAAGTGTTCGCAGGGATTTGCACTTGAACTATCGGCAAAATTTCTTCGCCGAAAGAACCTTTGGCGAGCGCACGAATTCGGGCGTTGAAAGTGCCTTCGGTCGGCTTGCCGAGAATCGCCGTTTCCAAAGCCGCCAAACGTTTTTCGACGCCGTCGCTGCGAACTTCGTGATTGATATTCCATTCAAGCGCGTTAATTTTCGCAAGGACGCAAGGCCCCGCAGAATTGTCGTAAAGAATTTTATAAATCGCGTCGATTCGGGCGTTCATGTTGCCCTGCGTGTTTTGTCCGCTGTAACTTTTTTCGAGTCGGCTGATTCTGTCCAAAATCGCGCCGCTCTGTTCAATGCCGTAAGTATCGGTTTCAATTCGTGCGAGTTTGGCGTTGGCTGAATCATCGCCCGCCGCCGCGCAAAATGTCGACGCGGAAAAAATCATTGCCGCCGCGAGCACCTCGCAAAGAATTTTTTTCAAGCTCATTACAATTTCCCTCCGCGTTAAAATTTTCTTAGGCGGATTATAGCAGGTATCAACTGTTTTCTGCAACGTCCCTAAAAATTTCTTGCGTGTCGACGATAAATAATGTAGAATCAAAAAAAGTTTTAAGGACAGTTTCCGCATTTCAAGGAAGGTGATTTATCATGGCAATCAATTCAATCGGCAACGGCGCGTTCGGAAATAATTTCCTGTTCAACAACACGGCGACGAACAACAAGAAACAGGATTCAATTTCCCGGCTGTGGAGCGGTTACGTCTCCTCGCAGAACAACACCGCCAATGTACTTTCGGGCTTGACGGAGATTAATACCAACGTCCGCTCATTGCTGTCGAGTTACGACGACGCCAAAAGCGAATTCAATGCCGAGTTCGACGAAAACATGGAAGCGTTGAGCAAATCCGCCGCCAAAGTCAAAGATTACAATTTCAAACTTGCAGACAAAGACGCCGCGATTACGAAGACCGACACGACCGACGAAAAAACCGGCAAAGTCACGACCACGACGACTTACAGCAAGGAACTGCAAAGCGCGTTGGACACTGTGAAAGATTTGGTCAAGGACTACAACAGTTCAGTCAAATTTTTCAACGACAACAGCTCCGTTTCCAAACGCGTCGAACGCATGGCGACGACTTTCAGCGACACGACTTATCGCTCTTCGCTGTATGAATCCGTTGGTTTGAAAACCGCAAGCGACGGCTCAATCGAAATTGATGAAGACAAACTCGCAAAAGCCATCGTCAACGACCCCGACAAAGTTTCGCGTGTGCTCGGCAAAGAAGGTCTCGCCGGCAAGGCGGAAAGTCACGTAAGTTTCGCGAACAGCCAGAAAGATCGTTTGTTCCCGTCCGCACAAAAAATGTTCGGCAACCAGCTGAACACTGCGGCGATTTATACCGGCTCGGCATTCGGCAAAATTACAACCTTAAACAACACGGGCAACTTGTTCAACATGATGTTTTAAAATTCTCTTCGGCAATCTCTTTCGACAAAAATAATTTCGACAACAAAATTTCCCCCGCCACATGACGGGGGATTTTTTGTTGCGTGAAAAGTTTTAGTCTTCGATGATGTAAGCTTTGAGAATTTCGCCGTAATAAGCGACGTGCTGATCTTGTGCACCGTCGGCGTCTTCGGGATAAAATTTCTTGAAGCGCGACGAAATTTTTTTCGCGGGCTGAAGTTCTTCAAAGACAACGCGACATTCCAAAGTCAACGGAAATTCTTTAATCGCGGGCGGGCGAATCAAATCGGCGTCGACGGCGTGCAAGCCGGCTTTAATGAATTTGTCCATGTCGCGTCCGGATTTCGTGCCGCAAATTCCAATCGCCTTGTTGACAATCGGCGCGGAATAATTTTCGCCGTAAGGAACGCAAATCGTGAATTCGCCCGTGCGCTCCAAAAGTTCCCAAGTGAAACGACTTTCGCGAACGTAAGCGGCAAAAATCGGAACGCCCCACTCAATGCCGAGCGTGCCCCAACCGATTGTCATGGCGTTGACGCAATCTTCCGCCTCGCTTGTCAAAAGAATTCCACGCGGCATCGCTTTAAAAATGTCGGCGGCGTAATCGAACGGGTTAATCTCTCGTTTCGTCAAAAAAATTCCCTCCAAAAAAGTTTTCGACAATGATACAAAATTTTTCTTCGCGTGTCGAGTGTGTTATAATGGCAGAAAATTTTTCGGGAGCTGGTAAGATGAAACGAGTTTTTGCGGCGATAATTTTCGTCGCGATGACAGTTGCAAATTTAATTGTTTATGCGGCGGAGTCGGAGCCGAAAATTGCGGCAACGTCGGCAATTTTGGTCGAGGCGTCAACGGGACGAATCATTTACGAAAAAAACGCGAACGAAGAGCGTGCGCCCGCGTCAATGACGAAAATGTTGACGTGCATAATCGCGCTGGAAAAACTTACGCCTTACGAAGAAATTTTGTTGAGCAACGAAGCGGTAATGACCGAAGACAACACGTTGAATTGGGCACAGGCTGATTCTGTCGCGGCACAAGACATGATAACTGCAGTCATGCTCGTTTCCGAAAACGGCGGGGCAGTTGCGCTTGCTCAGGCGGTTTCGGGTAGCGTGTCGCAATTTGCTGACGTGATGAACGACAAAGCTCGCGAAATCGGTTGCAAAAATTCAAATTTCGTCAATCCAAACGGACTTCCAAATCCGCGACATTATTCGACGGCGGCGGATATGGCGCGCATTGCCGTTTACTGCATGAAAAATCCCGACTTCCGCAAGATTGTCGAGACTAAGCGCACGTCGATTAAATGGATTTATCCGAAAGAAAAATGGGCTGAACTCAACAACACGAACGAACTTTTAAACACGTTCAAAGGCGCGAACGGAATCAAAACCGGCTGGACACAGGCGGCGGGCGGTTGTCTTGCGGCGAGTGCGAAACGCGGCGACGTTGAATTAATCGCGATTGTGATGAATTCGACCGACAGTAACACGCGCTTTGACGACGCGGCAAAACTTTTAAACTACGGCTTTGAACACGTGCGCATGATTGAGGCGATTGACGCCGAACGTGTCGATAAAAAAGTTTTCGTGCGCGGCGGCGAACAGGCGACAGTTCACGCGGGCATTAACGAAAATTTGATGTTTCCGTTGATGGCGGGCGAAGACACGAAACTTTTGCAGGTGACATATGACATGCCGAAAATTGTTGACGCCGGCATCAAAGAAGGACAAGTTCTCGGCGAAGCGGTTTTGCGTTACGACGGCAAGCCCGTCGCTCGTGTGCCGCTCGTTGCCCGTGAAAAAGTCGTCGAAGGTTTCAGTTTCGCGTCGCTGTTCGTGACGTTGTTCGGCTCGTTTTTAGTTTAAAAATCACCCGTGGAACCGAAACGCCCGCGACGCTGTTCACCGACGCCGATTGTGTCACCGTCAACCGTCAAATATTTTTGGAAAATTCCCTGCGCAATTCTCATGCCGCGTTTAATTTCAAAATCGCCGCTCAAACTCGTCACGGGCAAAATTATATGTCCGCGATAATCCGCATCAATCACGCCGACGCCGTTCGCCAAAAAAAGATTGTACTTGACGGCAAGACTTGAGCGCAGGTAAATCAACAAAACTTCGTCCGCAGGAAAAAAGGCCTTGAGACCCGTGGGCACGAGCGAAATTTTTCCTTGCGACACGCGAACATTTTCCGCCGCTTCCAGGTCGTAGCCCGCACTGAAAGCCGTCTTGCGTGTCGGCAAATTAATTCCGTCGTAACCTTCGAGAATCTCAAAGCCTCGAATCATTGTATTTTCCCCGCTGAAAATTTTATTCTGTTGCAGTTTCTTCGGCAGGTTTGTCTTCCGATTTAACGTCTTCGGATTCCGCCGGTTTTTCGACAGCTTGCGTGCCGAGCGGCTTGACGGGCGTGATTGTCGAGATCGCGTGCTTGAAAATCATTTGCTGGCGTCCCATTGCGTCGACGACAACTGTGAACTGGTCAAAGCCGCGAATCATGCCTTTAATTTGGAAACCGTTCAAAAGGTGAACCGTGACGGGGACGTTTTCCTTGCGCGCCTGATTCAAGAAATTTTCTTGCAGGTTGATGATTGGTTTGTTTGCCATGTACAAATCTCTCCTTTGCAAAGCATCAAAAAATTTTCAACCACTTGATATATTCCATTCGCCGAAACCAGGTCAGCTGACGTTTGGCGAAATTTCTCGTGGCTTGAGCGACTTTGGCAACAGTTTCGTCTAATGTCGCGCCGCCTTGAAGATATTCGACCGTCTCTTTGTAACCGATACCGCGCATTGCCTGAGCGTGCGGGCTGACACCTTGAGCGAGTAAATTTTTAACTTCGTCGACAAGTCCGTCCGCGAAAATTTTTTCCGTGCGGCGATTGATTCTGTCGTAAAGAACTTCGCGCTCCGCAGTCAAGCCGTAAACCTGCGCGGCGTAAAAAAGTTCGCCCGTGCGTTTGAAATGACTGGTGAAACTTTTTTCGCCCGCGTGCGCGTCGTAACCTTCGACAAGTGCCTGAACGTAAAGCCCCGTGCCGCCCGCAACGATTGGAATTTTTCCGCGACTGTTGATGTCGGAAATAATTTCCCGCGCCCGCTGAACGAATTCGACCATGCTGAATTTTTGTTCCGCGTCCAAAATGTCAATCAAGTGGTGCGGCACGCGTTCAAGTTCGTCTTGCGACGGTTTGGCGGTACCGACGTTGAAATTTTTGTAGACAGCCATCGAGTCCGCCGAAATTATTTCCGTGCCGAATTTCTCCGCCAAGTCGATTGCCAACGAACTTTTTCCGACGGAAGTCGCGCCGAGAATCACAACGAGCTTTTCACGCGGCGTATCAGTCAAGTAAAGTGATTGTACCGAATCACAAATATTTGTCAAGTCAAAGGGCGCGGCGTCAAAATTTTTGATTTTATTGTTCATGCAAGCTCAATCGATTGTCCCGGCTTGACGATGTGAACTTTGGCGTTCTTGACGAGCGGGAGCAAATCTTCCGGATTTTGTTTGATGACCGGCCACGTGTTGTAGTGCAACGGGATTACATTTGCGGCGTTGAGGAACTCGACGGCTTTGGCGGCGTCAATCGGATCCATTGTGTAATGTCCGCCAATCGGCAAAAGCGCGTAATCAATTTTGTCGCGTTCGCCGATAAGTTTCATGTCGCTGAAAAGAGCCGTGTCACCCGCGAAATAAACGACTTTGCCGCCGACGCCGATAACGTAGCCGCAAGCCACGCCGCCGCCGATTCCCGACGAGTGCAACGCGGGAACCATGCGCACGAATCCGAATTCGGTTTTGACAGTGCCGCCCAAATTCATGCCGATAGTTTTAACGCGCTGTCCGCCGAAGTCCATAATTTCGGGAATGCCGATAACGGTTGCATTTGTGCGAACGGCAATGTTCGGAGCGTCGCCGACGTGGTCGCCGTGCGCGTGCGTGACCAAAATGTAATTCGCCTCAACGTCCTTTTCGCTTATGGACGCGGCGGGGTTGCCCGTCAAAAACGGATCGACGAGAATTTTATTCGTGCCGTCGTCGAGCATGAAACAAGCGTGTCCGTAATAATTGTAAGTCAACAAAGTGATTCGCCTCCCTGAAAAAATTTTTTTGACTATTCGGCGCAATGCTCGATAATCCCTGCGAAAAATTTTCCCGCGCAGTTTATTTTTCGGAGCTGAGCGAAGTCGACAGCGGCACGATAATTTTGCCGCTTTAAAAGCGTCAGAAAAGTTGGTATGAAACACAGACGCTCGACAATCGTAGCGTGTTCTTCGCACAAACAATTTACACGGTGATTTTGTCTTTGATTGCCTCGAATTTCTTTTCACCGATGCCGCGCACGTTTTTAATTTCGTCGATTGTTTTAAACGCGCCGTTTTGTTCGCGGTAGTCGATAATTTTTTGCGCGGTCGCGGGGCCGATTCCCTTGAGCGTGGTTAATCTTTCGGCGTCGGCGGTGTTGATGTTGACTTTATCGCCGGCGTTCGGACTTGAGGAAACGTCTTGATTCGTGCGCAGGAAAATTTCTTTGGTCGGAATGTGCACGTGTTGACCGTCAGTTATCGGCGCGGCAAGATTAATCGATTCGGTGTCCGCCAAATCCGTCAAGCCGCCCGCCAAATTTACCGCGTCGACAAGTCGCAAGTTGCCGTTGTCTTCGAGTTCGACGACGGAAATATTTTTGACTTGCCCCGACAGATAGACTTGAATTTTTTTGACGGGCGGTTTCGGCGGCTCAAGCGGCGGGCTGTCGTCGCGCATACCGATAAAAAACAACGCGGCAACTGCGACAAGTAAAAGACTTCCGACGCCGATTAAAATTTTTTTAGCGGGCATCTTCGTAGGCGACGGGCGTCACGTCGAAAATCGGGTCGAGAGTTTTCATCTCGTGCAGAACTTCCTGCGGAATCGGATTGTCGACGGTCAAAACCATTAAGCTTGTGCCTTCAATCGCGGTTTTGCCGACGTTCATGCCGGAAATATTTATTTTGTGTTTCGCAAGCAACGTGCCGACCATTCCGATAACGCCGGGGCGGTTAATGTGCGGGCAAATCAAAATTCGTGCGTGCGGGTCAACGTCGACGCGGAAATTGTTAATTTCGACGATTCTGCCTTCGTTGCCGAAAAGCGTCCCCGTCACGACATTTTTATTCGCGGAAACGGTCACCAAATTTGCGAAGTCACGCGTTGAGGAAGATTTTACTTCGGACAGATGAATTCCGCGCTCAGTTGCAAGCAAATTCGCGTTGACGAGATTGACGTTGTCGAGCGCGGCGGAAAGAATTCCCTTCAACACGGCGGTCGAAATGAAACTTGAATTTACGTCGGCGATTGTCCCGTTGATTTTGACTTGCACGTTGGAAATCGGTTCGCGGCTCAAGCCCATAATCGTGCGTCCCAAACGTTCCGCCAAATCGAGATACGGCGCAAGTTTTTCGAGGACGTGCGACGGAATGTGCGGCAGATTGACGGCGGTCGCGACGGGGCGATTATTCAACGCGTCAATAATTCCTTTGGCAACGTCAACCGAAACGCCGATTTGCGCTTCGACAGTCGAGGCACCGAGATGCGGCGTCAAAATTACATTCGGCAAATTTCTGAGCGGTGAATCTTCTGCAAGCGGTTCGCCGTCGAAAACGTCAATCGCCGCGCCCGCAATAATTTTTTCGGTCAACGCGGTTGCCAAATTTTTTTCGTTGATAATTCCGCCGCGTGCGCAGTTAATCAATCTGACGGTCGGTTTCATCGTCTTCATTTGCGGCAGGGCAATCATGTCGCGGGTTTTGTTCGTCAAGGGCATGTGCACGGTGATATAGTCTGAAGTCGCAAAAAGTTCGTTGAGTTCGGTGAGTTTGACGCCGAGAGATTTTGCGCGCTCTTCGCTGACGAACGGATCATAAGCGATAACGTTCATGTCGAAAGACTGCGCACGTTTCGCGACGCCGGCACCGATTTTGCCGAGACCGATTATGCCGAGCGTTTTGTTGCGCAATTCGACGCCGACAAATTTTTTTCTGTCCCAACCGCCCGCGTGCATGACTTGATTCGCCTGCGGAATATTTCTGCTCACGGCAAGCATCATTGCGAAAGTGTGCTCCGTCGCCGCGATTGTGTTGCCGTCTGGGGAATTGATGACGATAATTCCGCGAGCCGTTGCCGCCGGCACGTCAATGTTGTCGACGCCGACTCCCGCACGTCCGATAATTTTCAAGTTGACGCCGCGTTCCAAAACGTCAGCGGTAACTTTCGACGCCGAACGAACAATCAGCGCGTCAAACGTCGGGATAATCTCCAAAAGTTCTTCGTGCGAAATTTTGTCGCGAACTTGCACGTCGAAATTTTCCTTGAGCAGTTCGATACCTTCGTTTGCAATGCCGTCGGCGGCCAAAATATGAAACATGATGAGTTTACTCCTTTTGAAATGAATTTTTTGGTAACGGGTGATTGATTCTGCCACATGTTAAAAATTTCCTGCAAGGGCAGGGAAAAACGCCGCTTTATCGAAAAGACTTGTCGAAGAGGTGTTAAATTTGGCGACAGAGATTGAGCGAAAATTTTTGGTCGACACGGAAAAAATTTCCACGCTGAATTTTTCGGCTGAAGAAATTATCGCGCAAGGTTATCTTTCGACGGATCCGACGGTGCGCGTGCGCTTGAAAAACAATCGCGGATTCTTGACGATAAAATCTTCGACGGTCGGAATTTCGCGGCAAGAATTCGAGTATGAAATTCCCGCCTGCGACGCCGAAGAACTTTTGAGGCTTTGCGGTGAACGCGTGTTGAAAAAAATTCGTCGAAAAATTTTTCACGGCGGACACGTTTGGGAAGTTGATTTTTTCGGCGGACGGCATGAAGGTTTGATTTTGGCGGAAGTCGAATTAAAATCGCCCGATGAGCCTGTCGAATTGCCCGATTGGATTTCGCGGGAAGTTTCGGACGACGTGCGTTATTTCAATTCAAATTTGTCGCAAACATAAACGCTTATCCTTGACGGGAGATGATTTATTGGTTTCGGAGTGGGAATTATTTCTGCGATTAACGTTGGCTTGCGTTTTGGGCGGGATAATCGGTTATGAACGACAAAGCCGTCGAAAATCTGCGGGCTTGCGCACGAATGTTTTGGTCTGTCTCGGTTCGTGCCTGATTATGGTTTTGAGCGAGGCACTTTATTTCAACGTCGAAGGACGCACGAACGCCGACCCCGCACGTCTTGCCGCGCAGGTTGTCAGCGGTATCGGTTTTCTCGGCGCGGGTGCCATCATGAAAGAAGGTTTAACCGTCACGGGCTTGACGACTGCCGCTTGTCTGTGGGTAGTTGCGGGCGTGGGACTTGCCGTCGGTGCGGGTTATTATTCGGGCGCGTTGTTCACAACGGCTTTGATTTTCGCAACGCTCGGAACTTTGTCGCGGCTTGACGAATGGGTTATGCACGAAAAAAATTTGATCGTGACGATTCACACCAAAGACAAGCCGGGGCAACTCATGCACATCAGTTCTTGCATTGACGATTTGCAGTTGAAAATCCGCGACGTGAAAGTCAAAGCAACGGACGACTCGACCGACACATTGATTATCGAAATGGAAGTTTACAACCAGCGGGCGTTGAAAAGCGTCATCGTAGTTGACGCGGTCAAACGAATTGACGGCGTGACAAGCGTCGACGTCGGCTGAAAATTTTTCTGGGAGGTTTTCAAATGAACTACGATATTATTGACACAATCGTCAACACGGCAATGAACGCGATGCGCAATGCCTACGTTGAGCACAACTCGATTGCGGCGGGTGCCTGCCTGTTGGCGTCGGACGGCACACTTTACAGCGGCTGCTCGATTGACAGCGTGATTCCCGAATTCAAATTGCCCGCTGAAGTTGTCGTTATGGCGAAAGCGATTTCCGAAGGCAAGCGCGAATTCGACGCCATTTCGATTATTGCGGACATTGACGGCATGTACATTCCCGACGAACGCAGTCACAAATTCCTGCTTGAATTCAATGTCGAGAAAATTATTTTGGCGGATACGCAGGGCAACACGAAACTTGTCGCGCTTGAAGAACTTGTGCCGTACAAAACTCGCCGCCGGTGAACAGTTAGGAGTGTGGAGTTAGGAGTTTGAAGTTAAAACACGAATTTAATTCCTAACTCCTAACTTCAAACTCCCAACTGAAAAAAAACTCCCTCACGCTTTTGGTTGTGAAGGAGTTTTTTTGTTATCGCTCGTGTGAAAAATACATCTTGCGCGGAACGACCATGCCCAATTCTTCCTCGGCGATTCGCTTTATGCGTTCAGGTGATTTAAGTTTCGCAATTTCAACGCGCAAACGCTCGTTTTCAAGCTCCAGTTGTTGCGCTTGATTTTGTGTCGCCACCAACGCATAACCGCGGCTTGCGCTTATTCCGTGACGTATAACCACCGCCATTGCCAATATCGCGAAAATGACGAACGCAACGCGGCAACGCGACCGCAAAAGGTGATTTAGGCGCGGCCGGCCTTTAATCAGCGTCAAAGATGCTTCATTCGGCGAAGGTTTTTGTTGAGGCCGATTGTCATAATTTTTTATTTTGCGTTTTGTCGTCGTCACAGTATACCCCCTTAAGTTATCGCGCTTGTTTATTGATTCGCATCGTCAAAAATTTTTTCGACAACGCGCAATTTAGCTGATTTCGCACGGCTGTTGCGCTCCGTTTCGTCGTCCGTCGGAAGTTTCGCCTTGCCGAGAATTTTTATTTCGGCTTTGTGATTGCACACGCACACGGGAAAATTTTTCGGGCAAATGCAACCTTGAGCCGATTGTTTGAAAGTTTCTTTAACGATTCTGTCTTCAAGTGAATGGAAAGTTATGACCGCCAGACGCCCGCCGATTTTCAGTCGCTTGATTGCTTGTTTCAGCGCGCTTGCCAAAATTTCCAGTTCGCCGTTGACTTCGATCCGCACGGCTTGAAAAATTCTTTTCGCGGGATGTCCGCCGTTTTTCGTTCGCGGCACGTGCCGGTCGATTATCTTGACCAATTCGCCCGTCGTCGCAATCGGATTTAAATTTCGTGCACGACAGATGGCGGCGGCAATTCGTTTTGAAAATCTTTCTTCGCCGTACTCGCTGAAAATTTTCGCCAATCGCGCTTCGTCGTAAGTGTTTATCACGTCGTAAGCCGTCAATCTCTGTCGCCTGTCCATCCGCATGTCGAGCGGTGAATCTTTCATGTAGGAGAATCCGCGCTCCGCCGTGTCGATTTGGTGCGACGATACGCCCAAGTCAAAAATTATTCCGTCGAGTTTGTCAACGTTCGAGTCGTCAAGAATTTTGTCGAGTTCGTCAAAATTTCCGCGCACAATTTTTACGTCACAGGTTACGCCCGACAAATTTTCCGTCGCGGCAGAAATGGCGTCCTCGTCTCTGTCAAGCCCGACAATCAATCCGTCAACACTCAGCTTTTCGGCAATCGCCCGTGCGTGTCCGCCGCCTCCCAACGTGCAATCAAGATAACTTCCGTTCGGTTTAATGTCGAGCGCTTCCAAAACTTCCGCAAGCATAACACTTACATGACCAAAATTCAATCGCACTCAGCCTCCAAACCTTTTGAAAATTATATTCGACTTGCACGCAAAATTTCCTTTAAGCTTTGCGAAAAAATATTTCAGCCTAAATTCATTGACGGCAATTTTTTCGGTGATATAATTTTCGGCAATTCAAAGGAGGAATTTTTCATGAAAATCACCAAAGACATGAGCATAATCGAAGTCGTTCAGCGTTACCCCGATACCGCCATGGTCTTCATGTACGCGGGCATGGGTTGCCTTGGCTGTGCGGCGGCGCGTTTTGAAAATATCGAAGCGGGCGCGAATGTTCACGGCATCGACGTTGACAAACTTGTCGAAGCTCTCAACGAAGTTGCCTCAGCGTCCGACGAAGCGGAAGCGGAACTTGCCGGCGTTGCCGAAAAATAATTTTTGCTACACGCGAATGTATAATGGCGGTTAATACTTGCCGAGCAAATTAAGTGCGTTATCATCATATTCAAGCTGAAAAAAAGCCCGCATACTTTTTTTGGTAACGGACTTTATCTACAGTCTTAAGCAGCCTCGAAAGAGACTGCTCAATTTTTTATCTGCAAAATTTTCAGGTTGTCATGTTTAAAAAATGTCCCGCGTTTTCTTTGGAATGTTCGGCGGTTTTTCTTGCGGTTTTGGCGGCGTAAAGGGATTCGGTCGGATCTTCGCGTTTACCGCCCGCGTAGTCCGTGACCGTCGGAAAAAGATTTTCGCGTTGAGATTTTGCCAAATCGACATTTCTGTTGAGCCGTCCCGCCAAACCTTTTTGACCGAGTACGGCGTTGACGTTGGAAGAATCTTCGCTGAGCGCGTCGGCAAGTCTGTCCTCATTGACGCGAAGTTTCCCGCCTTCGTTGACGGAAATTCCCACGGAGTCAAGCGACTGCGTCAAGTTGTCGTTGTCGCCGAAATTCGTCGCCAGTGCGTTCATTCGGTTTGACACGCCGCGATTTTCGTTGAGATAATCGACCGTGCTGTTGAAAGTGTTCACGAAATTTTTTACGTTCGAGAGTGCCGTATTTTCGTCCTGCGCCGCGTTCAAATTTTGAGCAGTTTCGGAACTGTCGGGCGTTTCGGAAATGAGATATTCGGCAACAAAATTTTCAAATCTTTCTACGGGGCGCATTTCGTAATTCTGCGCGTCTTGAGCCTGTTCGTCGTCGGCAACTTGTTCGGTGTCTTCGCTCCAAAAATCCTCGCCGTTATTTTCCGTTTCTGCGTTTTCCAAAGCGGCAACGTTCTGGAGCGTGGATACAACGCCGGCTTTGTCTTGAAGATTGATTTCGAGTCTGTCGACGGATTGTCTGAGCGAAGACATAGTTTCGTCGAATTCGGAATTGAAATTTTCGCGTTCCTCTTCGTAGGTGTCGAGCTTTTCGCTGACGTTCGGGCGAAGTCCGAATCTGGATTTCGTCATATCGGCTGCGGTGTCAATCGGGCCGTTTATCAGCGTGGAGTCCGTGGAAAGAGCCTCTTTCGGGTCTTTCACCAACGTAAGATTTGCGGCGGTGTCGAGCGAACCGGTTATCAGTATGGAGCGCGCTGACCTTTGAAAGTCGTCGCGAAAAAGTTTAACTGAAACGTCCGCAGTCAATTCGACTTGCCGGGCTACTGCGTTGACGGTCGGCATGGTGATCCCTCCTTCCCAAAAAACAAAACGATCCTTGTTGCGGACATTTTATAATTTAACGGCTCAATCTTCAAGACATGCGAATAAAAATTTTTCGTTGAAGCCCGCCTTAACGTTGACATTACGCGGGGATTTTGTTATCATTTGCGCGTTCAAGGAGAGGTGTCCGAGCGGTTTAAGGAGCCGGTCTTGAAAACCGGTGATGTCGAAAGGCACCGTGGGTTCGAATCCCACCCTCTCCGCCACAAAATTGCAATTATTAATTAGGAATTAGGAATGTGAAACTATCTCAAACTCATTCCTAATTCCTAATTTCAAATTCCACACTGATAGAAGGGCGGCGATTTCATGGACAACACAAACGAAGTTGCAAGCGAACAAACGACGACAATCGAATCGGACAAATTGCTTATCCTCATTGCCGACGACTCACGGCTTTTGCGCAAAAAACTGCACGAGGAACTTAATCGGCACGATTGCGAAGTCATTGAGGCCGTCAACGGTAAGGAAGCTATAACTTTCGTCTTGGAACGCGAAATTGACGGTGTCATTTTGGATATCGTCATGCCAATCGTCGGCGGAATTGAGGCTTTGGAATTCATTCGCGAAGTCGCTCCGGATTTGCCCGTCGTCATGCTCAGTTCCATGAACACGCCGCAAAAATTGATGAAGTGCCTGAAAATGGGCGCGATTGATTTCATCCAGAAACCTTACACCCGTGAACAAATCGCCCGCACGGTCGAACGAATCAGAAAGTTGAAAGTTAAACGTCTGGAAAAAGCAACCGAAGAGGCTGCGGACGAATTCGACAACTACGATTAATTCGAGGAGGTTTTATCATGCCGATTATTGAGAAGAAAACCGTTTCGGCAATGAACAAGGCCGGCGGCAAAGGCGAAATTTTTATCACACATCTTTTGACGCCTGCGGAAATGGGCGACAAGTGCGCAATGTTCGCCAAAGTCCGAATTCCTGCCGGCGCGTCGCTCGGCGTTCACAAACACACGGGCAACACCGAAACTTATCACATCTTGCAAGGCACCGCGCTTTACACCGACAACGATAAAACTTATCCCGTCAAAGCCGGCGATACAACTTTTTGCGCGGACGGCGACACTCACGGCATTGAGACGCTCGGCGAAGAAGATTTGATTTTTATCGCGTTGATTATCAACACGAAATAATTTCAATCACGAAGCCAAAACGTATTGCACGGCGATTTTCACTGTGCTAAGATACGTTAAACCACGGAAAGGAGCCGGTAACAATGGATATGAGTATCGCGGCAATGTCGGTCGATTTGAGCTTGGCGAAGACCCAACAGGAGCTTGGCATTTCGGTTTTGAAAATCGCAATGGAGGCGGACAATTCCCTTGCCGAAGAAGCTTTGGAGATTGTCGAAAGTTTGGATCCCGCGCTCGGAAACAATATCGACATTTCAATTTGACAAAACACTTGATTTTTCTTGACCTTTCTGCTAAATTCTGCAGGTAATTTTTCAAAGGAGGAATCACTTTATGACGAGAGCTGAATTGATAGTAAACGTTGCCGAAAAGGCGAAACTTGACCGCAAGAGTGCGGAAAAAGCAGTCGCGGCAACTTTCGAGACAATTAAATTGGCACTGATTGAAGGCGACAAAGTTCAAGTGCTTGGTTTCGGCACATTCGAGAATCGTACGCGTGCGGCGCGCAAAGGTCGCAATCCCCGCACCGGCGAAGAAATCGAAATCAAAGCGTCGAATCTGCCTTCGTTCAAGGCGGGCAAAAGCTTGAAAGAAGCCGTCAACCACTAAGAAATTTCTTTCGCAGAGTCGAGTATTTTGCTCGGCTCTGTTTTCGTTTTGGGGGGCGAAATGCAAACTGCAATAATTACGGGCGGCACGTCGGGTATCGGGCTTGCGACGGCGAAAATTTTTCTTACGCACGGATTTAATTGCGTGCTTGTCGGAAGAAGTCAAACGCGCTTTGAAAAAATTCGTGCGGAACTTGCGGGCAACTTTGAGTTTATTTCGGCGGACGTGCGAAAAATTTCCGACTGCGACAAAATTATTTCGCGCACGGTTGAATTTTTCGGCGGCGTCAATGTTTTGGTCAACAGCGCGGGCATTTATCACGAAGGAGCGATAACTTCCGTCGACGAAAAAATTTTTGACGACATTATCGATACGAACGTCAAGGGAACTTTTTTCGTGACGCGGGCGGCGGTCGACGAACTTTGCAAAAGTCGCGGCTCAATCGTCAACGTGGCTAGTGACGCGGGCATTCGCGGCAATTATTTCTGCGCGGCTTATTCGGCGTCGAAAGGCGCGGTCGTGGCGTTCACGAAATCTCTTGCGCTTGAGTTGGCAAGTTTTCCCGTGCGCGTGAATTGCGTTGCTCCCGCCGACATTTGGACGCCTTTAACCGAACGACAGCTGAAAATTTCGGGCGGCACCGTCGACGAACTTGCGAAAATTTATCCGCTCGGCAGAATCGGCACGGCGGACGAAGTTGCGGCGTCGATTTATTTTTTGGCGTCTGATTCGGCAAGTTTCATCACAGGCGCAGTTTTGAGCATCGACGGTGGCTTGACGGCATGAAAATTTTAATTTTGTCCGCGTCAATCGGTTCGGGACACACCAAGGCGGCGGAGGCGTTACAAAAAATTTTCGGCGACAACGCGCAGGTTGTCGACTTCATGTCAAAAGAAATTTCGTCGCTGAATTGGCTGATGAAAAAAATTTATCTCGCCGCGCTGAAATTTATTCCCGACCTGTACGACAGAATTTACAAATTCGCGGACGGACGGCGCGCAGGCGTCACGACAAGATTTTTCAGCTCCGCGCTGATGTATTTGCCGTTCGCTCGTTTGCTCAACAAATTTCAACCCGACGCGGTAATTTGCACACACCCGTTCCCCGAAGCGGCGGCGTCGCTGTGGAAATTTTTGCACGCGAAATCCCAACGAAAATTTTTTTTGGCGGCGGTGTTGACGGATTATTCACTGCACGAAATTTGGATTTTCGGCGAAGTGGATGCTTATTTTGTCGCCACAGAAAACATGCGGCGGGAACTTTTAACGCACTGTCGGGCGGGACAAAAAATTTTCGCAACGGGCATTCCGATCGCTCAAGAATTTTCCAACGTCGAAAAAATTTCGGACTCGACGCGCACAAATATTTTAATCATGGGCGGCGGGCTCGGTCTCGGCTCAATCGAAGAAACTTTATCGGAGCTGGACAAAATTCGTCGCCCGTTGAAAATTACGGTCGTCGCGGGGCAGAACGAAAAATTATCGTCACGCCTGAAAAAATTGCGCGAAAAAATTTCTCACCCCGTCGAAGTGCTCGGCTTCGTTTCGGACGTGCCAAAACTCATGGCGGCGGCAGATTTGCTCGTCACCAAACCCGGCGCGTTGACGATGACGGAGGCTTTCGCGGCGGGCGTCCCGTTGATTTTGCACGCACCGATACCGGGGCCGGAATTTCTCAACGCGAAATATGCAGTCGAACACGGCGCGGCAATTTCCGTCGGCGAACGAAAAATTTCCGCTGTCGTCGAAGAATTGTTGGCGGAACCTGCGCGGCTTGATGAAATGAAACTTTGTGCGAAAAAACTTTCCAAACCGTTCGCGGCGGCTGAAATCGTTCGGCAGATTGAAAGTTTCCCTTGACTGAAAATTTTCTGTGTGATATTATCTGCGGCAGTGATTCGGCGCCTTCGTCAAGTGGTTAAGACACCGCCCTCTCACGGCGGGTTCAAGGGTTCGAATCCCTTAGGCGTCACCATAACGAAATTAACAAGGGCGTTGCGTGCGGCAACGTCCTTTTGAGTTAAGGAGGCGATTGTTTTGACGGAAATTGAAATTCGCTCGGCAATGGCGCGGGCAGTCGACGAGGCGCGTGAAAAAAATCCGCTGGCACCGTCGATAACGAACACAGTCACACAAGATTTTGTCGCAAACGCACAACTGGCGGTCGGCGGCTCGGCGGCAATGATTTACCTGCCTGACGAATGCGAATCAATTATGCAGGTCGCGCAGGCTTTTTACGTCAACATGGGAACTGCAATGCCGTTTTACGAAGAGACTTTGCCGAGAGCAGTCAAAGCTTGTCACGAATTGCAAAAGCCGTGGGTGCTTGACCCCGTGGGAATCGGCTTGTCGGAATTGCGAACGAAACTTTTGTTGCAGTTCAAAGAATTTAAGCCGTCAATCGTGCGCGGAAATGCGTCGGAAATAATTGCGTTGGCGAAACTTTGGGGCTTGATTGACACGGCTGACGGGCAAGTTCGCGGCGTTGAGACTACCGAAAAAGTTTCTGCGGCAAAAGTCGCGGCGGTATCTTTGGCGAAATGCACGGGCGGCGCGGTTGCTGTTTCGGGCGAAGAAGATTTGATCACCGACAGCAAAGAATTAATTTTGTGTGCGGGCGGCTCGGAACTCTTCACGAAAATCACGGGCAGCGGTTGCGCACTCGGCGGCGTCATGGCGGTTTATGCGGCGGTTGCAACTCCGTTTATCGCGGCTATGGCGGCAACGACCATGTTTAATTTCGCAGGCTCGAAGGCGGCGGCTCAAGTCAATGCGCCCGCGAGTTTCAAAGTTCATTTTTTGGACAACCTTTACAGATTGGAGCCGAATGATATTTCAAAAAGTTTCCGCTCGGCGAATTCGCTTGAGGGCATGTTTGAATTCGGATTAACGCCGCGTGTCGATTGAGCTTTAAGCTGGTGAGCTTTTAGCTTTTAGCCGAGTGCGATGAACAATCCCTAAAAGCTTAAAGCTTCAAGCTAAAAGCTGATTTAAGGAGGTTTTCACATGAATACGTTGGTTGCCGTGGCGATTGCGCCCGTCGGTGTCGGCGACGAATTGAGCGCGCACGTCGCCGAAGTCGTCAAAATTATTCGCGAATCGGGCTTGCCGAATAAAACTTCTTCGATGTTCACCGAAATTGAAGGCGATTGGGATGCCGTCATGGACGTTGTCAAGCGTGCGACGTTCGTGCTTGCCGAAAAAGGAATTCGCACGGAAGTCGTCCTTAAGGCGGACATTCGCCCCGGTTTTGAATCGATGATGGACGGCAAAATTGACAGACTCAACGAAGCTTTGAACGCTCAGCCCGTCGCAAGTCCGCAATCCAAGCCCGCCACGCAAGAAGACGTTCAAGCGCGTGTGACGGCGGCTTTGGGACGTTTCGGGGTGCGCAAATGAGTATTCGCGACAAACTCGACATTTCGGCTTATCTGGTTATCGGGCAGGAAAATTGCACGCGTCCCGTCGACGAAATTGTTGCGGCGGCCGTCGACGAAGGATTTACCTGCGTACAAATTCGCTCGAAAATTTCTTCGGCTCGCGAAATGATTTCGACGCTCGACAAATGCGCGGCTCAAATTCGGCGGCTCGGCAAAAGTGATTCGGTTGCTCTGCTCGTCGACGACAGACTTGATGTCGTGCTTGCGGCGCGTGAGGCGGGCATTAAAGTTGACGGCGTGCACGTCGGGCAAAGCGACATTCCCGTCGACGTGTGCAGAAAATTTCTCGGCGAAGATTCGATCGTCGGCTTGAGCGCACGCACGCAAGATTTAATCGATTACGTTGGTGCGGCAGATGTTTCACAGATTGATTATTTCGGCGCGGGGCCGTTGCACGAAACGCAGACCAAACCCGATTGCGGGCGCACGGACGACGGACGAATTATCACGCACAGTTTCGGTGAAATTTCACGGCTCGCCGAAGTCAGTCCGATCCCCGTGGTTGTCGGCGGCGGCGTCAAACTCAACGACATCCCGAAACTTGCCGCGACGAAAGTCAACGGATTTTTCGTGGTATCGGCAGTCACGGGCGCGGAAAATCCTCGGCTTGCGGCGCGTGAACTTGTCAACACGTGGAAAAATTTTGCTTGAAATATTTTTTCGCTCTTCGGCATGAAGGGCGATTTTTTGTTGCGCGAATGTCTTGACTACGCGTCAATTTCCGGTAAACTTCACACAGTCGAAATTTTTTCTGCGAATTGAAAGGATGATGTTTTATGGCGGACAGATCCAACACTGCGGATAATGTTGTCGTCACGGGCACATACGAAAACGACAATCTGAGCAACACGGGCACAATGGTAATAATTCAGGGGCTCAGCGGCAACGACACAATCACAAACAGAGCAAACAACGTCACAATCGGCGGCGACGACGGCAACGATTATATCTATAACAGTCCAAGTAGCGGCTGGGATGACCCGCTTTTGAATGTGTCAATTACTGGCGGCGCGGGTAACGATTATACTGAAAGCAGAGCGCGCAATTCCACAATCGACAGCGGTGACGGACACGATACCGTATCAGCCGGGGGCAATCAGGTTTATGTCAGCGGCGGCACGGGCAACGACTCAATCAACACGTCAGGCACAGGCGTTACCGTTTACGGCGGTGATGGCACGGACGAAATTTTAACCAATGGAAGCAATACCTATGTTGACGGCGGTGCGAACAATGATGTCATATACAGCGACCCCAATCCGGGCTCTTATGCCGATTCGCATTATATAAATGTCACCTTGAACGGCGGCGCGGGTAATGACTACGTTTACGCTTTTCGTAACAATTACGGATTGTTGAACGGCAACGAAGGCGATGACACAATTAAAGCTCATGGTGGCGATAATGTTTCACTCAACGGCGGCGCAGGTAATGATTCCATTGAGCTTGCAAATTCATACTACAGCGACCTTTCAGCCGTCATTGAATTTTCGGGCGAAGGATTAGACACTGTCAGCGGCTTTAACACCAACGACACATTGCAAGTTGCTGGCTCTTACGCGACGCAGATAAGTGACAATGACGTTATTGTTTCAACAGGGGCGGGTTCTATTCGGCTCACTGAAGCGGCTAACCTGACTTCTCTTAATATCGTCACGGTGCCCGCAGGCTCGTTCGGCGACACGACTTCAACAACTCCGACAACAAGCGGTGGTTTGACGACGGGCACGAATCAAGTTTTGTCGAATTACGCGGGCGAACCCGTCACGGTCAGCGGCAGTTTCATGGGTGCGGCGTTCAGCGGCAACAGTTTCGTCGTCAATTCGTCAGCGGGCACGCTCACGATTCAGAACGTCACAGACAAAGTTGTCGACCTTCGCAACAGCGCGGGCGGCGAATTCATCAAAGCTTATCAAGCTTCGTCGGCGGGCGTTATCGACGGGCGCGGAATTAACGCTTACGAAATCATTCAAGGCGCGTCGAACGGTGCAGATATTATTTTGGCGGGCGACGGCGGCTCGCAACTTTGGGGCGGCGCGGACACTGCGGCTGACGCAATCGCGGGCGGCAACGGCTCCGACATTTTCATCGGCGGACGTTTCCAAGGCGCGGATGCTTTCTACAACGTGTCGAGTGCGGACGCGGTGAACTTGACGGACGCGAGCTTGAGCGACATTGTTGCGGCAGTGGAAGTCAACGGAAATATCGCAATCGGCTTCAACACGGGCAACATCATCACGATTCAAAGCACGGACACTTTGAGCGGCGCGATAAATCTTGCGGACGGCACGTCGTGGCGATACAATCACGCAACAAAATCTTGGCAAGGCGCATAAAATTTCGGCGCACATAAAAAATTTTTCCCCGTCATAATTTGGCGGGGATTTTTTTGACATGTCGACGAATTTGCCTTAAACTTGCCGAAGATTTTTAACGGGCATTTTCGGAGGTGAAAATTTTGACGGACGAAATTTTTATGCGGGAAGCGTTGCGAATTGCGAAATTTGCTGAAGGTCGCACGTCGCCGAATCCGCTGGTCGGAGCCGTCATCGTTCGTGACGGAAAAATTATCGCGCAGGGTTGGCACCGCAAAGCCGGAACGCCGCACGCCGAAATTCACGCGCTGAACATGGCGGGCGAACTTGCACGGGGCGCAACGCTTTTCGTGACGCTGGAACCGTGTTCGCATTTCGGACGGACGCCACCTTGTGCACGGGCGATTGTCGACGCGGGCATAAAAAAAGTTGTCGCGGCAATGTCAGACCCGAATCCGAAAGTCGCAGGTCGCGGCTTTGAAATTTTGCGTGCGGCGGGCATTGAAGTCGAAGTCGGCTTGCTTGAAGACGAGGCGCGAAAACTCAACGAAGTCTTTTTAAAGTGGGTCATGAAAAAATTGCCGTTCATCACGCTAAAATTTGCCTGTTCACTTGACGGGAAAATTGCGACGGTCGGCGGCGAATCTCAATGGATTTCTTGCGAAGAGTCACGGAAATTTTCGCACGGACTGCGCGACATCAACGACGCGATTTTGGTCGGTGTCGGCACGGTGATTGCGGACAATCCGAGCTTGACGACGCGCCTTGTCGACGGAAAAAATCCCGTGCGCGTGATTATCGACAGCAACGCCCGAATTCCGCTTGACGCCAAAGTTGTGACGGAAAAATCTGCGCGAACGATTATTGCCGTAACTTCAAACGCGTCGCCCGAAAAAATTTCCGCGCTGAAAAATCACGGCGTCGAAATAATTACGGCGGGCAACGGTCAACGCGTCGATTTAAAAATTTTAATGCAGGAACTTGCGGCACGTGAAATAACTTCAATTTTGGTCGAAGGCGGCGGCACGATTCATTTCGCCATGCTTGAAGCGGGACTTGTCGACAAAATTTTTGCGTTCGTCGCCCCGAAAATTATCGGCGGTTCGCAAGCGTTGACTGCTGTCGAAGGCGCGGGCTTTGAAAAACTTTCCGACGCGGTCAATCTGGAAAATTTTTCGGCTCAAAAACTCGGCGAAGATTTTCTGTTGAGCGGTTACGTGCGGGAGGCGACGACGTGAAAAAATTTTTCGTGACAATCTGCGCGTTGATGATGATTCCCGCGATTGTTCACGCCGCAGATTTTCCCGTAACTTCGCCGTTCGGTTGGCGCATTCATCCAATTTCGGGCGACTGGAAATTTCATGCGGGCGTTGATCTCGGCTACGAATACGGCTCATATATCGGCGCGATTTTCGACGGGCAAGTCGTTGTGGCGGACAATTTGGGCGACGGCTACGGCAACCAAGTTTTGATTTATCACGCGGCGATTGACGCTTACACGCGCTACGCTCACTGTAGCGTTTTGCACGTCACGGCGGGGCAATTCGTCACACGCGGACAAGTTATCGCGCAAGTCGGCTCAACGGGCTATTCGACGGGGCCTCATCTGCATTTGGAATATATCGTCCGCGCCGGCGAAAATTATCAGTACGCAGATCCGCTGACGTTATATCAATAAAAAAATCCCCGCTCACATGAACGGGGATAATTTTTTTTGTTGGAGTGTCCGGATTATTTGGTTTTCCACTCGCCGTTGTCGACAAAATAAGTCGTGCCGTCGTTGTTGATTCGGAATTCAACATCGGTGCTGTCAACGGTCAAGCTGCCGCCGTCGGTGAAGCGCAGGACAACGCCGCCATCGCCGATTTCACCAACAACTTGATTAATCGTCATCGTATTCAAATCAACAATGTCACCTTCCTTCGCGCCTTGAATCGTATCGTTGCCGTTGCCGAGGTGGTAGAAGAAAGTATTTTTTGATTCGCCGCCGATTAACAAGTCGTTGCCATCATTACCGCCCCACAAACTTGAATCGCCGTGCCCAGCGATAATCGTTTCGTCCAAGACACTGCCGGCAAGAGATGTGCGCCCTTCGACAGCGGAGGCGTCGAGCGTGCGAATGTTGCCGAAGAAGAAAGTTCCGTGCGAGCTGTCAAGCCAAATTTCTGCGGAGTCAACAGTTGAATCGACGGTGAGCGAATCGCCGCCGTCCGCAACGTAGCAATTTGCCAATCCGTCGTAAGCAACATTTTTGTCGACTTTGACAATTAAATCGTTCAAGCGGAAATCTTTGCCCGCCGCGTCCTCAAGCGTCAAGTAATCGTCGCCGTCATTGAGTTGCATGACAACATCGTCGCCCGAAAGTGAAGCCCGCGTCACGAGGTCGGAAACAACCATAACTTTATCGGCGTTGCCAGAAGTTTTGTTTTCGCGTGTGATGAATTCAAAATTTGAAACGGTGTCGTTGCCGTCGCCCGCGAAGAAAAAGAACGAAGTCATGCCGTTTTTGTCAGCCGAGTCGCTTTTGCCGATTAAGTTATCGTCGCCCGCGCCGCCCCACAAACTGCCGTAGCCGTTGCCCGCGACAAGAGTATTTTTTTCCGCGTTGCCGATGAGCGTCGAAAGTCCGTCGCCCGCTGCAATGCTGTTTATGCCGTAAAATTGTTTTTCGCCGGCGTCTGTGACGATAGGTTCGTCACTCAAGTTGACGAACAATTTTTCGGTCGTGCCGCTGAAATCGACGCCGCTACCTTTGTCTTCTTTATTGCCAATGTACATTTGCGCGTCTTGAGATTTAATCACGCCGCCGGCTTTTGCCACGGCAACTTTCGTGGTGTAATCTGGCATCGCAAAAAGAATTTCGGTAAAGTCCGCGTCGTCCTCCGCCACGTCATTGAGTGTAACTTGTGCGCCGCCGTCGACACTTGCAACAAGATTTTCGTCGTATAAACGAAGTCGAACAGCAAGCCCGCCGTCTGAGTAGATCGCATCGCTGTCGAAGTCGAAACCCGTTTTGAAATTGTGAACGGTGTCATTTCCGCCGCCATCCAAGTTGATTTTCACGCCGCTTGAATTTTCGTCACGTTCTTCAATGAAAATTGAATTTTTACCCGCGCCCGCGTCGACAAAGTTGCCTTCAGCCGCGAAAATCGTATCGTTGCCGCTGCCCGCGATTAAAGTCGAATTTTTGTCGCCCGACAAAAGCAGATTGTCCGTGGAATCGCTCGCGTTCAACGAAGCGTAATTTCCCGCGAAGCCGACAATTTGACGCGTGCCGTTTCTGTCGAAGAAATTTACAAGTTGACTTTGCGTGTTGAAATCTGCAACCGCACCGCTCATCGAAAGTTTGCCGTTTCCAAAGTCAATCCTGCCGTCTTTGACCGCCGAAACAATGTCGCCGTAAGTCGTGCCAAAACCCGTGCCCGACGACAAATCATAGCCGTCAATCGTCATCTTGCCGCCGAGCGCGAACAACCACGTATCGCCGCCCGTCAAATTCAGGTGAACATTTTTGCCTTGACTGACAACCGTGTCGTCGCCCGCCGTGATGTTGACGCGTGCCGCAGTGTTTTCGACAATCGCCAGGTCGCCGCCGCTCAACGAAATGTCAAATCTGCCTTTGTCGCTTGCCGAAACAATCGAAACGTTTTCGGGATTAAATATGTCGACAAGCGCGCTTGCCGAAGTGTTTTTCGTGATAAGCGGATTGTTCGCGTTGAAAATGTAAGCGTCATTGCCGTTTTCAAGCCCGACAATCACGTCGCCCGCCTTCGCCGAAATGTTCGCGGTGTTGACGGTGTAATTGCCCGCGTCGGAAACTTTCAAGCTTGCGCCTTCGTCAAGTCCGACAATTTCTTTGTCGCGAATCCAAATTCCGTCTTCGTCGCCCGCCAAAGTGAATTCGTTGGTGTTGACAGCCATTGACGCGCCGACTTGTTGCAACCAAATTTTATCTTCGTCGTCGGTGATAATTGAACTGCCGTCCGAAACGTCATGCAGATAAAGCGCATTGTCATACGCGCCGACAGACGAAAATTTTCCGTCGAAATCGCAGTTGATACCGTTAATCGTGGCAAGATGAGACGTTTCACTTAATTGCAAGCTGCCTTCGAGGTCGTTAATCGCCATAATGTCTTGGCTTTCGAGGTCGAATTCAAATGTAACGTTCGGGTCGCCTTGAACAGTGATGGCAATCGAATCGTCCTCGCCTTCGCCGAAAGTGAAAACGCCCGTCGTGTCGGTGTGAACTTTGCTTGCCGTGCCGACAGATGCCAAAGTCGCTTTGTCGCTCAAACCGTAAATTTCAACGCCGTTATCGTTCGCGGAAATGGAAACGTCTTTGTCGCCGAAAATTTTTATTCCCGCGCCGCCGTTCACGCTGAATTGTCCTTCGGTGAAGTCGCCGCTTATCGTGCCGTTCAAGTCGGAGACTTTGTCGGCGTAGGGAGCCGAATCAACGTCGAAGCGCGCCCGAATTCCCGTGCCGAGTTCACTTCCGTCAGCGATCGTGTAAGTTTTTTTGCCGATTGTGAAATCGCCCGTCGTGTCGGTGACCAAAACGTAATAACTCAAAGTTTCTTCGTCGTCGAGGGTTGCGCCGCCGGAAATTGTCGCGCCGTCCGAAATGCCGATAACGTCTTCCAAACCGATTGGGTCTGTGCGAATTCGATAGGAGTTGTCGCCCTTCGCGATAAATTTTTCCGTGAAGATTGAGCCGACGTAAGGCGAATCAATTTCGCCGAGATATTCTTCGCTCTCTTCGGTGAGCGTGCGGCTGAAAATAAATCCGTCTTGCGCGCCCGTGACGGTGATTACCATCGGAATTTCTCTGCCGTCCGTCAAACTCAACGAATCAAGCTGGAAAATTTTCGCGTCGGCAGTGACGTTGCCCGCCTCGGCAAGCACGAAAGAATTTCCTTCGCCGAAACCGTTTGCAACGACGCCCGCGCCCAAAACGACGTTATCGGCGGTGAGGCTGACATTGCCGTCGCCCGCGAAAGTCATGCCGTCGTAAGTGACAACGTCGTCGCTTGTGTGGAACGTCATATAATCATCGGTCGCCGTCAAAGCCAAATTCGCGGCGGAAGTCGTAATCGTCTGCCCGTTGATTGTGTAAGTGCCCGCGTCGGTCGTCGTGAAGTACAGCGCGGGAACCAGATCTTTCAGGTCGGTCGAAAGAGTTGTACCTTCGGCAACTCTGAAAATTCCGTGCCCGATGTAAACACTGCCGTCGCTGACGCTGAACGTGCTTGACTTGTCGTCGCGTGACCAGGTGATTGCAAGTGCGCCCGTGCCCGCGACGTAATTGGTGCCGACTGCGGAAATTTCGAGGTAACCGCCCGTGCCGTTGCTCTCCAGCGTGATGTTGACCGGTTGTCCGCCGAGCGTTGAAGTTGCCGTGAGCGTTGAATCTTTGTCGAACAGAACTTTGCCCGCGTTGTAATGAATCGTGCCGTTCAAGCCCGTCAATGTCGTTTGAACGTCGCCGGCCGTCAGGTCGATTGACAGTTCGCCGTCCGAAGAAACTTTCAAGCCCTGCGCGTCGAAGCCGATTGAGCCGCCCGTGTCCGAAGCCGTCAGCGTTAGCTTGGTGCCGTCCTCCCACGTGAGATTGACGACGGTGCCTTTTTCGAGTGAAAGCGTGCGATCGCTGTTCAAGATGAGTGCGCCCGACGAAACGTCGATGTTAGCCTTGCGGTCGCTGCTGACGAAATTCAATTCAAGTTGCCCGTCACCCGCGTTCGGTGCGAAACGAATTCCGCTGTCGGTGAAAGTCAGTTGACCGCTTGCGTCGTCGAGTGCGGTAATTTCCAACGATCTTTCGCCGCTGCCGAGCGTTAAGACGGTGCCTTTCGTAAAGTGAAGTTCCTTCGACGCGATGTCAAAGCCGACTGTGCCGGTGATGACTGCTTGATCTTCCATAATCGTGTTGCCGTCCTTGCTGAGCGTGAACAGCATTTCGTGCTTGCGTTCGTTCGGGAAGTTGATGTCAAGCCGTCCGTCCGTGATTGTCGGGACGAAAACAACGGTCGTGTCGTTCGTCGCCATTTTGACTTCGTAGCCGTTGACGTTGAGTTGTGCGAAAGTGTTCGTGCCGTTGCCGTGTGAGCTGTTCGCGCCCGTCAAGCCGAAAGTGCCCGACGCGGGGTTGTAGCTTAACACGCCGCCCGCCGTCAAGTCGCCCGTAAAAACCGTTTGCCCGCCGCTTGTGACGGAAACTTTTGCCGTCGCGTCGCTGTCGAGGTCGAAGTAAGAAATTCCGTCGTCAACTTTGTACGTGGCGGAAATTGTCTTCGGTGCAGTAAGCTTGATGACTCGGTCACCCTGCGTGACTGAAACGGTCGTGCCTTCGGCGATTGCAACTTTCTTCGTCGCGTTGTCGTAGGTGATTGAACCGCTCGTGACTTCGGCGTTGTCGATTACCTTGACTTGAATCGCGTCGTCGCTGCCCGTCAACATGAACGCGTTGCCGTCCGACAAAACTTTAACTGCGGCGTCGTCCGCAAATGAAATGGTGTCGTCGTCAATCACATGAACTTGAACGTCGTCGGAAGATGTGATGACTTTTATACCGTTAATCATGTAAGTGCCCTCCTTGTCGAGCATGAAATACTGCGCGGCAACAAAGTCTTTAAAGTCGGTGGCAATGTCGCTGCCCTCGGCAACGTGGAAGACGCGCCCTTGAATGAACACGGAGCCTTTGTTGACACTGAAAGAACTTTGGGCATTGCCGAGCGTGTAAGTGACGAAATTTTTGCCGCTGCCCGCGCTGTAGGTTACTCCCTTGTTGGCGAAGTGTAAAGATGCGTCGCCGTCAATCGCCTCGAATCTTATGCCGACGTTGCGCCCTTCGACGATGTTTTGACCCGTGATGACAGTTCCCGCGTCCAAAGTGACGGTGCCGGCTTTGTACCACAGATCGCCTTCGATTGAAGTAATTTCCGTAACGTAGCCGTCGGTGGTCGTCAAAATCACGTCAAGATTTTTATCGGCGGAGGAAAGTCGAATTCCATTGTCGGGGTCGAGCAGAATGGAGCCGCTTGAGCCGCGTGACTTCAGCTTAAGGTTGATGCCGTCCGTCCAAGTGAGGTCGACAATTGTGCCGTCCGCGAACGAAATGGATCCGTCGAGTTTGTAAGTCAGCGAACCCGTCATATCGAGTGAAGCCGTGCGCGTTTCGCCGTCGCGTGTCACGGAAATTTCCAAATTGCCGTCGCCTTTGTTGGGCGTGAAAGTAATTCCGTCCGCGCCGAGGGAAATTGAGCCGCCCGCGTCATTGGTCGCCTTGAAGTTGACAACGTAACCTCCGCCGAAGTCGATTTTAAGTTCGGTGCCTTTGGTGACAGTCAACTTGCCGCCGTCGCCCAAAATGAACGAGCCGCTCAAAATTTCGACGTTTGCGGTCATTGAGCCGGCAGAATTTTTAATCGTTATATCAAGTGTGCCGTCGCCCGTGTTCGGCGTGAAAGTAAATCCGTTGTCCGCGAACGAAAAAACTGTTGAGGCGTCGCCGTTTGCCTTCGCGATAATTTTGTAACCGCCCGACGACAAAGAAATTTCCGCGCCGTCAGTCAATCCAATCGTTTGATTCGCGTGATTGACGAAAATTGAGCCGCCGCTTACCGAAAATTCGCGTGCAAAAATCGGAGTGTCGCCCTTCGCGATAGAAATTCCGAGTTTGCCGCCGTTTTCCGACGTGAACGTGATACCTTTTGAAGTAAACGAAAATCCTCCGCCAGAATCGTCATTTGCCGTTGCGCTGAACGTGTAATCGCCGAAAGTATTTGAAATTGTTGTGCCGCCGCTGAAAGAAAATGTGTGATCCGTGAAATTTCGGATTGCGGTACCGGAAACGCCAAACTCAAGCGTATTGCCGCCAATCAACACGGAAACATTGAATTTTTCTGAACTGATGACGAAAGCTTCAGTCGTTATCGAAAATTCGGCTGAGTTTTCGATCGCGAATTTATAATCGGCATTGGAATGGGTTCCCGCAATCGAAAATTTGGTTGCGCCCGTTGAAACGTTGTCGCTTGTGACGGTTGCGGTGCCTTCGGTGAAATAAAACGTGCGGCCGCTGAGCGTGACGGCAAGAGCGTCATTTTCTGTTGCAGAAAATTTAATCGCGTCGTCGGAAGCGTCGAAAGTTATTGTCGGGGAATTTTCCGCGTCAGTCAATGTCGATTGAACTTTACCGCTTGCAAGCCCCGAAACTTTTCCGTCATCGTCGAGATTGAAAACCGCGTTTGTTGTTGCGGTGTAAGTCACGCCGTCAAGTTCATAAGTTTCGCCTGCAGAAATTTCTTGCGTGGCGAATCGTTGAAGGTCGAAAATAAAATCTTGCATAAAAAATTCCTCCATGTTGAAAATCTGTCGCCGAGTTTGATTTATTGTTTCACAAACGCGATAAAACGTCAATCCGAAACAAAAAAAAGCGCGGAACAATTCCACGCCTGAAAATTTTTTAAGCGGTAATTGCTCCCGCCGTGTAGCCCGCCCGTTTAATCGCGTCGCGCAAAATGTCATCGGAAATGTTTTCTTTCATGCCGACTTGAGCGGATTGTTTTTCGAGACTCGCCGCCGCAATCGTCACGCCGTCGATTTTTTCGAGTGCGCGAATCACATTGACGATACATTTGTCGCAAGTCATGCCGTCAACGTCAATCGTGCGGTGAATCGGGAATTTCTCAATTTTTTCGACGCGGTCGCGATAACTTTGGTCGAGCGCGTTTTTCATTGCACAACCGCCGTCGCAACTTGAGCAACTGCCCGAATCACAACAGGCCGCCTCGCCCTTGAAAAAACTTCTGTACATTTTGCGCAGAGCGTAAGCCAACGCCGCCGCAATCAAAATTCCTAAAACAACAGTTGCAACCATCAAATCATCTCCAAATTTTTCATGACCAAAAAGAAACTTCGCGATATAATTTTAACAAAAATTTTTCGGGAGGCAACTCAAATGAAAATCGAACACGTTGCAATGTACTTTCACGACTTGGAGCGCGCAAAAAATTTCTTCGTGAAATATTTCGGCGCAAAGGCAAATGCGAAGTACCACAACGCCAAAACGGGTTTCAGTTCGTATTTTTTGACGTTCGACGACGGAGCGCGTCTTGAAATCATGCAACGCCCGACGCTTGAAGATTTTCCCAAAAACACATGGCACGCGGGCTTACATCACATTTCGTTTGAAGTCGGCGACAAAAACGACGTTGACGCACTGACGGAAAAACTTCGTGCGGACGGCTACACCGTGACGAGCAACCCGCGCACGACGGGCGACGGCTACTATGAAAGCGTGATTCTCGACGACGAAGGCAACTTGATTGAACTTGCCGCGAAACGCTGAACTTCGACGAAAAAATTTATCCCCGACGGTCAAACGACTGCCGGGGATTTTGTTGTCAAAAATTATTCGTCATTCAAAGCCCAGCAACTTGCCGCCTTGATAGACAACCAGCGACACAATCCACGCAACTGCGGTCGTGTAGAAAAATACGAACGCCATCCATTTGAAACCTTGAGCTTCTTTTTTGACGGTGCCGAGCGCGGTCATGCACGGCGAATACAGCAAGCTGAAAACCATGAACGCCAACGCCGAAAGCGGAGTAAACGCGCCGCCCATTGAAGTCGCCAACAAAGTTTGAGCTGTCGCGCCGGTCTCTTCGTCGGAGTCTGTGGAAATTGCGTCTTCGTCCGCGCCGTACAAAATGCCGATTGTCGAAACGACGGCTTCTTTCGCAAGGATGCCGGTGACGACAGCCGCGCCTGCCTCCCAAGTGTCAAAACCTTGCGGAGCGAAAACCGTCGACACCGCCGAGCCGATACCTGCCAGATAACTCGTGTCCATGTCTTCGGTCATGCCGTCGGAATTAAAGTTGCTCAAGAACCAAATCAGCACGCTCATTGCGAAAATAATCGTACCGGCTTTGATAAGGTAGCCTTTGCCTTTATCCCACGCTTCAAGCAAAACAGTTTTCGGGTCGGGCAGACGATACGGCGGAAGTTCAAGCAGGAAAGTCGATTCTTGCCCTTGGAACATCGTTTTGCTCAAAACTTTTGCCATGACAATCGCCGTGATAATTCCGGCAAAATACATTGCGAAAACAACATTTGCGACGTTGTCGGGGAAAAACATTGCCGCGAACAGTGCGATAATCGGAACTTTCGCGTTGCAGGTGATGAACGGCGTCACGAAAATTGAAATCATGCGATCTTTGTGCGTGTCGAGTGCACGGTTTGCCATAATTGCAGGGACGGCACAACCGAAACCCATAATCAGCGGCATGATTGATTTGCCCGTCAAACCTGCGCGGCGCATAATCGGATCCATGATAAACGCAACGCGAGCCATGTAACCCGTGCCGTCGAGGAAACTCAAAATGATAAACAGCGTGAAAATCAGCGGGACGAAATTGATGACCGCGCCGACACCCGCGATAATGCCGTCCGAAACAAGCGACTGCATCCAATCCGCGACGCCCGCATTTGCCATTGCCTCGGCTGTCCACGGTACTAAAGTTTCGTCGAAAAATTCTCCGACCAAATCGGCAAGCGGTTGACCAATCCAGTTGAACGAAATTTGGAACATCAGATAGAACGCGGCAACCATAATCACCAACGAAGACACGCCGTTAGCCAAAACCGCGTCGAGTTTGTCGGTTAAAGTTTTGCCCGCCGCGCTGACCGTGACGGCCTGCGACATAATTTTATCAATCAAATCGTAACGCGCCGCAATAATTTCTTCTTCGACTTTCGCCGCAGGAAGTCCGCTACGTTCGATTTCGCGAATTTTTTCAATGTGCGCCTTGATGACTTCGCTCGGCTGATAATTCGTCATGCGCGTATTCGTGAACACGTCAAGCAACGTGCGAACGCTGGCATTACTGCGCCCGACGGTGTTGGTGACGGGCATTCCGAAAGCGTCTTCAAGTTTTTTCTCGTCGATTTTAATTCCGTGACGCTGAGCCTCGTCCATCATGTTCAGATTCAAAATCAGCGGGATCCCGTTTTCCATGAGCTGAATCGTCAAAAACAAATTTCGCGCAATGTTCGACGCGTCGATTATGTTGACGACGATATCGGGCTTGTTCTGTTTAAAATAATCGCTGACAACCTGCTCTTCCTGCGAGCGGGCATTAATCGAATAAGTGCCGGGCAAGTCGATGACGGAAATTTTTCTGCCGTTGTATTCGACGACGCCGACTTTTTTATCGACGGTGACGCCGGGCCAGTTGCCGATTTTTTGACGTGCGCCGGTAAGTTCGTTGAAGATTGTCGATTTCCCGGTATTCGGGTTGCCGGTCAAGGCGACGGATAATTTTGACATGAAATTCACCTCACAAAAATTTTTCAGCTTATTTGCGTGACGTGGATTTTCGCCGCGTCGTCTTTGCGCATTGCCAAATTATACGAACGAAGGCGCAACGCAATCGGGTCGCCCATCGGTGCCGAGTTCAAAATTTCCACACGCGTGCCGGGGATTAATCCCATCGTCATGAGTCGTTGTTTAAGTCTAGATTCGTCGAGCGAGTCAATTCGCACGGTCATTCCCGTTTTTGTTTCGTCGAGTTTCAACGTCTTCACTCCTTGAAAAATTTTTTCATTTGATTGCACACAGTTTACCACACATGAAAACAAGTATCAACCTTCATTGAAAAATTTTTTCGGTAGCGAAGTCTTCGCAACAAAAAAATCCCGTCGATTGTGACAGGGAAATTTTTTCGTTCAAACGTAATCGCTCGTTGATTTTGAGTTTATGTTATCAACTTTTCTTTGGCAGCAAAGAAAAGTTGCAAAAGAAACTGCGCCTGCGCGGCGGGCGAAGCAGTACGTTATCGCGTTGAAAAGCCGCTTCGCAAGCCATTTGGCCGACGGTATTTGCGTCACGCAAATGCGTCGGCAGAGGCCGTCATCCGTGACGGCCTCTTGTTACGTCAGTCGTCAACTTTTAAATTTCTGTCGGCAAGTAAATTCATCGTCGAAATAATTTCCGTGCGCTCCGACAAATTTATTTCTGTCGATAAAATTTTTTCGCCCGCGTCAATTTCCGCCGTGATTTCGCCCGCAGGATTGACGATTTCCGAAAAGCCCGAACTGTTCGCGAAGACGACGAAAAGTTGATTTTCAATCGCCCGTGCTTTCGTCAAGATTCGTCGCGGCGTCAAACGTTTCAAACTCCATGCGGCGGGAACAAAAATAATTTCCGCGCCCGTCAAAGCAAGCTTGCGAAAAATTTCGGGGAAGCGCAGATCGTAACAAATCGCAAGCCCGCAAGTCACGCCGTCAAGCTCAAACGTCGAAAGTTTGTTGCCCGCCGTAAAAATTTTTTCTTCGCCCGCGAAACTGAACAGGTGCGTTTTGTCGTAAGTCGCCGCAATTTCTCCGCGACGATTGGCGACGTAACATCGATTGAAAATTTTCCCGCCGTCGTCGACAATAACCGAGCCGCCGATTATGTTCACGGAAAATTTTTTCGCCAGCTCACAGAGAAATTTTTTCGTGCGACAACCGTCAACGTCCGCGAAATCTTCAACGGGCGTCGGATAATATCCCGTCGACCACAATTCGGGCAAAAGTATCGCGTCGGAATTTTGAGCCGCCTCGATTAATTTTTCTGCCGTCGAAAAATTTTCGTCAAGCGCGCCGAGTTTCGATTTGAATTGCGCGATTGAAACTTTCATGACAGATGCGCCTTGAGCCGAATGATTCTTCGGACAGATTCGTTGATTCGCTCTTCGGAAATTTCGCCGCGTTTAACCGCGTTCAAAATGCCGTTGTAAACCGTCTGTTGACTTTCGTAATTGTGGCAGACAAGCGCAACATCGCCGCCCGCCAAAACCATACGCACGCCGAGCGTCGGCAAGTCGACGTTGTTTTTAATCGCGCCCATCTCTAAATCGTCGGTAATCACCACGCCTTTAAAGCCCAGTTCTTCGCGGAGCAAACCCGTCATCACGGCGGGCGACAGGCTTGCGGAATTCACGGGATCAAGCGCGTCATATTTCAAATGCCCGACCATAATCATAAAATTTGAGTTGTCATGTCCGCGAATGATTTGCTTAAACGGCGGCAGGTCTTCGGCGTCCAAAATTTCCTTGCTGTCCTCGACGTTTGAAACTTCTTGGTGCGGGTCAATTTTGCTTTTGCCGATACCGGGGAAATGTTTCAGCGTGTAAAGAAAGTTTTCGGATTCGTAACCGTGCGCGGCGGCGTCGACGAAATTCGCAACCGTCAAGGCGTCGTCCCCGAAAGAACGCGTGTCCCGACTGCCAACGTCGGCAACGGGCGCAAGGTTAATGTTCACGCCGATACTTTTCAAAATTTTCGCGTTGTGAATCGCCCAGTATTTTGCTTCGTCAAAATTGCCCGAAAGTCCGATTTCCTCTTGCGACGGGGCGACTTCCAAAAAATGCCTGCCGCGAGCTACTCGGCCGCCTTCCTCGTCAATCGCGAACAAAAGCGGAAGTTTTTGATTGGCCGCCGCCGAAATATCTTCCGCGAATTTTTTTGACTGCGCGACGTTTTCAAGGTTCCTGTCGAAAAAAATTATTCCGCCGAAATGAAATGCATTGAGCGAATAAATTATATCGTCGTTGAGTTCCGTGCCGTAAACGCCGACCATCATCATTTGCCCGACTTTTTCTTCGAGCGTCATGGTTTGCAAAATTTTTTCGACGGGATCATTCGGCGGCAAAACTACATCGGCTTTGACTTCCTTTGTGACGCCGCAACCCGACATTAAAAACGTAGCCATCAATAAAAACGCAAAAATTTTTTTCATGTCAACTTCTCTCCAAATTCACGACGCCCAAAATTTTGAGCCGCCAACCGCTTGTCGCTTCGTAAACAAAAATCGCGGGCATCTTGACGATATATTTCCGATAAACGCCGTCTTCATAATTGATCTCGTAAGTTTCATTCATGCCGCCGCTGTCGTAAAATTCTTCGTCGCATGGATGCATGGGATTCGGCACGACGGCAAATTCATCGGACGAACATTTGAACGCCCAATAACGGCTGTCCTTCACATCGATTGCGGGACGAAAAGTCATCGCGCCGCCGTAAGTCAAAACGCGCAACTTGAATTCGTAAACAAGTTTCTCACACTTTTTGAGCTGACCGGGCTTTGACATTTCTTCAGCAAGTTGGTTATATCTGTCGACAAAATCAAGCCATGGTTCTTGCGGTTCAAGCTGTGGAATTTTTGCCGGCTCCGAAAAATCCAAACCGAACGGTTCAATTTGCGGCAATTCGTTTTTGACTGTGGGTTTCCACATGTGATCTACGGTATCTTTGAGCTTGTTTAAATCTTTGCGCAGACGGATAATTTCCGATTGCAAATGCGAAATTTCGTTTGATTTTCTGCCGTTCGCCGTAAAGAGATACGCCACGACGAACATCAATAAAATACTCACGCCCAAACTCAAATAGTATAGAATCTGTGTCATCTGCGGTGACAGCAAAAATTCGCTTGCTTCCTCCATGACTTGACACCTCCCCTGAATCGAAAAAGCCCGCGCCGTTTCCGACGCAGGCTTGAAATTTCTATGTGGCAGGGGTAGCTGGACTCGAACCAACGCATACCGGATTCAGAGTCCGGTGCCTTACCAACTTGGCTATACCCCTTCGCGGTGTATCGATACTTCGATAAAACCGCTGTAATTTATACCACACGGCGTCGGCTTTGTCAACGAATTATTTCTTGTCTTTCTTATCTTTGTCCTTCTTGTCTTTATCTTTTTTATCTTTATCTTTTTTGTCTTTGTCTTTCTTGTTCTTGGGTTTCTTGTCGCTGTTGTCGACGAACGACATTACGGAGCCGCGATAAGTGTTGACGAAAGTTTTACTGAAATCGGGAGTGACAAGTTGAATGCTTATGCAACGACCTTGCGGCGAGCGGAAGAAGGTATACAAATCTTGTCTGTCGGCAACGAATTCGCCTTCGACTTCGCCGGTATCTTTGTTGGTGACTTCAAACGACGCGGCAGTCACGGCGTAGATGCCTTTGTTATTTTTTGTGATGCTTACAAGTTTCGCGTCGCCGAACAAGCTGTTGTTTTTGAGATCCGACAAGTAACTTCCTATGGCCGCCGTGTTGCCCTTGTTGAAATCGGGAATAGTCTTGTCGTCGGGATCCCATGCGTTGACGCAAATGTAATAGGCGTAACGAATGTCCCAACCGTCCGCGTCAAAAACCAACATTTCGCCGCGCTTGGCAGGGTCTTCCCAAGGATTTTGGACAACCGCCAACGGTTTAATCGGGCAAGTTATCGTGTATTGAAAATCCTCGCTCGTGTAAACGTAAACTTCGTCGGGTTGGTCAACTTCAAGGTCGTCGACTTTCTCGAAAATTTCGTCGGGAAATTTTTCGTCAGCTTCTTCCGCGAAAGCCGTTGCCGACAAAATCATCATCAGAAGAGTTGCCAAAAGAAAAATCTTACGCAATTCAAATCACCTCTCAAAGAATTTGGTTCAACGATTTACAAATCACGGTCAAACATTTTCGGAACGCGCCGCGACGTTCACCGAGTTTATTGAAATCTTCCGTTGCCGTGAAAGTTTCCTGCACGCCGTCATTTGTGCAAAGATAAGCGTCAACCTTCAGGGAATTTTTTTCTTTGTCGCCGGCATCGGGATTCGCGTCCGAATTTATCAGGAACAAAACTTTGGTACAGCCGCTGAGTCTGGTGAATTCAATCATGTCGTCTCGATTGATTTTGTGGCCGTCGTATTGTTTTTCAAAACCGTGCCAATATTTTTGGAACTGGCTTTGCATATCCTTGCCGACAAAAACTCGTGCGCGGCTGTCCGGCTTGAGCAAACCTTCAACGGCACCGAAATAACTGCCGAGTTTTGTTTCTTTGTCGTCAATTATAATCACGCCGACGGGATGATAATTTCGCTTCGCAAAAGTCGTGTTCGTCAGCGCGAGAAGAATCACAGCGAAAACCAATGCACATTGAAAAAATTTTTTCATTAACAAACCTCCCTTCAGGCTTTCTGCAAAGTGACTTCGTCAAGCAGTTCACCGTTGTTCAAAAAACATTTCACCGACAAATTTTTTTCGTCGACTTCAAGCGTTAAGAAATTGTCAATTTCGGGTTGAGGGGCTTTGACTTTGTCGAACGCGTGATCAATCCAAAGTCCGTCATAGCGAACGTTGCCGCTCAAGCCCGTCAAAATGTACAGCGCGCCGGTTTCGTCCGGAAGAAAATTTTTCAGTCGCCCGCGATTTCGGTACGTGTGCAAATGTCCCGTAAAAACCACGTCGACGCCGAGCGAATCGAATTCCGGCATAAAAATTTCTCCAACGTCCGAAAAACCTTCGCGGCGTTCGGGACGCCCGTTGATTCGGTATTGCAAAACGTCTTTGTGAACGAAGACAATTTTCCACGGCTTTGAAGTTGACGAAAAATCTTCGCGGAGCCACGATTTTTGCACGTCGACCAAATTCGGCGTAAAAGCGTCAAGTTCATCCCATTGACTGTCCAAAATCGCGAAATGTGCCGCGCCGTAATCGAACGAATAAAATCGTCGCGAAAAATTTTCAACGTGATTATCGGGCGGCTCGAAGTAATTCAGATAAGCTTGCGGCTCAATGACCGTCCATTGTCGCGAATAAGTTTCGTGGTTGCCCGGGACGGGAGCGAACGGCGTCGACGGTAAAAATTTTTCAACCTGCGATAACCAATCTTCCCATTGCGAAGAATCTTCGCCGTTGTCGACCAAATCGCCGACGTTCACGAAAAATTCCGCGTCAAGGTTTTTCTCGAAGGCAAGTCGCGCCACGTCGCCCCAAGTCTCGTAACCGTTGCCGCATTGCGAATCGGGAAAAATCAACGCTTTGAACTTGTCGCCCGAAACTTTTTTCAGCGTGTGCCAATCGCTCGCCGCGTCACCGTCGATAATCCGATAGTCGTAAATTTTATTCGGCGGAAGGTTTTCAATCTGCGCGGTATACTGGAAAATTTCTTTGCCGTCGTAGCGAAAACTTGTATCGCGTGCGGGAAAAATTTTCGCTGCCTCGTTGGCCGAATGAATTTCGACGAATGGATTTGTCAACGGCTCGTCGACCTGCCACATAACCAGCCGCGAAGTTGAAATATCTTTCGTGACGATTTGGCGCAGAAATTTTATAGGCAACTTCGGCGGAATTTCTTCGGGTCTGCAACCGCTTAACAATCCCGCGAAGCCGACCGCAGAAATTTTGACGAATTCGCGCCGCGTAAGATTTTTCACGTCAAATGCTCCGTTAAAAGTTTCAACGCCGCGTCAACCGATTGAGCTTTAATTTCCGTGCGCGTGCCGTCGAAATGAAATTCTTTAACCTCGGAAAAATTTTCCGCGTCGACAGCGATAAACACCGTGCCGACAGGTTTGCCTTCGACGGAAGAACCCGCAACGCCCGTCGTCGAAATGCCGATTGTTGACGAAAAAATTTCTCGAACGTTTGCCGCCATCTCCCGCGCAGTTTCGGAACTCACTGCACCGAATTTTTTCAAAGTCTCCGCGTCAACGTGCAGGACGGAAATTTTTATCGCGTTGGTGTAAGAAACAATTCCGCCCGCAACGTAAGCCGATGCGCCGTCAACGTCCGTCAACGTGCTCGCCAAAAGTCCGCCCGTGCAACTTTCCGCCGTCGCGACCGTGAAATTTTTTCGCTTGAGCAAATCGCCGACCATTTAATCAATCCTTTCGGCAGCCAAATCGTAAACGAAGCCCGCCAAAACTTTCACGCGGACAATGTCGCCCGCCTTACTGCGACCGTCGTTTTCGATGTAGACAAGCCCGTCGACTTCGGGCGCGTCACGACAGGAACGACCCGCCACAACTTCGGGAACTCCTTCGTCGCGATTCTCGATTAAAACTTCAAGCTCGCGACCTTCAAGCGACTCATTAATTTCCTGCGAAATCAAACTTTGCGTGCTCATCAAATCATGATAACGTTCCTGCATGACCTCTTCGGAAATTTGATCGGGCAAGTCATAAGCCGGCGTATTTTCTTCCCGCGAATAAGTGAAAATGCCGACCTTGTCAAGCCGCTGCGTCTGCAGAAAAGTTTTCAGCTCGTTAAAATCTTCGTCGGTTTCGCCGGGGAAGCCAACGATAAAAGTTGAGCGAATTGTCACGTCGGGAATTTTTTCGCGAATTTTCGTCAGCAATGTTTCGATTGATTCGCGATTGTCGGGACGATTCATCAGCCTCAAAATTTTGTTGCTCGCGTGTTGGAGCGGCAAATCGACGTATTTGCAAATTTTCGGCTCGGCGGCGATTAAATCAATCAGCTCGTCGGAAAATCTGCGCGGGTAAGCGTAAAGAATTCTAATCCAACGAATTTTGTCGACGGTGACAAGTTCGCGCAGAAGTTCAACAAGTTTCGCCTTGCCGTACAAATCAACGCCATAAGCCGTGGTATCCTGCGCGATTAAATTTATTTCTTTGACGCCTTGACCGGCAAGCTCTTCGACTTCGGCTTTAATGTCGTCAATCGTGCGGGAAATTTGTTTGCCGCGAATCAACGGTATCGAACAGAACGCGCAACGATTATTGCAACCTTCGGCGATTTTGACGTAAGCGGAATAATCGGGCGTCGTGCGGATTCGCGGAGTTTTCGAGTCGTAAATAATTTCGCGCTCACCAATCAAGGCAACGCGTCGACCGGAAAGAGTTTCCTCAATCGCTTCCATGATTCGATTCCAAGCGCCCGTGCCGACAATCGCGTCGACTTCCGGCATTTCGTCCAAAAGTTCACGCCCGTACAGCTGACCGAGACAGCCCGCCACAATCAGCGAACGACAACGCCCGTTCGATTTGTATTCGGCGAGATTTAAAACGGTGGTGATTGATTCTTCCTTCGCCGAAAGAATGAACGCGCAGGTATTGACGACTAAAATTTCTGCGTCGGCGGGGTTGGCCGTCAACTCGATGCCGTGTTCTTGCATGATGCCGAGCATGACCTCGGTGTCGACCAAATTTTTTGCACAGCCCAAACTTACAAAGCCCGCTTTCAAGTTTTATAACCTCCGTAAATATTTTCAGCGTCGACGTTTAAAAATTTCTCAACGCTAAGTTAAATTCATTTCAACGGCTTAAAGCTTAAAGCTCAAAGCTCACTTCAACCGCACGTCATTAATCCAGCGATTCAAAAACGCTTGACGTTGTTCGTCGGAAAAATTTTGATTGTTATTTAACAGCTCAAGATTTTTCCCCGCAAAAGATTTATAAGCCAACGTCTGCGGATTCGTCGGCACGAAATAAAAACCGTTCGTCTGCAAATAAAGTTGCGCCTCGTCGCTCAAAAGCCAATCGGCAAATTTCGCGGCGAGTTGAGTTTTCGCGTCGTCACTCGTCGTTATCGCGAAGCCCGTCAACATATAGCTTGTTCCGTCGGCGGGATAAATTATTTTGAGCGGATAGCCGTTATTCAGATAACGCAAAGTTTCGCTCTCGACGGCAACGGAAATGTCGACTTCGCCCATGCCGGCTTGACGAACGGGATTCGACAGATATTTAGCGTACTGGACAACTTTGGGATGAATGCCCGCCAAAATTTCGTAAGTCTTCGCGTCACCGAAATTGCTAATCATCTGGAGCAACAAATTAGCCGAAGCGTCTGCGGCAAGAAAATCCGTGATGCCAACGCGCATGTTTGTTGCCTTGGAAAGTTTTTCCCACGTGTCGGGGATGTCGACCGTCGAACGCAGAAAATCTTTGTTCGCGCAAAAAACAATCGGATCATACCAAATGCCGACCCAACGGTCTTGTTCGTCTTTGAATTTTTTTCGGACGGCGTCATTTGTTTCGGAACTGTACGGCGTCAACAAATTCAACGCGGCGGCCTGCTCCAAAATTTTGCTGTCGGTCAAAACAACGTCCACCGTGCGCACGACAGTCGGATCGCTGACGGCGTCATTTTTAATTTGTTGCAGAATTTCTTGCGAACTCATCGGCACGAAATTAACGCGCACATGATTTTCACGCTCGTAGACTTCTGACAAGACCGCCGCAGTTTCCGCCGGCAACGTGGTATAAGCCGTCAATTCGCCCGTCGGCACGCCCGAAATTTTTTTGTCAGCGTCAACGGGAATCGCCGTGCCCGCGACTGCCGCCAAAACTATCATGAACGCCGTCAAGACAAAAACCGTGTACCGCCGCATTGCTCAAAATCCTCCTTCAAAAATTCTTTCAGTTATTATACAGAATTCATTTCCCTATGACAAGAAAAATTATTCGTCTTGCTTGAAAATCCTGCGCGTGTTAAAATTTTTTTGACAAACGAAAGGGGGCGCACAAATGAAAATAGACACCGTTGAAGAACGCCGCAAGGTTATGAATGACTTGATAAAAAAATCTTTCAAGCTCGACGAAATGTTTTTGCACGACGAAGCAAACAACGACGATTGGGTCTCGAACATTGAGATAATGGGAAATTTGATTTCGCTGGAAAAGATGATGTTCACCGAGGGAATTTTTCACGAAACCCTTGACGAGATGAGAGCAGTCCGCAGTCACAACCTCGCCGATAAAGAAATGTACATGGATATTGTCGACTCGAACTTGAATTACTACATCAGCGCGATTCTTTTGCATTTGCTTGAGTACACTTACGACACGCTGGACGATTGGCAATTCAAGACGGAAGTCGGCAAAAAATTTCACAGGGAAGTTTTCAAAAAGCTCGGCCTGCTGATTGACAAATATCAAGACATCTACATAATTTGACGGCGGGCGCAATGAACTTTACAAAATTTGAAGTGCGGCGTTATAATTGCAACAAAGGAGGCTGATGTTTTTTGGAAAACAGAGTTGTAGTCACGGGCTTGGGAGCAGTCACTCCAATCGGCATCGGTTGGCAAAATTTTTGGCAAGCTCTCAAAGACGGACAAAACGGCATTGGAAAAATTACGCGTTTCGACACGACAGGATACACCGCGCAGATTGCCGGCGAAGTGGCGGACTTCGACCCCGCGAATTTTATCGACAAGAAAGAACTCAAGCGCATGGATCGTTACACGCATTTTGCTTTGGCGGCGACACGGCTTGCGCTTGAAGATTCAAAGCTTGACAAAATCGACGGAGACCGTGCGGGTGTCTTTATCGGTTCGGGTATCGGCGGCATGGAAACTTTGCACAATCAATACGAAAAACTTTTCACCAAAGGCGCGTCGAGAATCAGCCCGTTTTTTATCCCGATGATGATTGCAAATATGGCGGCGGGCAACGTTGCCATTGCGTTTAAACTTCACGGCCCAAGCGAATGCATTGTTACGGCGTGCGCGTCGGGCACAAACTCAATCGGCGACGCTTTTCGAGTGATTCAACGCGGCGAGGCTGATTTAATGTTCGCGGGCGGCTCCGAAGCGGCAATTTCTCCCGCAGGCGTGTCCGGTTTCGCGGCAATGAAGGCTTTGTGCTCCGATCACAACGACGACCCCGCTCATGCGTCGCGACCGTTCGATAAAAACCGCAGCGGCTTTATCATGGGCGAAGGCGCGGGAATTATTCTGCTTGAGGAACTCAATCACGCTTTGAATCGCGGCGCACACATTTACGCGGAAATTGTCGGCTACGGAAGCAACAACGACGCTTATCACATCACCACACCCGCGCCCGGCGGCAAAACTCAGGCGGCGTGCATGAAACTTGCGCTTGACGACGCGGGACTTAAGCCCGAAGAAATTGACTACATCAATGCGCACGGCACTTCCACGCAATTCAACGACCGTGGCGAAACGGAAGCGATTAAAATTCTTTTCGGCGAACACGCGCAGAAATTGGCTGTCTCCTCGACGAAATCAATGACGGGGCACATGCTCGGCGCGGCTGGCGGTGTCGAAGCGGTTGCAACTATCCTGTCGATTGAAACGGGCATCGTTCACCCGACGATTAATTACGAAACGCCCGACGACGGACTTGATTTAAATTACGTCCCGAATAAATTGCAGGAACGTACCGTCAACGCGGCAATTTCAAATTCGTTCGGTTTCGGCGGACACAATGCCTGCGTCGCCTTTAAAAAGTTTGTCGGCTGAAAAATTTCACATAAAAAAATTTCCCGTCACTCGGCGGGATTTTTTGTTGTAAAAACTTCAGCGAACTCGACGGATTGAAAAACTTCGTGCACGTCGCCGAATTTCAAGACGCGTTTGTTGAGCAAGATAACTTTGTCCGCGAATCTTTCAAGCATGTCCAAATCGTGCGAAATTAAGAGTATCGCCATATCTTCAATCGACTTGAGTTCGTCGACAAGCTCATAAAAAATTTTCATGCCGATTTTGTCGACGCCGCTGATCGGTTCGTCCAAAAGCAACAAATCCGGCAACGGGTCAAGTGCCAACGCCAAAAGAATTCGTTGCAGTTCGCCGCCCGAAAGTGCGCCAAGTCGTCTGTCAATTAAATGTTCCGCCTTGACGCGACGAAGATTTTCCGTCACGCGCCCGCGAATAAATTTTGAACTGCACAGCCAAACGGGTCTCCGCGACAAACACGCCATAAATAAATCTAAAACGGTCGTCGGTGATGTTGCGTCGAATTTGAGTGTTTGCGGTACGTAACCGATTATCGGGCGCAGATGTTTGCCCTTCGCGTCGAAATAATTCAGCGTGCCCGCGTGTTCGACTTCGCCGAGAATCGACTTGAGCAACGTGGACTTGCCCGCGCCGTTCGGGCCGATTAACGCCGTCAATTCGCCGCAATGCAAAGTAAAATTCACGTCCTCGAAAATTGTCAGCTCTCCAACGTGCACGGAAAAATTTTCAACGCTCGTCGTGCAAAGTTTTGAATGATTGTGTTTCATATTGATAACCGCCTGAACATTTTTGTTGCAAGCCATAGCAAAATCAGCGCGTATGCCGAAAGAATTCCGAACGACAGCAAATTAAATCCGTCGCGCAAAAGTTGGCTCGTATGCGTGAGCGGCAAAATTTCTATCACGGCGCGCACAATCGGCGGCAAATCTCCCGTCGAAAAAAATGTTCCGCAAAGGAAACTCATCGGCATCAAAAAATACGTGTTGACTTGCGCAAGTTCTTCGTAGGTTTGAACTTTCAACGCCGCGCAGAAACACACGCTCGCGAAAATTGCGGAATTCAGCGCAATGACGGCGAAAAAATTCACGGACGCGGCAAAATTCAAGTTCGCGCCGAAAATTTTCGCAACACCTAAAATCAACGCCGTCGAGATAAATGCCCGCACAATCGCCGAAAAAATTTTCCCGACAACAAACGCCGCAGGTTCAATCGGTGCGCCCAAATATTCCTCAAGGCTTTTGTGGTAGACGCGCTCGGCATGAACGCCCGTGACGGACATATAACTGACGTTCATCGTGTTGAGCGCGATGATTCCCGGCACAAGAAAATCCATGTACGTTCCCGACGCGGGATTGATATTTCGCCCAAGACCCCAGCCGAACGCGACCAGATACAGCACGGGCGTCACCAGCCGCGACAAAATAAATTTTTTCAGCCGCCGACGCAAGACAATCCAATCGCGCCACATGACGGTTAAAATATCTTCAAGCATTCTTCAAGCGTTCAAGTCGCTCAATTTCTGACTTGTGACTTTCAATCGCGTAACCGATTCGGATATGCTCTTCTTCGGTGAACGCGGGATTTTCATACGCCGCAGAAATTTTTTCCAATCGAGCTTTGACGGCGGCAAGTTCGTCGTCCAAAATAAATTTGTCGCCCAAAGCCAGCCCGTAAATCGATAAAATTTGTTCGCGGATTGTTTCGCGAAAAGTTTCTTCGCCGGACATTTCGCCGACGAGTTCCGCAATTTCCAAAATAATTTCAAGCGGATTTTTTCCCGCGTTGACCGATTCGCTAAGTTTCGTGCGGAGTTCCTGCGCCGCGCCGAAAAATTTTTGTTCAGCCATCAAAGCACCCCCAATGCCGCACGATTATATTTCCCGCGCAGAAATTTTGCAACGCCAATTATCTCCCGCACGCACGAAATTAACGCTTGCTATCTTTGGTTAATTTTAATAAAATCTTCACAGAAAATTTTTCGCGAGGGTTACGTCATGGAAGAAAAAATTTCTGCTGAAAATAAATCCGGCGGCCGAACAACTTCGGTTGCGATTGTCGGCGGCGCGATTATCGCGGTGCTTTTAATTTTGTCGACGCTGTGGATTAATTGGAGCGGGCAACAGGCGACAAATGACATGGTTCATTCGGTAAGCAAGGCTTACCTTCGCGAATTGACCGACCGTCGCGAACAGGGCATTGCCTCACGAATCAACGACAATATCAATGATATTGAAACTGCGCTGAAAATTTTGACGCCCGAAGATTTGTCTAGCGTCGAAAAATTAAGCGCATTCCTCGGCAAAATGCGCACGATTCAAGGCGTCGACCAATTTGCATTTGCGAACGCCGACGGACAAATTTTCACGCCCGAAGGTCTTTTGCCCGCCACGGACGAATATTTTTTTGTGCACGAAATTGTTGCCGAGCCGAAAATTTTCACGCAGGGTAAACGAATCACAATCGCCGTGCCCGTGAATAATTTGACGTTTCAAGGCGTGCCGATAAAAATTTGTTTCATTCAGGCGGAAGTTGAAGATTTGCTCAAGGAAATGTTGTTGCAGACGACGACGAGCGAATTGACGTTGTTTGACCTGTACGGCAAGGACGGCGACACTTTGACGGATTCGGCGTTGCCCGTCGGCGGAACAAACCTTTTGGACGCGTTGGACGGCGCAACTTTCGACGCGGGCAACTCAAAAGAGCAGGTTGCTTTTGATTTCGAGAATTCTCGTCGCGGAATGTCGTCGTTTACTTTTGACGGCGTGAAGCTGTTAATTTTTTATTGCCCCGTCGAAAATACCGGCTGGATGTTGTCCTATCTGATTCGCGAAAACAAAATCGAAGATGAAATTTCCGCCGTCAACGAAAAAATTACTCGATACAACTTAATTCAAATGATTTTGACGGGCGTCGCAATGTTAATCGTCTTCGCACTGATAATTTCGCAGTCGCGTAAAAATTCGCTGCTTGTCCACAAGCAAAAATTGGCGGAGGCGGAAAATCGAATCAAAAACGCCGAGATAGAAGAAAAATTCCGCTTGCAGACAAAACTTTTATCCGAGGAACGTCGTCGCCGCCGACAGAGCGAAATGATTCAAGCTTTGACCGCCGATTATCGATTGGTCTATCATTTGAATCTTGATTCGGACGAGGCGGTTTGTTATCGCGTCGCGCCTGAAGTTTCCGAAAAACTCAATCGCCACGACAGCGACGTTGTTCGATTTGCCGCCGCGATTAAAAATTACGCGAAAAATTACGTTGCGCCCGTCGACCGCGAAAACTTTTTGGATTTCGTCAAGCCGGAAAATATTCGTGCCCGCCTGCGTGAAAGCGACATGATTTCTTTCCGCTATCTGATGACGCATGACGGCGAAGAACATTTCATGCTGATTCGCATTGCGCGCATTGATGAAGGTTTGCACGCGGTTGGTGTCGGCTTCGCGAACGTCGACGACCAAATTCGCGAAGAGATGGCTCGCAACCAAAAACTTTCCGACGCGCTCGCGCAGGCTCAACACGCCAACATTGCAAAGACGACTTTCCTGTCGAACATGAGCCACGACATTAGGACGCCGATGAATGCGATTATCGGATTCACGACGATGGCATTGCGGCATTTTGAAAATCGTACGCAGGTTAAAGACTCGCTCGAAAAAGTTTTGACTTCAAGCAAACATTTGCTCGGATTGATTAACGACATTTTGGACATGAGCCGAATTGAATCCGGCCGCGTCGAAGTCGCCGAACAGGAATGCAATTTGTCCGATCTCGTCCATAATCTGATTCACATTATTCAGCCGCAGATAACCGCCAAACAACAGAAATTCCAAATCGACGCGTTCAAAGTCAAGAACGAAGACGTTTTCGCCGACCAGCTCAAAATTAATCAAGTGCTGATAAATATTTTGAGCAACGCCGTTAAATATACGCCGTCGACCGGCTCGATTTTCTTCCGCATTTCGCAATACGAATCCGACGTGCCGGGTTATGCGCGCTACGAATTCCGAGTTAAAGATAACGGCATGGGCATGAGCAAAGAATTTTTAAAGCACGTGTTCGATCCGTTTGAGCGCGAAGAAACTTCGACGAAAAGCGGCATTCAAGGCACGGGCTTGGGCATGTCGATTACGAAAAAAATGGTTGAGCTTATGGGCGGCGACATTCAAGTTGAGAGCGAAAAAGACAAAGGCTCCGAATTTACCGTCATGCTTGATTTAAAACTGCAACAGAACGTTAAGCCCGTACCGATTCAGGAACTCAACGGCTTGCGTGCGTTGATTGTCGACGACGATTTTAATACCTGCGAATCCGTCACCGAAATGTTAAAACAAATGGGTATGCGTTCAGAGTGGACGACTTCCCCGCGTGAAGCAGTTTTCCGCGCAGGTCGTGCGCTCGATAAAGACCCGTTCAACGCCTATGTTGTCGATTGGCTTATGCCCGAACAAAACGGAATTGAGACCGTTCGACAAACTCGTCGCGTTGTCGGTATGACCGCGCCCGTAATTATTTTGACGGCCTACGATTATTCGGACATTGAGCAGGAAGCGAAACAAGCCGGCGTTACAACTTTTTGCACGAAGCCGCTTTTCATGAGCGACTTGAAAAATGCATTGTCGCGGGCAATCGGCGGGCAAGAGGACGAATCCAAAGCCGACGATCTTTCCGCCACGAATCTTGACGGCAAACGCGTCATGCTCGTCGAAGACATTGAAGTTAATCGCGAAATCGCCAAAGCAATTTTGACCGAAATCGGGCTTGAAGTCGACGACGCCGACGACGGTAATGTTGCCGTGGAAAAATTCCGTGACGCGCCGTTGAATCACTACGACTTGATTTTGATGGATGTTCAAATGCCGAAAATGAACGGCTACGAGGCGACGCGGGCAATTCGTGCACTCAGTCGCGAAGATGCTCACACCGTCCCGATTGTCGCAATGACCGCCAACGCTTTCGAGGAGGACAAGGACAACGCGCTTAAAGCCGGCATGAACGATCACCTTGCCAAGCCGCTTGACATCCCGAAACTTTTGGCGACGCTGACAAAATATTTAAAGTGAGGTGATAACCTTGACAGGCAAATATATTCCGCGAATTTTGCTGTGCGGAGACATGAAAAATTTTTTGCGGGCACTTGACGGGCAACGCGTAGAAATTATCGGGCAAATTGACTGCGACGACGGGAAAATTTTTTCGGACGGCGCGAAACTTCCCGACGCCAACGTTCAAAAAATTTTCGACCGCGCAGATTATGTTATCTTCGACGATTCCGCAAAGTTCGCGACGAATTTTGAGCGGCTCGCTCGTTTCGGCAGTGAAAAACTTTTGACTCGTGCCGATTTCCTGAAGTTCGCGGGCGATAATTTTTTCGCGCTTGAAAATGTTCAATCGTTGCTTGATTTGATTCGGCAACAGGAAATTTCGCGTTTGCTCGACGCCGATAATTTTTTTGCACGCAACGAAATTTTTTCCGTGTTCGCTCACGGGCTGGAAATCGACGGCATCGACGAAAATTTTTCTGCGCGCAGATTTCCGCTCCTCGAAAACTTTTACAACAAAATTTATCCGACGTTCGATTATTGCTACTTGCAGACTTACGACGCGATAATTTTTACCGCAGATCGTTCCGTCGAAAAAATTTTTGACGCGATTGTTGCCACGGATTCTTTGACGCAAAAAATTTTGCTCTTCGTGCGAAAAAATTCCGCGCTTGAAGATTGGCTCGCCGAAAGTTCCGTTGCCTTCGCTCAAGTCGAAAATTTTCCCGCAGTCAACGGCTCGTGGGTTTTGCTGACGAAATTTGCGCCGCCGGAAGATTTTGGCGTTTATGCCGCGAACGATTTGCCCGCCGACACGAAAGGCGCAGTCGGAAATTTGCGGCGTTATCTCGGCGAAGATATTGCGGCGTTGCATTGGCTGTGGAAAAACACGAAACATGCGACGCTTGGGCTTGTCAACGGCGATTCACCGTCGCAGGAAGAAATTTCGCAAATTCTGCGCGGGTGTGACGTGATTGTTGCTCAAGGCGAATTTTCCGCGCTCACGCCGCATGAACAGACAATTTCGCTTTGCGGAGAATATCTCAACGAACATGTCGAAAAAATTTTCCGCAAGCAAATTAAGTTGAAGCAACCCGATTATTTGTCGGCGTTTCATTTCGTTTCGGAGGGACATTGCCTGTTTTCGTTCGGAAATTTCATCACGCGGCGAAATATTTTCGATTCTTATTGCGCGTGGTTGTTTTCGTTCGTCACGGACGTTGCGCGGGAAGTTTTGGACACGACAAATTTATCCGCCGTCGAAAATCCGAAAAAATATCGCGTCGTGGAATTTATTGCCGAACGTCTGTTGACCGTTTGGCTTGCGAAAAATCGTTTGCGGCTCGTCCCCGCGCTGTGAAGAGGTGATTTAATGGCTGAAGTCCACGAAGTTGCTCAAGCCGACAAAAAACGCTTTTGGACGAACGACATGGAAGCAATTATCGCGATAACTTTGGTGCTTTTGATTCTCGGCACGATTAACGTTTTCAGCGCGAGTTTCGTTTTCGCTGAAGCCGAATTCGATACGCCGTATTTTTTCCTGAAACGTCACGTCATCAACGTCGTTGTAGGTTTAATCGCGTTCCTGATTTGTTTTCGCGTGGATTATCACATTTGGCGGCGCGGGATTGTCATGATACTCGGATTTACAATTTTCGCGCTGATTTTGGTCTTGATTATCGGCCCCGTTGTCAACGGAGCACGACGCTGGCTACCGCTCGGAATAACGCAATTTCAGCCGGCGGAATTGGCAAAACTCGTTTCGATAATGATTGCTTCGGCGTACATTTCCCTGCGCGTGAAATTGCAACAGCCGCTTGAACTTTTCACGTTGCAGGCGGGAATAATCGCCCTAATGTTCGGCTTGACGGAAATGGAACCGGACATGGGCACAGGCTGTATAATTTTGGGCATACCGATGCTGATGTTGGTCGTGTCGGGTCTTGAAAAGAAAAAAATTCTTGCACTGTCGGGCGCGGCGGTCGCGGGCGTGGCGGCTTTGATTATTCGCGAACCGTATCGACTTGAACGCTTGAAAATAACTTACGATCCGTGGTCGGACGCACAAAATTACGGCTATCAAACAGTTCAATCGCTCTCGGCCATCGGTTCCGGCGAATTGACGGGCATGGGTCTCGGCGTCGGCGTCAGCAAGTACGATTATTTGCCCGAAGCGCACACAGATTTTGCCTTCGCGATTTTCTGTCAGGAAAACGGTTTTCTCGGCGCGATTTTGGTTTTCTTCCTGTTTGGAGCTTTTGCGATTTACGCGGCGCGAATTGCCTATCACGCAAAAGACGAATACGGTCAAATTTTGGCAATGGGAATTATGTTGCTCGTCGTCGGGCAGGCGATTGCGAATTTGTTCATGGTCGGCGGCATGATACCCGTCGTCGGCGTCCCGTTGCCGTTTATCAGCTACGGCGGAACTTCGCTGATTGTCACAATGGCGGCGATTGGAATTCTAACGAATATCGGGCGACACGGCGACAGAAAAGCCGGCTGATTGTCGGTTCGCTGTATCAAACCTTAAGGTTCGATTGAACTAAGTCACCAAAAATTTTTGATTGACTGTCCGAAAAATTGAACGTCAACGTTCGATTTTACTGAGTCGCCAAAAATTTTCGGGTTTCAACGTTCAAAATCGGTTTGAATTGTTTTTGACATAAAAAATCCCTCGACAACGCGTCGGGGGAAATTTTTTTGTGTTATAATCGCTCGCGGAGGTGATTTCATGCGTAAATCAAAATATCTCGACGAAATTGTTGCCGAGTCCGAAAACGAGGAAGATTTTAAGTTCGCGTTCGCAAAATATATGAAACTCAAGCCGTCCAGCAAAAATTTTATCGACTTGTACACGCCCGAAATACTTTTTGAGTTCAAATTCAATGCCGACCTTAAAAATCCGTCCAAACTTGCAAAATGTGTCGCTCAAACGCTTTATTACGTCCGTCGACTAAAATTCGGCACCGATGACCGCCCGTTGTGCCAAAATATTTGCGTCGTCTCAAAAAAATTCGGCGCAGTCTTCGCAACTAAAGATTTCGCCGCGTTTTACGAAAAAAATTCTTACGATTGGGATTTGCGACCAAGTTCGCCCTGTAAAAATCTCGTCGCAGACCTTCAAACGTCCGAAATTATCACCGGCGCGCACGTTTACGACTTGTCAGACCGCAACGGCGATTGCATGATGTTCGTTAATTGCGTTCAGGAAATTCGCAAGGCAGATAACTCCGTAAAAAAACAAATTAACCAAAACAATTTCTATCAAGTCTTCGAGCTTTGGCGAAATCTTTTCGGCGATGCGGTCGAAAACGGGCGCAAACCATCCGAATATTTCATTACCGACATCGAATCGGGTAAAACTTCGTTCGTCGACGAATCAACCGTGCTTTTTCGCATGACGAGCGGCGATTTGGTCGAAAAATTTCTCAATCCCGACGCTTACAGGCAATTTTGGAACCGATACGAAAAAATTTACGACAAACGCGAGATTACCGCCATCCGTCAGCGCATGGACAGGCTCACCGAGATTAATTTGCGTCGTTTTACGGGCGAATTCTTTACGCCGCTCAATTTCGCCGACAAAGCCATCGATTATCTTGCACGCACGGTCGGCGAGTGGTGGACTGACGGAAATTTTCGATTTTGGGATATGGCGGCGGGCACCGGCAACCTCGAATACAATTTGCCCGGCGACGCGCTCAAATTTTGTTACATTTCCACGCTGCTCGATGATGACGCCGATTATTGCAAAAAAATTTTCCCCGACGCCACGGTTTTTCAATTCGATTATCTGAACGACGCCGCCGACAAGTTGCCGAAAAATCTGCGCGAAGATTTAAGCAACCCGAATATCAAATGGATTATTTTCATCAATCCGCCTTACGCAACTGCAAATAACAAAAAAATCACGAATCCCGACGTTGACAAGTCAAATGTGTCGAAAACTTCAATTCGTGAGCAAATGACGGCTGAAAATCTCGGTGAAGTCAGCCGCGAATTATTTTCGCAGTTCATTTATCGAATCAGTAAAGATTTTTTCAATCATCAAGCGTGGCTCGGAATTTTTTCGACGCCAAAATATATCAACTCTAATAATGACCAAAAATTTCGCGACAAAATTTTTCAATACAAGTTTGAGCGCGGTTTTATATTTAATTCACAAAACTTTGACGGTTGCAATGGAAATTTTTCTGTAAGCTTTTCTATTTGGGACTTGAGCAATAAAATTTCGCTTGAGTCTCAAAAAATTTCTTTGGACGTTTATAATTCGGCGGTTGAAAAATATGCCGTGAAAAATTTTTACTCGTCTAATCGAGAAGATTTTTTGAGTAAATGGATTGAACGTCCGCCCGCAACGATAAAATTTCCGCCGTTTTCCGGTGCGTTGAATCTTGCAGACAAAAATAAAGACCGACGTGACAGAATTGCCGAAAATTTTTTGGCGTCGTTGACTGTCAAGGGAAATGAGTTTTCAAATCAAACTTACGTGTCGATTTTGTCGGCTCCGTATGTAAGCGCGGGTGCAATGTCGGTGACGCCCGAAAATTTTACGCAATGCATGGTAATTCACATGGTGCGCCGCCTTCCGAAAGCGAATTGGCTCAACGACCGCGATCAATTCATGCAACCGACGCAAAAACTTTCGGCGGAATTCATTTCGGACGCGGTGATATGGAGTTTGTTTGCGCCGTCGAATCAAACGGTTTCATTGCGCAACGTGGCATACGAGGGCGAAATTTATCAAATCCGAAACAATTTTTTTCCGTTCACGCTGTCGGAGCTGAAAACGTGGCAATGTTCGTCCTTGGAAATGGTACGAGCGATAGATTCGGCACGCGAAGACCGATTCGCGGCTTTGTGGCTGAAAAATCACCGCTCGGAGCTGTCGGCGGAAGGTTTGGGGGTTTTGTCGGCGGGGCGCGAGCTTTACAAGAAATTGTACGCGGAAATGTCGCGCTTGGACTTGCGGAAATGGAAAATCGAGAGTTGGGACGCGGGATTTTATCAAATACGCAAGGCATTGGGGGATTGGGAAATTTTGCGTGCGCCGATGCGGGCTTTGGGCGCGAAATTGGAGCCGCAGATATACGCGCTGGGATTTCTGCGCGATGAGGTAAAATATTTCGCGGAAGATTGAATAAAAAAATCCTCGCCGCGTGACGGGGAAATTTTTTGCTCAAAACGACTTCGGGCGTCAACTCATCGAGCATTGCTTCAAGACCTGCGCGGAAGAAATATTTATTCTCCTTGCCGCGTATGCAACCGTATGTGCCGATTGAGACGATAGAATTTTTCGGCGCGCCCAAGAAAGCGAACTTTTCGGGCAGATAATCTGTCGTGTAACTGCGTTCGTCGCTCCAACGGACATTTGTTATGACGTATGCGCCATTTTTCTGCAGATAATGACCAATGGCTCTGCTCCGATACACGTTTGCAATTTGCGCAATCAGCGGTGAGTCGCGATAAAGCGAGTTGTCGGGCGTCACAATGGCGGGAAAACGCAGCAGATCATCAAAAAAATCTTCGGGCTTGCGGATAAGGTCTGCAAATTCTTTATCGTGCTAATAAAAAACTATGCACTCCGAAAAATATTTGCTGCGGTTGCGTTTGGAGAAAGGAATCATGGCGGTCGGGATAAAAATTTCTTCAGGCGGCTCGATTTTCGGAATCGCCAATATCCCGTCAAAGTACGCAGTCTCCACCAGTTCCAAATTAAAACCGTCGTCGAATGTGTTTTTGAGCATAAAAAAGTTACTCCTTAAAATTTTGACCTCAGGAGTGAAATATGTTACTATGTACACGAAAATAGCATTATGTATAGAAACATATTCACGGGAAAGCACCTGATCACTGTTGGTAGCGGGAATCAGATGTTTTTTTTTATTGAGGTCGATGCAAATTTCAGCCGTTTGATTGTCGTTTGCGTCGCTTATTAAAAAATCGGAGAATTGTCCGAAAGGGTGTGTTTGAATGTATATAGTCGGAATTGACATTGCCAAACGTTTTCACGAAGCGGCGATAATCGACGGAACAGGCAAAGTCGTCGTCAAGCGGATTCGTTTTGCCAACTCTCACGCCGGTTTTCTCAAACTCATGGAAGCGGTCGGAAAACTCGACGCGCCGGCAGAA
>JAFWFO010000057.1 GCA_017515635.1 Selenomonadaceae bacterium
AATCTTGGCGGACGAATTGGGGAGCGCACCATTGGCAAAACTTGTGATAGATACTGTTCCAGTTGCCAAACTGAGGAGGTAAATCACGCCACGCGGCTTGATTATTTCCTGCAGTGCTTTTGTAAGGCTGTATCTTTCGTGGTAAAATGTGTTTGACATAAGCATTTCCTTTCGGTAGGTAGTCTATCTCATTCTACCAAAGATTTGCTTATTTTTTCTTTTCTCGACTTTACCAACACGCCCTAGTTTATTCGAGCAGGCTTTTCTGTCTCAGCTTCCGCCGCACGTGTGGCACGAAACTTGTATCGAAAAAAAATTATGCGTCGATTGATGTTTTCACGTTGTGGGTAAGTGACATCGACAAAGGAAAATGCCTACGTTTGAGCCGCAGGGGAACAATTTTACGAGGGGGATATTTAATGCAAGACGTTACAAAAAAAATTATCGAAATCATAATGGACAATTTTCCAAACGGCATTCGTGATGATTTTATCGACACGAGTAAAGTTTTGCGAATTTATTCGGCAAATCATACGGACGAAAACATTTCACGCGATTTGATTGTCGACGTAATTCATACAAACGGAATTGAAAACGGCGGAATATTTTATTTCATTGCGGAAAAGGACATAAAGATTATTTTTCTTCTCTTCGCTGAAATTTTGGATCAACATTCCGTCGCCTGGTATTCCGCCGTTCACGATAAGCACGCGGATTTTTTCGCACGGGTGAATATTTTTTCGCCCGAAGTCTTGAAAAAAATTTTGCAAAAATCTCGCGTCGAGTGCTTTTGTTTTGATGAATTTTGTTCCGCAAGCAAAATGACGCGGCTTGACTACGAAGTTTCAAAAATTTTTATGGCGGCGGGAAAATCTTTGTCGCTTGAAAATTTGCAGGCAAAATTGCCTTACGTTCCGGCAGAAAAAATTTTGTCGGTGCTCAATAACGCGAAAAGATATTTGCCGACAAATGCTGGTAAATATTTTTCCGTGTCCAAAATCAAATTTGATTCGGACGAGATTCACGCGGCGAAGCGGCAAATTTTTTCGCACATCGACGCGAAAGGTTTCGCCGCGCCCGAAGATTATGACTTATCGTCGAATTTCGCGCTCAATCCCGAACTGACGGAAAAAGATTTGCGCAACGTGATTTACGAAAAATTTTTCTCCGCCGACTTCGCGAAACGCGGCAAAAAACTTTTCAAAAAAGGTGCCGTCGTTAAAGAAAAAATTTTGACTCCGACGAAAAGCCTGCGAAATTTTATTTCCGAGCAAGATGAATTGTCCGCCGATAAGCTTTTTGCCTTCGCCGAAAATTTAGAGATGGCTCCTCATCTTGTATTGGACGTTGCGCATGAAACAATGATCCGCGTTTCGAAAAATTTGTTCGTCAATGATTCGCTGATAAATTTCGACGTTGCCGCTGTCGACGAGGCTTTAACTCCGTTCGTGCAGGGAAAAATTATTTCGCTCCGCGCCGTCACGAGTTTTACCGGTTTCCCGCCCGTCGCGGGTTATTCGTGGAATTTGTTTTTGCTCGAAAGTTTTTTGCGCAAGTACAGCGAAAAATACACTTATCACGCTCCCGCCGCCAACAGTTCAAATACCGGCGCGATTTATCCCAAATCAATGAAGTTTAAAGATTATCTTGAAGTTCAAATTGCGGCGGTCGTCCAAGAAAAAATTCCGCTTGAAAAATCTGCCGTCGAAGATTTTTTGGTCGGACAAGGCTTCAGAGTTAATCGCATAAAAAAAGTCACTGAGCGCATCATTGCAGGCGTGCAGGAAATTCGTAACGAATAAAGAATTATCCAATGCTATGTATAAGTGCGAATTTGATTGCGAAACGGGCGGATTGTTGCTGACGGACACCGAAGAAAAAATGTCCAAGGAGCCGCGCCCCATCTACGCTGAAGAAATGAATATTTTGGGCTTTGACAGCCGCTGGCATTACGAAAATCAAAATGACGTTCCCTACCTTTGGGCGGAGGCCGGAAATTATTTTTATCGCGGGAAGAAAATCGCCGTCGTCAAAGGCGGTTCGCTGTATGAAAAGCCGACTGTCGAATTCGTCGACGAAGACGGTTTGCCGCAAGGTGAAACGCTCCTGCCCGTCGACTTGAAGGCGATGTCCGCGAAAAATTTTGAGCTTATGGAAAATCTGCGTCAAGCGACCGTCAAGCGCATTTACAATTATTGGCAACGTTATCAAAAGCGGCTGGACTGTTTTCATGTGGCGTTTAGCGGCGGCAAAGATTCCGTCGTCCTTTTGGATTTGGTCAAGCACGCCTTGCCCAAGTCGTCTTTTATTGTCGTCTTCGGCGATACCCACATGGAATTTCCCGACACTTATAAAATCGTCGACGAAGTGGAAAAGCAATGCGCCGCCGAGGGTATCGGGTTTTATCGTGCCGCGTCGAAAATGTTGCCCGAAGAGAGCTGGAAACTTTTTGGTGCGCCGTCAACGGTTTTGCGGTGGTGTTGTTCAGTTCATAAAGCCGCGCCGCAAACTTTGAAAATCCGCGAGATTTTGGGCAAGCCTGATTTTGTCGGTGCGGATTTCGTTGGCGTTCGTGCTCAAGAAAGCGTTCGTCGTTCGGAATATGACGTTGAAAATTTCGGCATGAAACAGCGCGGGCAACATTCGCACAATTCAATTTTGGAGTGGAGTTCGGCGGAAATTTGGCTGTACATTTTTATGCACGGCTTGCCGATTAACGAATGCTACAAAAAAGGCAACTCCCGCGCCGGCTGTCTCATGTGTCCGATGACGAGCGGCAGAGCGGTTTTTTTTCGCAACAACGCTTATCCGAACGCGGTCGGGAAATTTGTCGATTACATTGCCGAAAACGTCAACGACGAAGATATTGACTCCTACATAACCAACGGCGGCTGGGTAAATCGGCGAAGCGGCAGAGACTTAAAAAATCCCACGACCAACTACAACGAAAATATTTGCGGCGATTATCTCTACATCAACGTGACTGATCCGAAAACTGATTGGCGCGAGTGGATTAAAACTCTCGGCGAAGTTTCTTTTTCGTATGAAGTCCAAAGCGATAATCAAACCGTCACCGCAAAAGTTCGAGCCGGTTACGACAAAACGCCCGCCATGAAAATTTTTAAATCTGTCTTTCACAAGGCGGCTACGTGCATAAATTGCGGCGTCTGTGAATCAAATTGCAGACACGGCGCGATTTCCTTCAAAGACGGTTTGCACATTGACGAAAAAAAATGCGTCCACTGTTTGGAATGTCATAAAATTCCCAGCGGTTGCGAAAGATACAATTCAGCAAGATTTTTTATAAGTGAGGGTTATGTTATGGAGAGTATCAACAATTTTGCTGACCACGCACCAAGACTTGAGTGGCTCAAAGATTTTTTTAGTGCTCCCGACAAATTCTTTGAAAATAATCATCTCGGCAAGAATCAACTCGTTTATTTCAAAAGATTTTTATTCGACGCTGAACTTGTTGACAGAAAAAATAAAACCGCCACAGATTTTACCGAACTCGTCAAAAAAATCGGTTGGGATTCGGCGACGGCGTGGGGATTGATTTTTGTCAATCTCGTTTACAACAATCCGCAAATTCGCTGGTATGTGGAAAATTTGCCGATTGAAGAAGGAATTTCCCGCACTGTTGTCGAAGAAAAATTACAAGAGATGGAAGTTTCGGCAAAAGATTCAAAGTCAATCGCCAAGTCGTTTAAGCGGCTGTGTGAAATTCCGTTGGGCACGGCGTTAAAATTTGGCACGACGACAAGCAACGGCAAAAATTTGGCGACGTTGAAACGCACAAAGGCGAAAATCGACGACGGGCGAGTTATCCTCTACGCGATGTATAAATTCGCGGAGGCGACTGACGGTTGGTATCAATTCAATCTGACGCGGCTGATGAGCGAAACCGATTCGGCGGGCGTGAGTCCGACAAAAATATTCGGGCTGGAGCGCGAGGAAATTGAACAACTGCTCAACGGCCTGTCGACGAATTACCCGGAATTTATCAACGTGACGTTTACCCATGACCTTGAAAAAATTTCACTGGTTGCAGAAAAGACTTCGCAGGACGTTTTGGCATTGTTTGACCGTTAAGGAGTGGCGGCGTTGTGATATACGAGGCAAATAAATATTTCGAGTTCTTCGTTATCGACGAGGGCTATTACCCCGAAATCAACGAAAGCTCAATCAAAGATCCGAAAAACAAATGGCAAAGCACCTTCCCGCACGGCGATATTGTGGAGCTGTTGAAATTGCTGGAGCGCGCCTTGTCGCGTTCGGACAGAAAAAGTCTGTGGCTTGAAGGTTCCTACGGTACGGGCAAATCGCGAATTATTTGGATGATGCAAAGTCTTTTGTCGTGCCCCGAAACGGACTTCGACGCCTACTTCGACGAATATGACAATCTGCGCGGCGAAGTCGATTTGCGTGAACGACTGCGGGCGATTCGCAACGGCAAAATCGTCACGGCTTACCGCTACGCGACGGGCGATGTTACCTCGACGCAAAAATTGATATTTGCCGTGTTCGACAGCTTGACCGACGCGCTCAAAAAAAGCGGTTGCAAATTCGACGGGGCGAAAACTCTGCGCGGGCGAATTGTGAATTGGTTGGAGTCGGATACTGCAAATTTGGAATTGTTCCGCGCCAAAATCCGCAAGCCCGAATATATGATGTCGGCGACGTTGGCGAACAGGAGCGCGGAAGAAATTCTCGAACGCCTCAAAAATCCACAATCGGAAGTTTCGCAACTCGTTGAGGATATTTTGAAACTCGGCGAACGTGAGGGAATTCGTGCTTTCAATATCGACATGAGCGATTTGATTGACTGGATAACCGAAGTAACGGAGAAAAATAATCTTAAAGCGTTGGTGCTTTTCTGGGACGAATTTTCCAAGTTCTTTGGCAACAACCGTAACAACCTCGACGAATTTCAACGACTGGCGGAGCTTACAAATATCAAGCCGTTTTATTTGGTTATCGCGACGCACGAATCGCAAAGTTTGGTAGGCGAAGGTGATCAAGCTTTCAGAACCGTCAGCGACAGATTTACGCACAAAAATATTACCATGCCCGACAATATCGCGTTTGAACTTATCGGACACGCGTTGAAAGTCAAGGACGCCGCGAAAAATGACTGGAAATTTATTTCTGCCGCGTTGAAGGAACGAACTGCCGAGCCGCGCAAAGTTATCATGGACTTCGCCAAAATTCGCGACGAAAAAATTCTTACGGACATTTTGCCGATTCACCCTATAGCCGCGATTCTTCTGAAAAATCTTGCCGGTTATTTCGCGTCGAATCAGCGAAGTGTTTTTAATTTCATAAAGAACAGCGATCCGAATATTAAAGCATTCCAAGAATTTATTGCGACGAAAAGCCCCGAAAACGGCGATTTATTGACGATAGATTATCTCTGGAATTTTTTTTATGAGAGCGGCACGGACGAACACGGCGGCAATGTCGGGCGTATGAATTTGAAGCCGTCGATTCGCACGATTCTTGATTCATACGGGCTGAATAAAAATAATTTGAATTTGGACGAGCAAGTTGTTTTGAAAACTATTTTGCTGTTGCAGGCGATAGACCAAGAGGCCGGCGGGCAAGTTGACATTTTCCGTCCGACCGAAAAAAATTTGGAGCTGTCATTTACGGGCGTCGCGTCTATGGAAAACGGGCGTGCCGTCACTATCGCAAATGATTTGGTCAGGAAAGAAATTCTGTTCATCAAGCCCGACAAAAAAGGCAAAACTTTTGCGGCGTTGGCTTTGGGCGGCGACTTTGCGGAAATTGAACGTCTCAAGAAAACCATCAAAGAAAACGCACGGACTGCCGCGTTGGTTGAGAGCGCAAATTTGCTTGACGTGATAACGCGGACGCCGTCGCAAAAAGTTCGCTACGATCTGCGCGCCGTCACCGCCGAAAATTTTACGCTGACAATAAATCGAATCACCAACGAAAAAGAAGATTATCGAATCAAGGCCGTTGTTTGTTTTGCGCGCAACGAGGACGAGCAAAATAAACTTTACAACCTTATCGGCGGGGCGATTAAGAATCCGCGCTATTTGAGGCTGGTGATTATCGACGCGTCGTCAAACTTGATAAATCGCGAATTGTTTAATCGTTGGGTTGAGAATTCTGCGAGCGAGCAATATTGGCGCAGTAAAGACAGTTCGCTTGCCAACAAAATGAAGAGCAACGCCGAAGATTGTCTCAAGGAGTGGAGCAATTCTTTTGTCAACGGCTCGTTTGTCTATTATCCTGCGGTTCGTGACGAACGCGAGGAGCGCAAGGGCATTTCGTGCCAAAACGCCGACGGGCTTACGGAAGAATTCAAAGACAACGTGCGGCGGCTGTTCCCGTATTCGTTTGATGACGCGAACATTACCGACACGCTTTTTCAAGCGACCAATTTGCCGAAACTTTCGGAAGCCGGAATTTTACGGGAAGAATTTCGTATGCTCAAAGCCAATCAAATAAAAATTGTTTTGGGCGACGTGTGGCAGATGTCGGGCAAATATTGGGAAGTTTATCCGGACTTGAATATATCGCGGCTGAAAATCGAACTGGACGCGCTGATTAAAACCGAAATCGATAAAAATGTCCGCATTTCGTTCGATGATATTTTTAATTTTTTGCTTGAGCGCGGATTTATGCCGCTGAACATTTACGCTTTTTTGACGGGCTTTTTGTTGAAGGAATACGCGGCAGATCCTTACCGATACAGCGGGGGCATAGACGGCAACATGGGCGGCGCGATGACGACGCAAAAGTTGTCGGAATGCGTGGGCGAAAGTATCAAGCAGGCGTTTAATCCCGCTACAAAAAGTTATCGCCAAAAATTTCTTGAGATAATGTCTGCGAATCAGCGGCAGTTCATGGAATTTGCGTCCAAAATTTTTGACGTGGCGGAAGATGTTTCGGTTGAGCAGAGTGCGCAAAAACTTCGCCTCAAGCTGAAAAATTTGGGTTATCCGCTGTGGTGCTACGTCGAGGCGGCGACGGACGAATATAAAAATTTTTTGTATCTGCTTGCCGAAATTGCCAACTCAAAACAGGCGGTCAGTGTCTCGGCGTTGGCGGAACGTGCGGGACAATTTTTGATAAACAATCCCGTGGCATTCCATGATTTGAAAAATTTCTTCACCGTCGACACCGGACGCGAAATTTTTACCGACTTTTTGCGGCATTTCGAGGACGGCATAATTTTTGAGCTGGCAGAGAAAATCGGCATAAGCGACGCCGTTGCGGAATGTCAAAGGCGCGTGACTTCCGACGATAAAATTTGGTTGCACGATAAAGAGACTGCGGAAGACGATTTGCGGAAAATGATTGTCGACTACAAGATTGTTGTCGAGAGCAAAAATTTCGGCATCAACGGCAAGTCTTTAAATTCTTGCGCTCAAGCTTGGAAAGATTTTTGCCGATGCAACATCAAAATTCCGTGCGACGTGATTGCCGAAAGTTTTCCGGCGATAAAAGATTTTCTGGCGGTTTTAAAGGAAATTGTTGTGCGTGGCGATATTCCGCAGAGTAAGCGGGAATTTTTTTTGGGACAACTCATCGACAATGCCGAAATTATTCGCGCCGTAATGAAAGAGCCGTTAAAAATTTTGCGCGATAAATTTTCTTATCAACTCAATGATTTGAGCGAGCAGGAAATAAACGAAATTTATCCGTCGTTGCCTTACAGTTCATTTACCGATTCGCGGGGGCAGTATCATAAAATTTTGAACGACAAGGCGCAGGAAATTCTCAAAGGTCAGCTGAAAAATGAATTGCGGAAATTGTGGCGGGAAATTGCGGGCAATAAATCGCCGCGAGAATGGTCAAAAATTCATCGGACGCCGATATTGGCAATGGTGCCGAAATCGGAAGTATCGGACGCCAAAAAAGTTTTTGATACTGTCATGGCGACCGCGCCCGACAAAAACGCCGTAAATTTTGCGATAGCTTATCTTAAAAATCATCCGTCGTATTTCGCGGATATAAAATCTGAACGGCAAATTGAGGAAGCTTTTCGCGACGCAGTTATCGACGACAAGCAGGTTTTGTTTAATGACAACGACGAAGTTCGCAACGAATTGGAGGCAAAATTTCGGGGCGACGCTTATCAATGGTATCCGAACATGCGCGTTAAAGAACTGGTCGACGAAATTTCGCGGAACAAATATTACAGCGGCGGAGCTTACGATAAAATCACGGCGCAAGTTATGCAAATGTCGCCGGAGAAGGCCAAGACGCTTTTAATTGATTTGCTTGATAAAAATTATGAAGTCGGTTTGAAAATTTTACGGGAGGGGCTTGAACGTGGAAAATTTGAGCGTTGAGGCCGCCGTCAAGAAAATACAAATTTATTTGCGGCAAGATAATTTTCGCCCGTATTTTGTCATCGTCGACGGTGCGGCGGAGTGCGAGAAACTCAAAAAATTTTTTAAAAATTATGAGCGAATTTATCTGTCGAAATTTTGTCGAGGAGACACTTTCCCCGATCCGGACGAATTTATTGACACACTGAAAACCGTTGAAAAAAATGCGCTGTGTTTTGGTTTGGGCGAATATGTTTTTTTCACCGCGAACGAAAATATTTTGCGGACGTTGCAGGACAGAAATTTCAATCGAAAAATTATTTTTATCTGCCGAGGCATAGCGAATTTACTTGAAAGCCTTGCCGACGCAGATTTTAAATTTCGCACGAACAATATCTGCAAAATTGCCGGCGTAAGAAAATTTTCCGTCGTGAAGTTCGGCGCGAATATCGACGTTCCGACCGACGCGAAAAATTTTTCCGAGTTGCTCAAGTTGATGGAAAGCGGCAAGTGCGATTCGTTGAGCGTCAAAACAAATTTGCCGCTTGCGAAAGTTAAAGAGATAAACACTTTTTACGACGCGATAAAAAATCGGGAGCCGCGATTTACTTTTCGGGCGGACGTGCTCGACGAGGAACAATGGCGGGAATATTTCCTTGACGATAAATGCGACGGCTTCCCGCCTGAACATTGGCGCACGTTTGCGGCGGGCTTCAAAAATAAATTCGCAAATTCGTATCTGCAATACGTCTTCAGCATTTCCGCGAATTACGAGGCGTATCGGCAGAATTTATTTTTTGCGTTGCTTGAGGTTACGGACGAAAAAATTTTTGGCGAATTTTATCCGTTGCGGAAAACGGCAGTCAAAAATATTTCGGCGCAATACGTTGCGGAATATCTTGAGCGGCTTAAAAATTTTGCGGCAGGTTCAAACGCCATAAAATTTTTGACGGACAACACGGCTGAGGAACGTCGCGCAATGATTCAAGCCGTGCAGGGCAAAGAAAAAATCCCCGCGATTTTCAAGCAAAATTTTTCGGCTATGGAAGACTATTTGACGGATTACGATTTCGGCGACGAAGAAATTACAAGATATTTTCGGCGTTACAAGAAAATCAAAGTTTGCAACGTCGACGACGCGGATTTTAAAAATTTGGTGCAGAAATTTGCGGTTGAGCGACCGGCGAACAAATTCGAGACTCGGCGGGCGATTTTGGACAGAGCCGACGACACGGCAAAGCTGTATTGGCTGGACGCGCTCGGCGTTGAATTTTTGAGTTACATTCAAGCGCGGGCGTCACAAAACGGCTTGTCTGTTCGGATTGAAATTGCTCGTGCCGAATTACCTACGCTGACTTCACAGAATAAAAATTTTTACGACGATTGGCGGGGCGACAAATTCGATAAAAATTCCAAGCTTGACGAATTAAAACATTCGCCCGAACAATTTGACGCAAGCGGCAAGTGTTCTGCGCCGACTTACATTGACGACGAATTCAAAATAATCGACGAGGTCATTTCCGAAATAAAAATCGCCTTGGCTCAACAGGCAATCGCGAAAATTATTTTGACTTCGGATCACGGCGCGAGTCGGCTTGCGGTAATGTACGGGCGCGAGAATAAGCACAAAATTAATTCCGTCGGCGAACATGCGGGGCGTTGTTGTCCGATAAGCGAATGCGACGAAAAGCCGAACTTTGCGACGGAAGAAAACGGTCGTTGGGTATTGGCGAATTACGACAGATTTTCGGGCGGGCGTTTGGATTCGGTCGAAGTGCACGGCGGCGCGACTCTCGAAGAAATTTTGGTGCCGGTGATTGAATTTTCGTTGCAGGGCGCGAAAATTACGGTTGAGCCGTCGCCGGAGAAAATTTCCGCGTCGTCAAAAAAATCCGATGACGCTTTTGAGTTTTTTGAATAATGGGAGCCGACAATGGAAAATAAATTGAGAAAAATTTTTTCCGACATGGTCGTCTACAAAGATTTACGGAACAGCAATTTTTTTTCCGCGCTTAGTTTGCCGTCATTTATGCGCGATTGGCTGTTGAGGCGATTCGAGGACGAGGACGGAAAATTTGACACGGACGAACTTTTGAATTTCGTAAGGCGATTTATTCCGCGAAAAGACGATTGGAAGTCGATAAAAAGCCGAATCGTCATGGATAATGAGCACGTCAAATTGTTGGCGAAAGTTTCCATTGAAATTGACGTGGCGAACGGCGCGGCGGCATTTTCATTGCCGGATTTCGGGCTTGCGGCAAAAGAAACGATGATTGACGACAACATTTGGCATCTCTACAAAGATGAACTGGTCGGCGGGCGCGAAGTTTGGGGCATGATTGAACTTGGCTACAGACCGCCCGATTATGACGCTCGCCCGAAAATTCCCGGCAAAATTCGCTTGCTGAAGTTCAAAAATTTTTGCCCGTATAAAATCGATTTGGATTTTTACAAAACCGCACGAGAAAATTTTTCGTTCGAGGAATGGTTGCAAATTCTTTTGGGTGCAGTCGATTACAATGCGGCGGCTTACGAACGCGAGGAAGAAAAATTAACGATGCTCACACGGCTGTTGCCGTTCGTCGAGAAGCGTTTAAATTTGATTGAGCTTGCGCCGAAGGGGACGGGCAAATCTTATATTTTCGGGCAGGTAAGTCGATTCGGCTGGCTGTCGAGCGGCGGGGTTATGAGTCGCGCCAAAATGTTTTACGACATGCAAAAGCGGCAAGAAGGTTTGGTCGCTTACAATGATTTTGTCGCGCTGGACGAAGTTCAAACAATTTCGTTCAAAGACACCGACGAAATGCGCGCCGCGTTGAAAGGTTTTCTTGAGCAAGGAGTTTACACGGTCGGCAACCATTCAAACTCGGCGGAAGCGGGCGTAATTCTCAGCGGAAACATTTCAAAATCCGTTATGGAAATGGACGGCGCGGCGAATATGTTTGACGAATTGCCGACGGTCTTTCACGAATCCGCGCTGATTGAACGCTTTCACGGCTTCATAAAAGGCTGGAATATTCCCCGCATGAATGACGACATGAAAATTTGCGGCTGGGCGTTGAATTCGGAATATTTTTGTTCGATCCTCCACGAACTGCGCGACGACGTGAGTTATCGCGCAATCGTCGACGAGCTGATTAAGGTGCCCGAAAAAGCCGACACGCGAGACACTGCGGCGATAAAGCGAATTGCTACGGCGTATCTGAAATTGCTTTTCCCGAACGTCCGCCGCGCAGAAGATGTCGACAAAGAAACTTTCAGTCGCTACTGTTTGGAACGTGCCTGTCAAATGCGGGCGACAATCAGAAAACAACTTGCCTTGCTTGATGTCGAGTACGCGGGCAAAGATATTCCGAAATTTGAGGTAACGTAATTGGCTAAGAAAAATTTCAACTGCATTGCTTGCGGCAAACTTTCGCTGAGCAAAAACGAAATCGGCATAAACAAAAAACTCTTGGGCATGAAGACCCAAAATTTTTATTGCCTTGAGTGTTTGGCGAATTTTTTGGAAGTCGAGCCGCAAGACATTTTGGATAAAATCGAGGACTTCAAGAATGACGGTTGCAAACTCTTCGAGTAAAATAATTTACGCGGACAACGCGGCGACGACCAAACCTGACGCGGAAGCTTTGGCGTTGATGTTCGAGTTGCAGGAAAAATTTTTTGCAAATCCGTCGTCGGCTTACAAGCTGTCACGCCCGCTGAAAAAAATTTTGCAAGAATCGCGGGAAAAAATTGCCGCCTGCATTAACGCAAAGCCGCAAGAAATATTTTTTACGTCGGGCGGCACGGAAAGCGACAACTGGGCGATAAAATCCTCGGTACTCGCGTCCTTGCCCGAACGCCCGAACATAATCACTTCCGCCGTGGAGCACAAAGCAATTTTAAATTCGTGCGCCGCGATGAAAAATCTTGGTTGCACCGTGACGAAATTGCCCGTCGACAAATTCGGCGCGGTCAATCCCGATGACCTTCGCGAAAAAATTTTGCCGCAGACGAAAATTATTTCCGTCATGCTTGCCAACAACGAAGTCGGCACGATTCAACCCGTCAAAGCTCTCGCCGCCGTTGCGCACGAACACGGAAAAATTTTTCACACGGACGCAGTTCAAGCGGTCGGACATATTCCCGTTGACGTTGCGAATCTCGGCGTCGACATGCTGTCGGCTTCCGCGCACAAATTCAACGGCCCCAAAGGCGTCGGATTTCTTTACGTTCGCACGGGCTTAAATTTTGCGCCTTACATTGACGGCGGTGGGCAAGAATTTTCAAAACGTGGCGGCACGGAAAATGTTCCGGCTATTGCGGCGATGGCTCTTGCGTTGGAAAAAAATTGTCGCGAAATGAACGTCACGGCTAAAAAAATTTCAGCTTGTGCAAATACATTGCTCGAAAATCTGCGCGGAAAAAATGTTGACTTCATTTTAAACGGCGGCGCAAATCGTTTGCCGGGGCATTTGAGTTTGTCGTTTAAAGACTGCGAAGGCGAAACTCTTTTGCACAGACTCGATTTAAAAAATATTTGCGTTTCGACCGGCTCGGCTTGCAATTCGCGACAAGTTCAAAAATCTCACGTGTTGCAAGCTCTGACTGTTCCCGAAGATTATATCAACGGAACAATCCGAATCACTTTCGGGAAAGAAAATTCATTGAGCGACGCAGAAAATATCGCTGAGAACTTAACAGACATTTTATTATCATTGTGAATGTATTCAGCATGACTAAAGCGGATACGAAATTTAACTTTATCTTGCTGACGAATCTTCGACGCAACACCACACTCCACGACATAGAAAAATTTTTCGTTTACATTCCCTTGCCGATTTTATATCATTGCCGAAAAATCAAATCGCAAGGAGAATAATTTATGAAACCATTGCACGCGTTGATCGGCTTGATTCGCAATCTTGTCGGCAACCGAAAACTTTTGTGGCAGATGACCAAGCGCGATTTCCGCCAGCGTTATCTCGGCTCGTATCTGGGGATTCTTTGGGCGTTCATTCAACCGACCGTCACCGTGCTGATTTTCTGGTTCGTCTTCCAAGTCGGCTTCAAGGCGATGCCCGTCAATGACTTCCCGTTTATTTTGTGGCTCGTGTGCGGAATGTTCCCGTGGTTTTTCTTGAGCGACAGCATCATGAGCGCGACGAATTCTGTCATTGAAAGCGCGTTCCTCGTCAAAAAAATTGTTTTCCGCGTGGAGCTGTTGCCTATTGTAAAAATTATGTCCGCGCTTGTCGTGCATATTTTTTTCGTGGCGGTACTGTTTGCGATGTTCGCGATTTACGGCTACAGCGTCTCGATTTACAACCTGCAAATAATTTATTATTTCTTCGCGATGATTTGTCTGGTGCTCGGCTTGAGTTGGCTGACCAGTTCGCTGACGGTTTTTCTGCGCGACGTGGGACAGTTCGTCGGAATGATTTTGCAGTTCGGATTTTGGGGCACGCCGATTTTTTGGAATTTAAACATGGTGCCCGAACAGTTTCAATTTATCTTGAAACTCAATCCCGCATATTATCTCGTCGAAGGTTACCGCCAAAGTTTCATCTACAACGAATGGTTTTGGCAACACCAATACCAGACGATTTATTTTTGGGCGGTGACGGGCGTTGTGATGTTCGTCGGCGCGTGGTGCTTTAAAAAGTTAAGACCACATTTCGCAGACGTGTTATAAAAAAATTTCCCTCCGTGTGGAGGGTTTTTTATTTCGTGCAAGTGAAACCTGCAAATGATTCGACGTTGGTGACTTCGGCGCGAGAATATTTTTCACGCAAAAATTTTTTCAAAGTCGCCGGCGTGTCATACGGCGGCGAAAAAAATCCGTGACGTTCGCAAAAATTTTCGACGAAAAGATCCGTCCGACGATTTTCGCCCGTGACGTAGACCGAGCCGCAAAAAATTCCGCCGCGTTTCAAGACTCGAAAAACTTCCGCGTGTGCTGAAATTTTGTCGGGGAAGACGTGGAAGCCGTTTACCGATAAAACCAGATCGAAACTTTCATCAGTGAACGGCAAATTTGTCACGTCGCCTTGAAGAAATTTCACGCCGCGCAAATTCATTTTGACTGCCCGCGCTTTTGCCGCGTCAAGCATTTTGTCCGACAAGTCGACGCAAAAAATTTCCGCGCCCGTGAGCTTTTGATAAATCGGCAACGACAAAACGCCCGTGCCGACCGGAACTTCAAGCAGTCGCCCGCAAAAATTTTTCGGTATGCCCGCAAATGCCTGCGCCAAAAATTTTTTGTGAGCCGCCGAATTCAAGCCCCAAAAAAATTTTAACGCCAAACGTGCCGGCAAGTCCGCGTTGGTCATCATGCGATCAAACAATTTCGCGAAGTTGCCGACGAGTTGATAGGCCTCGAAAGTTTTTCCCATGTGATTAAGGCATCGTCGTCAACAGCGCGTCGCATGAGCCGCAAATTTCCCAATCGCCCGCGCCCGCCGTCAAGAAAAACGAATCGCCCTTGCGCAGAGAAAATTTTTCGTCGCCGCAAGAAATTTCGCCGTCGCCGCCGAGAATCAACACGCTTAAAAAAGTTTCGTCGCTAACCGTGCCCGAAGCCCGCGAAAAGATTTTTCCGTCGAGATTGAGCTTGTCGACGACAAAATAATCGCACGCCGCCAAATGCGGATAACTTTTTCCGCGTGTGTCAATCGGCGTTAAGTTCGTCACGTCGAGAGCTTTGGCGATATGCAACGGGCGGTTTCTGCCATAATCGAAGACGCGATAGCTGACGTTTGAACTTTGCTGAATTTCGGCAAGCAAAATTCCTTCGCCGACCGCGTGAATCGTTCCGGCGGGAATAAAAAACGTGTCGCCTTTGTGAACGGTCACGGCTTTGAGAACTTCGACAAGCGAATTTTCTTTGATTCGGGCGGCGAATTCGTTGCGGGAAATTTTTCTGTTGAAGCCGCAATAAAGTCGCGAATTTTCTTCGGCGTCGATAACGTACCACATTTCATTTTTGCCGAGCTGATTTTCGTGCGCCAAAGCGTAATCGTCGGACGGGTGAACTTGCACGGAAAGATTTTCTTTCGCGTCGATGAATTTAATTAAAATCGGGAACTCGCCGAAACGTCGGCAGTTCGTGCCCAAAAATTCCGCGTGGTTTTTCAGCGCGTCGGCAAGAGTTTGACCGGCGAACGAGCCGTTGACGATTGTCGAGACGCCGTCGGGGTGTGCGGACAACATCCAGGCTTCCGCGCAGATTTCGCCGCCGTCGATACCGAATTCGTCGACAAGCCGTCGTCCGCCCCAAACGTAATCTTTGCAAGCGGGCTTTAGTTTCCAAATTGCCATGAAAAAATTTCCTCTCCTAAAAATTTAAGGAGCGGAAAAATTTTCTGCTCCCAAAAAGTTACCAGTGATAAGGTTCGTGTCTGTTGATTTTAAACGCCCGATAAATTTGTTCGACGAGGACAAGCCGCGCCATTTGATGTGTCAACGTCATTTGCGACAAGCTCAGCCGAAAATCCGCCGCTTGCCGTAATTCTTCGCCGAGACCGAACGCCCCGCCGATTGCGAACGTCAAGTTGCTCACGCCGCTCAAGTTCAACGCGGAAATTTTTTCGGCGAATTCTTCCGAAGTCAATTCCGTACCCGAAACATCCAAAACACACAGCCACGAATTTTGCGGGACGAGCGACAAAAGTTTTTGCGCCTCTTCGTCGAGCGTGCGGCATTCGGGAATTTCGCGAACGTCAATCGTTGCAAATTTGCGCAGACGTTTCAAATATTCCGCGACGCCGTCAACCAAAAATTTTTCTTTGAGCTTGCCGACGACGACCAAAGTTATTTTCATTGATTCGACGGTTGCGGCATTTCTTCAAGTGTCACGTCAAAATTTTCCTGCTTGCCGTCGCGGTCAATCAAAACTTTGACTTTGTCGCCGACTTTGTGTTCGGCAACGGCATCGCGAACGTCCGTAACCGAATTGACTTCGCGCCCGTCAATGCTCAAGATAATGTCGCCGCGTTGGAAACCTGCGCGACCTGCAGGCGAATCAAGCGCGACTTGGAAGACGAAAACGCCTTTTTCCAAAGTGAGCTGATAGCCGTAACGAGCGGCAGTAGGTTTGTCGAAAATCGTTACGCCGAGATACGGACGGGCAACGTAACCTTTGTCCATAAGCTCTTTAACAATTGTCTTGACGGTATTAATCGGAATTGCAAAGCCCATGCCTTCGACGCCGTTGGTTGCAAGTTTCGCGCTGTTGATACCGATAACTTCGCCGTCCGCGTTGACGAGCGCGCCGCCGGAATTGCCGGGAGAAATCGCCGCGTCAGTCTGGAAAAGTTTAACGCGCTTATCGTTCAGATCAAGCGTTCTGTTCAACGCGCTGATAACGCCGACAGTCACGGAGCCTTGAAATTCCAAGCCCATCGGGTTGCCGATAGCTATCGCGGGTTCGCCGACGACGACTTCATCAGAATCGCCGAGCGTGGCAGTGGGCAAATCTTTCGCGTCGACTTTGACAACTGCAATGTCCGTCATTTCGTCCGCGCCGATTAAAGTTCCGGTTATCGAATTGCCGTCCGAGAGCGACACGATAATTTCTTTCGCGCCCGCAATGACGTGATTGTTCGTGATTATGTAACCGTCGCTTTGGAAAATGACGCCTGAGCCGACGCCTTCGGTTTCAAACGTGCGATTAAACATATCGCGGGCAATGGCCTTGTTGGTTATGCCGACGACCGCAGGGCCGACCGTGCGCGCCACACGAACGGCGGGAGTATTTCTCGCGTCCGAAATTTTTGCGTTGCTTTCGGGCTTGTTCACCGCCGCTTCAGTGACCTTTTGAGTTGTCGACACCGGTCTTTCAGCCGTTGATGTATTTTCAGCGTCCGTGTCGCCGGAGCCCAAATTTCCGCCGCAACCGCTGAACGTCACCGCAACAGTCACCGCTGCCGCGCAAATTATCTTCGCCAAGTTTTTAGACTTCATGCTTAAAGCACCTCCGCCGTCATTGTAATTTTTGCGTCGTCGATTGTCAATGTGAACTACTCCTGCCTAAAGAAGCGGGAGCTTCCTGAATCATCGAGGTCGCGCCTTTGGTTGCGTCTTACTTCCTCTCATACAGGCTTTACTTTCCGCAGTCCCTGCGGTAGTCAAGCACAAATTATTCTTGCACCTTCGTTTTTGATATTTGTCGCGGCATTGACATCTCTATCATGCTTTGCGCCGCATTTCGGGCACGTCCACTCCCGAACGCTCAAATTTTTCGTGTCGGTATTCTGATAATCACACTTCGAGCACAGTTGGCTTGACGGATACCATTTATCAACCTTTGCCAGACTTTTGCCTTGCCACTTCAGTTTATATTCCAACATTCGTGTGAATATGCCCCAGCCGTTGTCCGAAATGGATTTTCCAAAACTAAAACGTCCGCCGCATTTATGTTTCGCCATCGCTTTCAAGTCCAAATCCTCAATCGATATCGCGTCGTTCTCATTGACCAACCGAGTCGATAACTTGTGTAGAAAATCTTTCCGTCGATTTGTCACTTTCTCATAAACTCGGCTAAGCACTACTCGGATTTTTTCGCGATTGCTCCCAAATTTTTTGCTCCGTGAAAATTTCTTCTGAACTCTGCGAAGTCTTTTCTGCGCACGACGATAATATTTCGGGTAATCGGCTCTCTCGCCTTCTGACGATACGAATAGTTCCACCATTGAATAATCCAAACCGACAAATTTTTTCGGCACTATCGGCAGCACTTGGTTTTCGTACTCCGTCAATATGCTCACGTAATATTTGTCGCTCGGCGTTTTCGTTATCGTCACCGTTTTTATCGTGCCGATTATTTGTCGATGAAGTTTTATTTTCACCAACCCGACTTTCGGCAATCTGATTTTCCCGTCCTCAATCCTCACCGTACCTTTCTGATTATTTGTCGAATAACTTTGATTGCTCTTCTTACTCTTGAAGCGCGGCTTGCCGAAGTGCTTGGGATTCTTCCGCCGATTTTCAAATGCTCGTTTCAAATTCATTTGAGCATTGCAAAGGGCAAGACTATCCACTTCTCGCAACCACTCGAATTTTTCCTTGTATTGAGCCGGTGTTACCGATTTTTTCTTTTCCAGCTTGTCGGAGAGCATACGATTATAGACAAAACGAACACAACCAAACGTTTTGGCAAAGATTCCCCTTTGTTCAGCGTCAGGATAGATTCTGAATTTATATCCTCTGTTCATTTGTCTCATCTCCGACCCACGAATTATAATTTCACAACCCATCAAAATCAACGTGCGATTCATCCCGCCGTCTATAGAGGCGGGGGGAATTCTCGCGCACGCAGGTAAACAAATGCCATCATCACGGGAAGAAAATTTTTAAAGTTTCGTCGTCCGAACGCTTGCCCAAATACGAGCCGATTAAAAACAAAATCAGCGAGCAAGTTATCCCGATTGTGATTTGATGCAAGCCCATGATTTTGAAGCCCGCCGCCTGTGTCGCGCAGTAAACTATCGTGCCGCCCGTCATCGACAACATTGCGCCCAATTTGTTTGCACGTTTCCAAAACAGTCCGAGCAACAACGTCCAGAAAAATGCCGTCTCCAGTCCGCCGAATGCGAACATGTTTATCAGCCAAATTAAACTTGGCGGCGTCAGAGCTATAACGAAAACTGCCGCGCCGATTATCGCCGTCGTTGCCATTGACAAAAATTTTACGCGGGCGGGCGTCACGGTGCGATTATTTTTCTCCGACCAATGCAGATAAACATCTTTGACGATTGCGCTTGACGCGACGATTAACAGTCCCGAAATTGTCGAGATTGACGCGGCAAGCGGGCCGATTATCGCAAGTCCGACAAGTTCAACCGGCATTGCCGTAACAATCGTCGTCGGAATGATATTGTCAACTCCGCCGTAATCCGCCGCCGTGCCCGACAAAACTCCGTGCGCAAGAATTCCCGTGAAGTTTATTCCGATATTCATGAAGCCGACAACAATCGTGCCGATTAACATTGCTTGATGAAGTCCCTGCGTATTTTTGTAGCTGATTCCGCGAACGACCGATTGCGGCAAGGCGATTGTGCAGATACCGACCAAAAGCCATTGCGTAAAGTAAATTGTCCACGGCATATTTCCGAAGCTGAACGGCTCAAACAATTCGGGGTTGCTGACTTCAAGCGTCGTCATAATATTTTCGTAGCCGCCGCCCGCTTGCAAAACATATTTTAATAACAAAACGATTCCAATCATCATCATTATTGCGCAACAAGTATCCGTCAACGCAACCGCACGAAAGCCGCCGATTGAAGTATAAATTACGACCGTCAAGCCGAAAAGAATTAATCCCGCCTCGTAGCTGTAGCCCGTCACCGCCGCGAAAAGTTTTGCGCCGCCGACGAATTGAGCCGTCATCGTCCCGCAGAAAAATAAAACGATAACGAATGCCGCGATTGCCGCCAACGTGTCCGATTTAAAACGGGCGCGAATTATGTCGACGACCGTAACCGCATTGAGCTTGCGAGCCAACAGGGCGACACGCTTGCCGAAAATTCCGAGCACCAAAAAAATCGCCGTGACTTGCACGACCGCCATATAAACCCAGCCGAAGCCGACTTGAAACGCCATACCGGGGCCGCCGACGAAACTCGAAACGGAGCTGTAAGTTGCGACGGTTGTCATTGCCAAAACAAAGCCGCCGAGTTCGCGGTTGCCGACGAAATAACTGCTCACGAAATTTTTGCCCGCCTGCTTGTGACGGACGAAAACACTTATCGCAACCATGACGCCCATGAACGCGAGCAACGGTAAAAGCAAAATCAATGAGCGCAACTCGAACAAACTACTTGCCATCGTCGTCGCCCTCCAAATCCATGTCGGTGAAAAGTTTTTGACTCAACAACGCGCTGATTAAAATCGCGACGATCCAAACGCCGACGGTTCCGAGTACAGCCCAAAGCGGCAAGTGAAAAATTTTCACGTCAACGGACGCCGTGCCGAAGCCCGCGACAAGCCAAAAAATAATCAGCCCGATCAACGCAAGCCCCGTGTAAATTGCCTCACGTCTGACCAAGCTGAACTTTTGCGCGCCGCTCAACGACGCACGATTATTTTTTTTCATGATGCAACCTCCTAAGTCTCGTCTCCCGCGATTGAGAGTACAAGCTTAATTTCCGCGCCGAATTCTATAACGCCGTCAATGCACTGTCAAATTAAGTTTTTCTTGTAACACTGCAGGGCACGAAGAGGCAATCGACGAACAGGAACGGATAAAAAGGCGCGAGCGTCTGATTTTGCCGATTCTGCTACTCTTCGAGGACATAATCGGTGATTTTCGATATTTGTTCGGCACTGAGTTTGAACCCGTAGATGTCTTCGATAGTGGCCGAAATGTCGCGCTGACTCATACCGCGAGCGTACATTGCCAGCACTCGCAGTGAGGAGGGTTTTATTTTTATCATGAACTGCATTTTGTAAATGGAAAATTTGTTTCGTTGTATGTATAGCGTTTCTTTTTGTGTTATAATTTCATTGCGCTCATGGAAATTAAAAATCCGTACGGAAATTTAATTGACGCTCTGTGTAACACTACAAATTCAGGGAGGTGTTTTAAAATTGAGTGACATAACACAGAGAAACTCCAAATCTTCGGCAACGTTGATCTCAAATCGCTTTGCCGATTTTATCGCGAATCGGCCACAAACTCCGAATACCATTCGCAACATGAACACAGAAAAATTCTCAAGCCTGTCCGTCGGGATGCTTCTGCTTGGCAAATACGTTGTCAAAAAGCGTCTGGATGTAATTTCCGGCAAGGCAAACGTTTATGTCTGCGAATACAACGGAAATGAATACATCGCGAAAATTTATAATCACGATTCTGCGTTGAGTCCGAAAATTATTGAGACGCTCAAAACTCTCAACTCTCCGTATGTCGCGAAAATTTATGACACGGGCACATATAACGGCCTGCTCGTTACAATCATGCAATATTACAGCTTGGGCAGTCTGCAAGGAAAAAAAATTAGTTTAAAGCAGTTGAAACGAATTGTCATCCCCTGTGTGAACGAAGCTTTGTACGCCTTGCACAATATCGGCGTCCTGCACAAAAATTTAAAACCCTCAAATATAATGTTTATCTCCCACGTCGGAGGTGTCGCGCTTGTCGATTTTGGAATCAGTTCGGCAACGGGTAGCGACGCAAGTGTGATTTCCGCTCATGCGGCACCTGAAACTTTGCAACACACGTACCGTGAAGAATCGGACTATTATTCGTTTGGTATCACGCTTTACGAATTGTTCTGCGGACACACTTTCTCCGAAAATTTCTCGGTCTCAAAATTTTCGGGCAATTTGGCGGGACAGAAATTGCCGTTCCCAAAAGATATGCCGCCGAATTTAAAAAATCTGATAATCGGTTTGACTTACAACGATTTGACGCATCATGACGATATCAACAATCCAAATCGTCGCTGGACTTATGACGAAGTCAAAAATTGGCTTACCGGAAAAAATCAGCCTGTAATTGTCGAAGACACGCTCAAAGCAAAAATGCCGACGAATCAAAATTTAGGCGGAATGGGTTACAAATTTGGTGATCAACAATACGAAAATATACGCGCACTGGTTTTGGGACTGGCGTCGAATTGGTCGGAAAGCAAGAAACATTTAAAGCGCAAATTGTTTTCGGGCTTTTTTAGCCGTCACGATTCCGAACTGACCGGTTATTGCATAGATGCCGAAGAAAAAATTCAGAACGGCAGAAATGAAGACGTTGTTTTTTGGGAGTTGCTCTATAAGCTTGCACCCGACACGAAAGAATTTTTCTGGAAGGGAAAAATATATTCGTCGCTAAATGATTTCGGTCAAGACATTCTGGAAAAACTTCGTTGCGACGATTTAAGCGAAAAAAAATTGTGGAATGAAATTCTCTCAAATTGCTTATTGTCGCAATACCTCGAAATTCATTCACAAGGACGAAGGTTCATTGACGGTGTTAAATCGTTTGAGATCGAGGACAACGGAAAACAAAATAATCGCATAAAATTTTATATCCTGGCGTATTTCCTGACGGGGAAGCGAGAATTACTCATCGATGGGAAAATTTTTTCGTCGACAGATGAATTGATCAACGGCATAAATAATTTGCTGAACGACTCTCTTGAAAAGTTCGAGGCATTTTGTTATAAGCTGATTGATAACAGGAACCGATTGTCGGAGGAATTTGAAGCGTGGCTCATTGCTTTGGGCAAGGGTAAGGAGTTGAAAATCTGGAAACAAAATTTGAAGACAAATTGAAATGACAAAATGTTGCGTGCGAAAAATGTCATGTTGTGACGTTGCGGCAGAGCGTAGATCAACAACATATGTCGCAAAAATTTTGGATCGTGTGCTCACGTCGCTTTGACAGTTGCATTTTCGGTCGATATTCGGCAAAGACTTTACCTTTTGAAAGGAGGGAAATTTTCATGTCAGCTTGGACGGATATTTTTCGACCAATTGTGGGGAAATTTATCACGTTAACTTACAAGGATTTTAAATATAAGCGCAATGATTCGGGAGTCACGATAAAAAAATATTTCGGCTCGGCGCAGGTTATGGAAATTCCTAAGCAAATAGAAAACGAAGCTGTAACCATGATCGATAAAGGGGCTTTTCGTGATTGCAGTTCGTTGACAAGCATCGTTATGCCCGAAACGGTCACTTCTATCGGTGAAGAAGCTTTCCGTGATTGCAACTCGCTGACGAGTATAAATATACCCGAAACGGTCACTTCTATCGGCGACGGGGCTTTCGGTGATTGCAGTTCGCTGACAAACATCGTCATACCCGATTCGGTTACTACTATTGGCAAAGAAACTTTCCGCGATTGCAGTTCGCTGACAAACATTGTCATACCCGATTCGGTTACTTCCATCGAAGAATCAGTTTTCAAGAATTGCAGTTCGTTGACGAGCGTCGTTATTCCTGATTCGGTCACCTCTATTGACGGAGGAGCTTTCAGCGGTTGCAAATCGTTGACGAATGTTGTTATACCCGAAACGGTCACCCTTATCGGCGGAGGAGCTTTCAACGGTTGCAACGCACTGACGAGAGTCGTTCTTCCTGATTCAGTCACTAAAATTGATGATTATACTTTCCGTGATTGCAGTTCATTAACGAGCATTGTCATACCCGATTCGGTTACCTCCATCGGCGAATGGGCTTTCGGCGATTGCATTGAACTGACGAGCATTGTCATACCTGATTCGGTTACAACTATCGGTGAATGGGCTTTCAAGAATTGCAGTTCGCTGACGAATATTGTCATACCCGATTCAGTCGGCACAATAGGCAAGTCGGCTTTCAGCGGTTGCAGTTCGCTGGCGAGAGTTGTCATACCCGATTCAGTCGGCACAATAGGCAAGTCGGCTTTCAGCGGTTGCAGTTCGCTGGCGAGAGTTGTCATACCCGATTCAGTCGGCACAATAGGCAAGTCAGCTTTCAGCGGTTGCAGTTCGCTGGCGAGAGTTGTCATTCCTGAAACGGTCGACACAATAAACGAGTCGGCTTTCAGCGGTTGCAGTTCGCTGACGCGAATTGTCATACCCGATTCGGTCACCAGCATAGGCGAGTCGGCTTTCAGCGGTTGCAGTTCCTTGACGAATATTGTCATTCCCGATTCAGTCGGCACAATAGGCAAGTCAGCTTTCAGCGGTTGCAGTTCGCTGGCGAGAGTTGTCATTCCTGAAACGGTCGACACAATAAACGAGTCGGCTTTCAGCGGCTGCAG
>JAFWFO010000058.1 GCA_017515635.1 Selenomonadaceae bacterium
GCAGAATCAGAATCAGCCGCAGGCTCAGCAAAATTATCAGCCGAATCAGAATCAACCACAGGCTCAACAGAATTTCCCGCAGAATCAAAGTCAGCCGCAGGCTCAGCAAAATTATCAGCCGAATCAGAATCAACCACAGGCTCAACAGAATTTCCCGCAGAATCAAAGTCAGCCGCAGGCTCAGCAAAATTTTCAGCCGAATCAGAATCAACCACAGGCTCAACAGAATTTCCCGCAGAATCAAAGTCAACCGCAGACGCAACAAAACTTTCCACAGAATCAAAGTCAACCACAGGCTCAACAGAATTTCCCGCAGAATCAGAGTCAGCCACAAGCGCAACAAAACTTCCCGCAGAATCAGAATCAACCGCAAGCACAACAAAATTTGCCGCAAGGTCAGCAGCCGAAAAATGTCAGCAGCGATTTCATTGCGCGACAACAGGAAATGCGCGATCAAATGCAGACCGCCAAAACCGCGCTACTCAAACAGCCCCTGCAAAACACGCCGCAGACTACCGACGCGATGAAAAATTTGGCGCAATTCCTCATGCGGAGTAGCGACATGACGCCGCGAGAATCGGCAATGCTTCAACAGTTCGTCAACAATTCACAACAGATGATGCCCGAATCCGAGGCGCGTCACCTGCAAAATTTATTGCGCCTGTGTCAACAAAATGTCCCGCTCACCGTACAACAAGCCGCCGTTCAACAAAATTTGCCGGACTTGCCGAGACTTTGGGCGTTCATGCAACTTTGCGATATGGCGAATTTGACAAACAAGATGAATTCCAAAGCCTTCAAGCGCGCCGGAAAAGACGTTGCCGACTTCGCAACCGCGATGCGTCACGCAATGAGTTCCGAAAATTCTTCCGTCCAAAATCAACGTTCGTTCCAAATGATGATGCCGCTTTACGTCGGCGAAAACGAAACAAGTTACCCGACTTATCTGAACGTCTACGACGAAACGAATCGCGACGAGGAGACCGGTCAAGACAAAAAAGAAACGTGGGTGCGGATTTGCGTTTTGACGGACAACATCGGTGCCGCCGAATTGATTTTCCGCATTTACGAGGAAAGTCAACTTGACATGCGATTTTATTTTTCCCGCAGTGACGTTGCCAACGAATTCAGAAATATTTACGTCAACGAGCTGAAAAATTCTCTCAAAGAAACTTCGCTCAATGTCGGTGAAGTTCGCGTCGGTTCCGTCGGAGAAAAAATGTTGAGTTCTTGACGCGTTGCCCGTCGGCAAATATAATTTGTAAAAGTTGACTGCAAGGACGGAACTGCCATGGACGAACAAAATTTTAGCCGTACTCAACCGACAAGTATTGCCCCGCAACGCAAGGCGGTTGCGCTCAAATACGAGACGGAACGCGACAACGCGCCGCGAGTCATTGCCAAAGGTCGCGGGCATGTCGCCGAACATATTTTGGAGACCGCGCAGAAACATTCCGTGCCCGTCTACCAAGACAAGACGCTTGTCAACATGTTGATGGCATTGGAAATTGACCGCGAAATTCCGCCCGAACTTTACAAGGCAATCGCCGAAGTTATGGCTTACGTTTACAAAATGGACAAGGCGCACGGGCAAGCAGACGCCGCCCGCCGATTGAGTAGACGACGACTTATCTGACAAACCAAAAAGCACCTCCGAATTTCGGAAGTGCTTTTTTTTGCGAGGAAATTTGTTGTCGTGAAATTATTTGATGCCTGCGCCATCGAGAGCCGAACGAACGGATTTTGCCGCCGCACGCATTTTTTCAATTTCTTCGTCGGTGAGCGCAACTTCAAAGACGCGCATCAAGCCGTCCGCGCAGACCATGCGGGGCATCGAAAGAGCAACGTCCGTAATGCCGTATTCGCCGTTCATCATTGCCGAGCAGGGCAGAATCGTATGTTCGTCGTAAAGGACGGATTTGACGAAACGAACAGCCGCCATTGCGACGCCCGTGTTGGTGTAGCCTTTGCGATTGATAACGTCGTAAGCAACTTGAATGAGTTCCTGCTCAACCGCTTTTTTGTCGAGCGGATCTGTGTGACGGAAATATTCGTCGAGTTTTTCAAGCGGGAAGCCTGCGCAACCCGTGAGCGACCAAGCGACGAAAGCCGCGTTGCCGTGTTCGCCGAGGACGTAGCCGTTGATGTTTTTCGGGTCAACTTCGTATTTGTTGGCGAGAATGCGGCGGAAGCGGTAAGTTTCGAGCATGGTGCCCGTGCCCATAATCAGGTTGGTCGGATAGCCGATTTCTTCCGCGATTTTGCTGACAACGTAAGTTGCAACGTCAAGCGGGTTGGTGATGAGGATAATGACGGCTTCTTTCGTGTGTTCTGCGATTGCGCGGAAAACCGAGTTCATGATTTTGGCGTTCGTGCCCGCCAGTTTCAAACGGTCGGGAGTTTCGCCCGGGCGAATCGAAGGCCCTGCGCAGATGATGACGATGTTGGCACCTTTGCAGACGCTGTAGTCACTGGTAGCGCGGAATTTAATATTCGTGCTGTAAACGCAAGCGGTCGCGTGGCTTGAGTCGGTCGCCTCGCCCCAGGCTTTGTCCTGGTTGAGGTCGATCAAGCAAATTTCCGAGGCAAGTTGAAAGTCGGCGAGTTTATTGACGACTGCCGAGCCGACGTTAGAAGTTCCGACGACAACAATTTTCCTGCGGTTACCCATTTGGCATTCCTCCCTTTAATAAACGGAAACAATTTTCGGAGCGTTTGCGCCCCATTTGCAAAAAAGTTTACAACTTTTACTGCCTGCCGTCAAGCGTACCGCCAAAAATTCTGAAAATTAAAATTGACAATATGAATTTTCGTGTTAGTATAAACGTAGGATATTGAGCAACGCACAAAAATTTTTTTTAAGGAGAGTTTCCGATATGACGCTTTTAGAGAAAACACGCAAGATTAACAAACTGCTCCAACGTTCCGAAACCGTGGAGTACGACGGAATTTCAAAGGTTTTGAGCAACGTCCTCGGCTCGAACGTCTACATCGTGAGCAAGGCGGGCGACATTTACGGCTACGCGCTGTACGACGAAGACGAACGTTCCGACATTGATGCCATTTTGCGCAAAGGAAAATTTTCCGCGCCCGCAGTTCGCTGGCTCAATCATTTCGACGAGACGGAAGTCAATCCGCCCAAATACGAAGGCGAAGACGCTTTGCCCGTCGTCTTGAAAAATTTCGCCGTCATTCCGATTTACGGCGTCGGTCGCAGAATCGGCACGCTGATTGTTGCGCGTCAAGCGAAAAAGTTCACCGATGACGATTTGTTGTTGGCCGAATACGGCGCGACGGTTGTCGGCATGGAAATGTTGCGTGACCACACGGAGAAAGTCGAAATCGAAGCGCGCAAGAAAGCAACCGTGCAAATCGCGTTGGCGACGTTGAGTTATTCCGAGGCGGAAGCGGCGATAAACATTTTGGGCGAATTGGACGGCAACGAAGGTTTGCTCGTCGCGTCGAAAATCGCCGACCGCGTGGGAATCACCCGTTCGGTTATCGTCAACGCTCTGCGCAAGTTTGAATCGGCGGGCGTTATCGAATCGAAGTCGCTGGGCATGAAGGGCACTTACATCAAAATCAAAAACGAATATTTGATGGAAGAAGTCCAAAAACTCCGCAGATAATTCACCGAAAAATTTCGCAAAAAAATTGACGTGTCGAAATGAAATCAACGCAACAAAAAAATCCCCGTTCAATCGAGCGGGGAAATTTTTTTATTGGTGACGAAAATTCTATTTGCCTTTGATGTCCGAGGCGCAATGCGGGCATTTGACAGCGTCGTCCGCAACGACTTCTTTGCAGTACGGGCATTTGCGCTGATCGGGTGCAGGCGGCGGCGGTGCAGGCATGAAACGATTGACCTGCTTAATCAAGATGAAAATTGCCGTCGCGACAATCAAAAAGTCCAAGCACGTGTTGAGAAATGCGCCGTAAGCAATGATGGGCGCGCCGGCTTCCTTCACCGCAGCAAAGGATTCGTATTCGACGCCCGAAAGATTAATGTAAAAGTTCGAGAAGTCCACCTTGCCGAGCAACAGACCGAGCGGCGGCATCAAAATATCGCTGGTGAACGACGAGACGATTTTGCCGAACGCCGCGCCGATTACTACGCCCACCGCGAGATCCAAAACGTTACCCCGGAGTATGAATTTTTTCCATTCGTCAAACAAAACTTTTCCCTCCAATGAATTTAAATTAGTCTCTGTCGAAGATTTTTCCGCGAAAATCGCCGCGAAAATTCTTTAGACGAACAGGAGGCGATTATATATCAATCAAAAAATTTTTCAATCCTTGACGCCGTAATATTTCAACAGAGCTTGCGTGCCGAGGTTACCTTCGCCCGATTGTTCAAGCTTTTTAACTTCGTGCAAGACCATCGACAAAATCGGGAGAAATGCCCCGTAAGCCGTGCCGGTTTCCGCGCCGATAGCCAAATCTTTGCCGAAATGCCGAATCATAAATCCGGGATTAAAATCGCCGTCGAGACCTTTTCGAGCGACGCCCGTCATTTGGAACGAACCTGCCGCGCCCGTCGAAATCGCCGAGTAAACTTTTTCCACGTCGAGACCGGAAGCCTTCGCGTAAGCAAAAGCCTCACATACGCCCGCCAAAGTTCCGGCAATCGCGATTTGGTTGCAAGCTTTGGTTTTCTGTCCCGCGCCCGCCGTGCCTTCGTAGACGATATTTTTACCCATCGCCGCGAAAATCGGTTGCAACGCGTTGAAAGAACTTTCTTCGCCGCCGACCAAAATTGCCAACGTCGCGTTACGAGCACCGACATCGCCGCCCGTGACGGGAGCATCCACCGCGTGCAAACCTTTGGCTTGAGCCGCCGCAAAAATTTTTTCGGCAAGAATCGGAGATGAAGTCGTCATGTCGACGAGATACGCGCCCTCTTTGGCAGAATCGACAATTCCGCCCGCGCCGAGATAAATTTGCTCAACGTCTTTCGGATAGCCGACGATTGTTATCACAACGTCTTGTCCCGCCGCACATTCGCCGACCGTGTCGCACCAACGCGCCCCGCGCTCAATCAAACTTTGCGCTTTGGATTTCGTGCGGTTGTAAACGCTCAACTCAAAGCCCGCGTCCATCAAATGTCCCGCCATTGCCGAACCCATTATGCCCGTGCCGACGAAGCCGATTTTTTTCAGTGCCGTCATTAAAATCACCTTCTTTCACGCGGCGAAGTATATCACGCTTTTTTCAGCTTTTCAATAGGAATTGTTGACAGGAATTGTTTCTGCTTGTAAAATTGGCGGCGGCAAAATCAATTTGGAATTAGGAATTGGGAATTTGGAATGTGTAACGAAATCATTCCTAATTTCAAATTCCACATTCCTAATTGCTTTGAAAGAGGCGGTCACTTTATGAAGTACAAACGTGTAGTTTTAAAGTTGAGCGGCGAAGCTCTGGCGGGCGAAAAAGGTTTCGGGATTAATCCTCCCGTCGTCGAATCAATCGCTCGACAGATCAAACGAGTTCACGACGCGGGACTCGAAGTTGCAATCGTTGTCGGCGGCGGAAATCTCTGGCGCGGTTTGAGCGGTGCGGCAAAAGGCATGGACAGAACGTCTGCGGACTACATGGGAATGCTCGCGACGATTATGAACGCGCTGGCATTGCAGGACGCTCTTGAACAGCTCAGAGTTTTTACCCGCGTGCAAACCGCTATCGAAATGCGCGAAGTCGCTGAACCTTACATTCGTCGTCGCGCAGTTCGTCACCTTGAAAAAGGTCGCGTCGTCATTTTCGGCGGCGGCACCGGCAATCCGTATTTTTCCACGGACACCACGGCGGCTCTGCGTGCGGCGGAAGTCGAAGCTGACGTTATTTTGATGGCGAAAAAAGGAACCGACGGCGTTTATGACTGCGACCCGAACAAATTCCCCGAAGCAAAAAAATTCAACACGCTCAGTTACATTGACATTCTCAACTTGGGATTGCACGTCATGGACTCCACGGCGACAAGCCTTTGCATGGACAATCACATTCCGCTTGTCGTCTTCAACATTGACGATCACGAAAATATTTTCCGCGCCGCAACAGGCGAAATTATCGGCACAACGGTTGATTAACGCGCAATGCGAATTCGTAATGCGTAATGAGGAGGGAATTTTCAAATGACCGGTGAAGTTATCAAATCTGCGGAAGACAGGCTCAACAAAACTCTTGACGCTCTGAAAAAAGATTACGGCACACTCCGCGCAGGACGTGCCGCACCCAGTTTGCTCGACAAAGTCATGGTTGACTACTACGGCACCGCGACGCCCGTCAATCAAATTGCCAACGTCACAATCCCCGAACCGCGCATGATTATGATTAAGCCTTACGACAAATCTTCGTTGAAAGAAATCGAAAAGGCAATTCAAAAATCCGATCTCGGTTTGACGCCGAACAATGACGGCACCGCGATTCGTTTGACAATTCCGCAACCGACGCAGGAACGCCGCAAGGAACTTGTCAAAATCGTGAACAAGAAGGCCGAAGATGCCAAAGTCGCAATGCGCAATATCCGCCGCGACGCCAACGAACAAATCAAAAAGCTCGAAAAAGGCAAGCAGATAACCGAGGACGACCGCAAAGACGCGCAGGAAAAAACGCAAAAACTTTTGGACAAATTTATCAAGCTCGTCGACGGCGTGAAAACCGCCAAAGAAAAGGAAGTCATGGAAGTCTGAAAAAACAATTTGGAATGTGGAATTAGGAATGAGGAATTAAACATCACCGAAATAATTCCAAATTCCAAATTCCTAACTCCTAATTGAGGTTTAAGCATGTGGGAAAGCAATGCCGACTTGCTTTCGCGAGTCGATAAATCCAAATTGCCGCGACACGTGGCGATTATAATGGACGGCAACGGACGCTGGGCAAATGTTCGCGGGCTCTTGCGGAACGCGGGACACATCGCCGGCGTCAAAACCTTGAAACAAATTTTAAAGACGGCAGTCAATCTCAAACTCGAAGCGTTGACTGTCTACGCATTTTCTACAGAAAATTGGAAGCGGCCTCATACCGAGGTCGACTTTTTAATGCATTTATTTTCGGATTATCTTGAACGCGAAAAACAAGAAATGCACGACAACAACGTCCGCATAAAATTTTTGGGACGCACGGAAGATTTTTCGCCCGCGTTGCAAAAATTGATGTGCGAATCCGTTGAGCTGATGAAAAATAATACAGGCGTCATGTTTAACGTGGCGGCCGATTACGGCGGGCAAGACGAAATTGTTCGTGCCGCACAGCAAATTTCGCGGCGTGTCCAAACGGGTGAGTTGTCGCCCGAAAAAATTTCAGTGCAAATTTTTGAGGACACACTCGACACATTCGGTCAACCGCCCGTCGACTTGCTGATTCGCACGGGAGGCGAATTGCGGTTGAGCAATTTTTTGTTGTGGCAAACCGCCTACGCCGAATTTTGGTTTACCGAGACGCCTTGGCCGGAATTCACGCCCGAAGAATTTGTCGACGCGCTGATTGATTTCGGCAAGCGGTCTCGACGCTTCGGCGCGCTTAACAAATGAGGAGAAATTTTCATGAAAAATTCCCCTTCAATATCCGTCATCATTCCGATGTACAACGCGGAAAAATATATCGGCGACTGTCTCGAAAGTCTTTTGGCGCAGACGTTTCAAGATTTTGAAGTCATAGTCGTCGACGATTGCTCGACGGATTCAAGCCTTGCGATTGTCGAAAGTTACGCGCCGAAATTCAACGGGCGATTGATGCTTTTGCAACTCGACCGCAACACGGGTTCGGGAGCCGTGCCGCGCAATACCGGCTTGAAGTTTGCGCATGGCGAATATGTTTTCTTCATGGACGCCGACGATTTGTTTACTTTGACTGCGTTGGAGAAACTTTATACTCTTGCCAAAGATTTCGATGCCGAGGTTGTATATTGCGGAAAAAATTACGAAGCGACCCCCGATCTCGGCAAGATTTACATATCCGGCGATAAGTTTGCTTCTTTCGGCGACGTACCGACTTTGGAAAATGAAGATTTCGTTGTTCGCGTTCACAACGTCTTGAATTGGCGTTACAAATTGACGACGTGGAGCCGGCTCGTCAGGCGCGTTTTGCTGATTGAACACGAAATTTTTTTCCCGCCCGTAAAAATTGCTGAAGACGATGTTTTGACGTATCTGTTAGTCTTTTTCGCGAAAAGATTCTTGCACGTGCCGAATATCGTTTACATTCGGCGACAAGCGGAAAAATCTGTTCTGCGCAAGAAAAAATCACCGCAGGAAGAAATAAATTTTTGGCTCAGCCCGATTATCGACGGAATTAAAATGCTTGAAAATATGTTGAGCAAGCTCGAATTCTTCCGACAAAATCCCAAATATCTTTATGCTGTGATGGAACATTTTGCCCATAATCAACTTCGCTCGTTATTTGAGGCCAGTTTAAAGTTGCCGACGAATGAAATTTACACGGTGATAAAAAATGCCTTCGGAGAAAATTTCGGCAAACATGACGTTTTAATTTCGTGGCTCCTTGCCGATTTGATTATGCAACAGAAATTTTTTTACGCCAATCAACAAATGCTCGGCGAGAAAAAAAGTGAGGAAACTTGAGGAGAATTTTTAATGATTAATGCTCCAAAAATATCCGTGATTATCCCGATGTAGAATGCGGAAAAATATATTGCTGAATGTCTCGAAAGTCTTTTGGCACAGACGTTTCAAGATTTTGAAGTCATAGTCGTCGACGATTGCTCGACCGATTCAAGTTGCGCAATTGTCGAAAGTTATGCGCCGAAATTTAACGGGCGATTGATGCTTTTGCAACTCGACCGCAACACGGGTTCGGGAGCCGTGCCGCGCAATACCGGCTTGAAGTTTGCGCACGGCGAATATGTTTTCTTCGCGGACGCCGACGACCTTTTGACGCTGACGGCTCTCGAAGAACTTTTTACGCTCGCCGAAAGTTTTAAAGTCGAAGTTGTTTACTGCGAAAGATACTACAAAGCCTCTGCCGATTTGAGCGAAATTACTTTAGATAGCGAACAGAAAAGAGATTTCGTAGCCCGCCCTACGTTTGAGTCGGAAGATTTATCTGTTCGTCTCAAAGAATTTGCAATGGGAAAATTTTTAGTGCAACCTTGGAGCAAGTTTGTTCGGCGAAGTATTCTACTCGACAATGAATTATTTGGAACTGTCGCCGCTTGAAATTTATGAAGCGATAAAAAACGAATTCGGCAAACATTTGGGCGATCAGGATATTTTGGTCGCGTGGATTCTTGTCGATTTGATTATTCAACAAAAAATTTTAGTCGTCGACCAGAAGCGGATTGACGAACTTGAAAAAAAGTGAGGAAGTGACGCCTTGGCTTTAAGAATTATCACGGGAATTATCGGCATTGCCGTCGCGGCGTTCGTGATTCAACACGGCGGCGCACCGTTTGCCGGTTTCGCAATTTTTTTGTCGCTCATTGCCTGGCACGAATACTCAAGCGCATTTCGGCGGGCAGGCGTCATCACGACGTACATTTTCGGCGCGTTGACGTTGATTCTGTTGCAGTGTTGCGCGTGGCTCGGCAACGTCGAAGAACTTTTGGCGGTCTTGACGCTGAGCATGTTGGCAATTTTTTTGCTGACGGTCATTCTGCGCGGAAGTACTCGCCCGACTGACGCTTGTGTTTCCGTGGCGGGAGTAATGTATATCGGCTTGCCGTTCGCGCATTTGATTTTCCTGCGCTTTCTGTCGGACGAACCGCAGCCCGGCGAGGCCGTGACGACCGTTAAAGAATTGGCGACGAACAACGCGACTTTGCTCGACAAATTCGACTTTAGCGCAATCACGAATTTACTGCCGACACTCAACTTAAATTTGAACGTCGACGGCGGTTGCGCGCTTGTTTGGATTTTGTTCGCCTGCACGTGGGCAAGTGACACGTTCGCTTACTTTATCGGCTCGGCTTTCGGCTCGCACAAACTCGCTTCATCAATCAGCCCGAACAAAACCGTCGAAGGTTTTCTCGGCTCGATTTTCGGCACGATGTTGACGGCGATTGTTGTCGGCACGTTTCTTTTCGGTCTGCCGCTCGTGAAAATGGCTGTGGCGGGCTTTATCCTGTGTCTTGCGGCGACGCTCGGCGATTTGGTTGAATCAGTGCTGAAACGTTTCGCGGGCATAAAAGATTCGGGAATTTTACTGCCGGGGCACGGCGGTGCGCTCGACAGATTCGACAGTATTTTTTACACTGCGCCGACGTTTTATTATTTCGTCATATTGTCGGGCATCGCGTAAATGCAATTCGTAATGCGGAATTCGTAATGCGTAATTGCTAAAAGCTCAAAAGCTCAAAGCTTAAAGCTCAAAGCTAATCAACGAGGTGAAAAATTTTGATTTTGACGATAGCGGCTGCGGTTTTCGTCTTCGGGTTGCTCGTGCTCGTTCATGAATTCGGGCACTTCATCACCGCGAAAATGACGGGAATGCGCGTCGACGAATTCGCAATCGGTTTCGGCCCAAAACTTTTGAGCAAGCGACGCGGCGAAACGGTTTACTCGTTGCGGGCAATTCCTCTGGGCGGCTTCAACGACATTGCGGGCATGGATCCCGAAAACAACACGGCGGGCGATCGCGGTTTTTGCGCAAAGCCCGTTCTTTCGCGGATGATTGTAATTTTGGCGGGCGCGGCGTTCAATTTCCTGTTGCCGATTGTTTTGTTCTTCGGGATTTACGCAACACTCGGCGCGGCGAAACCCGCAACGGAACCGATACTCGGCGGAATTATTTCGGGCATGTCCGCAGAAAAAGCCGGTCTTAAAGTCGGCGACAAAATTATTTCCGTCAACGGTCAAGCCGTCACCACGTGGATTGAATTCACCGACAAACTTAAAACCGTTGAGGCGGGACAAAATATTTTGCTGAAATATGAGCGCGACGGCGTGGAAAGTGAAACGACGGTTGTTCCGACTTTCGACGAAAACGAAAAGCGCGCACTTGTCGGCGTGCAAAGTTCAATCGTCTACGAACCGAAAACAATTTCCGAATCCGTCACGCTGGCGATTGAGCACACGAAAGAAATTACCGTCCTCATGATTGATTCGATTGCCCGCCTGTTCCGCGAACCGGAGCAAACCGAAAATCTTGCGGGGCCTATCGGTATCGTGCAAATGTCGGGGCAAGTCGCCGAACGCGGTTTTGTGCCGCTGTTGAACTTCGCCGCGCTTTTGTCAATCAACTTGGGGATAATCAACCTGTTGCCCGTGCCCGTGCTTGACGGCGGTCATTTCGTGAATTTGTTCATTGAAGCAGTTCGCGGCAAACCTTTAGGCTCAAAGGCAGTCGCTTACACGCAACGGGTCGGCATCGCGCTGTTGCTGATGTTGATGCTCTTCGCGACGAAAAACGACATTATGCGCGTCTTCTTTAAATGATTCGGTTGAAAAAAATTTTTCCCCGTCGTTCGTGGCGGGGATTTTTTTTGAGAGTGTTGGTAAAGTCGAGAAAAGAAAAAATAAGCAAATCTTTGGTAGAATGAGATAGACTACCTACCGAAAGGAAATGCTTATATCAAATACATTCTATCACGAAAGATACAGCCTTACAAAAGCACTGCAGGAAATAATCAAGCCACGTGGCGTGATTTACCTCCTCAGTTTGGTAATTGGAACAGCATTTATCACAAGTTTCGCCAATGGTGCGCTGACGACGTTTTCGAGGATATCTTGAAAGCAATGGTCGCCGACACGGAAAAATATTTGCTCGTTCAAATCGATTCGACGTTCTGCAAAGTGCATCAACATGCAACCGGAGCTCGCAAGATTTTTGGAAATCAAGCAATCGGAATTTCAAGGGGCGGTAAGAACACCAAAATTCATGCTCTCGTCACTGAAAATTTTCAATTGATCGGACTGATATTGAGCGGCGGAGACATTCGCGATTTTATTCTGTCTCAAAAAGCTCAGGTTTGTATTCCCGA
>JAFWFO010000059.1 GCA_017515635.1 Selenomonadaceae bacterium
TCGTCAATCAATTCGTCATCGGCATCGTCTTCGTCGTTGAGTTCGGGCAGGAAGTTGAAAACGTTGGTATCGATTGCCTTGTATTCGCCCTTGTCGGGGTCGATAATGTATTCGGCGTCGATTGCGTGCATTTCACTCCCGACTTTTTCTCTGACGAAGTAAGCTTTTTTGTTGTTGATGATTTTGGCAACTTGTTCGCTGACATCGTGCGTGCCGAACTTCGCGAGGATCCAGATGAGACCGTCGAATTTTTCACTGCGTGCGCCGTTGCCGTTTTCGTCGGCGAAAATGTATTCGTAGTCGAAGAGTTCGCAAAGGCGTCCGATATAGCGAAGCTTGCGGCCGTTGAGAATGATTTCGGTATCGTCGGGAACGGTGTAGAATCCGTTTTCAATGCCGAAGGTTTTAAGCGCGACTTTTTTGCCGTTGAGTTTCAAGCTGTATCTGCCGCTCTCGAAAGTTTTAATTTCGATTGTCATTTCCGCCGTTTTGGGCTCTTCGCTGATTTCTTCGGCGGCGTTGCTTGCCAATTCGATTGCTTTGTTGACGATTTGTTCGCGGAAGTCGGGATCGGTTGAGCTGTTGTACAGCGCGGTCAATGTTTCGATTTCGGCGTTGACTTCGCGGCGGGCTTTGCGAATGCGAGCGTCCTTAGCGTCGGAAATATTTTCGTCGGCGTGCAACTCTGCGGTGAGTTCCTGATACTCGGTTTTGAGTTCCGCGATTTTCGTTTCGATTGTGTTTTTCATTTTTGTTTCTCCTCTCGGTGTTCGCTTTTGTTTGTTTAGCAGGTGTTTCCTTGCTTGTGTGCTAAATATAGCAAATATTAACCTGCTTGTCAATAGTTTTTGCAAGAAAATCTTTGCGCACTATGGAAACATTTCCTTGCAAAAAAAACCCGCCGTGTGCTACAATGCGCGAAACACGAGAGGGGGATTTTGTATGGAGGTCAGTGAAGCTTTGCGCCGATTCCGAAAAAATTTCGGGCTGAAACAAGACGATGTTGCCAGCGCGTTGAACGTGACGCGGCAAGTTTATCAGCCTTATGAAACGGGGCGAACGTTGCCGTCAGTCAAAACGATATTGAAAATCGCGGAGGCGTTCAATGTGTCGACGGATTATCTTTTGGGCAGAAGCGACATTCCCGTTTTGCGTCCGCCCGACACTGCGACGCTGGTGACCGCAATCGGTGAATGTCAAAAAATTTTGAGCAACGCGCTCGAAAATCGTTCGGAGTAAAAAAAAATACAGCCGTCATGATTGGCGGCTTTTTTGTTGGAGGTTGTTATGAGTTTTGAAATTTTCAACGAGGACTGCATTTCCGGAATGAGCAAACTCGCCGACGGTTCGGTTGATTCGATTATCTGTGATCCGCCGTTTCAATCGACTGATTGTGCTTGGGATAAACGAATCCCGATTGATGAAATGTGGGAACAATTTAATCGCGTGACGAAACAAAACGCCGCGATTGTTTTGTTCGCTCAGCTGCCGTTCGCGGTCGACTTGATCAACGCCAATCGCAAAATGTTTCGCTACGAATGGATTTGGAGTAAACCTAAAGCTTGCGGATTTTTGAACGCCAATCGTATGCCGCTTCGTGCACACGAAAATATTCTGGTGTTCTATCGGGCACTGCCAACGTACAATCCGCAATGGTCGACGGGCAAGCCGTACACTCGCGCCCAACGTAAAGAGCCGCGGACAAGAACGAGCGTTTATCAGGGACGCGGCTCGTCCGTAACTCAAAACGACGGCAACCATTATTATCCGCGAGACGTGATAACTTTTTCGCCGCCGGTGACGAACAGCAAAACCGAAGCGCGAATTCATCCGACGCAAAAACCAATCGCGCTGATGGAGTTTTTGGTTAAGACTTACACGAACGAATATGAAATTGTTTTGGACGCGACAATGGGTTCGGGTTCAACGGGCGTGGCGTGCGTCAACACTCGACGGAAATTTATCGGATTCGAGACCGACAAGAATTTTTTCGCGGCGGCGCAAAAACGTCTGCAGGCGGCCGAACGACTTCACGCGCAAAATCTTTTTATCGGGGCGGATTAAATGTTTACAATCACAGCTCACGGACTCGACGCGGCAATTCAAAAATTGTCGAACGTCGACGAAGGCAAATTACGGCGGGCGTTGCGGTCGGCGGTGATGCGGACTCTGCGCGGCGCGAAAAAAGACGCGGGCACCAAGGTCAAACAACGCTACACGATCGCGGCGTCGAAAGTCACGCGAACGATTAAATTGCGGGCGTCGGGCTTGTCGGGTTCAATGACTTCAAGCGGCGGGCGAAATCCGTTGCCGAATTTTATTCAGAGACCGAAATCACGTCCGCGCAAAATGCCGCCCGGTGGAGTCTACGTGCAAAATGTTCGCGGACAAGGCGGGCAACTGCTCCACGCGTTCATTCAGAAAAACGGACAACCTTATGAGCGCGTCGGTCGTCCACGGTTCCCGATTAAAAGACTTACGGGGCCTTCAGCTCCCGGCATGCTCGGCAATTCGCATGTAGCCCCGTTTATCGTCCGCAAAATGGAAGAGCGCATCGGGATTAATATCGAACATGAAGTTGCGGCTTTGGGTTTTTTCTGAGGTGATTAGATGACAGCGACAGATTTGGTCGAAGCGGTTGCCGATGAAATTCGGGACGCGGTAAAAGATTTAAAATTGCCGATTGAACATCACGGCGTCGACGGCTCAAAACTTGACCAAGTGCGGCCGTTCCTTGTGCCCGTGAACGTTTTTGAAGGCTTTTTACCGCGGGAAGTTTTCAACGACGAAAATTATTATCCGCTCGTTTTGGTCGAGTGGCTGGGCACCAACGACGAATTTGGCGCGACGGCGAAGTCGACTTCCAATATCGGCTTGAGCATGGGAGTTTTCGCCGCCGAAAATTGGGGCTGGAAAGACGCCTTGCATTTAACGGAAGTGATTCGGCACAGACTTTTAACTCGACGCGTCGTCGGCAAAAAATTTCGGCTAACCGATGATGCGGGCTGGGAAGTTGCGCAGGAACAACCCTTGCCGTTTTTTTATACTTACGCGACGTTGACTTATCAAATGTTCCAACCCAACACATTTCTTTAAGCGAAGGGAGGCGGAAGCGTGAAAAATATTTATGCGGCAAGTCTGCTTGACATTTTGCCCGAATCAATTCTGCTTGATCCGAAATTGCGGGCTTCCGCCGAGGCACTTGACGCGCAATTTCAGGCAGTCACGGCGGCAACTCGCGAAGTCTTACACTTGCCGCGGCTGGACGAACTTTCGGGCAATATTCTTGACTACCTTGCCGAACAATTTCATCTGGACTTTTACGAACCCTTATATCTCACGGAGACCGAAAAGAAAAATTTAATCCGTGAAAGTATCGCGTGGCACCGAATCAAAGGCACGCCCGCCGCAGTCGAAAAAATTGCTCATGCGGCTTTTGCCGACGCTGAAATTCTTGAGTGGTTTGAATACGGCGGCGAACCTTATCACTTCAAAATAAAATCACACGGTTTCAAGGAAACTCCCGACGGCTGGGCAACTTTCGTGCGCATGATTAACACGGCGAAAAATGTTCGCTCGTGGTGCGACAATTACGAATTGGTTTTGGACGAAGACATTTTCGGCAAAAATCAAGCTTATGTCGGGCTCGCGGACTTGCGCGTCGGCGGCTCCGAAATTTCAATCGCCAAACCGCGAAGTTCAGAGACAAAAATTTTCGCGGGCAATTCAAACCTAATCTACGGCAATGTCGCAGAAAGTTTGCAACGTCCGAAATTGAAATTTGCCGTGCCGTTATATGCGGGCGTCGCGAATACGAAAGTCGGCTCAATCAAAATCGGCACGTCGACAAAGCCGACAGACCCCGCCGAATACATTGCTTATTCATGGACGAGCAAAATTTTCGCCGCCACGCAAGACGTTTTGTCGGGCACCAAATATTGGAATTTGTCTTTGCCGCGTGATCAGCAGGCAAACCTTTTCGCCGGCGAAGTTGAATCAAAATCGGGCGAAGTCACAATCAAGCCCGACACCAATTTAAAAATTTCTCAAAAAGCAAGTCTTCACGTCGGACAAGTTTTGCAACGCGGCGGCGGCGTCAAAATCGACACCGAAGACAAACCCGACGGCTCGAATTTTTACAGCCATCGTTGGGAGACGCAACTTTACGCGGGCAACGCGAATCACCACGCGGGCGAAATCACGATAAAACTTAATCCCGTTCAGCGCATGAGTTACAAAACGGTCGTGCGCGTCGGCATGGTTAACACGTTCGCAGGTTACATAACCATCGGTTGCGAGGACGCCGACGGCGACGACGAATTCCCTTAGAGGGCGACTGGATTCGGTTGCGATTTCGCTTCCCGAATTACAGCAAAAAATTTATTACGTTGCGTGACCCGCGGGACGACGTCGAAAAAGATGACATTCGCGAAGTCGGCAACGTGGCGGCCGAAGGCGGCGTGCTCGTGAACAAATACGGGCAAACGACCACGGGCATTGATTTAGCTATGTTAATCAAACGAACTGAGCAAAAAATTTTGTAGGAGGTCATTTTTATGGCAGAGCTTTCTGAAATTCTGTCGGCGGGGCTGAATTTAACCGAAGAGCAATTAAATCAGCTTGCGGCGAACGCGGCGGCTTGGCGCGATTCGGAATTGCAAAAGTTAGCCGAAGACGTTGCGCGTGCCAAAGAAGGCACCAAATTAACTCGCAACGGCTTTGAACTTTTGGGCAAGGCGGTCGCAGGTAAAGAATTGCAATTTACACGCGTAAAACTCGGCGACGCAAGCGGCATCACCGTCGATGACGATGAGCAATTTGAAATGAACGATTTGATTAATCCGTGCTTTGAGGCGGCGATCACTCAAGTTCAGCACACGGGCGGCGGCTGTATGGCTGTCCGTTGTCAAGTCACAAATGCCCGCGTCGAGCAAGGTTTTCGCATTGCCGAAGTCGGATTGTTCGCGATTGACCCCGACACCGGCGAAGAGGTTATGTATTGTTATCGCAATTCGGGAATTGCTTCAAGCTGGATGCCTTCGGGCGACGGCTCGGTTCTTTGGGACATTGTGTTGACGCTCATTACCGTTATCGACAAGGCGCAAAATATCACCGCCGTTATCGACGGCAGTTTGGTTTACATTACGCAGACCGAATTTTATCAGCACATTAATAGCACCAACCCGCATCCGAATGTTCCTTCCAAAGGTGACACGGTTAATGCGGCGTCGGCAATTTGGGTTAACAGCGGCGATGATAAATTACATCCGATGGCGGTTGACGCGTTGGGCGTTCAAATTTTGGGCGCGGAAGCGTCGACAATTCCGCAAATTAATTCGCGCCTTACACAGACCGAAATTAATCTGACGAACATTTATACACAGCTCAACGCAAAAGACGAACTCGGGCTTGACGCCAACTTGATGATGATTGAGCCGTTCGACGATAAAAAATGTTGCGATCAATACAGTTGCAAAGTTCAAACCGCCGTGGCGGGCATTTCGAACATTCAGATTGACAGCGACAAAAGCATTTACGTCGGCAGTTGGTACACAATCACCGACGGCACGCAGTCCGAATATGTTCAGGTGAAATCCGTTGCCCGAAACGGTAATGCCGTGCTCGTGATTCTTGAGGAGCCGTTGGCGCTGACTTACGATTTAAATAACACGCAACTTTTACGCACGACGGCACTTTTAAGCGACGGGAAGGCGACGGGCGCGGGCGACATTCGCGGCATGCAATTTTCGTTCGACGACACTTTTGCGGGCGTCGGCTCAAACGTTCAAACGACGCTGGAACTTAAAACCACGCAGACCAACGCCGCGAATTTCACCGTCACCGAAGACGGCACGTTTTCAGCCGACGGATTCTTCACGCTCACCGCGTAAAAAAAATCGCCCGCAACTTGACGATTCAGCGGCGGACGATTAAAATTGTGGCGACGGTTACTCAACGCTTGGTACTTATGAAATCTTATGTTCACAATTTATTCTGCTGACTTGCGGTATCTCAAAACGTTTACAACAAAGTTGGCAATACCGAAAATTGTGGCGACGAGTTGATTCTCGTTAGCCAAAATCCGTCAGTTCAATTTTTTTATAATGATTCAAAGGCGCGTCGCCCGTCCAAAGCAAACGCGCCCGAATCAATCAGCATAAAGCCGACGCCGCGAATCACGCGGTTATTTTTTTGTAAACAAACAAACTTTGACGCCTTCGGGCGTTTTTTTATTGGAGGTATCAATATGGCTCTGGTTGTTAAAGATTACGGCAACGGCTCTTTGGGCGACGTTAGCTCGGTGACTTCGACCATTAACAGCTACGCACGAGTCACCGCCGTTACTTCGTCGACGATTACGATCAACACGTCGACGCAGATAACCGGCGCGGCTGCTTTCACCGTCGGCGCGAAAATTTTGCTCCACGTCAGCGCGACCACTTCAAGCAGTTACAAAACTTATCTCGGTTGCTGGATGCTGGCGAACATTACCGCGACCAGTTCAGGCGTTTTGACGCTCGACGCTGACCCGACGAAATGTATCCCGTCGGCTAA
>JAFWFO010000060.1 GCA_017515635.1 Selenomonadaceae bacterium
GGCTTGCAAATGTTCAAGGAATATCCCGACGAATACACGCAAGAGTTTATCGACGAACGCGAAAACCTCTACGACAGCTTGAGCCGCAAATATCGCAAGCTTGTCGGCGAACTTGAATCACTCCAAAAAACGCCGCCCGAGCCGCCCGCGCCCGAAAGTGCCGAAACGCACGCCGAACCCGAAGAAATTACCTTTATCGCGCAAAACGGCGCAAGCCTCACAATCGAAGGCGGTATGCCGACAATCGCGGCGAACGGTAATAGACTCGAAGTCAATGGAATTTGGCTCGGCGATTACTACACAAACGAAGACGCGCAAGAAGCCGCCGAAGCCTTGAAAATTGACGTTGAAGAATTCGGCAACGACCATTCGGTTTTGAGCAAAGATTATTTCGCCGAAATCGAAAACGCCGCACAAATCACCGAGAGCGAACCCGAAACACAAAAGACACTGCGCGGAAAAGCGGCTAAGCTCGGCGATTTGAAAGAGCGTTTGGACAAAGAAAAGTCGTTCGCCGAGTGCGCCCGTGACAAACTTGAAATCGCTCAAACGTGGATGCGTGCGGCAAGCAAAAATTCCTACAGCGCGGAGTTCTACGCGGAGCAAATTGCGACTACGAGCGCGGCAGTCAAAAAGCTCAAAGAGCGCATTGCGAAGTTGGCGGAGCAGATAACGGCAGTCGAAACCGAATTGGAGACCGTCAACAAAAAAATAACCGGCTCGAAAAAGGCGGCATAAAGGAGGCAAAACGGATGAATGAATTTTCGGGAGCATATGACGCCCTCGGGCAGGAACATTGGGACAGTGCTTGTGACAACATGCCGCAAGAATACGTCGATGCGATAGTCGCAATGACTTTGCCGAAACGTAAGCCCGCACCGACCGAATTGAACTTGATTGAAAAACGACTTGCCGAGCGTGCCCGTCGCGAACGTGAAGAATCAGACCGTCGATTTCGCGAACATTACAGATTAATCAAAATTGAACATTTCGACGGCGGCTATACCGAACGCTGGGCATATTGCGAGTAAAAAAATAACGCCGACCAAAGCCGCGCTACAATTCCCATATATAAACCAAGTAAAGGAATTGTAGCACGGCTAAGGTTACGGCGTCAAGGAGCGATTTTGATGAAATACCAATATTATCCGACGCCCGCAACGTTGGGAGAGAAATTGGCAAAGATGATACGAGTAGCAGAGCCGCCAATTTTGGAGCCGAGCGCGGGCACGGGCAACTTGATTGAAGCCTTCATCGAGGCGCACAGATACGGACGTTGGGAGCCGCGCTATTCGGAAAAAGACTTTCACTGTATCGAACTCAATCCGGAACGCGCCGCCGCACTCAAAGGCAAAGAATGCCGTGTTGTTTGGGACAATTTCTTGACCTTTAACCCGTTGACGCCTTACCAAACAATCATCATGAACCCGCCGTTTCACGAAGGCGCGAAACATCTGCAAAAGGCGTTAAACCTGCTTGCCGATGGCGGCGAAATTGCCTGCATACTCAATGCCGAGACAATCAGAAATCCTTACAGCAACGAGCGCAAGGCGTTAATTGACGAACTTGAAGCGCAGGAAGTTTATGAAGTCGAATTCGTCAAATCCGCCTTTGAAGATACCGACGTTGAAGTTGCTTTGATTCACGTCAAGAAAAAATCTTCGCCGCTCAAATGCATTACCTTTGAAAACTTCAAGAAAAGCATTGTCGCCGAACGCGAAAATTCAGACCCGCAAAGTTTGATTCGGCACGGCGAAGTAAACGCGCTGATTGACAACTACCGCGCCGAAGTTAAAGCCGCGTTGTACCTATTCGACGAAATTCAGGCGTTCAAAAAATTGGCTCCCGACAGCACGGTTTTTAAAATCGACGTTTCCGGCGGAAACACTCGCGCCAATGTCGTGCGTGCCGTCAACGGGATTTATTGGTCGAAACTCCTGTACAGTTCGGAGCTTGACCGCCTGTTGACTGCCGACGCCCGCAACGCTTATGCAAACCGTTTTCGCGAAATGGCAAATTACGAATTCAACGAGCGGAACATTTTGCAACTAAAAGCCGACCTTGTGAGTAACCTTTTTGAAAACGTCGACGCGGCGATAATGAAAGTTTGGGAAAATTTCACTTCGCGATTCAGCTGGACGGACTACTCGAAAAATATTCACTACTACAACGGCTGGCGCACGAACAAAGCGTTCAAATGCAACAAGAAAGTCATCATTCCGCTTTACGCCTTTGACCGTTTCGACAACACTTTTTCAACTTATCACATCAAAGACGCGCTCGCCGACATTGAAAAGGCAATGAATTATTTGGACAGCGGCAGGACGGACGGCACGAACATGACGGAAATATTGAGAGCGGCGCAGGCTCAAAACTGCAACCGCAACATTGACACGAAATTTTTCACCGTCGACCTGTACAAAAAAGGCACGTGTCACTTGACTTTCAAAGACGCGGCACTGTTGAAGAAATTCAATCTGTATTGCGGACGGCGAAAAAAATGGTTGCCCGACGATTACGGTTGTAAACCTTACGGCGGCTTGTCGCAGGAAGAAAAAGAAATTGTCGACAGTTTTGAAGGACGCGACAGTTACGAGGACACACGCCGCAATTCTCAATTCTATTTGCCGACGGGCAACCTGCCAATGCCTGCGGCGTCAGGGAGCAATTAACAATGACGCTCGGAAGTTTATTTGACGGTATCGGGACATGGCAGTTGGCGGCGATAAACGTCGGAATTCAACCACTGTGGTCAAGCGAAATTGAAGAATTCCCGCGCAAAGTCACGGCTCGCCACTTCCCGAATTCAATACAGCTCGGCGACATTAATTCGATAACCGACGCGCCCAA
>JAFWFO010000061.1 GCA_017515635.1 Selenomonadaceae bacterium
AGATGGAACAGTATCTTTTCGCGCTCGGTTATGCTAAGATGTTTGTAACTCATTTTATCCCTGCTTTTGCTTTTAGGTTACAAACATTTTAGCAGGATTCTATGGGTTTTTCATTTGTTGCACTTGCATTGTACTTTCAAGGCTCAATAATTGTCCCAAGCGTTGCCGGTGTGCTTGCCGATAATCAATTTGATTTTGTCGAGCGGAATTGGCAGCTCATCTTCGTCGAAATAACCGATGTCGACAATTTTCGCTTGCGTCACGTCGTTGTTGCGCCCGACAGGCACGTCGACAATTTCGCCGACGGCAAGCGTTTCGTCCTCGGCGCGGTAGGTGTAAGGTTTGTAATTGCCTTTGAATTGAACTTTGCACAAAATAAATCTTTCGGCTTCGTTGGTGATGTGCAAAGTTTCGGGAGAAAAAATTTCCGCCGACAAATCTGCCGCGAACGCGTGAATTTCTTCGGCGAATTTCACAATGCCGGGCATGGAAAAATCATTGTACGGCATTGTAAAATTTTCTTCGCCGGCGTCGTGCCGTTGCAGATTAACGGAAATTTTCAGATCATGATTTTCGCCGTCGTTCACTTCGAGAGTCTCAAAATATTTTTGGCATGTGTCGAGAAAATTTTTCGTCTCTTCAATGCTGAGGTGATAAGTATGCGTCGAAGAATTTTTTTCAAGCGTCAAAAGGTTATCGCCGCGATTAACAGTCAGCTCCTCAAAAATATTATCTTCGCGTGACAAACGCAATTCGACGCGCTCAAGTCGCTTGCCGTCGATGAATTTCATTTCGGGAATCAGCGCGTCGAGACAATCTAAAAAATCGTCCCACGTGTCGGGATAAGCATTCGTGCCGCGCCCGCGATAAATTTCGTCGCCGTCCGTAAAAGTCAACGTCCATTGCACGCCGTCCGAAATTTCTTCGCCGCGATAATTTTTTTCCCACGTGAAAATATTTAACGCGCTCAAATCGTCCGAAAAATTTTCGTCAACGTTCACGACGACGGAATTTTTTTCGACGGGGTTGAATTCGTTGCGCAAAATTTTATATTCGACTTTCGTGCCGTCAATGGAAATTTCAACGGACTTGTAGCCGCGTCGAACATTGCCGACCGAAAATTTTATCCACTTGCTCATCACTCAATCTCCCAGAAAAATTCTGCCGTGTCGCTGACGATTAAATCTTCGGGGCGGAAATTGAACGCCGCGTTGTCGCAGGCAGCCGCCGCAATTTCCCGACACACGGAAATTTCTTCGGGCGCATAAATTATTTCGATCAATTTGCCGAGCGTCACGCCGGAAGCCTCGCAGAGAATTTTTGCTTTGCGTTGAGCGTCTTTGGCGGCAGATTTCAAAACCTCGTCGGACAATGCGGCCGTGTCTTTGACCGTGAACGCAACAGAAATTTTCGGTTGCGACAGACAGTTAGTCACCGCGAAAAGTGCCGCGTCAAGTTTCTGACCGTCGAAATCAAAGCTCAAAGTTAAATCGTGCCGACAATCGAAGCCGGCAAAAGTTTCGCGGAAACGTTTCGCGTTGCCGTCCCGAAATTCTTCGCGCTCATATTTTGCCTCGACGCTGAAATTTGCAGTCTTCAAATCGTCGGCGTTGAAGCCCGCCTCAACAAGCGATTCACGAAGCATTTCAATTTGTTGCGCGGCTACTTTGACGGCGTCGGCGTATTCGGTGTTGCACGCGCTCAGCGTCAAACTCACAACAACAAAATCGGGCGACTTTGCGGCGCGTCCCGTACCGGTGACATGAATTCTGCGTTGTTCCTGCGGCATAAAGTTTACCTCCAATTATTCAAGCGTCATGGCGATTTCGTCACAGTTGGCGAATTTCGGGCAGTCGATGCATTCTTTCCAAATTTTGTGCGGCAATGATTCTTTCGTCGTCAACTCGAAGCCGAGCGACTTGAAAAATTCGGGGCGATAAGTCAGCGTGAAAAACTTTGTTACACCGACTTCGCGACCTTCCTCCAAAAGTTTTTTAACGATTGCCGAACCGATTCCGTGACGCGAAAAATTTTCGTCGACGGCCATTGATCGAACTTCTGCCAATTCGTTCCACGTCAAGTGAAGCGCACCGACACCGACAATTTTTTTTGACTCAATGTCTTCGGCAACGACAAATTCGCGTAACGTCTCGTAAAGTGTGCTGTGCGGTTTGGGCAACATTAAACCCTGCGACGCGTAATTAGCAATTAAATCATGAATTTCGTCAACGTCCGCGAACGTCGGCTTACGATAAACGAACATTTAAACTCCTTTGTTGACGAGCGAACGCAAAATTTCCACGGTTTTTTTTACGCCCGAACGCGTATCGTCTTTTGGTGACCAACCCAGCCCGCGCAATTTGTCATTCGGCATGATTGCGTTTATCGCCGTCGAAAAACCTTTGCGCTGTGTTTCGTTCGGCAACTCGAAAATAACTTTCTTACCGTTCAAGCCGCTGATATACTCGGCAATTTCGCGCAGGGACAAAATTTCGCTTGAGTCGGCGACGTTGTACGCCTCGCCGCATTTGCCGTTGAGCAGGCAATAAAAAATTCCGCTCACGCAATCCGCCGCGTAACAGTAAGAAAATCTTGGAATGCCTTCACTTTTCAGAACAATGTTTTCGCCGCGCACGCCGTTCATGATAAATTCGCTCATCGCTTTTGAATCGTCAAGCCGCATTGTCGCGCCGTAAATTCTGCTTAAACGCGGAATGACAACGTCGACATTGTGGCGGCTGATATACGCTTGACAGAGAGCCTCGCCCGCCCGTTTGCTTTCGGGATAACCTGCGCGGAGTGTGTTGCAGTCAATATAGCCGCAATATTTTTCGTCGAAAATATCTTCGGGGCGCAGAGCCTTGCCGTAAATTTCGACGCTGGACACGAAGACGAAGCGCGAAACATTTTTCACGCGACAAAACTCCAAAAGATTGTACGTGCCTAAAATGTTCGTGGTCATCGTGCCGACGGGGTCTGTCGAATACTGCATGGGGTGCGTGTTGCTTGCCGCGTGAATCACGAAGTCGACGGGGAAATCAATTTCAATCGGCGCGTTTACGTCCAATTTAACGAAGCGGAAATTTTTATTGTCCGCGTAATCGGCGAAACGTTCGGCGGAAATTTTTTCGTTGCGTCCCGCCGCAAGAATCGTCACGTTCAAATTGTCGTCAAGATTTTTTTTCATGAGCGCGTCAACCAAAACCGTGCCGATTAAACCGGTCGCGCCCGTCACAAGCAAAGTTTTGTTCGCGAGTTTTTCCCACGGAAGATTTTCGCCGGCAATGTTTAAAATGTCCGCCGCGTAAAGTTTATGCTTGATATACACGGTGCCACCTCACTTGAGCCATTCGGTTTTCTTCGCGGCAAGGAGCGCCTTGAAAAGTTCAATGTCCTCAACCGTGGTGATTTTGATATTTCTGTCGGAGCCGCTTGCGAAGTAGAGCGTTTCGCCCAAATCGACCATCATCGTATTCGTGTAAGACGAGCCGTAAATTCCGATCTCTTCGGCAAAAGCTTTTTCGTAAGCCCAATGAAGTTTGCCGAACTTGTAAGCTTGCGGAGTTTGCACGCGGCGCAACGTGTCGCGGACAATATATTCGCGGGTGCTGAATTCGTCGGCCTTTTTGAAAATCTGTTCGTTGTAAGGCAGACTGGTCACGCCGTTGCCGTGCTTTCTGCACGTGGCGATAACGTCCGACAAAACTTCTTCGTCGACCATTGGGCGAATTCCGTCATGAATGATAACAATGTCGTTATTCGCGCAAATTTCTTTCAACGCGAAAACACCGTTGCGACAAGATTCCTGAACGGTCGCGCCGCCGTTGACGATTTTTTTCAACTTCGTGATGTTGTATTGACGCGAATAGGCATTCAAAATATCTTGCCAGCCGTCCAGGCACACGACAACAATTCCGTCAACTTCGGGGTGTTTCTGGAAGTTTTCAAGCGTGTAAATAATTATCGGCTTGTCGTGGACGTTGATAAACTGTTTCGGGATGTCTTGACGCGTGCGCTGTCCTTTACCCGAAGCAAGAATCAAAGCGTATGTGCTCATAAAAAATTCGCGGCAAAAATTCGCCGCAAGTCACCTCCCAAAAATTATTGTTGCGAAGTCAGTTGCACTGCCGTTTGAAAATATTCTTCGGACGAGATGTCGCAACTGAATTTCAAACTGTGAATGTTGTTGACAACTATCTTGTGCCAGTCGCCGTAGTTGGCGTCCAAACAATTTTCGTAACCGACGGGCACGGGCACTTCAGTTTTCTCGAACGGCAACCAAACAGTTTGCTCAAAATCTTTCGCGGCATAAGTGACGTTTAAACGATTTGGGCGCGGTTTCAAAATCAAATCGCGGAATTCGGCAATGCGCTCGGACTCGTAAAAATTTTTCGCCATGAAAGTTTCAAAGTAACGCGTGCGATTATAATGCGTGCTACTCAAAAGTTTTTGCAAGAATTCGCGCTCGTGCAAAGTTTTCTTGCCTGCGTTAAGTTGTTTTTGAAGAACTTTTGGCAACGCCGCAGTAAATAAAAGTTCGATTGCCAGCGCGTAAATTGTCTGCTGCTTGTTGTCGGCAAAAGGCGGCGCGGGATCGAACGGAAAAATATCCATCCACATGCCCTGCTTGACGTGTCGACGCTCCGGCCATTGAATCATTGATGTACGCATGTCGCGCATCTTCAACAGCGGCCAAAACGGCCACCAGCCTGGTAATTTTTCTTCTTGCTGAAGTTTGACAAACTGAAAATTTTCTTCGTTCGGCGCGGAAATATTTTTTTCGCTCTCAAGGCGATAATCCGACCACGCGTCAAAAAAATACGGATATTTTATTTCGCGAGGAGCAACTTGCCGAAATTTTTCAAAGTCGGGACGCAACAACATAACGTCAATGTCGTCGTCCCAAGGAACAAAACCTTTGTGACGCGCCGCGCCCAAAAGTGTCCCGTAAAATACAAACCAGCGAATGCCGTGCTTTTTACAAATTCGGGCGAATTCCTTGAGCATGTTAAGTTGCACGTTCCACATTTTTTTGCGGTTGGACGTGACGAGAAAACCGTTGCGCATTTCGTCGCGGTCAATGTTCTCGATAAAAATTTCGCGCTCGTCCTCTTTCGATTGCGCCGAAGATTTTTTCAACAGTTCGTTTTGTTCGCGCAGTAATTCGTTTTGTTCCTTGAGCAATTCATTTTGTTGAGTAATGGCGTCGAGTCGATTGGCACCTTTGCCCATGAAATACCTCCTTAATTGAGTTGCAGATCTTTTGACAGCGTCTTGAAAATAAACTCGCTTGCAGTCATGCCGTTTGCCTTCATGTAGTTCAAGTGTTCGTTGAAAAAATTCATTCGCGCTTCGAACATGTCGTCTTTGCCGTCAATGAAAACTTTTTGCATGAGCGCGCCGATTGCGTTTAAATTTCTGCCGTCGACGCGGTAAAGAACTTTCATCAATTCGTTGCCCAGCGCGTTGAATTGTTGCGTTTCGCGTGTCAGGAAAATCATCGGCTTGTGCGTGTATTGATATTCGCCAATCCACGAGCCGCAATCCATAATCATGCCGTCGGAAGTTGCGAAAATTTCTTGATAGTAAGCGCCCGTGAAAACTTTTGCGTTCGGCAAATCGTCCCAAGCTTGCAGATATTCCTTGAAAGCCTCTTCGGACGGAAAAACGCCGTGACCGACCGCCGACGCCAAAAGATTCGGATGCGGTTTGAGCACCCAAGAAGTTTCGGGATGAGCTTTGGCGAATTCGTACATAAATTTGTAATTCCATTGGAACGTCGCATAAAAAATTCCGCTGGCTATCGACCAATGCGGCGCGTAAATAATTTTCTTCGCGTCAGGACGGGCAAGCTTCCAATCGAATTCAAGATTGTTCGGCGTTTCGCAAAGGGCATCCAATTTCGTGTAGCCGCTGTAAATTCCGCGTGGCATTCCGATTCGGCAACGTTGCTCCAAAAGTTTAATGTGGAATTTCGTCTCAAAGAAAAGTTTCCACGCAAGATGATAAATCGGCGTGTCGTAAATGTTCCAATCCGTCATGTTGAAGCCGTAAGGGATATAGACGAGCAAAGTTTCCGCGCCGATTGACGAGAGCTCAAAAGCTTTGGGCAGATAGTGGAAATACGGACGCAAAAAAATCAGCACGTCTTGTTTCGGCACGGTTTGGGTGTCGTCGGTTATGCCGACAACGTTTATGCCGCGTGCCTTGAAAGCGTCAATTCCGCGTTTAAAATCTTCCATGACGAGCGATTGTCCGCGCATACTTTTTTGCAGGCACAAGAAAAAAGTTGTCTCACAACGTTTGTTGTCAGCGAAGAGATTAAAAAGTTTATCGCCGCACCACATCGACGGATCGTCGGAAACAAAGCCGACACGAATTTTTTTCTGCGCACGAATTTTTTTCACGACGACGCCGAAATATTTTTCGATAGCTGCGTTGTAAGCGTCTTTCGGCAAAAAGTTCGACACGTCAAAAATTTGTTCGTAACTCAGGCTGGAAATGTCTTCAATCGGCAAAAGATTTTTTCCGCGCAACAAAAAACCGACGGCTTGCGAAGCTTTGACCGCGCCTTTTCTGTTTAAATGCGTCATGTCGCTGAAACAATCGTAATTGGTCTGCGCGTCGAACATGTCAACGAACGTGAAATCATAAATTTTTTCAAGCCGATTCAATTCGCGACGCAAGATGAATAAGCTTTCGCGACCGTAATTTTCGCGCAAGACAGTTGCGAACGGAAACAAAACGCCAATCGGTTTGGCTCCGTTGTTGAGACAAAGTTTGATATATTCTTCCAAGACGCGCAGATTATTTTCGACCGTCTCCGCGTCAAAAGGTTTGGTCAGCCGTGCAAGTTCATCCTGCCAATTTGCCATGTCGCCGACAGAAATTTTTCCGTCATATGCGGCGCGAACTTTGTCGAAATTTAAATCGGGCTGTTCATTCTTGAGAGTCTCGAAAATTTTAATCAAGTTATTGCCGAGAATTGTTGCAAGAATTTTTTCGCCGTCGGAAGTGACGGAAACATTTTCGCGCAAGGCAAACCCGTATAACATGTCATTTGAGCATGTCGAAAAATTTTTGAGGCTGTCCGTGTGCAAAGAATAAGGCGCAAGTCCGATAAATACAAATTTAATCGAACCGCGCTTGACGGAATTGAAGACGTGTTGAGCAATTTTAAAACTTTGGCGCAGGTCTTGTCCTGTAGCGGCAAGATTGACGCCATTGATTCCGTGAATGTTTTTAAAATCAAGCCCGCGTTCGGTGAAGTCGTCGCCCGTCGCAAAAGCTTGCAGTTGACTTTTTTCCGCCGCACGCAAATTCGCAAACCAAAAACGATTCAGCGAAGTCAGCAAGTTAAAGTTGACGATATTTTTTTCGGGCACGCCGTTTGCAGTCAAAAAATTTTTCATTTTCGCGGGCGCGTCGGGAATATCCGATTGTCCGCAAATCAGCCATAAAAAATTTTTGCCGTACTCGACGGCTTGATCTATGAGTGCGAAGGGAGCAACTTGAACTTTGGTATTTTTGTCAATCGCAATAAATTTTCCGTCGCCGTCTTCAGTGAGCACAAGGAAGGGCGTCACTTTTCCGTAATTCAAAATCGACAACGCGTCGTTTAAATTTTTTTTGTTCAACACGACGAGCACGACTTTAATTTTTTCCATGAGAATCCTCCAGTAAAAATCTGCGGCGAATTCTATCACAGCGTCAAAAGTTTTTCAATCGTTTAAAACTCTATTCCCGATTGTGCCGCGATTCCTTTTTGGAACGGGTGCTTGACGAGTTTCATTTCCGTCACCAAGTCAGCAACGTCAATCAATTCCGGTAAGGCGTTGCGTCCCGTGAAAACCAAATGCAATTCCGGCGGACGAATTTCAATCAGCGACAAAAGTTCTGCCGTGTCGACCAAGCCGAATTTCACCGCGTAATTTATTTCGTCGAGGATAATTAAATCCCATGCGCCCGACAAAATTTCTGTTCGTGCCAGTTCAATCGCCGCCCGCGCAGATTTTTTTTGTTCGTCGAAATTTTCTTTGGTGACGAAGCCCAAACCGAGCCGCCGAATTTCAATGCCGAGTTGCGCCAATGCGTTCAGTTCGCCCGAAATTTTTTTGCTCTTGATGAATTGCAGAATCAAAACTTTCAAGCCCGCGCCGAACGCCCGAATTGCCAAACCGAGCGCCGCAGTCGTCTTGCCTTTGCCGTCGCCCGTGTGCACGATTACAAGTCCGTGTCTGTCCAAAATCAAAACCTCCAAAAAAATTAGCCGTCCACTTCGACAGGAATAAAAATTTCTTCAAGCTCTTCACACAAAAAATTTGCGGCGGTCAAGTCGTTCATGTCGACCAAAAAACTTTCGACTGCGTCAGGCAACAGCAAAAGTTCCAGCGTCACGACGTCGGCATAATCGGTGTTCGCAACGCGGATTTTTTTTTGCCGCAAAAAGTTTTCGACCGTCGCCAAAAAGTTATATTCGAGCGTCAGGGAAATTTTTCGGAACGCGGTCATCTGCACGATTTTTGACGCCGAAATTCCGAGTGCCGCCGTATGCGAATAAGCCCGAATCAAGCCGCCCGCGCCGAGTTTTATTCCGCCGAAATATCGCGTGACGACAATCGCGCAATTCGTCAAGGAATTTTTCTTTATCGTCTCCAAAATCGGATTGCCCGCCGTGCCGCCCGGTTCGCCGTCGTCGTTCGATTTTTGTTTGTTGCCGCGTTCGCCGAGAATCCACGCGCTGCAATTATGTGTTGCGTCGAAATATTTTTTCTTGATTGTCTGAACGAATTCGCGAGCGGCAATTTCGTCCTCGACGTGGCGAACGTGCGCCAAAAATTTAGATTTGTTGACTTCGTAAGCCGCGCCGAAAATTTCACCGTCCGCGACCGTCCGAAAATTTTCCATAAGCTCACAACCTTAAAATAAAAAATCTGCAAAAACTTCGTTACCCAAAGCCATGCCGCGTTTCGTCAGAAAAATTTTGTCGCCGTCAACTTCAAGCAAGCCCAGCCGCTGATTTTTTTCGATAACCGATCCGAACACGTCAAAAATCTGCGCGCCGAAATTTTTCGCGAAAGTTTTGGCGGAAATGCCTTCGACGACGCGCAAGCCCAAAAAACAAAATTCTTCCATTGCGGCTTGACGGGTGACAATTTCTTCGACTTCGGAAACGTCTTCGCCCGCAAAAATTTTTTGTATGTAAGTCGCCGTGTCGCAAACATTTGACGTGCGAATTTTGCCGTCGAAGCCGTGCGCGCCCGCTCCGAAGCCGAAATATTTTTTGCCAGTCCAGTAGCCGAGATTGTGGCGGCTCTCGAAATTTTTGGCGGCGAAGTTGCTGATTTCATAGCGGCGAAAACCGAACGTCGGCAAAGTTTCCGTGATAAAGTCGTACATGTCCGCACAAAGATTTTCGTCGACCGTCACGCCGTCCGAAAAAAATTTCGTGCCGCGTTCGACTTCAAGCCCGTAAATCGACACGTGTTGAATGCCCAAATTTTTTACGCGGGCAACGTCGCGGCTCAAAATCTCAAGAGTTTGCGTCGGCAAGCCGTACATTAAATCAATGCTGACATTATCGAAAAATTTTTCGGCAAGCGCAACCGTTTCAAGTGCCGTGCGCGAATCGTGAATTCGTCCGAGAATTTTTAACAAGGCGTCGTCGAAACTTTGCACACCCAAACTCAAACGATTGAAGCCGATTGATTTCAGCCCGCGCAAAAAATTTTCGTCGACGGTTGACGGATTCGCTTCGATTGTAATTTCCGCCCGTTCGTCCACGGAAAAATTTTTCGTGAGCGCGTCAAAAATTTTTTCCAGTTGAGCGAGCGTCAAAGTCGTCGGAGTTCCGCCACCGAAATAAATCGACTCGACTTGTGAAAAATCTGCGCGAAGTTCGATTTCCCGCGTCAAAGCCTCGACGTAAGAAATTTTTTCCGCGTCATCACCGACCGCCGAATTGAACGCGCAATAATTGCATTTGCGCCGACAAAACGGCACGTGAATATAAATCATTCGACCGCCTCCGAAAAAAAATCCCCGAACGAATCGGGGAAGAAAATTCACGGGAGTACAATTCCTTTTGCCTCAACGTCGCTGTGCAGGAGCGGCATTTTCGTCAGCAAAGTTTCAATCAGCTTGTTGTGAATCGGATTTTTTATCGGCGCGTGATAGTGCGACGGCTTGATTGTTTTTTCGCCCGATGAAAAACTTTCGCAGATAATTTTGCCGTCCTTCACGTCGAAGAGCGCATACACTGGGATGACGTGAATGCCGTCTTTCCATTCGCCGAGCGCGTCGTCCGACTTGTCATTTTGCGGAGTCGTCGCCATCACGAACATCAGCGGCGAATAACCGTATTCGCCTTTATTCAGATAGAAGTCGTAAATTTTTCTATCGAACTTCACGAACGCGCCGGTCTCAGCTTCCGCGTCAAACGGCATAAAAAATATTTCGCCGTCTGTTTTGTTGCGGATAAGCATGAGCGCTTGTTTTTCGCCGTCAACGTGCCCCGCCGCCAATATGTCGAAATTTGATTCCGCCGCGCAGATTGAACTTGTCAACAAAAGCAACGCGAGGACAGCGAAAAATTTTTTTACGGCAGTCATTGAAAATAACTCCTCAAACTTTATTTTCGCGACCGGCTTTAAGTCGTAAAATATTTTCTCTGTGACGCCAAACAATCATCACCGCCGCCGCCAACGCGAACGCGAAAAATTCCGCAGGCTGTTTGAAAAGTGCCGCAAGTATCGGCGTGAGAACTGCCGCGACGATTGAGCCGACCGAAACATAACGCGTCAACAGGAACAGCACGAGCCACACAATAAAGACAATCGCCGTAATTTTTGGCATCAACGCCGCAAGAACGCCGAGACCCGTCGCGACGCCTTTGCCGCCTTTGAAGCCGAGGAACAGCGGGAACATGTGCCCGACGACCGCGAAGAAGCCGCCCAAAACCATTGCCCCGGGCGTGCACAAAACACAGCCGCCGAGCAGAACGCCGAGTTGACCTTTAATCAAGTCGAGCAGGAAAACTAAAAAACCCGCCTTGCGTCCGAGAGTCCGCCAAGCGTTCGTTGCGCCGATGTTGTGCGAGCCGTATTGACGCAAATCTTTTTTCCAAATAAGTTTGCCGAGAATCAAGCCGGTAGGTATCGAGCCGATTAAATAAGCACCCAGCGCGACTAAAATCACGTCCATAAAAATTCCTCCGTTAAAAAATTTGGTGCGGATGGAGGGGGTCGAACCCTCACGCCCGAAGGCAACGGATCCTAAGTCCGGCGCGTCTGCCAATTCCGCCACATCCGCTTAAAGTTGATTATAAAATATTTGTTGCGTCAAAACAACCGCCGCAAAAAATTTTCCAGCAAGGGCGAATGCGCGCTGGCAAGCATGAGGTGTTGCATCCAATTTTTTTAGACGTCTCGACCTCCGCAACATATTCGCCGCGTTTAAAGCATAAAAAATTTTCGCAGGATTATTTCACGAGTCGACGAATAACAATCACCAAACTTTTCACGGGAGGGAAAAATTTGCAAACCAAAGACAAAATCGTTGCGGCGATTGAAACTGCGGCACGAGCGGCAATGGATGACGGCGCGTTGAAATTTTCGGACACCTTGCCCGAAATTGCGTTGGAAGTTCCGCCGAAAAAAGATTTCGGAGACTTCGCGACAAACTTCGCCATGCAGAGCGCAAAAATTTTCCGCACGTCACCGAAAAAAATCGCCGAGGAACTCAAAGCCCGAATTGACTGCGACATAATCGAGCGGATTGAAATTGCGGGCGCGGGTTTCATGAATTTTTATCTAAAGTCCGACGTGATTTATCGCGAGCTGAAAAAAATTTACGACGCGGGCGACGATTTCGGGAACTTGCCGAACAAAGGCAACCCGACAATCCAAGTCGAATACGTCAGCGCAAATCCGACGGGCTTGCTTCATGTCGGTCACGGACGCGGCGCGGCGGCCGGTTCGGCACTCGTCAACATTTTGCGTGCGGCGGGCTTCAACGTCGAGAGCGAATTTTATATCAACGACGCCGGCAACCAAATGGACAAGCTTGCCGCCTCCGTCAACGCCCGTTATCTGGAATTGTTGGGACGTGAAGTCGAATTTCCCGAAGACGGCTATTTGGGCGAAGACATTATCGACACGACGAAAAGAATCATTGAACACATCGGCGACAAATATCTTGATTCGCCGGACGACGAGCGCAAAAGAATTTTGGGCGATTTGGCTTACGAAGACAAGCTCATCGAACTCAAAAAAGATTTGAAAAATTTCCGCGTGAATTTTAACGTTTGGTTCAGCGAACGCACGTTGCACCCTTACAAGATTGACGCGGCGATTGACGAACTTAAAGCGAACGGCGGCATTTACGAACAGGACGGCGCGTTGTGGCTTGCGTCAACGAAATTCGGCGACGACAAAGACCGCGTTGTTGTTCGTGCGAACGGAGAGGCGACTTATCTTGCGGCGGACATTGCCTATCACAAAAACAAATTCGATCGCGGATTCGGACAGCTGATTAATCTTTGGGGCGCGGATCATCACGGCTATGTTGCCCGCGTCAAGGCCGCAATGAAAATGTTGGGCTACGACGCCGACAAGTTGAAAATTATTTTCCTGCAAATGGTTTCGCTTTTCCGTGGCGGCGAGGCGGTCAAGATGTCGAAACGTGCGGGCACGGCAATTCCCCTGCGCGAACTCATGGACGAAGTCGGCACGGACGCGGCGAGATATTTTTTCTTGATGCGTTCAACCGACAGCCAACTTGATTTCGATTTGGATTTGGCGAAGTCTCAAAGCTCCGAAAATCCCGTGTACTACATTCAGTACGCGCACGCAAGAATTTGTTCGATCTTCCGCCAGACGAAGGAAGCCGGCTTGATTTTGGACGGTGAGCCGAAATTTTCGCTGATGAATTCTTCCGCCGAACTTGACTTGATTAACAAAATTTTCGAGTACCCCGCCGAAGTCGAGAAGGCCGCCGCAGAATTTGCGCCGCAGAGAATTGCCCGCTACGTTTATGATTTGGCATCGACGTTCAGCAGTTTTTATCGCGACTGCAGAATTTTGGGCGTCGAAACAGATTTGGCGAAAGCTCGGCTTGCCCTGCTGAAAATCACGCAACACACGATTGCGCACGCGTTGGGATTGCTCGGCGTTTCCGCGCCTGAAAGGATGTAAGCCGTGCGAAAAATTTTTTTGACATTGGTGGCGGTGATTATGTTCGTCTGTCAAAGCGTGCAAGCTCAATCGTCCCCGCAGTGGGTGAAAAATTTGCCCGCCGCGCAGAATTTCAATCAGATGGTTGTTGTCGCGTGGATTCAAGGAACAACGGCTTGGATTTCCATGCACGAAAAAATTAACGGCGATTGGCAACAGATTATGACGACGCCCGGATTCGTCGGCGTAAACGGCATGGGCAAAGTCAAAGAAGGCGACCACAAAACACCCGTCGGCACGTTCCAATTTGATTTTGCGTTCGGAATTTTGCCCGACCCGGGTTGCGCAATTCCCTACGTGCAAATCAACGAGCATCATTACTGGTCAGGCGATTGGAATTACAAATATAATCAGTTCGTCGACGACAGAGAGGCACCCGCGAATTTCGACACGGCATACAGCGAACATTTGATTGACTACAACCCGCATTACAATTACGGACTGAACATGGGTTACAACGCCGAATGCACGCCCGGCAGAGGCTCCGCGCTGTTCATGCACTGCTTCGGAACGCATAAACCGTGGACGGCCGGTTGTGTCGGTTTGCCCGAAGAAAAAATGCTTTTCGTCATGCAACACGTCAAACCCGGTTGCGCTTGCGTCATCGATTCGCTCGAAAATTTGGGCGGTTCACTTTAAAAATTTTTAGGAGGTACGTGTCATGCGAAAAATTTTTTTGACGTTGGTGGCGGTGATATTGTTCGCCTGTCAAAGCGTGCAAGCTCAATCGTCCCCGCAGTGGGTGAAAAATTTACCCGCCGCGCAAAATTCAAATCAAATGATCGTCGTCGCGTGGATTCAAGGAACTACCGCTTGGATTTCCATGCACGAAAAAATTAACGGCGATTGGCAACAAACCATGACGACGCCCGGATTCGTCGGCAAAAACGGTCTCGGCAAAACCAAAGAAGGCGACGCCAAATCGCCCACGGGAACTTTCAAATTCGATTTCGCGATGGGCATTGCGTCCGACCCCGGCTGTGCGATTCCTTACGTGCAAGTCAACGAACATCATTACTGGTCAGGCGACGCGAATTACAAATACAATCAGTTCATCGACGACAGAGAAGCTCCCGCGAATTTCAACAAGGAAGACAGCGAACATCTGATTGACTACAACCCGCATTATCTTTACGCGCTGAACATTACTTACAATCCCGAATGCACGCCCGGCAAAGGCTCCGCGATTTTCATGCACTGCTTTGGAACGCATAAACCGTGGACGGGCGGTTGCATTGCCTTGCCCGAAGCGAAGATGCTTTTCGTCATGCAACACGTTCGCCCCGATTGCGTCTGCGTTATCGATTCGGCGGAAAACCTTGGCGCGGAATTGTAAAATCGACGTTCACGCAACAAAATTATTTGGGAAGTGATTTTTATGGCAGAAACTACAAACACGGTGCTTGACGAAACTGCGGATAAAACCACAAACACAGTGTCTGATGAAACTGCAGTTAAAACTACAAACACAGTGTCTGATGAAACTGCGGATAAAACTACAAACACAGTGTCTGATGAAACTGCAGTTAAAACTACAAACACAGTGCCCGCCAAAACTGCGGATAAAATTTCATACGAGCAACCGAGATACAACTTTGACGAGATGAGCGAGGTTGATCTTGCTTACAAACTTTTGACCGAGGCGGGCAAAGACAATCCCGCTTATTTCAAAACGCTGATTCGCACGATTATCAAGCTCAAAAACAAGGCCGTTCAAAACGAGGCGGCGGCTATTTCCGAAATTTACACGATGATTAACATGGACAGCCGCTTTCAGCACATGGGCGACGGTCGTTGGGGCTTGACCGATTGGGTGCCGCCCGAAACAAAACGTTCGTCGCGTTCGCGTTCGACAACGAGCAAATCGACTTCCTGAACCAAAAATTTTTCCGGCGACTGAAAATTTTTTGGTCGACGGATTTTTTTTGCAACGCGCAGGAAAATCGCGAGCAAAAACGAAATGCATTTCAAGTTGCAAATAAAACAAACTAGGGGGGATGAGTGTGAAACTCAAACAAAAATTCATGGCGTTGGCGTGTATGATGAGCTTTTCGATTGCGGTCGTCTGCCTTATCAGCTATTATTTCGCGAACGCCGAACTTCAAAGCAGTGTCAACAGCGAACTGCAAACAACCGTTGCAAAAGAGGCCGCCGATTTGAACGGATGGTTGCAAGCGAAAAAAACTTTCGGCGAAAGTTTGTCCAATCAGCTGTCAAATCTGAGCGGGAATACACAGTTGCTCAAGACGAAGGAAGCTTTGGGAGTTGCCATCACCGACAAAGAAGTTTTGGAAATGTCTTTGGGCTTGGAGGACGGCTACTTCCGCAGTTACTACGCGGGCGAATTGACGGGTAAAGTTGACCCGCGAGTGCGTCCGTGGTATCAGCTTGCCAAACAGGAAGGCAAAGCGACAATCACCGATCCTTACACCGACGTGAACACCAAAGCCACAATCGTCGCGGTTGCCACGCCCGTCAAGTCGAACGGAACTTTTATCGGCGGAACGTGTTTGGGCATTTCACTTGAAGAATTGAAAAATCAAGCGATGCGCATGAAGTATCACGGCGAAGGTTCCGGAATCATAGTCGAATCGAAAGGCACGATTCTTGCAACGTCAGAGTTTGGCGAAGCGACGAAAAGTTTCAAAGATATTGACGGTATCGGCAATCACTTCGACGAAATGGTTCGCAGCGGTAGCGGATATTTTGAAGTCACGATTGACGGCGAGGATTTAGTTTTTGCTTACGCGACAATTCCCGAAACGGGCTGGCTTTTGGGAATAACCGCGACTGAATCCGTTGTCTTTGCTCCGTTGCGCAACCTGCGACTCTTGTTTATCTTCCTCACACTTTTGGGACTTGTATCCGCGTTCGGAATTTGTCTTGTGTTCGCGGGAAAAATCACGACGCCTGTTGCCAAACTCGAAGACTACGCGGTTCAGCTCTCGAAGGGCAATTTGGCAATGCAAGATTTGCTGGTCACGTCCTCCGATGAAATCGGCACGTTGACGCACGAATTTAACGTTATGAAGAAAAATCTGCGCGGACTTATAACGAAAATGTCGACGACTTCCGAACAAGTTGCGGCATCTTCACAGCAACTGACGGCAAGTTCCCAACAATCCGCCGATGCTTCGATTAAAGTCGCCGAAACGGTCAACGAAGTTTCCGACTCCGTCAACAGCCAAATGCACGACATCGACGAGGCAAAGACCAACGTCGACGCGATTTTTACGGACATTCAAGCCGTCGAAAGAAAATCCCACGACGTTGCCGAAACGTCCAATCGAACTTCCGAAGCGGCACAAAAAGGTTCCGAACTGATGACCACCGCCGTCAACAGCATGAGACGCATTGAAAAAAGCGTTATGGCGAGCGCGGACGTTGTCAGGAAACTCGGCGAGAACAGCCGCCAAATCGGACAAATCGTCGAAGCAATCGCCGCCATCGCCGAACAAACAAACTTGCTTGCATTGAACGCGGCTATCGAAGCTGCGCGAGCGGGCGAACACGGTCGCGGATTCGCCGTTGTTTCGGAAGAAGTCCGCAAGCTTGCCGAACAATCCAGCGAGGCCGCCGAACAAATCAAAGTACGCATTTCTTCGATTCAGCAAGACACCGAAGACGCCGTCGAAGCAATGCAAACCGGTACGGACGAGGTTAAATCCGGCACGGGCGCGATTCGTGATGTCGGTACGCAATTCTCCGAAATTCTGTCGATGGTCAACGGTATCAAGACGCAAATGGATGAAATCAATTCCGCCGTGAAGACCGTCGCGAAAGAAGCCTCCACGATTGTTCAGATGGTCAACAACATTGACACGCTGAGCAAGAGAACTTCAACCAACATGCGGGCAATTTCCGACTCGACGGAAGAACAATCCGCCTCGAACGAAGAGATCGCCGCCGCAAGTCAAGCCCTGTCGCAAATGGCGGACGACATGCAAAACGCAGTCGGTCAGTTCAAAGTCTGAGTGTCTACTCAAAAAATTTTTCGTTTAAAAAATTCATTCCCTCCGTTTATCGGGGGGAATTTTCTTTTGCGATTGTGCAATGGCCTTGTTTGTGTTAAAATGCCGCCGAATCAACCTAGGGCGAAAACGTTCCCTGAAATAGAAATTTTTTCGCACGACGAAGGAGGTTTTCTTAATGTCTTCGCTTGAAATAAAAAACTTCGGGATACTCGGCTATCCCGTGGTACATTCGATGTCTCCGCAAGTTTACGCGGCGGCCTTCAAAGCGGCGGGATTGAAAAATTACACTTACATTCCGATACCGATTCAGCCTGGCAAATTAATGTTGGCGGTCGAAGGAATCAAAGGTCTGAACTTTCGTGGCGTGAACGTGACAATTCCGCACAAAACGACGATTTTAAAATATCTGGACGCGATTGACTCGGACGCTTTGGGTATCGGCGCAGTCAACACTGTCGTCAATGATGGCGGCATGTTGACGGGCTACAACACGGACGTTGCGGGATTTTTGGCGGCTCTCAAAGAAGCGAACTTTTTGCCGGAAGACTGCAACGCTGTGATTCTCGGCGCAGGCGGTGCGGCTCGTGCAGTTCTTTGGGGCTTGTGCAAACGCAGGGCGGAATTTATCACAATCGGCGCACGCAACCCGCAAAAGGCCGACGCTTTGGCGAAAGATTTTATGCAATACGGCAGCGTTGAGGGTCTCGATTGGAATTCCGAACAGTTCAAAGACGCCATGCGGACGGCGGATATTTTAATCAACACGACGCCGCTGGGAATGTTCCCGAACGTCGACGACATGCCGCCCGTTGATTTGAAACTTTTGCCGGAAGGCGCGCTCGTCTACGATATTGTTTACAATCCCGCCGAAACGAAACTTTTGCGCACGGCAAAGGAACTCGGCTACCCCACACTCGACGGCATGTCGATGCTTTTGCTCCAAGGCAAAGAATCTTATCGACTTTACACGGGCAAAATCCCCGACATGAAAGTTATGACTAAAACGCTGGAAAAACTTTTGCGCGGAAAATAATTTGACGCTTCACGGACGCGGCGAGGTTGATTGCAACTTTGACCGCGCCCGAATTTTTTTGCGGAGGACACATGGAAAATTTCGACGAACAGTTAAGGAAACTGATTCACCGCGAGCGACACAATTTCGCGGGCAGTTCGTCGCGGGCGATTGTCGATCTGGTAAATTTAATTTTTGACTGCGCGATAAAAATGCGGGCAAGCGATTTGCACATTGAGCCGTTTGAAAATTCGTTGCGCGTGCGTTATCGAATTGACGGGCATTTGCAGGAACTTCATTCGCCGTTGCCGATAACTTTGGCGGATTCGCTCACGTCACGAATAAAAATTTTGGCGCGCATGGACACGACGGCCGCATTCCTGCCGCTGGACGGCTCAATTCAATTCGACAACGTTGAAATGCGCGTGGCGTCGATGCCTTCGGACGGCGCGGACAGTTTGACGATTCGATTGCTGGACACGTCGACGAACCTGCACAACTTGAGCGAACTGGGATTCACGTCAACGAACGAAAAAATTTTTCGGCAGATGATAAATTCGGCGTCGGGCATGATAATTTTGACGGGGCCAATGAATTCGGGCAAGTCAACGACACTTTACGCCGCGTTGCGCGAATTAAATCGGCCGTCGCGTTCGATAATGACGCTGGAAGATCCAATCGAACAACACGTTAAAGGAATTTCTCAAGTTCAAGTCCATGAAAAAACCGGCTTGACGTTCGCGGCGGGCTTGCGGGCGATGTTGCGCATGGACTGCAACGTTTTGATGGTCGGTGAAGCTCGCGACGCTGAAACTTCCAAAATCGCGGTACGTGCGGCGTTGACGGGGCATTTACTTTTCACCACGCTCCACGCGAACGATTCTTGCAGTGCGGTTTTTCGTCTGCTGGAAATGGGCGTTGAACCTTATCTTTTGTCCGCGACATTGAACGGCGTTGTTGCTCAACGTTTGGTAAGGAAACTTTGCCCGCACTGCAAACAGATTCGCGAAGACGGAACTTTTTCGGCGGTCGGTTGTGAACATTGTCGCTCGACGGGTTACAGCGGACGGCTTGCGCTCCATGAAATTTTTCGCGTCGATAAAAATCTGCGCAGTCTGATTTTGAACAGTCGCGACCTTGACGAAATTCGGACGGCGGCGATTGAACACGGCTTGAAAACTTTGGCGGACGATGCTCGCGAAAAAATCCGCGCAGGTTTGACGACGACTGACGAAATTCGCCGCGTCTTGGGAGAAGATTTTGTTTAACGAAGGGAGTTTTAATCATGCTTAATTACAAAAGAAACGGTTACACACTGAAAAACCCGCCGAAAAATCCTTGCAACGCCGAAAGAATGAGAAAACTTTTGCACGAAATTGGCGAAGAAGCAAAACGCAACGGCACGTCAGAAATGACACTCGAAGAAATCAACGCCGAAATTTACGCGGCACGTCGTGAAATGGAAGCACGGGAGGCACAGTCTCGCCAATGAATTTTCATGTTGTCATTGACACGAATGTCATCATTTCCGCAATGCTCAAGCCGACTTCTATTCCCGGAAAAATTATTGATTACGTCGCAGACGGCAAAATCATTCCACTGTTCGATAGCGAAACTTTTGCGGAATATGAAAACGTCGTCAATCGTCCTAAATTTAAATTTTCGCAAGTGCGGATTGGAGAAATTTTGCGCGGCATCATTGAACGCGGACAATTCGTTGAAGCGAAAGATTTTGAAGAGGAATTTCCCGACCCGAAAGACAAAATTTTTTATTGCGTGCTCATGACGGCGCGGGAAGATGTCGACGCTTATCTTGTGACAGGAAATTTAAAACACTTCCCGAAAAAACTTTACATTGTGACACCGCGTGAACTACTCGACATTTTGGAAAGCGACGGTGATTGAATTTGGACGATAAAAAAATTGCGTTCATCACCTGCACGAACAGCGATTGGTGGTATGACGAATGCCGTTTGTATTTGGAGCATTTGAAAATTCCCGACGGCATGACGGCCGAATTTTTTGCGATTCGTGACGCGAAGTCGATGACCGAAGGTTATAACCGCGCAATGAAAAATTCCGACGCGAAGTATAAAATTTATCTGCACCATGATACTTTCGTCGTGAACAAAAATTTGATTGCCGACTTGCTGAAAATTTTTGCGGATAAGTCAATCGGCGTTGTCGGAGTTATCGGCTGTCGAAATTTACCCGAAACGGGCGTGTGGTGGGACGGCATGAGAACTTACGGCAGAGTTTTGCACGCGTGCGAACCCGAAAGCGTCGTTGATTCGCATTGCGACGAACCTGACGGCGATTATCAAGAAGTCGAGTCGGTTGACGGCTTATTTTTGGCAACGCAGTATGATTTGCCGTGGCGCGAAGATTTATTCGACGGCTGGCACATGTATGACGCCTCACTTTGCAAGGAGATGAGCCGCGCAGGTTATCGCGTGGTCGTGCCGAATCAGTCGGCGGATTTTTGGTGCATTCACTGCCCGAAAGAAAAGCCGCTTGATCCGAAATATCGCCGCTACCAAAAAATTTTCGTGCGCGAATACGGCGCGGAATTAAATCCTGAGGTGTGACGTGGAGGACATTAAACCGAGCTTGACGAATTTTATTTCCGGCGAAGATTTTTTTCAAAGAATTTTGGTTGTCGAGAGCGCGGCTTATCTTGAACCGTTGCGCGAAAAATTTCCGACGGCTGAAATTTTTTTTGTCACCGCCAACGAAGACGACGCCGAAAAATTTCCCGACGCGAAAACTTTTCTGCTTGATTACCGCGAAGAACGTTTGCCGTTCGACGAAGAATTTTTCGACGCGATTATCGGCGATTTGACTTTGGAAGTCGTCACGAATCCGCAGGACATTGCGGCGGGCTTTTCGACGTTCCTCAAGCAAACGGGCTGTTGGCTGACGAGTTTCCGCAACATTCGCCACTGGAAAATTTTGGAAAAATTAATGCGCGGCGCGTTCGGCGGAATTGTTTCGAGACTTTACACGCGCACGGAATTTGAGCGGCTTTTGTATGCGTCGTTTTATAAGGACGTACAACTTTTGCCGCTGAAAAAAAAATCGCCGCCCGAACTTTTGGAGCGACTGATTGATTGCGGCTTTGATAATTTCGATGACGATTTGCAGACGGAATTTTGGCTTGTCAAGGCGTGGCGGTCAATGCCGGAACTTGCGCTGTTAAAATCCATGTTCACGCCCGAAATCCGCGCAGAGTTGTCGCGAATCCTTCACCGAATCGAATACGACGTTGCGACGGCTGCCGGCGTTAAAAATTTTTGGGAGCTGTTCGACGCGGAAAATATTTTTGTCGACTACGCGGCGGCTTTTATTCGATCGGTTGTCGTTCACCGCGAAAATTTTTTTGCCAACATGAAAAAGTTTTCGTCCCGCGCAGAGCTTGACGCGATTATCGACGAATGCGAATCGCTTTACGACTTCGACACGGGCAACCGCCTGCTGTAACAAAAAATTCCTCGGCGTCGAGATGAGCACCGAGGATTTTTTTCGTCGTCAATGAAATTTTATTTGCCGAAAGCCGCCGCGACTTTGACGAGTTCTTTGCGAATCAAAATGTGTTGAGGACAGACTTTTTCGCACGCGCCGCATTTAATGCACTTGCTTGCGTATTCCTTGCCGTGCATTTCGACAAGCCATAAATACTGACGATCCGACAATTTTTTCTTGCCGTAAAGCGTCAGCGCGTTCATTGCCGTGAACGAACCCGAAATGCCGATGTTGTTCGGACAAACTTTCGCGCAATAATTGCAGGTCGTGCATGGGACAATCGGAATTCCCGACAAAACTTTTCGCGCTTCGGTAACGGTTGCTTGTTCCGCGTCGCCAAGCTTTTGGAAATTTTCCATGTAAGCGACGTTGTCTTTCATCTGGTCAAGCGTGCTCATGCCGGACAAAACGGTTATCACGCCGTCGAGACTTGCCGCGAACCGAATCGCCCACGACGCCACGGAAGTTTCGGGATTGGCGCGCTTGAAAATTTCTGCGACCTGTTCGGGAGGATTCGCCAACATGCCGCCTTTAATCGGTTCCATGATGATAATCGGCTTGCCGTGCTTGCGTGCAACTTCGTAACAGCCGCGTGACTGAATTGCGGGATTTTCCCAGTCAGCCCAGTTGATTTGCAGTTGAACGAATTCCGCTTCGGGGTGCCGCGTCAAAATTTCGTCGAGAACATCGGGCTTGTCGTGGAAGGAAAAGCCGACATGTTTAATCAAACCTTCGCGCTTCTTCTCAAAGACAAAATCCCACATTTTGAACCGTTCAAAAAATTCCGTGCGCGTCTCGCCCAAATTGTGCAACAGGTAAAAATCAAAGTAACCTGCGCCCGTCTGCTTGAGCGACGTTTCAAATTGCGCGATTGCGTCTTCACGAGTTTTGCATTGAATCCACGCGGCATTTTTCGTCGCCAACGTGAATTTTTCACGCGGATAACGTTCGACCAACGCTTGACGAATTGCGTCCTCGCTGCCGGGATAAGCCCACGCCGTGTCAAAATACGTGAAGCCCTTCGACAAAAACAGATCAACCATTTGTTTGACTTGCTCAATGTCAATGGTTTCGTCTTCGAGTTTGGGCAAGCGCATCAAGCCGAAGCCGAGTTTTTTAATTTCTTCGCCGAGATAACTCACGTTAAAACCTCCTCCGAAAAATTTTCATACGCTTGAAAGATTTTAACAGCTGAAGTTCAGTCACGGTCAAGGTCGAGACGCAAATTTTTCGCGCCTTCCAAATACACGTGACGGACTTCATTTTGTTTCTTGTCAACGTCCGCCAAAATCAAAACGCGAATGCACATTGGCAACGAATTTTCTATCGCCGGCTCTCGCGTATCAAACAGCGGTATCAAACGCAATGCGGGAAATTGTCGCACGCCGAAAGTCGGAAAACCGTCCGTCAAGTCTTCCGTCGTGGAAAAAATTATTGCGCCAACGTCTTCCGGTCTCACTTCGTTTCTCGATAAAATTTTCGTGACGAGTTCCAATGCCGCCTGCCAAATTTTTTCGCGGGAATTTTCGTCGACCGTTATTGCGCCGCGAATTCCTCGCAATGCCATAAAACCAACTCCTTGCCTTAAAGTTTGTACTTATCTTTTATCTGCAACTTAACAGTTTCGTTCGCCAAAAATTCTTCGTAAGTGGCGATTCGGTCAACTGTACCTTGCGGCGCGATGTCCATGATTCGATTCGCTATCGCCTCGACGAAAGCGCGATCTTCGTCGACGAAAACAATCGTGCCGGGGAATTCGACCAAACTTTTTTCGAGTGCCTCAATCGTCGGCAAGTCAAGGCAAGCCGTCGGATTGTCAAGCAACAAAAAATTCGCCGTGCCGAGTTCCAACTTGTCGAGTTCAGCTTTTGCCGCCGCCGGTGAATAAACTCGCGGCATGTAGAAAACTTTCACGCCGTTGGAAAATTTTGCTTGTCCGCGCTGACAACCGCCCGTTTCGTCGCCGTCGGAGGCAATCGCCAAAGCTTTAAGCAGTTTCGATTTGCCGAGTTCATTTCGTCCGACAAACGCAACTTTTTGCCCTTGCCTGAGCGTGAAACTCACGTCCGAAAACAGCGGTTCACCGTCGCGATTTTTTAGCAGATTTTCCGCTTGCAAAACAATCGGCACCGCGCCCGAAGGAGTTTTCGGCAAAAGTTCCGCGCAGTTTATCGTTACGGGATCGGCTTGATTCATTCCCAGCTGAATCATTCGCGAACAGGTTTGGCGCAAAAAATATCTGTCGCTACTGACAATTATCGTCGTCAATTTCGCGTGTTCGTTCAGGAAATTTATCAGCCACTCGATGCCGTCCGTTTCCAAATTTTTCGTCGGCTCGTCAAGGAGCAAAATTATTTCGTCGTCTTTGAGTCCTCGCAGTGCCCGCTTGAGTTTTTCGACCGCCGACATTTCTGCCTTGCGCAAGTCCGAAAAATCCGCGTAGACACTGCCGTTAATCGTGAGCACTTCGCCGGAAATTTCGATTCCGCCCGCCGTTGAAGGGACGCGCCCCGACATGATGTCCAAAAGCGTCGATTTGCCCGAACCTTCGCCGCCGATTATGCCGACTTTTTCGCCACGAGAAATTTGGGCGTTGAGTCCCGAAAAAATTTCGCGCTTGCCAAGCTTGAGTTCCAGATCATTTATTCGTATCAAAATTTTTTCACTCCTTTTGTCGAAGGATATAACAACGCTTTGTCGCTGTCAACGTGCGTGAAAAACTTCATTGTTGCAAAAAAATTTTCTGTGTCGTAAAAATTTTTTTTGCCGCAATCTAAATTTTGTGGTAAAATTCCCTGTAATGAAAGGAGGGCAGACGCGCAAAATGAGATTGACTTCAATCCTTGTCGAATTTAACCCGCTGAAGTATATCGGAATTTTAATCGGGTGCCTTATCGCCGCAAGTTCAATCAATTTGTTTGTCGTACCTAGCAGTTTGTTGACGGGCGGCGTCACGGGCATTGCGATTATTTTTTATTTTTTGGCGGGCTTGCCGATAGGATTGCAAACGCTGATTTACAATGTACCGCTGTTAATCGCGTCGTACAAACTTTTGGGCAAAAAATACACGCTCGACGTTGTAATCGGCACGATAATGTTTTCGTTCGCGCTGGACGTAACAAAATTTCTTAACGGCATGTTGCCCGTTGATGAAATGATGCTTGCGTCGATTTACGGCGGAATTTTTAACGGCATCGGTTACGGCATAGTTTTTCGCATGAACGGTTCGACGGGCGGATTCGACATTCTCGGCGCGATTTTTAAAAAGTATTATTCGATGGAAATCGGCTCGGTCATCTTCGGCTTTAACTGTTTAATCGTCGCAATCGCGGGCGCGCTCTTCAGTATTCAAGGCGCAATGTTTACGCTGATTTGCATGTACGTCACGTCGCAAATGACTAATAAAGTTATCGACGGCTTCAACCAGCGCAAGGCGATTTTGATTATCTCGGACAAAGCCAAAGACATTGCCGACGGGATTATTACCGACATCGGGCGCGGCGTCACTTTTCTCAACGGCGAAGGCGCATACACGGGCGAGCCGAAAAAAATTGTTATGGTCGTCGTGAGCATGACGCAAATTGCCAAAATAAAAATTATCGCCAACACAGTTGACAAAGGTGCGTTTATGCTGATACTTTCGGCAAGCGAAGTCATGGGACGCGGATTTACCAGCCCGTCGCGGCAAAATGTCAAGTTCCGAAGGGGCAACGCGATTAATCCCGAAATTGAGCAACGGATTCAAGACGCTCTTGCTCGCAAAGCAGAGGACTGAACTGCAATTAGGAATTAAGTTTTCCCTGACACCTGACCACTAACACCTGACACCTAAAAAAATTATCGTCAACGCGGCAGACAAACCAATTTCAATCAAGCAACGCACAATATTGTTCCGCAACGACGAAGAAAATAAAAAAATCCACGATAAAGGAGGCGTTTACAAAAATACCTGTAGCGTTACCATAAACAGGGAGACGGTCGCCCGACAAAAAATCTACACAGACCGAGAGAGGAAAATTTTTATGGAACTTACTTACTTGTACAACAGCGGCTTCATGGTTCGCGACGAAAAAATTTTGGTGGTGTTCGACGATTACGAAGATCCTGCAAACGCAGTCGACATTGCCTATGACCAAAACGATTTCGACAGACTTTATGTCCTCGTCACGCACGCGCATTTCGATCACTTCGGCACGCGCATTCGGGCTTACGCGCCCAAAACAACGCGCTATATTTTCTCCAGCGACATCAAGCACACCAAGCGCGTCAAAATTTTCCCGACGAACAAAATCACCTACATCAAACGTTACAGCAACTGGCAGGACGACATGATTAAAGTCACGTCGTTTGATTCGACGGACGTTGGAATTTCGTTCATGGTCGAATTTCCTTCCGGCAGAAAAGTTTTCCACGCGGGCGACTTCAACTGGTGGCATTGGGCGGACGACACGCGGGAAAATCTTGAGCTGGCGGAAAAAATCTTTAAACGTCAGATGAAACGTCTTGACGGGCTTGAAGTGGACGCGGCATTTTTCCCGATTGACGGACGACTCGGCGCGTCGCAGGAAATGGGCGCAATCGAATTCGTTCAACGCACTAAAGTTAAAAATTTCGTCGCAATGCACCGCGTCGACTTCCCGCAGTGGGAGCCGTCGCCCGCGTTCGTTCAGTTGTCGAAAAATGTTCCGACGTGGGCACCCGTCACGCCCGGCGAAAAACTAACAATCTGACAAAGTTTCGAGAGGTTTTTACACATGGCAGAAAAAAAAATCATGCTCACTCAGGACGGCTACGACAAACTTGTCGAAAAGCTCGATTACCTGAAGAGCGTGCGCCGCATTGAAATTTCCGAACGTTTGAAGGCAGCCATTGCGCTCGGCGACTTAAGCGAAAACTCCGAGTACGACGACGCCAAAAACGAACAAGGCAAACTCGAAGGCGAAATTCAAGAACTCGAAAACAAACTTCGCAACAGCGAGATAATCAAGTCGACGGCCGCCGACACAGGCAAAATAACACTCGGCTCAACAGTCACCGTGACCGACGTGGAACTTGATTTGACGGATACTTATATGATTGTCGGCTCGACGGAAGCTGACCCCGACAACAATAAAATTTCTGACGAATCGCCGCTCGGTGCCGCGCTCATCGACAAAGTTGAGGGGCAGACAGTTCAAGTGCACGCGCCGGCGGGTGTCATTGAGTTTAAGATTTTGGAAGTCAAATAACGCGGAGGGTGCTCATGAATGTTTTGCTAATCGGCGGCGGCGGTCGCGAACACGCGTTGGCATGGAAAATTTCTCAAAGCCCGCGCCTTGAAAAGATGTTCGCAATCCCCGGCAGTCCCGGCATAAAAGATTTTGCCGAATGCGTCGAAAACATTTCAATCGACGATAACGCCGCGTTGGTTGACTTCGCCACGTCGAAAAAAATTGATTTGGTCGTCGTCGGCCCCGAAGCTCCGTTGGTCAACGGGCTTGTCGACGCGCTCAATGACGCGGGCATTAAATCTTTCGGTTGCACACGTGACGCCGCGCAGATTGAAGGCTCGAAAATTTTTGCCAAACGGCTCATGAAAAAATACAACGTCCCGACAGCCGAGTTTGAAGTTTTCGATAACGTCGACGCCGCGAAAAATTATATCCGTCAAAAAGGTGCGCCGATTGTCGTTAAAGCTGACGGGCTTGCGGCGGGCAAAGGCGTTATCGTCGCGCAGACTCTGGACGAGGCGTTGACTGCCGTTGACGAAATGAAAACTTTCGGCACGGCGGGAAGTAAAATTGTCGTCGAAGAATTCATGGACGGCGAAGAAGCGTCGGTACTTGCGTTGACGGACGGCGAAACGATTTTGCCGCTCGTTGCCGCACAAGACCACAAGCGCGCTTTGGACGGCGACAAAGGCTTGAACACCGGCGGCATGGGAGCTTATGCGCCCGCGCCCGTTGTCGACGAAAAAATTTCCGCGCTCGTCACGGAAAAAATTCTCAAGCCGACGATTGCCGCGCTCAAAGCCGAAGGAATTACTTATCGCGGTTGCCTTTACGCAGGCTTGATGATTTGCGACGGTCAACCGAAAGTCGTCGAGTTTAACTGCAGATTCGGCGACCCCGAAACTCAAGTCGTGTTGCCGCTTTTGGAAAGTGATTTGCTTGATTTGATGGAAGCCTGCGCGTCAGGCACGTTGAGCGGCAAAGAACTTTCATGGAGCGACCAAAGCGCGGTTTGCGTGATTTTGGCAAGCGGTGGTTATCCGAAAGCTTACAAAAAAAATTTGCCGATTGACGGCGTGACGAAAGCCAAAAGTTTGGGCGCGCTGATTTTCCACGCGGGCACGAAACTTTCAGACGGCGAACTTGTCACGAGCGGCGGACGCGTTTTGGGCGTCACGGTCACCGCACCGAACCTGCGCGAGGCCGTCGACAAAGTTTATCGTTGCGCGGACGTGATTCACTTCGACGATATGCATTTCCGTCGAGACATTGCCGCGAAGGCTTTACATTGATTCGTTTCCAACAAAAAAATTTCCCCGTCGATTGTGGCGGGGATTTTTTATTCGTAAAGGCGTTTCATTTCGTCGAGAAAAACTTGAGCTTGCGGCGTGAGTAAAAAATTTTTCCGCCAAATAAATTTCAGCTCCGACGTAAATTCGGGCGCAATCGGGCGAAAACAAAGTTCCGCGTCGTTAATCAGTTTGTCGAGCGAAACGGGATAGCCTGCGCCTTCGCGAGCCAATATCGCCGCGTTGTACAGCAGATTGTAAGTTGCGACGACGCGAAATTTTTCAAGTGCCGTGCCGAAAAGTTTCGGATATTCTTCGCGCAGAGCTTCACGCGACAAAATCAGCGGCAACTGTTGCAAATCTTCAACCGTGAAAAAATTTTTTTCGGCAAGCGGATCATCTCGGCGCAAAATCACTCCCCAAACGTCCGGCGCGGGCAAAGTCAGCGAATCATATTTCAAAACGTCGACAGTCTGTAACGTGACGTAAAAATCCAAAAGTCCTTTGTCGAGTCGAAACTCAATGTCTTCGACGTTGCCGCTGTATAAATTGAAACACACGTCGGGATAATTTTCCTGAACGTTTTTGACGGCACGCGCAACAAATTTCATCGCGTCGGATTCCGCGCAACCGATATAAATGTCGCCGCGAATTCTGTTACGCGTCTTGAATTTCGTTTCAAACTCTTGAAAGCGCAATAAAATTTCTTCGGCGTCACGAAAAAATTTCAAACCATCGCCGGTGAGAGTGACGGAATATTTCCCGCGCTCAAAAAGTTTTTGACCGAGTTCCTCTTCAAGCGATTTAATCTGTCGCGAAAGTGCCGGTTGCGTCAAAAATAATTTTGTGGCGGCGCGGGTGATACTTTCTTCGCGAGCCACGGCGATAAAATATTTCAGCGTGCGCAGTTCCATAATTTTTTGTAACCTCAGCGATAATTTTTGGGAAGTGTACTAATCTGCGCGGCGATTATATAATTAAAGTATCAACAAGTAAAGGAGCGCGGCAAAATGTTTAAACTTAAAAAATCTGTGGTATTGGCGGCGATTCTTGCGGGCGCAATTTCGTTTGGAAATTGCGGCGAAGTTTCGGCGGCTCCGACAAATTCAGTAACGTCGACGACGATGAAAAATTCTTCGATAAAAAATTTGACGAACGACACGCGGGTTTTCAAAGTCGACAATTCGATTCAAACAAAATTTGTGACGTTCCGCAATCGTTACGGAATTGACGTGGCGGGTCATCTTTACCTGCCGAAAAATTTTGACGCGAACAAAAAATATGCCGCGATAGTCGTCAGCGGTGCATTCGGCGCAGTCAAAGAGCAACATTCGGGATTGTACGCGCAGGAGTTCGCCAAAGCCGGATTCGTTGCCGTGGCGTTTGATCCGTCGTTCACGGGCGAGAGCGGCGGCAATGTTCGTAATGTCGGTTCGCCCGAAATTTTTACCGAAGACTTCAGCGCGGCAGTTGATTTCGTCGGCTCGCTTGCTTACGTTGACCGTGAAAAAATTGGCGCGATGGGAATTTGCGGCTTGAGCGGCCCTGCGGTGACGGCGGCGATTAACGACGTGCGAATTAAAGCTGTGGCGGTCTCGGCAATGTATGACATGGTTGACAGTATGCGCAACCATTATCAAGGCGACTACTACACGCCCGAACAGCGCGAAACCGTCAAAAAATATCTTGCCGACATGCGTTGGGCTGAAGCCGAAGCCGGTCACACGATTGGCGGCTATCATGAAGTGCCCGTCGTCAACGGCGAAGCTGTTCACGCGGACGGAAAACTTTTCCCCGAAAAATTGCCCGCCAATGTAGATTCCGTCACCAAAGAATTTTTCGATTACTATCGCGGCAGAGCATTTCACCCGCGTGCGATAAATTCAAACGGCATTTGGTCTTCAACGACGCCTTACGGATTTTTCAACTTCCCGCTTGATGTTCACGTCGAAGAACTTGCGCCGCGTCCGATTATGCTTATCACGGGCGACAAAGCGCACTCGAAATATCACAGCGACAATCTTTACGCGCAGGCAAAATCTCCGAAAGAACTTGTCGTTGTCCCGAACGCGACGCACACCGATCTTTACGACCAACTTGATAAAATTCCGTTCGACAAGCTCAATAAATTTTTCCGCGACAATCTGAAATGATTCGTTCCGACAAAAAAATTTCCCCCGTCGAAAATTCGACAGGGGATTTTTTTATCATTACGCATTGAAGTTTAAGCGTATTTCATGACGACGCCGCGAATCATGTCGCCGATTTTTTTGCAATGGTCGAGCGCGTTCTCCACGTCCTCAAGAATATCTTTCCACTTTATCAAATGAATAACTGCGCGGCTGGCTCCATGTTCTTTGGCGGCTTGAGCTGCGTCGTCAAACAAAATCCCGATTTCTGAGCGGTAAATCAAATCGCCTCGGCTTTCGTAATCGGAAATTTTGTGGACGGCGTCGAGAATTTCGCGCTGATTTTCTTTAACGTCGCTCAAAAGTTTGAACGCCTTGACAAGTTCGTTGGTGCTGTCAACCAAAAGTTTCGTCAGATCGGGACTGCGTTTCGTGCAGTGACCGGCGTGATACATGATGAGTCGTTGCAACGCGCCCTGCAACATGTCGACGCCCGTATCGAGTTCGCTCGCGATGACGTAAATATCTTCGCGGTCGATCGGCGTTATGAAACTCAAATTGAGCTTGCTGATAATTTTTTCGTTGACTTCGTCGGCGGCGGATTCCAAGCCTAAAATGTCTTCGATTTGTTCAAGTGCCTTATTCGGGTCTCTGATGACGCTGTCGAGGATAACCGCGCCCAAGTGGAAAAATTTTGCGTTCTCGGTGAACAGGTCGAAAAACTCTGTGTCTTTACGAGAGAAGTTAAACATAAGAACCTCCTTCATCGCCCCGGAAGGGGGGCGGCCGGGATTTTCAATCAACCCCGCAACCGTTATACGGGTTGATTCGCTCGGATATGGAAAATTTCCTGCCGCGTTCTCAAAAATTTATTTATTCGATTTGCGACGGTTGCAATTCTTGCACAGCATTTGGCAGTTGTCGATTTCGGTTTTGCCGCCTTCGCTCCACGGTTTGATATGGTCGGCTTCCATCTGCTTGAATTCAAATTCGCCGCCGCATTTCGCGCAGATATGTTTTTGTCGCTCGTAAACGGCGCGTTTAATTTTCATGGGAAATTTCCGCAGGTTCAAATGTTTTTCGTCGCCGTCCAAAAGATATTCGTAAATGCCGGCGTTGCGCTTGACTTCGTCATCTTCCATCAGCTCAATAATTCTCCGCTCAAGTTCGTCCGCGTCCAAAATTTTTTCGCCGTGACGATTGTACATCAAGCCCCAAGGCAAGCCTTTCATTTCGCGCCGATATTTCGGGAAAATCGTCTTCGCCCAAACAAAAACATTTTGAAAGTAAAGCCAAAGTTCATTGCAATGCGTGTCGTGCTGGTGTCGTCCCATGTAATCTTCAATCGAACAATTTTCGCGGTCGGCTATCCACTTCAACGCCGTTTCCAAAAATTCTTGCTGAATCGCTGAGCCTTTCAGATAGTCTTTGTAATTCGTTTGCGCCGCGCAGTTTTTCTTGCTGAAAAATTTCTTCGCTGCCGTCAACCATGTGCCCGTATAAGTTATGTTGCGATTTTCTTGGTCGGTCAACTCAACGCCCGCAATGTTCACGCGCTGAAACCAGTCGAGCTTTTCGCGAGCCGTGCCGTCGCTGCAAATGTAAATCATCAGCCGATAATCGAGCAGTTGATTTTTTTCCTCGGTCGTCAAGTTTTTGAAATACATGCTGTCGACGGAAAAATCTCCGTGCACGTATTGGCAAATGCTGACCGTGCGTTGTTGCCCGTCCAAAAGTTCATAGTTCCCGTCGCCGTCGTCAACCCAATACATCACGTTGAGCGGAAAATTTTTTCGGACGCTGTCGACAACCGCGTTGCGCCGCTCTTTTTTGTAAACGAATTCGCGCTGATATGCCGGCCGAATGTTGAGTTTGCCGCCGTAGCCGCGACAACCTTGCTCCGCGTTGTCCACGTAGCCCGCAACAACTTCGCGAATCGGAATTTCATTCATTTCAATTTTCATTTTTCACGCCGCCTGTTTGTAGTCCACAATAAAAATTTTGCTCTGAACTTTTTTGTAAATCTTGGTTAAGTCTTCGATTTTTTTTACCACAGACATTGAAAAGACAGATTCGCCGCACTGATCGCACTTGAAGCACGGAACATTTTCGATAATCAGATAGCCCGTGTCCAATTGTACGAAGTAAGTTTCAAAACTCGCGACCATTTCGCCGCCCTTGCAAACCAAACAGTTCATAATTTACCTCCTGACTTTGAAATCCGCGTCCCATTTGTCGGCATCGGGAAAATACGCCGTGATTATCCTGCTCGCAGTGCCTTCGTCGCTCAAAACCGCATGAATTTTGTCGCCGTGCGTGTTTTCGCCCAAAAGTAAGCAACTCGGATGCGGATAATCTTTCGGATATTGTTCGATAATCTCTCCGCAAGCTATTGCGCTGTGAATATCGTCAATATCAAGCCCGCGTTGGTGAAATCGTTCCGCAGCGTGGTTGGTTGCAAAGATTCTATCCTCCGCAGAATATTTTCGCAACGTTTCAATTTCAATTTCCATTTTACCGCCTCCGAATCAAATCTTCACTTCGATAAGCAAAATAATTTTCGTAGAAATAACTTGCGTCTAATCCCTTCATGAAAATTTCTCGGTCGGCAACTTTGTCCGTTAAAGCCGTCGCCAAAAGTTTTTTTATCTCAGAATCGTTAATCGGGCTGCGCTCCATTGCCTGAAGATAATTATTTTTGTCGACGCGGCTCCAATCAATCACCTTGCCGAGTTCGCTTTTCAAAATGTTGTCAAGCCAAAGCCGCATACTTCGCCCGTTGCCTTCGCGGAAAGGATGCACCACGTTCATTTCGACATACTTGCAAATAATTTCGTCGAAAGTTTTCTGCGGCAGTTTTTCCACGGACGAAATCGCCTCACGAAGATACAGCACGGACGCAAATCGGAAATTGCCCTTGCTGATGTTCACGTCGCGAATTTTGCCCGCGAAAAAATAAATTTCGTCGAAAAGTTTTTGGTGAATGTACGCGAGCTTGGCAAACGTGCCGGCACAAAAATTTTTGAGTTCGTCGCTCTGCCAAAGTTCAATCGCGTGTTGCTTGCTGATTTTTTCTTCGAGACGCGCCAACTCAACGGGATTGTCAAGATTGAATTTGTTCCGAAGTGTCATTCGTGCGCCTCCGAATAAAAATCCGCTTGTAAATGTCTTTGCCGTTAATCTTCGCGCCCCATGCAGTTCCGTCGACGTGATAACCGCAATCGCCGTAGCTGTAAGTGCAACCGAGAATTTCAAATTGATTCGGATTGTATTTGTCGAGGAAAGTAATCGGCACGCCCATCACGCCAAAATAATCCACGGGAATTTCTGCGGTCTTGGAAACTTCAATCGCGTCGTAATTGTCGTAACGCGGATATTCTTCGGGCGAATAATTTTTGTACAACGGAATATCCCAAAATCTTTTCGGCGTCTCAATGTTCGTGTACCAAATCGACGCGACATTTTTAAAACATACGCCGTCGCGAATTTCGTCGTAATAATCTTCGTGGTCGGAAATAAACCACATGCCGCCCGACCAACCTGTAAAACCCGTCCAAATTTTATTCTGCATGATGAGCGGGAAAACTTCTTTGTAAGTGAGCGCGTTTTTGTTGCCGAGGATGAGAAATTTTTTGCCGGCGTCAATCAGTTGCTTGAGGTAATCGCGAAAGCCGCTGAACGGCGGATTTGTGACGACAACATCGGCTTGCGGAAGGAGCACGATTAATTCTTTCGTGCGGAAATCGCCCGCGCAATAATGCGAATCGCCTTTGAGCCGCGTCGTCTTGTAAAGGTTGTGTTTGATGGCGTATTCGACATCTTTAAGGTCTTCGCGTCCGTCGCCGTTCCAATCGCGCAACTCGGTGACTTCAATCATGAGCGCATCTTTTTTCTTGTCGAAGTTTTGATTTTCCGTGCCGAAAAATTCAAGTTGCAACTGACAAATCGGCGAATCGGCATAACTCGTGGTGATTAACTTTTTGAGTTCAAGCGCGTTGAAGTTCGCGGCGAAGTACTTGAAAAAATTGCTCTCAAAAGGATCGTCGCAGTTGCAAAGGACGGTTTTGCCCTTGAAGAATTCGCGATAATGACGCAGTTCGTTTTCGATATCCTCAAGTTGCGTGTAGAATTTATCTTTCTTCGCCCGTGCCGCCGCATTCAGATTTTTATTTTTATTCGCCATAAATTTTCGCCCCCATCAATTAAACCAAGTCATGACTTCTTTGGCTGAGCCGCGCAGGCAAAATACAATCGTTCGGTCGCCCGGTTCAAGGATTGTGTTGCCGTTGGGAATTGCGGCTCTGTTTTTGCGAACGTAAGCGCAAACCAGACACTCTTTCGGCAACTTGACATCCATTAACTTTTTGCCGGCAACTCTTGCGCCGCTCTGCACGATAATTTCAACGGCCTCTGCGCGTGCACCTTCAAGGATCGAGACGCTGACAACACCGCCGCGACGAACGAACGCCAAAACTTCCGCTGCCGACAACAGACGCGCAGAAATAACCACGTCGACGCCGACTTTTTCAATCAAGTCCGCGTATTCGGTTCGGTAGACGCGCACGACGGTTTTTTTCGCGCCCAAATGTTTGGCGAGCAAAGCCATCATCAAATTCAACTTGTCGTCTTCGGTAAGGCAGACAACCACGTCGGCAGAGGCAATGCCTTCCTGCGCGAGCAAGTCAACGTTCGTGCCGTCGCCGTGAATCGCAATGTTGTCGCCCGTCAAAAGTTGCGCCATGTCTTCGCAACGTTCGCGATCTTTTTCAATGACTTTGACGTTGACGCCGTCTTTAATCAATCTGACTGACAACGTTCGCGCAATTCGTCCCGCGCCGATAATCATCACGCGTTCGAGTTTGGAATTGCTTTGCACGAAATTTGAGCTGAAAGCCTCAATCGCGTCGGGGAAGCCGATAAAATATGCGCTGTCGCCAACTTGAAACATGTCGTCGCCGTGCGGAATAATCATTTGATGATCTCGGAAAATCAAGCCGGCAAGCACGCCTTTGGGCAGTCTCAATTTTTTTAACGGGATGTCGACAACTTTACTTTCCTTGCGGATTTTGACTTCAAACAGGCGAATTTTCCCGTCAGCGAAGTCGTCTACGTCCAGAGCGGCGGGCGTCATCAAAATTCGATAAATTTCTTGCGCGGCAATCATTTCGGGATTCAACATTAAATCAATGTCGAAATTTTTTTTGAGATATTCTCGCGCCTCGCTGATAAATTGCATGTCGCGAATTCGGGCGATAGTGTGACGTGCGCCGTGCTTCTTCGCCAAAATGCAGGCAACCATGTTGACTTCGTCGATGTTCGTAACGGCAATGAAAATGTCCGCGCCGTGAACGTCGGGGTCGTCCATTGTAATCGGGCTGGCACCGTTGGCGACAATCGTCAGCACGTCCAAATAATTTTTTACGGCGGTAAGTTGGTTTTCGTCGCGGTCGATAACGATAACTTCCATTTGTTCGTTGCTCAAAAGTTCCGCGATTGTGTAACCGAGCTTGCCCGCGCCGACAATCACAACTTTCATTTCAAATTCCTCATTCCTAATTCCTAATTGATTTTGCAGACTCCGCAACGCTTGCAACCGTCGAAACAACGCGTTGTCAACTTTAAACTTTCGGCGCGCTTGAATTCGTCGCGAAGATAATTTTTCGTAAATCCTTGGTCGAGCATATCCCACGGCAACGGCTCATCGAAAGAAATTTCCCGCCGCAAATAAAATTCTTCGTCGAGTCCCGCGTCACGGAAATTTTTTCGGAAATCGTTTTCCGACTGTGAATTTAAAAGCACGTCCGAAATTTTTTCGTCGCCGCGTGAAAGTATCGCCTGTACCGTCGCCGAACGCACAGACTCCGAAATCATTTCGACACCGCGCAGATTTTTCCGCAAGATTTTCAACGCCGCGTCGAGATATTTTTTTTCGGCGAACGGCGACCACTGAAATGGCGTGAATGGTTTCGGCACGAACGGATTAACCGACAACGTCAGCCGCCCGCCCGCGAAAGTTTTAAGACGCTCCGTCAGCCGAACAATTTCTTCAACGTCCGCCAATTCTTCAAACGGCAAACCAATCATGAAGTACAGCCGAAAATTTTTTATGCCGGCACGCAAGCCGAGTTCAACCGCGTTGAAAACATTTTCTTCGGTAATGCCCTTGTTGACGACGGCACGCATTTTTTCCGAGCCGACTTCTGGCGCAATCGTCAAAGTTTTCAAGCCGCTTGCAACAAGCGCGTTTACAAGATTTTCCGTCACGGAATCTGCGCGGAAACTTGCAACGGACATTTTCAAACCTTCGCCGAGAATAAAATTGCACAGCTCATCAATCTGCGGGTAATCGGAAATCGCCGCGCCCATCAAGCCGATTTTTTTGCCGAAATTTTTTGCGGCGTGAATTTCATCTTTAAGCACGGCAAGCGAACGGTTACGCGGTTTTCGGAAACAGTAGCCCGCCATGCAAAATCGGCAGTGCCGCCCGCAGCCGCGAGCCGTCTCGACAAGATACATGTTAAATTCGGCGTCGTCAGTCAAAATCGTCGTGTGCGCAGGTGACGCGTCCAAATCTTTCACCCAACGCCGCGCAGTTTTTTTCGGGAAGGCGGGCACGTAAACACCATCGACTTGAGAAATTTTTTCCAGACGTTGAAGTCGCGGAAGATTTTCCGTTGCAATTATTTCGTCGACAAGTTGAGGCAAAATTTCTTCGCCCTCACCGACAACAAACGCATCAATGATTTTCGACAACGGCGCGGGATTGAACGTCGCGCAAGGGCCGCCGGCAATGATTATCGGGTCAAAGTTCGTGCGTTCGCTTGCACGCGGATTTATTTTGCCGAGCTTGAGCATTTTGACGACGTGGAAATAATCCGGCTCAAAACTTACCGCGAAGCCGACGACTTGAAATTTATTCAGCGGCGTCTGAGTCTCCACACTCAACAACGGTAAGCCTGCGCGGGAAATTTTTTCAAGCGTCGCAAGTTCGGGCAAAAAAAATCTTTCGCACGTAACGCCCGCCCGCACGTTCAACAATTTATAAATTATGTGCACGCCCAAATTCGACATGCCGACGCGATAAAAATTCGGATATGCCAGCGCGAATTTCAATCGCCCGCCCGTCGCCGTGAATAAAATTTTTTCGTCACGTTTCAACTTTTCACCTCAATTTTTTCGCCGTAAAAAAGAACGAGACCGCCAACGGAATTAGTCCGCCGATCCACGCCATCGGTGCCGCAAGACACGCGCCCAAATATCCGAGCTTATCGACAAGGAAAATCGCCGCCGCTATTCGCATGAGCAATTCCGTGACGCCCGCCAATGTCGGCACGAAACTTTGTCCGAGTCCCTGCAACGTGAATCTGAAAATAAACAGCAACGCCAATGCCCAATACGCCAAGCCAGTTATGATTAAAAATAATCGCCCGTACTCGATAACCTGAACTTCTTCCGCGCCGACGAACAATTCGATTATCACGTCGCCGCAATAAATGTTGAACGCCGCAACGAGCACGCTGAACGAACACGACATCAGCACGCATTTTTTCACGCCGTCGACGATTCGCCCGAATTTTTTCGCGCCGTAATTTTGTGCCGTGTAAGCCGCCATTGCCACGCCGAAAGACATCATCGGCATTATCGCAATTCCGTCGACGCGGTGAGCCGCCGCAAAACTCGCGACCGCCACGCTGCCCAAACCGTTTAACGCGATTTGTACAACTATCGCACCTATCGCAACGATTGACGACTGAAAACCCATCGGGAATCCGATTTTCATATGCTCAATAAAAAATTCTTTGTCGAAAGAAAAATCTTCGCGCCGAACGTGAAGATAAGGCACGCGCTTTTTTATGTAAACGAGACACAAAATATTTCCAATCGTCAATGCAACAATCGTAGCCGCCGCCGACCCGGGAATTCCCAAACCGAGCCAAATTATCGCCACGGGTTCCAGCAAAATATTTATTACCAGCGTCGTCGCCTGAATCACCGTCGGCATTTTTGAATCGCCCAACGCCCGAATCAAATTCGTCAACATTTGCAGGAAAAAAAACATCCCGATACCGCCGTAAATTATCGAGATGAATGAATGCGCGCCGTCCAAAATTTCTTCGGGCGTGTCCATTGCAATCAGCAGTTCGCGACAAAAAATCACGCCGACAATCGTCAACACCAGCGACGACGCCAAACTCAGCGCAATACAAATCGCCGCCGATTTTCGCACGCCGTCAAAATCTTTCGCGCCGAATCGCTGTCCCGTGCAGATTGAAAAACCGCTCGTCGCGCCGCCGACAAAGCCCAACATCAAAAACATCATTGGCCCCGTGCAACCGACAGCCGCCAACGCCTCAACGCCCAAAAATCGCCCAACTATCAGCGTGTCGACGAAGCCGAACAGTTGCTGAAAAACATTGCCCGCAAGTAGCGGCAACGTGAAATATAAAATTAACCGCGCAGGTTCTCCGACCGTCAGATCTTTGACTGCGCCGTTGTTTTGAACGCTCATGCCAAATTTCCTCCGAAAAAACTTTGCGGCGATTATATCACGTGGATTATCGAACAACAAAATTAATCTTTATCGGGCGCGGTCATTTGATTCGGGCAAAAAAAAAGACCCCGACAAAATTTGTCGAGGTCGTGAGCCGAAACTTCAGCTCAAGTTATTTCGTTCGTATCTCCGTGTAACGGAATATTATTCTTTGGTTTTCCATTCGCCGTCTTCGACAACGTAGGTGCTTTCGCCGACTTTGTATTCGCCCGCAGTGCTGTTGACCGTCAAGCTGCCGCCGTCGGTGAATTTGAGTTCGACGCCACTGTCGGAGATGTTGGCTTCGGAAATTTCGGCGAGCGTGATGTTGGTGAGGTCGATAACATCGCCGTCTTCCACGCCTTCAATCGCGTCGTTGCCGTTGCCAAAGTTGTAGAAGAACGTGTTCTTGCCTGCGCCACCGACCAACAGATCGTTGCCGCCGTCGCCGCCCCACAAGCTTGCGTCGCCGGTGCCTGCATAAATCGCGTTGTCGGAGTTGTTGCCGCCGAGTTCTGCTTTCGCGTTCGAGCCTCTTGCGTCGATGACTTGGAAGTCGCCGTAGAAGGTCGGAACGTCGCCTTCGTAATCCGTGCCGAGCGGTTTGCCGCCGAGGTAGATGTAGAAGTTGTCTTTGTCGTCGCTGACCGTCAACGATGCGTTCTTGCCCGTCGCAACGAAGTAGTTCGCGAATTTATCCGCAACCAGCGTATCAACGTCGACTTGTGCGATTACGTCGCCGTCTTCGCCGCTGACCAAGAAGTCTTTGCCGCGTGCACCTTCAATCACGACCGTTTCAACATTGCTGTTGTTGCGGTTGTTGACGGTGATGACTACGTCGTCGCCGCTAACTTCGACCGCGCCTTCTTCCGTGCGGATTTCGTGATAGGCAACGTCGATGTCGAGTCTGTCTGCCGTGATCTTGTTCGAGTTGACATCCCAGTTGTCGTCGTCCACGAAGTTGAAGCCTTGAATCGTGTTCGCCGCTCCGTCGTGCGCCGCCGCTACGAAGAACGAAGTTTGCCCTGTCTTGTCGTTGCCTGCGTCGTCATAGCCGACCATCAAGTTCTTGCCGCCTCCGCCGTACATCGAATCGTTGCCGGTGCCTGCATAGAACGTTTCGTTGCCTTCGCCGCCGATAAGCGTCGTTTGTCCGTCACCTGCCGCGACTTTGTTGAAGCCTTCGTAGGTCACTGCTTCGGTGTCAATCGAGCCTGCGCCGTATTCCAAGTTGACGAGGACTTCGCCGTCTTTGCCGTAGAACGTCAAGCCGGAGTTGTCGCCGATGTAGGTGTTCGCACGTTCGGTGCTGTCAACTTTAACGTCGATTACGCCGCCTTCTTTCGCGATTGCCGCACGCGTCGAGTCGTTGAACAACACGTTCGTGTAGTCGCCGCTTTGCGTCAACAAGTTCGTCGAAGTTGCGTCTGCGCTTTCCGCCAAGTCGTAGCTCAGTTCGCCGTCAGTCTTCACGTTCGCCAGCATTGCATAGAAGTCAACGCCTTCGATTACGACGTTCGTGCCGTCGAAGCTGATCTTCGCGTCGGTAATGTCAGCCGCGATATTGTCGCCGTGGTCGCTGTTGAACGTGCCGTTGAAGCCGTTGATAATCGTGCGGCCGAGTCTCAAAACGATGTCCGCGCCGCCGCGATTCGGGTCGTCTTGCAGATCGATTTGGTTGTTGCCTGCGCCGAGGTCAATGGTGTCGCCTGCGCCGCCGAGTGCCGTATCGTCGCTCGCACCACCGAGCAATGTCGAGCTACCGGTCTTGTCGCCTTTGCTGTTGCCAATCAAGAGCAAAGGATCTTGTGAAGCCGAACCGTCGACCAATCCGCCTTCGCTGTTCGTGAAGCCGACCGCCAGTTTTTCTCCGAGGTAGTTGAACAGGTTGACGAAGTGGTTGAAGCTGTTGCCGAAGTCGACTGTCGATTGTGTAGCTGCGGTTTCGCCGATGATCAACTTGTTGTCGCCGAAGCTGATCTTGCCCGTCGAGATTGCGTCGACAAGGCTCGCCCATTTTTCACTGATGGTAACGCCCGCATTCGGATTTGCCAATGCGTCATAACCGCTGAGGAAGATCTTCGCGAGTGCTTTTGCGAACGTGATGACTTTGTCTGCGCCGCCGGCACTCATGTCGAAGTTCACAGGCGCGCTGCCCTGAACAACAACGGTGTCGTCGCCCGCGCCGCCGGTGATGTCAACGCTGCCTTTGTCGGCGCGCACATCTGCCGCGTCGCCGCCGTTGCCCATGTTGATTTCTTTATGACCGTTTGCGGCGTTGTCGACAACCGCAAAGTTCTGGCCGGAATCGCCGAAGCTGACTGCTTGGTCGCCTTCGTACATGGTGACTTTCTTGCTGAAGTCGTCGTCGCCGCTGAAGTCGATTTCCTGCGTGTCTTTTTCGTCGTTCGTCGCATAAAGTGCAAGCGGACGATTGATGTCGACCGTGCTGCTGGGTCCGAAGATCGCGTCGGTCTGAGCTTTCGTCAACGGATCGTCGCTCGGGTCGTTCGGAGTCTTTGTGTGATCTACGTCGTCGCCGCCGAACGTCGTATCATATGCGGGCAGACCGAACATTTGTTCAATCGTCTCGACAGTCGTGGGTCTCTTGATAATCTGGTGCGTCGGGTCGAAAATGTAGGCCGAGTTGCCTTCTTCGTCGCCAACCCAAACCGAGCCTTTGTCGGCGGTTTCGGTCGAGCCGTTGACCGTGTAGTCGCCCGCCGTGTCGACAACCAAGCTTGCGCCTTCGTCGAGTCCGACAACTTGTTTCGCGCCGTTAATCGAGACACCGTCCGCGTCGTTGAGCAACGTGTAGCCAATGCCGTCGATGTTCAGGTTCATGCCTTCCGCTACGACCGTCGTGCTTGCACCGGCCATTGCGATTGACGCGTTGCCGAGGTCGCCGTAAATTGCGTCGCCGTTGACAAGGCCGTTGACTGCGTTGATTTCGGCGAGATCCGTCGCAACCGTCACGCTGTCAGCCGTGCTCACGAAGCCGAGTTCGTTGCCGTTGACTGCGAAAGCTTGTTCAGCCGGCTCGTCAATAACCATTTCGCCCGCGAATTCGCTGACGCTTGCAAGGTCGCCATCTTCGTTCGTCGTGAGGTTGAACGCGCCGTCAATGCTGTCGTTGAAGTTGTATTTGGCGTCGTTGATTTCGAGTTCGCCGTTGCTGTCAACCGCGATTGAAAGTTCGCCTTCGAAGTTCACTTTCGCGCCGCCGCTGATGTCTGCAAGTCCGACAACTTCGCCGTCCGCAACGATGATCTTGTATTTGTCGTCGTCTTGGACATCGACTTCGGTGTCGTTGACCGTCATGGCTTGCGTAGCTTCAACCGTCGCATTTTCGAGGCCGCTGACTTCGTCCGTCACGCCTTTGACGTAGTTGACTTCGCCGTTGGCAAGGCTCAAGCTCACGTTCGTCGTCGTGTCAAACGTCATGGCAACATCGTTGACCGCGAGTTCTTCGATGTCCGCGTTGAATCCGAGCGTGCCTTCTTGGTCGAAGTTGCTGACGCCCGTGACGGAACCTTCGCCGTCAAGTTCGAACGTGACTTCTTTGTCGCCTTCGGTCACGAAGCTCTGGCCGCTTGCCTGGAAGGTGAACGTGCCGACTTCGTTCGTGTTGACTGCCGATGCGCCGCCGTCCGCAACAACCGTGACTTTGCCGCCGACTTCGCTGATGCTCTCAACGCCGTCATCCGTTGCCGTGACTGCGATTGAGCTGTCGCCGAGAACCTGAACTGCATCGTCATTAACCGCGATTTCTTTCGTGAAGTCGCCGGTTGCCGTGCCCTGCAGATCGTCGATAGCCGTGATTCCGCTTGCGCCCGCCGTGAACACGACCGAATCGTCTTCGGCAATGCTCATCTTCGTGCCGAGAATCGTGAAGTCGCCCGCTTCGTCCGTGACGAACTGGCTTGCGCCGCCCGCTGCGACAACGTTTGCGCCGTTCGAGATGTCGAACAGTTTGGCAAGTTCGCCATCGCCTGCAACCGCGCCGAATTCTTTATCGTTTTCGACAACAATCGATTCGCCGCCGTTAATCGTCAAGCCGTTGAGCGCGCCCGTGACACTTGCATTTTCGTCGAGGCCGTCAATTCCGATAACAATGTTCGTATCTTTGACGAGGAAGTCAACGCCCGTGCTGTCGCCCGCGATTGCGAATGCGCCGTTCGCGAACGTGTACACGCCGTCGCCCGCAACTTTAACAGTCGTCGCGCCGTCCGCGCTGATAACCGTGTTGCCGTCGACCACGCCGCTCAACGTGCCGTTGTTGTACCACAGATTGTCGTTCACGTCGACGCTGAATTTCTCGCCGTCCGCAATCGAAATGCCGTTCAAATCGCCGCTGACCGTCGCCGTCGTTTCAATGTCGTCAATCGAGACCAGGTTGCCCTTGCCGTCGAGGTTGAACGTGACTGCGCTGTCGCCCGCGATGTTGACAACTCTGCCGTCCGCGAACGTGAACGCGCCTTCGCTGTCAGTCTTCGCAACAGAAATTCCGTCTGCCGCCGTGATGACTGCGTTGCCCGTCAAGTTCTGGATTTCGGAAACGCCGCTTGCACTGCCGACCAACGCGATTGCGCTGTCGCCGCTAATCCGGACGCTCTTGCCGTTGACTGTGATATCTTCGAAGCCGCCGCTGACCGTGCCGACCAATTCGCTAATCGAAACAACTTTGCTTGCCGACAGACCAAAGGTAACTTCGTCGTCGCCCGCAACGCTCCATGCGCCGTTGGTGAACGCGAATTCGCCCGCTTTGTCCGTGAGGATTTGCGAAACGCCACCGACTTGACCGATGCTCGCGCCGCCCGTCACGTCCGCAATCTTCGTGATGTCGCTGCCGTTGCCGTAAACCGTCAACACGCCGTCTGCGTCTTTGACTTCAAACGTCTGGCCATTGATTCCGGAAATGCCCGTGAAGTTGCCGTTAATCGAGCCGTTCAAATCAGCAATGCCGACAACTTTCGCAACGCTCGCGCCGTCCAGTTTGAACGTGATTTGGTTGTCGTCCGCAACCGTGAACGCACCGCTGTTGCCCGCAAACGTGAACAGTCCGGAGCTTGCCGAAATGTTGCCGACCAATTCGGTCACGCCGCCTGCCGCGTTAATCGTCGCGTCTGCGTCAACGCCTTGAATTGCCGTCAGTTTCGTGCCGTCGCCGAACACTTTCAACTTGCCGTCGCCGTCAACGATGTCGAGTTTCGCGCCGTTGATTTCGATGCCGTCGAATTCGCCTTCGACCGAGCCTTTAAGCTCACTGATCGAAGCAACTTTCGCGCCCGACATTCCGAATGTGACAACATCCGCACCGTCGCCGGTCGTGAAGCTCTGGCCTGCCGACACGAAGTTGAACAAGCCGAGTTTGTCCGTAACGATTTGCGAAACGCCGCCCGCGTCGATAATGCTCGCGCCGCCGGTCACTTGACCAATCTTCGAGAGTTTGCCTGCCGCGTCTGCGAACACTTCGACGTTGTTGTTTGCGTCGACAATGTTAATCGCCGTGTCGTTGACTTTGATGTCTGCGAAGTCGCCGAAGACAGAACCCGCGCTCAAGCCTGCGACTGCCGTCACTGCAGATTTATCCAGCGTGAACGAAACCGAAGAATCGCCCGCCGTAACGAAGCTCTGACCGCCTTTGAACGTGAACACGCCTTCGGTGTCGGTGATTGCAACCGTTGCGCCTGCCGCGTCATTGACGATCGCGCCGTTGCTCAGGTTGTACACGCCGCCGATGTCGCCTTCCGCGCCGATAACGCCGAAGTCATCATCGTTCTTGATGTCGACTGTCTTCGTGTTAATCGACAAGCCGCCCAACGTTCCTTCGAGGCTCGCGCCTGCGGCGAGGTCGGTGATTGCCAATACTTCGACTTCGCTGCCGGGTTTGACTTCAAAGGTAATTCCGTCAGTGTCGCTGGTCTTGAAGCTCTGGCCGCCCGCGAATTTGAACACGCCGCTTGCGCTCGCGATAATCGTCGAAACGTTGTCAGCTTTGACAACCGTGTCGCCGTCAACGATGCCGCTGAGTGTGCCGTTCTCGAAGTACAAATCGGTGTTCGGCGTGCCGTCTTTGTGAGTAACGATGATTTCGGGCGCTTTGCCGTTCATCGTGATTCCGTTCAGGTCGCCGGTAACATTTTCGCCGTCGCCAATGCCACTGATTCCGACAACTTTGCCGTCTTTGAGCTGGAATTCGACGCCGTCAACGCTGGTGACTTTGAAGCTCTGTCCTCCGAAGTTGAACACGCCGGTGAACGCTTCTTCGTCGGTCTTCGCGACGGAAATGCCTGCCGCTTTTGCAACGCTTGCGCCGGCCGTCAAGCCGAGAATCTGCGTGCCGCCGACAATCGAAATGTCCGTGTCGCCCGTAACTTGAATCTCGTTGCCGTCAACCGTGTAGCCTGCGCTGAAGTCGCCGCTCAACGTTTCTGTCGCGTCAACGCCAACGATTGCGCTCTTCGCCAAATCGAACAGCGTAACTTCTTTGCCGTTGCCCGCTACTCCGAAGCTTGCCGAGCCGTTGAAGTCAAACAGACCGTTTTGGTCAACTCCGAACGTCGAGACGCCAGCCGCTTCAACTTTAATTTCTTTCGTCGCGTCTGCAACGCCGAGTTCCTCTATCGCAAGGACGGTTTTGTCGTCGCCGACAACCGCAACCGAGCTGTCGCCCGCAACTTTGACCGAAGACAAGCTGTTGACGGCAAAACCTTCCTCGAAGTTGCCGACTGCCATGCCGTTCAATTTGTCAATGCCCGTAAGTTCCGCGCCGTCGGTTACGAATGTCACGCCGTCACTGTCCGTGATTGACATGCCCGTGCTGAGAATCGTGAACTTGCCTGAGCCATCAGTCAGGAAGTTGGAAACGCCGCCCGCCTTCGTGACTTCTGCGCCGTTCTTCAAGCCTGCAAGCGACAAGCCGCCGCCAAAGACCGTGTAAGTGCCGTCGGTGATTGCAAGAGCTTCTTCATTTTCGTTGAAGGTCAAGCCGTTGAGCGCGCCGGCAACCGATGTGTTCTCGTCGATTGACGCAATGCCCGTGACTGCTTGGCCGTCCCAGAAGAACTGGATGCCCGCTTCGCCTTCGACCGTATCGTTGTCCGCGCCGCTGACCGTGAACGCCGATGCACTGCCGAATTGGAAGGTGCCGTTTTCGCCGCCCTTGCTCCAAAGCTCAACCGCTTCGCCGCTGTTGACGACTTTGACGCCGCTGGTAAGGTCGCGAATGGTAACTTCTTTGTCTTCGTTGATTTGATACGTCCAAGAAGCACCCGTGATTTCGTAAGCCGCGCCGTCAACGGAAATCGCTCCCGTCGCGCCTGCTACGATCATCTTGTCGCTTTCTGCCGTCAAGCCGGTAACGCTGACCAATGCGCCGGTCTTGTCGAAGACAACTGCTGCCGATTCTGCATCGAGCGTCTCGAAAGTGAGTTTCGTGCCGTCTGCAAATTCGACGTTGTAACCTTGCTCTGCGGCAATTTCAAAGCCGGTCTTGACTTTGGTGATTGTCGCCTCGGTGATTGCTTCGCCTTCCGCGTCGGTGACTTTCGGAGCCGCAAAGCCCGTGGTGTCGTCCGCGCCGTCGTAAAGTTTGAAGTCGCTGAAGTCTGCCGAAACAGCGTCCTCAACCTCAACGAAGGTGTAACCCGTCGCTTTGTCTTTGTCGACAGTCAGGAACGAAGTGCCTTTCTTGCTGGCGGTGACGATTTCCTGATCGCCGTCTTCGCCGAACGTGAAAGTGCTCGTGGTGTCGCCCGTGCCTTTGGGAGCGAAAATCTTCGTGACAACGCCCGCGTCAACAACCGTAACGTCGCCGGCTGCAAAACCGTTGAGGCTCTTGTCGCTTGCGTCGTAAGTAACGGTTTTGCCTTCTTCGGGAGCACCCTCGATGATGATGTTCGCGCCGTCGATTTGGAATGCAGGATCGTCATTGCCCGCGAAAGCAACGCCTGCCGCCGTCTCGTTGAAAGTGACTGTGCCGCCCTCGGCTGCTTTGACGCCCGAAACGGTGCCCGCGCCGTTGAACTGAACGGAGCCGCCCGCAACGCCGAACGTGTAAATGCCGTCCGCGCCTTCTTCGCCGAAGCTGACTTCGCCTTTGTCGGCAATGTTTGCAATCTGGAAGACTGTTTCTTCTGCTTCGTCGCTTAAAGTAACGAGCTCAACAGTGTACGGGAAGCCGCTGACTTCCGGAGCCGTTATGCCGTTTTCGGTGGGTTCGCCGTCAACGAGGTAATTCAGCGTCATGCCATCGTCGCCGACGCTCTTGAGTTTCTTCGTGTAAGTGAGCGCGTCGCCCGCGCCGCCGAAGATAAAGCCCGAAATTGCAGCGTCTTCGCCGCCCGTCGCAGTGAAGTAAGCTTCGCCGCTGGCATTCGAGTATTCAAACGTGTCTTTGAAGATGGTGAGCGATTCGCCGCCCGCCGCGGGAACGATATTTGCCGATTCGAGATCGCCGAGGCTCTTGACCGTGTCTGCGTCTTCGGAAAGAGTGATTGTTGCGGGAATTGCCGCCTCTGCGTCTTCAGAGATGGAATAAGTGAATTTGCCGCTGAGAACTTCGATTGCAGTCGCCTCTGCAAGACCTTCTGCATCATCAGCAACGATAAGTTCGGTCATGCCGCTGACTTCGACGCTGTCGCCCGCAACCATGCCGACGACGCCCGTGATGTTGCCTTTCAGGTCGAACGCAACGGAAACAGGTGTAGCATCGTCGCCGTCGTGTTCGCCCTCGAGCGTGAAGCTCAGTTTCGAGCTGCCGAGCGTAAGTTCCGCGCCGTCTTCAACAGCAACCGTGAAGCCCGTGATTGCTTCTTCGCCGACGCTGGTAATTGTGAACGAATCAACGCCCGTGACCGAAGGAACATTCGGGACTGCGGTCTCTTTGTTGTTCTTGTTGTAGTACAGCGCAAGATTGGAGCCTTCGGGAACGGTGATTGCTTCGTTGCCCGCAGGGTTGCCGAACATGAAACCGTTGACCTTGCCGCTGCCGTCAAGTTTGAAGTAAGCCGCAGAGATGGTGCCCTCTTCATCAACAGCCGCGCCGCCACCGAGATACGTGAACGTGTCGGAGCCGATTGTGATGTCGGTAGCCTCTTCCGCCTCAGGGACGTAGAGAGTTTTCGCCGCGCCCGCAGACGCGATTTCAACTCCTTCGCCGCCCGAAACGTTGAGGATGTCGCCGGTCTTCTTGCCGTAGGTGTAAGTGTAGCCGTCGTCGCCCGCGCCGCTGACGTTGACGGTGCCGCCGTTAATCTGGAAGTCGTCGCCGTCCGCGCCCGCAACTGCAACGCTCGTGCCGTCGGTCGTGGTGATGCTGATACCGGTAAGTTCGCCGTCGTCAAAGGTGACATAGTCGTTCTTGCCGCGTCTGTCTGTTTCAGGTTCTTCGCCGCCGAGCGTGTAAGTCAACGTGATTGTGCCGGCGGTGATTGCTTCCGCGCCCGTGAGGTTGGTGACTTTGGTGACGCTGTCGGGGTCGATGAGGTAGTACTTGCCGGTTCTTTCTTTGTCGTCATCGTCGGTGTACGTGTAAGTTTCGGTTGACTTGACCGAGTAGGTGACTTTGGCTTGAGCTGCTGTGCTAAGACCTTCCGCCCAATCGGGAGCTTCGCCGTCCCAGTAGTACGCGCCGTTGCCTTCAGCCGAATCTGTAACCGCCTCGCTCGAAGGACCCGCGATGTACTTGCCGACTTTCGGTTCGTCCTCAGTGTAAGCCGAGCTCAGGTAGATGTCTGCAAAACGTTGGAGATCAAAGAAAAAAGTTTTAACCAATTCGCTCATATAGAGAGAACTCCTTTCATGCGAGCTTTCTTCGCCGTTTGGGGGTCAAAAAAAGCCCATCAGAGACTTTGGAAAATCGAGCTGTCTTCGGCATCATTGCCGCGCCCGAGCTTCCAAAAAATAATTGAGTTTGCGGTTTCGAGGAGCCGTAATGTGCACGTTATATTTTTTTGGCACGTTACGGTTTATTCTAACCGCCGGTAAAAAACGAACCCATGAAGAATCCCAAAAACGAAAACAACGCTTGAACTTGCGGAACCTACACGTATCCGCTGTCCAAACGCCACATTGCTTGAACTTGCCGCACGATTCCCCAATCGATAGGCGAAGTTCCCCGATATGAATCAAGCCGCGTCCACCAAACGCTTAAATGATTCGGGCGCAGGATAATACACGGCCGGAAATTTGTCAAGGGCGCGGAAGTTAAAAGTTTCTTAAGCGGAGCTTTTTGGCGTCGTGGTGCGGCAGATGTTGCACAGAGTCGGGGCGTTGACAATTTCGTTGGTGTGTGATAAATTTTCGTCGTTGTTAAGACAACTACTAACCAATCAAGACTGTATTAAGATCATGGATTTCACCGAACGAAAACCCCCGCGCAGAAGTGCTGAACTGCACGGGGGCTTCGTTTTGCCTTAACCGAGTGCTGATCGGTCAATCAGGGGCAATCGGATGAGTTGCTCTGCCGCTTAGAACAATTTTTTTGAAATGTAATTGGCGATAAGTCCGCCAACCACACTGACGGCCAAGCCAATCAAGACTTCGACCATAAATTTCACCTCCCTCCACAATACAAGAAGGTTTAACCATGGAGGTACGGCATTGGGCGGATTATAGTACAAAGCTTTTCGGGCGTCGACAGTCTCTGAGTTTGGCGGCGGTTGTCGGTTGCGAATTATTCGGCGGCGCGCAAAGCTTTGATGACGTAAGTCGGCAAGGCAAAGGCTCCGACGTGAATATTCGTGTTGTAATATTTCGTTTGCAAGTTAAGCGAATTCCAGCGGGAAAAATCCACGTCGTTTGTCGGATGAAATTTTTTCGACGCAAGCCCGAAAAGCCATTGCCCCGCCGGATATGTCGGAATGTGAATTTGATAGACGCGGACAATCGGGAACGAAGTCGCAAGCCGTTTGTGAACGCGTTGCATGGCGGCGGCGTCCTGCGAATAAAACGGATTCTCGTGCTGATTAACCAGAATTCCGCCGTCTTTGAGCGCGTTGAAACAGTTGCCGTAAAATTCTTTGGTGAAAAGTCCTTCGCCCACGCCATACGGGTCAGTATAATCGACGATAATCAAATCGTATTCGTCAGACTTTCGGCGCACGAATTTTAAACCGTCCGCGAAAAAAATTTCGACACGCGGATTGTCCAGACAAGCGGCGGTTTGCGGAATAAATTTCTGGCAAGCGCGCACGACGGTTTCATCAATCTCGACCAAGTCAATCTTTTCAATCGTGTCGTACTTCAAAAGTTCCCGCGCAGAACCGCCGTCACCGCCGCCGACAAGCAAAACTTTTCGGACATCGGGATTGACGCACAAAGGCACGTGCGTAATCATTTCGTGGTAAATGAATTCGTCGCGCTCGGTTAGCATGATTCGCCCGTCCAAAACCAAAATCCGCCCGAACTCCGTCGAATCAAAAATATCCACGCGCTGAAATTCGCTCGTCTCGCCGAAAAGCTGACTGTCGACCTTGAGCGAAAATCTTACGTTCGGCGTGTGTTGTTCGCTGAACCAAAGTTGCATTTAAAAACCTCCCGCACGTCGCATTGACAAAAAATTTTTTCATGGCGTAACCTTACTCAAAAATTTATGTGGTAAAATTTTTCGCGAAAGGAGCGATTGACATGGTTGACTTGAAAAAAACTTCCGACAGCACAGAAATTATTCGCAACGAACTGCAGACGCTCACCGCGACAAATGAACAGCTTAAAGGCGATTTGCAAACCGTGACGGGCGACCTGCGCGAAATGAATTCGGACATGCAAAAAGTTTATTCGACAAGCTATAAGCTCAACGGAGAACTTGATTTGCTGTCGTATCGGCTCGAAAAACTTAATTCGGACACGCAGGAAATTCGCCGCGAAGTTTACGAACTGCGCCACACGATTGAAAACATGCAACGCGAATTGCTCCGCGAATTAAGCAAAAGCGGGCGTTCGGATTTTCGAGAACGTTCATTTATGTCGATAATGATTGCCGTCGCATTTCCCGCCGCGTTAATCATGATGACGATTTTGTTGCTCGCTTTGGCAGGTTGATTCACGCCATGACTTGCAGACGTTTAATCGACATATCTTCGGGGCCGGTGATTTGGCAGCCTTTGCGTTTGGCGTAGCGGACATAATCCAAAATTTCTTTCGTGATTCGTTCGCCAGGCGCAAGAATCGGAATGCCCGGCGGATAACACATCAAAAATTCTGCGGCAGTTTTCCCGACGGTCTCGGCAATCGGCAACGAAATTTTTTCAGCGTAAAAAGCTTCTTTCGGCGCGGCGTCGACAATCGGATCAATATATTCGACTTTCATCAATCGCGACGGATCTTTTCGGTAAATGCGTTTAATGTCCGCCAATGCGCTGACAAGTCGCTCAATGTCTTTGACGCGGTCGCCGACGGAAACATAAGCCAAAACGTTCGCAATGTCGCCGAACTCAAGCTGAATGTCGTATTCGTCGCGCAGAATGTCATAAACTTCGACGCCCGCCAAACCGACGGAGCGCGTGAAAATCGACAGCTTCGTTACGTCGAAATCGAAAACCGAATCGCCGTCCGCAAGCTCCTTGCCGTAAGCGTACCAGCCGCCGAGTGAATTAATTTCGTCGCGAGCGTACTCGACCAGCTCAATAACTTTGTCGAAAATTTCTGCACCGCGCAACGCCAAATTTCGCCGCGAAATGTCCAGACTTGCCATCAACAAATATGATCCGCTTGTCGACTGCGTCAAATTTATTATCTGGTGAACGTAGCCCGCGTTGATATTTTCACCTGTCAACAGCAACGAACTTTGCGTCAACGAGCCGCCCGATTTGTGCATGGAAACAGCCGCCATATCCGCGCCGACAGACATTGCCGACGGCGGAAGTTTTTCGCTGAAATAAAAATGCGTGCCGTGCGCTTCATCCGCCAAAAGTTTCATGCCGTGTTCGTGCGCGACTTTCGTTATCGTCGCAATGTCCGAGCAAATGCCGTAGTAAGTCGGATTGTTAATCAGCACAGCTTTTGCGTCGGGATTTTTTTTAATCGCGGCAATGACTTCCTCGACCTTCATGCCGAGCGAAATTCCCAAACGTTCGTCGACTTGCGGATTGACGTAAACGGGAATTGCTCCGCACAGAATCAGCGCGTTAATCGCCGAGCGGTGAACGTTTCGCGGCAAAATAATTTTGTCGCCTGGCTTGCACGTCGTCAAAACCATTGCTTGCACCGCCGAAGTCGTCCCGCCGACCATTAAAAAGCTGTGCTTGGCTCCGAACGCTTGAGCCGCCAAAATTTCCGCGTCACGAATCACGCTGACGGGGTGACACAAATTGTCCAGCGGCTTCATTGAATTAACGTCGACATCAAGACACGCCTGCCCCAAAAAATCCGCCAACTCACGGTTGCCGCGTCCGCGTTTATGTCCGGGCACGTCGAAGGGCACCAATCGCGTCGCCTTCATTTTCGTCAACGCCTCAAGTATCGGAGCGCGGTCTTGAGTTAAATATTCGTCGCGCAAAAGTCATCAACTCCCAAAAAATTTCAGCGAAAGTTTAGCAAGTTCATTTCGCCGCGTCAAGAAATCAATGCGTAATGCGTAATTCGTAATGAATTTGGAATTGCGAATGTGAAATTGAGCGTTACGAAAAATTTTTTGCTCGATGTTTAATCGCGTCAAGACAACAAAAAACGAGCAGTCTCGCGACTGCCCGATTTTTATTTTTATGAGTTCTGATTTTTAAGTCCCGCCTCGCAATCAGTAACGCCGCATTGCGGGAGTCGGCGCGCTTTCAACGTCGAAACCGTCGGGAACATACAGCATGATTCGATTGGAAATCATTTCAACTTTGCCGTTGTTTGCGTAGACGACGCCAAGAATAAAATCGCCGATTCGTTGTTGAATGCCTTCGTCAACAGCCTCGTAATTGACGACAAGCGCATTGTGTTGCATGAGATCACTGCCGATGCTTTTGACTTGTTCATCGTATTTCGTCGGCGCGTAAATTTTGACGTTTATCGACGGAGTTTTGACGACCGCCAAACTCGGACGCACGGACGCATTGTCGGAGGAATAAGCTTCATAACGATAGCCGCCCATTGAAGTGACGCCGTTTTCCGCCGTGGAAACCATTCCGCCGTTGCGCGTGAAATTCATCGTGCCAAAATTTTGAGTCATGCCGCCCATTGCCGCTTGTCTTTCCGGCTGGAAAGTTTGTGCTTGCGCAGGTTGTTGGCGGAGAGGCTGAGCCTGCGCGGGTTGTTCGGAAGTTTTAGTCTCGGCTTTTTTCGTTTCCTTGACTTCTTCCTCGTCTTCGTCGGATACATTCGGCTCAAGCGGCATAATAATATCCGTGAGCTTCTTTATCCAATCCATAACTATCATATTATCGCCCTTCCGGTAAATGAATTGCTGCGTTCTGCAACGCTTGCACATTCTAACACAGTGCTTTGTAAATTGCAAAGGGGGTTTTCAAAAATTTTTCAGATTGATTTGCCGTCAATAAAACTCACGGAGCTTGTGCGTGCGTTCGTGCTGACGAAGTTTCTTTAAAGCTTTTGTCTCAACTTGCCGAATGTGTTCGGGAGTGACTTTGAAAATTTTTGCAACCTCGTCAATCGAATAAGCCCGCCCGTCCTCCAAACCGAATCTGAGCGACAAAATTTTTTTCTCGTGCGCTGACAAACTTTCCAACGCCTCGCCCAAAATCTCGCGCAGTTGCGAAAAACTCAATCGATCAAAATGCGTGGGCGTTTTATCTTCCACGAAATCCGCAAGCGTCAAACCTTCGACGTAATCGCCCTCCTGAGCAAATTTATCACGGGCTACAAAAGCGCGTTCGTCAACGGGCGTGTCCAAAGAAATTTGCGTGTTTTGCGCCGTCTCGCGAAGATTGCGGACAATGGCGGATTCAATGCAGTTCTCGGCGTATTCGGTAAACGTCGCCGAACCTTTCGTGCTGAATTTTTTGACCGCCTTGATGAGTCCGACGTTGCCTTCTTGAATCAAATCCGAAAACGCCGTGCCGTGCCCGACGTAATTTTTCGCGACTTCGACGACAAGCCGCAGATTCGCGTTGACAAGTTCGGTTTGGGCGTCCTCGTCGCCTTGAGCCGAACGAATTAAAAGCGTGTGAAATTCCTGCGCGGAAAGCAGCGGTATTCGCTTGACTTCCTCCAGATAAATTTCAATGTCACCCGCTTCGATTGAAGTTGTTTTTTCCGTCATGACCGACACCGCCTTTCAAACAATTAGGAGTTGGGAATTAGGAGTTAGGAGTTTTTGGCAATGTTCGCTGTAACGGCGGATAAATCCTTCAAGCTCGTCAATTATTTGCGGGCATTTTTTGCGGCGCGTCCGCGTGTCACACGGTCAAGAACAGATTTGCGCAAGCGAATTGAAGTCGGCGTAACTTCGACAAGTTCATCGCCGTTGATGTACTCCATTGCCTGTTCAAGGCTCAAAATTCTCGGCGGCACAAGTCGAATCGCTTCGTCGGAATTGCTGGCGCGAATGTTCGTCTGATGTTTCTGCTTGCAAGGGTTGATGTCAATGTCCATTTCGCGGGAATTTTCGCCGACAATCATGCCTTCGTAAACTTTTTGCCCCGGTTCAATGAACATGACGCCGCGATCTTGCAGGTTGAAAATTCCGTAACCCGTCGTTTCGCCCTGCTCAAATGCAACAAGGCTTCCGCGTGAACGGCCTGGGATGTCGCCCTTGTAGGGCTCGTAACCGTGAAAGACGTGATTCATAATTCCGTTGCCGCGTGTCGAAGTCAAAAGCTCCGAACGAAAACCGATTAATCCACGCGCAGGAATCAAAAAGTTCAGCCGCATGTAACCCGCAACGTTTTGCATGTTTTTCAATTCGGCTTTGCGGCGACCCAAACATTCCATGACGGTGCCCATGTAATCTTGCGAAACTTCGATCGTCAAATTTTCAATCGGCTCGAACTTTTTCCCGTCGCGAATTTTGTAGACGACTTCGGGCTTGCCGATTTGCATTTCGTAACCTTCGCGGCGCATCGTTTCAATCAGAATCGACAAATGCAATTCACCGCGACCGCTGACTTTGAACACGTCCGCCGAATCAGTTTCCTCGACGCGCAAGGCAACGTTCGTTTGAGCTTCTTTAAAAAGTCTGTCGCGAATGTGGCGGCTCGTGACGAATTGACCTTCTTTGCCGGCGAAAGGACTTGTGTTGACGCCGAAAGTTACGCTGAGTGTCGGTTCGTCAACGCGGATTGACGGCAACGCTTCAGGTTGTTCGGCGTCCGCAACCGTGTCACCGATTGAAACTTCGCTCAAGCCCGTCAACGCAACAATTTCGCCCATTTCGGCAACTTCCGTTTCGACGCGATTCAAGCCGTCGTAAGTGAAAACTTTGCCGATTTTGGCTTTTTTAACGTTGCCTTCACTCATCAGCGCAATAGTTTCGCCAGATTTAATTTTGCCGCGCTGAACACGACCGATAGCGATTTTCCCGACGTATTCATCCGCTTCAAGAGTGGTAACAACCAACTGCAACGGCGCGTCCAATTCACCTTCAGGCGCGGGAATTTCTTTTAAAATCGTGTCCATAAGCGGTTGCAAGTCGTGGCTGTCGTCGTGAATGTCGCGCTTGGCAATGCCCTTTTTCGCGGCGGTGTAAATGACGGGGAAATCAAGTTGCTCGTCGTCCGCGTCCAGCTCCATGAACAATTCCAAAACTTCGTCGTAAACTTCGTCGACACGGGCTTCGGGACGGTCAATCTTGTTGATGACGACAATCGGCTTAAGCTTGTGCTCAAGAGCTTTGCGCAAAACATATTTCGTCTGCGGCATGGGGCCTTCAAAAGCGTCGACCAACAACAACACGCCGTCAACCATGTTCAAGACGCGCTCGACTTCGCCGCCGAAATCCGCGTGGCCCGGTGTGTCGACGATATTAATTTTTACGCCGCGATAAAAAATCGCCGTGTTCTTCGACAAAATTGTTATTCCGCGTTCGCGCTCCAAATCGCCCGAATCCATGACGCGTTCGGCGACCTGTTCATTTTTGCGGAAAATATGGCTTTGCTTCAACATTGCGTCAACCAGCGTGGTCTTGCCGTGGTCAACGTGCGCAATTATTGCGATGTTCCTGCGTTCGGAATTTATTCCCATGTATTTGCCTCCCAAAATTTTCTTCGTCAATGAAACTGCGCTATTATACGTGCAAAAAGTTTCGTGTGCAACAAAAAAAATCCCGTGCGTTCGATGGGAAAATTTTTTCTTGAAATAAATCTGAACGTATGTTATATTTTTGCGCGGCAGGTCTAGGTGGTCGGCTTCCTCTCGCAAGAGAGGGGGTGATGTCGTGGACAAGTATGAATGGTTGATGCTCACGCTCAGCTTGATTCAGACGGTCTTGGCGTTGCTCGCGTACCTGAACAGTTAATTCGGGCACGAAAAAAGCCGCTCAGCAAGCGCACGCGACTTCTTCAACACGAATACCTTATTAACGAGAGGCGTCGACGTTGCAGCACCGACGACCTGCCACTAAATTTTGCTTTGTCAACCGTTAAAAATTTATCACACACAGATAAATTTGTCAACGGCGACACTTCAATGGAAAAAATAAGTCGTTTGCAGGACAGCTCTTCATCCGGAGTAGTACCAATTAACGGGAGGGAGTCGACACTCACGCCGACGACCTGCCACAAAATTTATCTTTATCAATCACTGAAAATCTATCACACGCGAACAAAATTGTCAATCGAACGGCAAGGAGAATGTTTTATGAAAAAAATTTTGCCGCTTAATCACGGACTGCGCGGGACGATAAAAATCCCCGGCGACAAGTCAATTTCGCACCGCAGTGTAATTTTGTCGAGTCTGGGGACAACGCCCGTCGAGATTGAAAATTTTTTGGCGGGCGCGGACTGCCTGTCAACCGTTGCTTGTATGAAGGCACTCGGCGCGACAATCGAACGTGACGACGAGAAACTTTTGGTCACGGGCAACGGACTGCACGGACTGCGCGAACCCGAAAACGTTTTGGACGCGGGCAACTCCGGCACGACGCTCCGATTGCTGATGGGACTTTGTGCGCCGCAAAAATTTTTGACGACATTCACGGGCGACGATTCGTTGAGGAAACGCCCGATGGCTCGCGTGATTAAACCGCTCACTCAAATGAACGCAAGAATTTTCGGGCGCAACGAAAATAAAAACTTGCCGATAACAATTTTGCCGCCCGAAAAAAATCTGCGCGGAATTTTTTATAAAATGCCCGTCGCAAGCGCACAAGTCAAGTCGGCGATTTTGTTGGCGGGACTTTTTGCCGAAACTCCGACGACGGTAATTGAAAACGTGCCTTCACGCAACCACACCGAAAAAATGTTGGCGGAATTCGGGGCACGGCTTGAAAATCGCGCCAATGCACTGAGAATTTTCCCCGCCGAAAATTTGACTGCACCCGAAAAAATTTTCGTCCCGGGCGACATAAGTTCTGCGGCGTATTGGATTGTTTTGGCGACGATTCTTAAAGATTCGGACGTTACGATTGAAAATGTCGGCATCAACAAAACGCGCACGGGACTTATTGACGTGTTGCAACAAATGGGCGCGTCGATTGAATTGCTAAACGAACGAACTTCCGGCGGCGAAAAATTTGCGGATGTGCACGTCGTTTCTTCCGGACTGTACGGCGTCGAATTCGGCGGCAAAATTATTCCGCGATTGATTGACGAAATTCCCGCGTTGGCTGTGGCGGCGGCTTTCGCACTCGGCACGACGATTATTCGCGACGTTGGCGAATTGCGCGTCAAGGAGAGCGACAGGCTTGCGGCGATTGTCGAGGAGTTCAACAAAATTTCGCCCGACACCTTCACCGCGACAGAAGACAGCCTTATAATCAACGGCGGGCAGGAAAAAATTTTCGCCGAATGCAAAACCCGTGCAGATCATCGAATGGCAATGTCGTTGGCGATTTTCGGCGCGGCGGCTCAAGGCGTCACGCTTGACGACGAAACTTGCGTTGATATTTCCTACCCGAACTTTTTCGAGGAGCTGAGCTGAATGAAAAAAATTATTGCGGTCGACGGCCCCGCAGGCGCGGGCAAAAGCACCGTCAGCAAAATCGTCGCGAAAAAACTTTCCTACACCTACATTGACACGGGCGCAATGTATCGCGCTGTCGGCTTGAAAGTTTTGGCACGCGGCGGAAATTTCGACGAAAATTTTATCGTCGATACGGCGCGGGACATTGACATTAAACTTGACGCGGCGGGCAAAGTTTTTCTTGACGGCGCGGACGTTACGCAAAAAATTCGCACGCCGGAAGTCAGCAAGGCGGCTTCGGACGTGGCGAAAGTCGGATTCGTGCGCGGTAAGTTGACTGAACTGCAACGTGAAATGGCGGCTCAAGGTTCAGTCGTTATGGACGGGCGCGACATCGGCACGCAGGTTTTGCCGAACGCTGATTTGAAAATTTTTTTGACGGCCTCCGTCGACGAACGGGCGCGGCGTCGTTTCGAGGAACTCCAAGCCAAAGGACACGCGGCAGAATTCAACACGATTCGCGAAGAAATAATTTTGCGCGACAAACAGGATTCTCAACGGGAAATCGCGCCGCTCGCTCAGGCTGAAGACGCGATACTTTTGGACACGACGGATTTATCGATTGATGAAGTCGTCTCGAAAATTTTGGAGCTTGCGGGCTAATGTTTTATAAATTTTTCAAGATGCTTTGTCGCCTGTGGTTCGGGAAAATTTTGCACACGGACGTTATCGGCACGGAAAATATTCCCGCAGACGGCGCGTTTATTTTGGCGGCGAATCACGTCAGCAACTTCGATCCGCCGTTTCTCGGCACGTTCATTGACCGCGAAGTTTGTTACATGGGCAAGGAAGAACTTTTTAAAAATCCCGTCATGGCGTGGATTTGCCGACATCTGCACGTTTTCCCCGTCAAGCGCGGAGCCGCCGATAAAACTGCAATTAAAACTGCCGTGAAAATTTTGCGCGACGGAAAATGTTTAGGCATCTTCCCCGAAGGCACGCGCTCGAAAACCGGCAAGCTCGGCAAAGCTGAATCGGGCGTCAGTTTAATCGCGGCAATGACTAAAGCGACGATTATTCCCGCCGCAATCGTCAACACGGAGAAAATTTTTTCACGCGACGAAAAGTTTCCGCGTCTGGCAGTCGTTTACGGCAAGCCGATGAAATTTTCCGGCTCAACCAAAGACAAAGACGCAATGGCAAATTTCGCGCAAGAAATCATGAACGAAATCGCTAAGCTCAAAGCAAGTGCCCAATAAAAAAATCCCGTGAGGTCGTCGAAAACCTTGCGGGAAATTTTTTTGTGTCAAAGTTGAATTCGTTTGCCCTGCGCGTCGAACGGATCACACAGCAGAAACAATGCGCTCAAGTCGACGTGGAAAATTATTTTGTATTCGTCTTCGTCGGGAGCCGCGCCGTTGAATTTGTTGCTGTACAGGAGCGACGCCGCGTGCGAATAATCGTTGGCTTGTTCGCCGGACGCGTTAATTTTTTTGCTGCAAATCGGTTGCAGGAATTTAAAAACCGTGCCCGCAGGAAAAATCCCGTCGACGAAAACTTTTTCGGGCAGATAAAAATTTTCTTCCACGAACGGAATCGGTACTTTCGAGCGCAGATAAATTTTGTCGAAACTTAAATTCTTAATCATGTGCCGCCTCCGTCAAAAGCTCACCGAAAACGTTTCCTTTTTGTCGTCGGCAATCGTCAGGAAATTTGCAAAGCCCGTCATATCCAGAACTTCGCGCACGTTTTCGCGCAGGTTGCGAAGTCTCATTGCGCCTTGTCTGTCCATGCGCTTTTGAAGTTTCAAAAGTGTACGAAGTCCCGCCGATGAAATATATTCGAGTTCGGCAAGATCAACCGTCAAATCTGCGACGCCGTTAAGTTCCGCGCTCAAAGTTTTGTCAAGTTCAAGGGCGGTCGCCGCGTCGAGTCTGCCGATTAAAGCGACAGTCAAATTTGCTCCGTCGGGAAATTTTTTTATCTCCATCGTAAAAACTCCTTTCAAAATCTGCGGTGATTGTAACAGAAATTGCCGCCATGGTCAAAACTTTACACGCGTCAAAGCACATGATAAAATTCGCCCCGAAGTATTTGAGCTTACAGCTCACAAAGGAGGATTGATTTTCCATGGCACTTCCGGAATCAGTTATTTCCGGCGGCACGAACGTCGGTACAAGCGACAATGACGATTTGAGCACGTCCGAATACGACATTATGACTGCCATCACGACGATTTATTCGGCACTCAGCGGTCTCGACGGCGACGACACTCTTGACAACAACGGCAAAGTTGACAACGTCACGCTGGACGGCGGCGCGGATAACGACAGAATTTACAACACCGTAAACGGCGGCGGAGAAAATGTTTTGTTCCTCGGCGGCGACGGCAACGACCAAATCGAAAACGGCTCGTCAGACAATCGCCAAAACAATCCCATAATCGACGGCGGCGCAGGTTCCGACACGGTCAGCAATTACGGCGACAACGCGTCGATTAATTTGGGCACGGGTGACGATTCACTTTACAACGTCGGCGACAGATCCACAATCACGGGCGGCGCAGGTTCCGACACAGTTTTTCACTCCGGCGACTATTCGTCGATTGACGCGGGCGCGGGTGACGATACTGTCGGCGGCTACGGCAACAACGTAACCGTTCGCGGCGGCGCGGGTGATGATTCGCTCAGCGGCGGCAGTGGCTCGAATGTTTTATTCGACGGCGCGGACGGAAATAATGCTTTCCGAATTTCAGACGTTACGAACGGCACGATTAACTCGGGCAGCGGCAACGATACAGTCGACAGCGGCACCAACGAAAAACTTTTGATTAACGCGGGCGCGGGCAACAACTCAATCGTCAGCCAATACGGCAACGGCGTCACCATAAACGCGGCGGGCGGCTCCGACACAATCACAATTTACGACGGCAAAAATTTCGTTGTCAACGCGGGCGACGGTGCCAACGTCATCGAAAACAGCCGCGTAAACGACACGACCGCTTCAGGGCACACAATCACTTCAGGCAGCGGTAATGACTCAATCACCAACCGTGTCAACAACGCTTTAATCACGGCGGGCAACGGCAACAATACCGTCGTCAACGGCGCGTACGGCTCAGGCGGCGGCTCCAACGTCACAATCAACACGGGAAGCGGCAACGACTTCATCAACAATTATTACGACTCCGAACACGCAAGCGGTGCCAAACAAGAAAACGTCCTCATCAATTCGGGCGCGGGCAACGACACCGTTACGAACATCACCGACAAAGTCACAATCGACGGCGGCGCGGGCAACGACGAACTTTCAAGCTACGACAGCACGGACGTTTCAATCAACGGCGGCGCGGGAGCCGACACGATTTTTATCGCAAACGGTACAGTTTCAGGCGGCGCGGGTGATGATTCGTTAAGTGTCGGCGAAAATGTTTTGATTCGTTACACGGCGGGCGACGGCAACGACGCAATTTGGAGTTTCGACGCAAATTCCACGCTGTCAATCGGCGGCGGAAATTATTCTTCGGCGGTGAGCGGCTCGGACGTCGTCTTGACCGTCGGCAATGGCAAAATCACTTTATCGGAGGCGGCAACTTTGGACAATCTTAACATCGTCGGCGACACAACTGCAGGCGACACAACTGCAGGCGACACGACACTTGCAGACACGGTGAAAGCGGCGGTGGTTGCCGACATGATACTTCACCGCACGGAAGCAGGTTACCCGGTTATTGCGGGGATGGCGTTCCACCCCGAAGAATATCACGGCGGCGAACCGACCAACTACGTGTCAAAAGAAACGTGGTCAATCACCTCAACCGACGGCTTGGAACTCGAAGGCTATCACTACACGCCCGAAAACTCCAATGATAAATGGGTAATAATCATTCACGGCTACGGGCACAATCATAAACACATGTATCCTTTCGCGGGCTTTTATCTTGACAACGGTTACAACGTCTTGATGGTTGACCAACGCGCCGCAGGTGAATCCGAAGGCGAGTGGTTGACAATGGGCGCGGCCGAAAGTCAAGACATTGCTCTTTGGACGCAGGAAATTGCTCGTCGAAATTCCGACGCGAAGATAACTCTTTTTGGCGTGTCGATGGGCTCGGCTACGGCCATGCTTGCGGCGTCTCGTTCCGACATTAAAAACGTCACCTCGCTCGTCGAAGATTGCGGCTACACGAACATGATGGACGTTGTACGCCTGCTTCATTCCAATATTCCCGCCATGCAAAGTTTGTTGTCGGCGCAAGATCTTCCCGTGCTCGATACCGTTGCAAGCGTTTTTACCGGCTACAATCTCTCCGACGCCGCACCGCTCGATTCAATTTCCAACGCGAAAATGCCGTCACTTTTCATCACGGGCACCGAAGACGCCGTTGTTCCCGTGTCAGCACTCACGGCTCTTTATGACGCTTCAGGCGCGGACGTGAAAGAACAGTTTATCGTCCAGGGCGCAACTCACGGCGTTGCCGGTTTGTATGACCCCGTCGGTTACTCAAATACGACGTTCCGCTTCCTTGCCGAGGCGAACGGTGAAGGCTGGGTTACCGAAAACATCACCGACGATATTTTGTTGCGCGGCACAAAATACAACGACACAATCACGAATTCGGGCGACAATGTTTCAATCACCACGTATGCGGGCAACGACATAATCAACAACAGCGGCGAAAAAGTTTTGATTTACGGCGACGAGGGCAATGATTCGATTTATGCCGGCGGCGCAAATACCACGATTGACGGCGGCGCAGGTTCCAACTTCGTCAGCGTCACGGGTTCACAAGGACTTTACGTTGTCTTTGACGGTCAAACGACGGTCAACGGATTCAACACGGGTTTTGGCGACGGCTCGGATACTGTTTACATACCCGGCAACCCTGCAGGCGTTGATTTCAAATCGGGCGTCTTGACTTTCTACAACGACGCCGAAAAGGCATCTTTGGTTATGCAAGGCATAACGTCGACTGCGAAAGTCAATCTTTACCACGAGAGCAGAAACGTGCTCAATAAGGGCGTCTTCATTTCCGACAATGATTGGTACAGCGTCGAAAGCAGCGATTTGTCGGTAAAGAGTGGTGAAGAAGTTTACTTCGTGGGGCCGTCTGCCAATCCGAATCATGGCGTCGACTTCAGCGGCATTTCTTCCGCCCTCAACCTCACGCTGGACACTGCCTACATTGACAGCGAAGACTATGTACCCGGTACGACAACGTGGATTAACGGCGTCTATTCGATACGCGGCGGTGCGGGCTTGACGACAATCACAGGCTCCAAACTGTCCGACACGATTATCGCGGGCACGGGCAGGACGACGATTAACGCACGCGGCGGCAACGATTACATTTCGCTGACTTCGGCGCGGGCACTTGTCAATTACGCGTCGGGCGACGGCAACGATACAATTCAAGGCTTTAACACAAATTCCACGCTCAACATTTCGGGCGCGAAATATTCTTCCGTTGCAAGCGGCAACGATTTGGTTTTGTCCGTCGGCAGTGACAAGATAACTTTAAAAGACGCGGCGACTCTGGACAATCTGAACATTATCGGAAGTGCCGGCAACACGGGACTCGAAATCGAAAATTCCGCCGACCACACGCTTGTAACGGGCACGGCGAATAACGACACAATCATAAACAGCGGCAGGCGCGTCACCGTTCGCGGACTTGCGGGCGACGACTATCTTGTCAACATTATCGACAGCTCCGTCACGGCGGAAAGTGCGGTTGCCAACTTGTTCGAGGGCGGCGACGGCAACGATACGATTTACAGTTATCACAGCTATCACCCGACGTTACTCGGCGGCAACGGCAATGACCGAATCATCGTCAATAAAGGACACATGAATTACATCGACGGCGGTGCGGGCAACGATTCGATTCTCGGACGGACGACCGATACTCTTGACTCCAGCGATTGGGCAATGGGCGGCTACGCGACACTGCTCGGCGGCGACGGCAACGATTTTATCGACCCGTTCTATACCAACAACTCGATAATCGACGGCGGCGCAGGCAACGACACGATTAACATGATGGGCGCGAATTCCACAATCACGGGCGGCACGGGCGACGATCGAATCAGCTTGGGCACGGCGGATTCCGTCAACGTCAGAATCAATTACAATTCGGGCGACGGCAACGACGTTATCACCGGCTTTACCGAAAATGACACGCTCAATATTTCGGGCGCGAAATATTTTTCCATCAAGAGTGGCAACGATATGATTTTGTCTGTGGGCAACGGCAGATTGACTTTGAACGGAGCTGCTAATTTGGAGACGGTAAACATCCTCGGAAGTTACGACGAGGCGGCGGATTCGATTATCAGCAATTCGAGCAACAGAGTTTCGGTCGCGGGAACTTCCGCCAACGACACAATCGTCAACGCGGGGCGTTTCGACACAATTCAAGGTCTGGCGGGCAACGACTCAATCGTCAACAGCGGCGCGAACGGATTTATTTACGGCGACGTAGGCAATGACACAATAACCAACAGCGGTTCAAGCGTTTTGATTTACGGCGGCGCGGACAATGATTCGATTTTCTCAAGCGGCTCAAAAACCACAATCAACGGCGGCGCAGGTTCCAACTATGTCAGTCTCAGCGGTTCCAATGCTTCCTTCGTCGTGCTGGAAGGAAAAACAACCGTTGACGGATTCACAACGGGATTCGGCTCCGGCGCGGACAGCGTTTATATCACGGGCGATCCTGCCGTCGACTTCAGATCGGGCGGCTTGACTTTCTACGAAGAGAACGGTGACAGCTTGACTCTGCACAACGTGAACGACACTGCGAAAGTCTATCTCTATTACGAGACAAAAAATCGGACACGCAAAGGCATTTTCATCGCTCAAAACGACATGTACACCGTCACCGATTCTGATTTGTCCCTCGGCACTAACGAAGGTGTTTACTTCGTGGGCACGTCTGCCACGAACAATCACGGCGTCGACTTCAGCAACATTTCGCAAGCAATCAATGTGACAATGAACACCGACTACGAGGCAGAGCCGCAATTCTGGGTCAACAACGTCCATTCGATTATCGGCGGCGCGGGAAGAACTCAAATAACCGGCTCCGACGAGGACGACACGATTATTGCGGGCACGGGCGCAACTACGATTAACGCAAGCGGCGGCGACGACCACATTTCGCTGACTTCGGCACAGGCACGAGTCAATTACGAGGCGGGCGACGGCAACGACTTGATTCAAGGTTTCAACGCAAATTCAACGCTCGATGTTGCGGGAACTTATTCCACCGTTGTGAGCGGCGACGATGTGATTTTGACTGTCGGCAACAACAAACTTACTTTGCAAGGCGCGGCGGATTTGGAAGAACTCAATATTTTGGGCACGTTGACAGGTTCGGAGGAAATTTACAGCGGCGGCGACGCGACAATCGCCAACTACAGCGGTCAGCCCGTCACCTTCGCGGCGGATTATCAAGGCGCGGCTTTCGACGGCGACAACTTTGTCGTCTATTCGTCGACGGGCGCACTTACAATCGAAAACGTCACGGATAAAGTTGTCGACCTGCGCGACGCGTCCGGTAAAGAAGCTCTCAAAGCTTATGAGGCGTCGACGGCGGGACTTATCGACGGGCGCGGACTTGCGGGCTATCAAATTATTGCCGGCTCGGCGGGCGCAGATGTCATTTTCTCCGGCGACGAAGGCTCCATGCTTTGGGGCGGCAATGACACTGTTTCGGACGCAATCGCCGGCGGAAACGGCGCGGATACTTTCATCTGCGGACGTTATCAAGGTTCGGACAACTTCTACAACGTTTCGAGTGCGGACGCGATAAATTTGCTCGACGTGTCTTTGAGCGACATTGTCGGCACATTTGAAGCTAACGGCACAATCGCAATCGCTTTCAACACGGGCAACGCGATCACGGCTCAAAGCACGGATTCGCTGAGCGCGGCGATAAATCTTGCTGACGGCTCGTCTTGGCGTTTCAATCACACAACAAAAGCTTGGCAGAACGCGTAAATTAATTCGTAATGCGCAATGCGTAATGCGGAATTCGTAATGCGGAATTCGTAATGTGCAATTCGTAATGCGCAATGAAAAAATTTTTCCCCGTCGAATAAACGGCGGGGATTTTTTTTTCGGCTGATTGGTGTTAAAATGCAACGGCATTTTGTTTCGAGAGTTTCTCTCTAAAATTTTTCGCGAAGGAGATTGAAATGGAAAACAAACAACAAGGTTCACTGGCGGGATTTTTGGTGCCGTCGGTTATCGGAATTATTTTGTTCATGATTCCCGTGCAATACGACGGGAGCTGGACGATTGTCGTCAAGATTGTCGCGGACATAATCAGCGGCGCGATTGGCGAAATGTTGCCGGCGTTGTGCGTGGGAATTGTGACGTTGTCGGCGATACTCGGCGTGATTTTTTTGGGCAAGCCGAATTTCATTGCGACTTATCCGATTGCCGCCAACACGTTTTCGACGACGGCTATTTGGGTTGTGATTCGGATATTCGGCGCGATTTTCATTTGGCTGACGTATTTGGGCATCGACGCGGACAATCCCGACAGCACAATCGGATTGATAACGTCGGGCGATAACGGCGGCTTCGTGCTCAATGATTTGCTGAGCGTGCTCGTGGTAATTTTCTTGCTGGCAGGATTGTTATTGCCGTTGCTGTTGGATTTTGGGCTTTTGGAATTTATCGGCGCGTTGCTCACGAAAGTCATGCGTCCGCTGTTCACAATCCCCGGTCGTGCGGCGGTTGACTGTATCACGTCATGGATCGGCGACGGCACGTTAGGCGTCATGTTGACGGCGAATCAGTACGAAAGCGGCTATTATTCCAAACGCGAGGCGGCAATTATCTCGACAACATTTTCCGCCGTGTCGATAACGTTTTCAATCGTCGTGCTTGCGCAGGTGGACTTGATGGAATATTTCGGGCCGTATTACCTGCTGATTTGCGCGATTGGTATCGTCTGCGCGTTGATTTTGCCGCGAATCCCGCCGTTGTCGCTCAAGAAGGACGAATATCTTGTCGAAGGCAAAGCAATGGGCGAAACTCTTCCCGAAGGTTACACGAGTTCATTTCAATACGGCATTGCGCTTGCCCGTCAGCGCGTCGCGGAACATGGCGGCTTGAAACAATTCATGGAGGGCGCATTCAAAAACGCGGCGGGCATGTGGTTCGGCGTGTTGCCCGTCGTAATGTGTATCGGAACTTTAGCGTTGGTTTTGGCGAATCACACGACGATTTTCGACACTCTCGGATTGCCGTTCCTGCCGCTGTTGCAAGTGCTTGACGTGCCGCAAGCGGAGGCGGTCTCGAAAACAATGATTGTCGGCTTTACGGACATGTTCACGCCGTCGGTAATTGCGGCGGGCACGATTACCAGTCCGATGGCGAAATTTATCGTCGCGGTCATTTCGGTCACGCAGTTGATTTATTTGTCGGAAGTCGGCGGGCTGATTCTCGGCTCGAAAATTCCCGTCAACTTGCCCGAATTGTTTATCCTGTTCCTTGAGCGCACGATTATCAGCTTGTTGATTGCGGCTCCCGTCGCGCACATGTTTTTTGTGAGCTGAATTTGTTTTAGTCGAAACGAAGACTTTTGGCAACATAAAAACCGCCCGATTTTTGGTCGAGCGGTTTTGTATTGCGAAAAAGATTTCAATCAAAATTCGTAGAAGTCGAGCGATTTGATTACGAGTTTTTTGCCTTCGAGCGGAGTGAAGACGATGTTTTGAGAATCTTCCTGCGGATAGACGCGGGTCGACATGACTTCGGCACCGTCGTTGACGAAAATTTCAATCGCGGACTTGTCGAGGAAAATGCGGAACTTGAGAATATCGCCGAAGGGTTGCAAAATGACTTTGCGAATGCCTTTGCCGCCTTCGATTGTCAAATCGCGGTTAAGCTCAAGGACAGGTTTGCCGTCTTCGGGATAATATCTGACCCAAGTTTTTTCTTTCTCGCCGCTGAAAAGTTCAAAGTCGAAGTTGCCCGATTCTTTAACGTCGACTTCAAAGAGCAATTCGCCGCAAGTACCTTTAACGCCGTCGAGTTGCGTTTCTTTTTCAAGCGAAAGATCTTTGTAGTGAACGCCTTCGCCGCGCATACATTCGAGTTCTTTCGGCGGAACGGTGTAAACTTTGCCGTCTCTGTACTGAAGTTCACGCGGAATTGTAAGCATGGTTGCCCAGCCGTCAGCCTGTTCGGGGAACGGACTTTGCCACGCTGCCATCCAAGCAATGATGAAGTAACGACCTTCGGGATTTTTCATCATTGTCGTCGCGTAGAAGTCAAAGCCGTGATCGAACGTGAAGAAATCGCCGTGATCGAAAACGCCTCTGTCATAATCGAGTTTGCCGACCATGTAGCCCGCTTGGTGAATGTTGTGGAACATGTAACCTTTGGGCGGGACGTGTTGCGGCGAAATAATCATAACGTATGTGTCGCCGAAATGCGCGAAGCCCGGGCATTCCCACATCGTGCCTTCGGAATAATCCGGTTTGGAAATTGCCGCGACGGATTTAAATTTCCAGTCGAAGAAATTATCGGACTCGAACAGGACGATTTGCGTGCGGGAGCGGTCATGGATTCTGTTACCAATCGCGCAGTAATATTTGCCGTTGTGATCCCAAATTTTCGGATCGCGGAAGTCTATGTTGGCAATGACGGGATGACCGTTCGGAATGTCAATGACGGGATTCTTATCGTACTTCGTGAAGTGGATGCCGTCTTCGGAATAAGCAAAGCATTGACGCTCGGTGACATTGCCGCCGCCGGCCGAACCGGAAGGATTGTAGCCGGAAGGATTGCTGGCATTACCGCCGATGTCGGCACCTTCAGCCGAACGATTGAAACGTTGCGAAGTGTACATGAGCCACAGTTTGCCTTCAAACTCGTAGCCGCAACCGCTGAAGCAACCGTCCCAGTCGTACCACTCTTTGCCTTCGGAAAATTCGCCGGGCGTGATGGCTATCGGCTGATGTTCCCAGTGGCACAAATCTTTGCTCGTGGAGTGACCCCAGTGCATGGGACCCCAGTTCACGGAATACGGATGGTACTGATAGAAAATGTGATACTCGCCCTTGTAGTAAGAAAAGCCGTTCGGATCGTTGAGCCAACCAATCGGCGGCGCAACGTGAAACTTCGGATACCACTTTGATTCTTGACACTTTTTGGCCTGTTCGGCATCTAATTTTTTGTCTAACATCCTATAACCCACCTCCTGTTCAGAATTTTAATATAACTTTAACCTTATGTCAATGCAAAAAATTTTTCTCGCCGTCGACTTTGTGACACCGCGTCGCAAGTAATTGCCGATTTGACTTTCGCGCCGTGACGCCACAAAGGATTTTAATTCGTTTCGCCGAATAAGAGAGTCAACACAACGGAGGGAGGACGGACTTATTTTTTTTTCACACTAATGGAGAGGGGAGCGACATGAACATTACAAAAGTTCGTAAGCGGTCGGGGCAAAAAGTTTCCTACGACCGCGAAAAAATTTTCAACGCGATAGCCGGCGCAAATCGCGATGCAACGACGCTCGCCGACAATCTTTCCGACGAGGACATCGAACGCGTGACGGATTCGGTTGAGCAGGAAATTTGCGCCAACGAAATTATCGGCGTCGAGGCAATTCAAGACTGCGTCGAAAAGGCTTTAATGTCGCACGGATTTTTTGACGTGGCGAAACAATTCATTGTCTACCGTCAAAAACACAGCCAACGTCGTGAGGCGCAGAAAAAGTTGGTTGAAACGTATCGCGATATTTTTTTCGCGGACTCGGTCAACGTCGATTTGAAACGCGACAACGCGAACATCAACACCGATGCTTCAATGGGCATCATGTTGAAACTCGGCGCGGAAAGTTCAAAGTACTTCGTCGACAACTACGTCTTGCCTGAAGAATTTGCGGCGGCGGACAAAGAAAACTGGATCCATATCCATGAAAAGTCGTGGCGCAGCGTGGTGACGCGCTGATGAAAACCGGGTGAACTCAAACATTTGAGGTGTCCTGCCGACGTTTATCACGGAATTGCAGGAAATGGCAATTTGCGGCAGGGCTGACAGGGGATGTCTTCGGACGAATCCTGTGCTAAGACTTTTTCAAGAAAGGAGGTTATGCCACATGACGTTTAAAAATTTTCATGATTATCTTGTTTACTCGGACGGAAGAATTTACTCAAACAAAACCCAAAAATTTCTTAAGTTCGATTGTTACAGTTCTTACGCCCAAGTGACTTTGAGAATTGACGGCAAGCCCAAACGTTTTAAAGTTCATAGATTGGTGGCGTATCTTTTTTGCAATCCGCCCGCCAATTACTCGGAATTGGAAGTTGATCATTTGGACGGCAACCATTTCAACAATCATGCAGAAAATTTGGAATGGGGTACTTGCACGGAAAATAATCGCAGAGCACGCGAAAAAGGCTTTAATAATATTTCTGTGAGCAATTCCAATCGTTGGGATTGTGAAGAATTCAGAAACAAAACTTCAAAAAATATTTCCATGGGACGAATCGCGTCGGGATGTTTTTCGGGCAAGAAAAATCCGCGGTACCGCTTTAGAATTCACGATATAAACGGACGAGAATACATGATGTCGGAATTACCCGCGCTTACGGGAAAATCTTTAACTTGGGTTTACAATCACATTGTCAAATTTTTAAACGGCACAAACGTTCCCGAATTTGAACGTTGCGGCATAACTTCTATCGTTGACTTGAAAAAGTAAAGTCAATCGACTATCGAAAGCCGAAAGGTGAGTAGAGTAGGTTTGCGGTGAAATTCCGCATTCCGAAGTGCCCGGGGTCTCATAAGAGACTGTGATATAGTCAGAATTACGGACAAGGATTTCAGTTTAATAACTTTCAACTGCTGTCAAATTGATCTGCTGAAACTTTTTCACGGCGGTTTTTCGACGGGACACGGTTTTCTCCGTGAGCCGAATTCAATTCGTTCATATGCCTCATTGGCATGTATCGCGATTCAAAGCAATCAAAACGACATGTTCGGCGGACAATCAATTAACGCGTTCGATTACGCAATGGCGGAAGGCGTGCGCAAAAGTTTCAAGCGTGCACTTCGCGCCGAAATTAAACGTGCCTGCGAATTCTGCGACGTACCGGCGACGGGCGAAATTGACTTCGACGCCTGCACTTATTCCGAGGGTGAAAACCCCGCCGCCGTCGAGAGTTTGACGAAAATTATCGGCTCCGAAAAAATCGCGGCGAAAATTTATCGCCAAGCCTGCGCGGACGTTGAGGAAGAAACTCATCAGGCAATGGAAGCGTTGATTCACAATTTCAACACGTTGCATTCACGGGCGGGCGCGCAAGTTCCTTTCAGCTCGATTAACTACGGCATGGACACCAGCCCCGAAGGTCGTCTGGCGATTCGCGAAGTCCTCAACGCTATCGACGCGGGTTTGGGCAACGGTGAAACTCCGATTTTCCCGATAAGCGTTTTCCAACTCAAAAGCGGCGTGAATTACAACGTCGACGACCCGAATTATGATTTGTTCCGCTTGGCGTGCAAAGTCAGCGCGAAAAGACTTTTCCCGAATTTTGTCAACATTGACGCGCCGTATAATCTGCAGTACTACAAGCCAGGCGATTACAACAGTTGCGTCGCGACGATGGGTTGTGCGGACGGCGACGAACTGGTTATTTATCGTTACAAAGATGAATTTTTCTGCGAAGGAATTAAACGACTTTGGGTACGTATGCAAGAATCCGAAATGCAACGCGGACAAAGTCACTATATCGAAGCTAAAGATTTGCAGATTTGGGATGCCGGCAACAGAAAATTTGTCGACGTTCGCACGGTGATTAAAAATCCCGACTGCGGCAACTGGACACGGATAAATTTCGACAACGGCAGATCAATTCTGGTCACCGCCGATCACCCGCTTTACACGACGAATCGCGGGCGCATTTCGGTATCCGAATTGGAAATCGGCGACACCATTGAGGCATACTACAACTTTCCGTCCATTGAAAACAAAAATTTTATTCGCGACGTTGACGAAGCTTACGCCTTGGGGCTTATTATAACCGACGGTTGTTACGACGGCGGCTTAAGCGTAACTCTCGACGCGAAAACCGAACAAGACATCATGGACAACTTTGTCCGACGCGTGAAAAGTGTTTGGGGCAACGACTGTACGATTAAACATCACGAACGCGGCGATAAAGGCGATTACTGCGCGGTTCATGTCAACAGCGACGCGAAAAAATTTCAGGACAAATTTACCGAACTTTTCGGCGGTCTGCAAAAAAATTGTCGTAGCATTCCTCGCGAAATATTCACGGCTCCCAAAGAAATTAAATTGGCTTTTTTGGCGGGCATGATTGACGGCGACGGACACATCAGCCAAAAGTCGAAAGTTCAACTCGGAAGCACGAACAAAGAACTTGCGTGGCAACAGGCGGCACTTGCGCAAGCTCTCGGCTATCCCGCAAAAATTTACTTGAATCATTACAATTCGGATGCGCCGGAAAAAATTCGTTACCGCGTCGAATTCTCCATGTCTGCGGAAATTGCCGAATATCTTTCGAGCGACAAAAAAGCTCAAGTTCAATGGAACGGCAAAGAATCACAAACGAACGCCCCCGAAATCGTTGCGGTAAAATCGATTGAACGGCTCGGCGTGCTCGGCAAAGAAAGTTTTGACGTTGAAACTGCCAGCGACAAATTCACGCTCTCATTTATTAACTCGGGAAATTGTCGAACCCGTGTCATGTCGAACGTCAACGGGCGCGAAGAATCCGGCAGTCGCGGAAATTTTGCTTTCACGACGATTAACTTGCCGAAACTTGCTTTGGAAGCTAAAGGCGACGTGGAAAAATTTTTCGCGCTCTTCGACAAATACATCACGCTTTGCCACGATTATTTACTTTTCCGCTTGAAGACGATCGAAGAAAAACACGTTTACAACTTCCCGTTTTTGATGGGGCAAGGCGTGTGGATGGATTCCGAAAAACTCAAGCCGACCGACAAAATTAAAGACGTGCTCAAACACGCGAGTTATTCAATCGGCTTTTGCGGGCTTGCGGAATGTCTGGTTGCGTTGACGGGTAAACATCACGGGCAAAGCGACGACGCGCAAGAACTCGGCTTGAAGATTGTCGGACATTTGCGCGAACGCACCGACGATTACACCAAACGCGAGAAACGAAATTGGACGACGTTCGGGACGCCCGCCGAATCGACTGCGGGACAATTCCAACGCTCAAACAGAAAAATTTACGGCGTCATCAAAGGCGTCACAGATCGCCCGTACATGACGAATTCAAGTCACGTGCCGGTTTATTTCCCGATTTGCGCGGGCGAAAAGATTCGCATTGAGGCACCGTATCACGCCATTTGCAACGCCGGACACATTGCTTACATTGAAATGGACGGCGACCCGACGAAAAATCTTTCGGCGTTCGAGGCTCTCGTTCGCGCCATGCACGATGCAAATATGGGCTACTTCAGCATTAATCACCCCGTCGACAGAGATCCCGTCTGCGGCTACACGGGGATTATCGCCAACGAATGCCCGCACTGTCACCGCAAAGAAGTTTCTTCGGGAACTTTCCACATCACGCGTTTGAAATCTGAAACCAAATAAAAAAATCCTCCCGTCAAATTCGGCGGGAGGAAATTTTTTTTACAGTTTGAAACGCTTTTCGGCTTTCGTGAACAGCCACGGTATCACGAACAGTATCGAGAAGAACGGCAGGAACGCCTTGAAAAATTTATACATCTCGACGCTGAACAACATTTTCATCAGCGGGTAGAAAATCACGGCTATCACGCCCAAAACTCCAAAGCCGATAATAATTCGCCAAAGTCTTTTTTTCGGCGACACGTTTGTTTTGAAGTTGATATATTTCTGCTCCAAAAACCAGCCGAGGAAAAATGCCAATCCGAAGCCCAGCGCATCAAAAGCGTCCGCACGAGCTTTTATCGGGTCGACGATTAATTGTCCGTCCGAAAAATCTTCGGGGTACGGCTTGAAGTACAGCCACAGAAATACAAGCAGTACCGTCGCCAGCCCGCCGACGAAAAATGTTTGTCGCCGCGCAGGGTCTTTGCCCATCCACGCGAAAAGTTTTTCCGCAACGAAGAATAAGCCGACAGAATAAATTATCGCGAACAAAACATCTTGCGGGGTGTGCACGCCCAAAAAATTTCTGCTGAACGCGACAAGCAAAACTATCAGCGCGAACACCGCAATTACCGGCTTGGGCAAAATTTTTCGGTAGAAGAACGCGAAGCCGCCGTAAATCGCCGTGGCAAATTGCGTGTGCCCGCTCGGAAAAGAATACTCCGACGCCTTCGCCATTGCCTCCGCCGACGGTAAAAGTTCCGCGTCTTTGAACCACGGGCGATAAACACAGAGCGTGCCTTTAATCAGTTCGTTGACCACGCGCCCGCACGTCGCGTTGAACAGCAGGAAAATTCCCGCAGGCTTGTTTATGCACCAGAAAAGTATCGCGGGAATTGCCGCCGTCAACGGATTTTTCGGGATTGTCGAAATGAACGTAAAAAGTCCTTCGCCACCCCAATCCGTGCGAATTCCCTGCAGGAAAATCAAATAATCCGTGTCCAAAATTTTTGCCCCTTTCAGTCGCCGAGTGTCGGGCAGTCGTAATAATCCAGCACTTCATTAATCAAAAACAGATCGAAAATTTGATTCTCAATGAAATACGCCGCAATAACGTCTTCCTTGCGTGCACTGCTCAAAATATATCCTGCGCGGGCAAGTAAAGTGTTCGTCTCTTTGAAATTCAACTTCATGGCGAACGCTATCGCCAAAACGGTTTTCTTCGCGGGCATGTAAGTTTTCTCGTTGCGGATTTTTGAAAAGATTCGTCTGTCCAAATGCGCCTGCTTGTACACGTCGACTTCCGTCAAATTTTTTCGCTTGATGAGCGTCAAAAGATAATCCGAAAATAACGTTCCCGCGATACCGACTCTGTCTTTGAGGTTGCGGATAATGACTTCAAAAGTTTTCGACGTTTCCGCAGGTTCGCCGAGCGGGGAGGCACGATACGAAAACTTTATTCCGTCCGTTCGAGTCGGCGGCTCGTGGAAATTTTCTTCAAGATAAATGTCTATCCGCGCTATCAAATCGTCGTCGCGAAAAGTTTTTGTGTCGGGCGGCCGCGAGAAATCTTCCGTCACGTCCAAAGTTTTGAAACCGTAACACGTCAAAATTTCGTTGACCGAATTCAAATCGTACACGTGATTTTCGAGACAAAATGCCAGCAAAACTTCTTCCAAAACTTGCGCGTCGAGATAATATTTCGAGCGATCCATTAACGAATTCGCTTCGTCCAAATTCAATCCCATCGCGAGGACAACTGCCCAAACCGTTCGTTCTTCGGGTTCATATTTTCGGTCGTTGCGCAATCTGTCAAAAAATGCGGCGTCCATGCGGGCTTTGGCGGCGACTTCGGCTTCCGTCAAATTTTTTTGCGCCATGAGCGCGAAAAGCCAATTTGCGAAATAACTTCGGTGCGTCTCCAACATTTCGGCGCGTTCGGTGTCGGTTATCGGCAACGGCAAGGCTCCCAAGCGAAAGTTGATTTGATTTTCGTTTGCGGAAAATTTTTTAACGTAAGCTTCAACGCGCTCAAAAAGTTTGGGCGAAATCATCAGTACAACGGATATTTTTTGCAGAGCGCGGCAACACGTTCACGCGCTTGAATTTTTTTGTCTTCGTCAGTCGGATTGTTTAAAACCAACGCGATAATGTCGGCGACTTCTTTCATGTCGGCTTCTTTAAATCCGCGAGTGGTCAAGGCGGGACTGCCCAAACGCAATCCGCTGGTGACGAACGGCGAACGCGGCTCGAACGGAATTGTATTTTTGTTCGCGGTAATGTTGACCTCGTCCAAAACGTTTTGCGCTTCTTTGCCGGTAATATTTTTGCTCGTCAAGTCAACCAACATCAAATGATTGTCCGTGCCGCCCGAAACGATTCTGAAACCGTCCGCCGTCAACGTGTCCGCCAAAATTTTCGCGTTCTTGATAATCTGCGCGGCATACTCTTTGAATTCGGGCTGAAGAGCTTCGCCGAACGCAACGGCTTTCGCCGCAATGACGTGCATCAACGGGCCGCCTTGAATTCCGGGGAAAATCGCCTTGTTGAACTGCTTGCCGAATTCCGCGTCTTTGCACAGAATCAAACCGCCGCGAGGACCTCTAAGCGTTTTGTGCGTCGTGGAAGTGACAACGTCCGCATACGGCAACGGGCTGGGATGAAGTCCCGCCGCGATTAATCCCGCAATGTGCGCCATGTCAACCATCAAATACGCGCCGACTTTTTTGGCAGTATCGGCAAGGCGTTCAAAGTCGATGATTCGCGAATAGGCCGACGCGCCCGCGACAATAATTTTCGGTTTGCACTCGAACGCAAGTTTTTCCAGAGCGTCGTAGTCAATCATTTCAGTTTCGCGACTGACGCCGTAAGGAACGATTTTGAAATATTTGCCGCTCAAGTTGACGGGCGATCCGTGCGTCAAATGTCCGCCGTCCGTCAAATTCATGCCCATAATCGTATCGCCCGGATTTGCAAGCGCGAAATAAACCGCCGTGTTCGCCTGCGCGCCCGAATGCGGCTGAACGTTCGCATATTCGCAATCGAAAAGTTTTTTGGCGCGATCAATCGCCAACTGTTCCGCCACGTCGACGAATTCGCAGCCGCCGTAATAACGTTTGCCGGGATAACCTTCGGCATATTTGTTTGTCAAAACGGAGCCTTGCGCTTCCATGACCGCCTTGCTCACGATATTTTCCGACGCAATCAATTCAAGCTTGTTGCGTTGACGATTCAATTCGTTTTCAACCGCCGCGAACAGTTCCGCGTCTTTTTTCATGCCTTCAAGTAAATTCATGACGTAACCTCCAGTTCATTTAACCAAATTCAACGCGTTAAGCAGACCGAAAAGCCCTTCGGCCGCCACATCGTTGACGATTTTGCCTTCGTCGTTGAAATAATAGAAATTCATGACGCTGAACGAAAATTTTTTGCCCGTAGGCTCGAGTCCCATGAAATTTCCGTCGTGAGTGCCGCTGCAAGTCCAATGAACGGCAATTTTGTCGTTTTCCGCCGACATGTCGACAATTTCCCAGCGAATATCGGAAAAACTTTGCCGCATGAAGTCAACGACGCTCAAATAACCCGCGCCGCCGTATAAAGGTTTGTCGGAAACGGGAGTTGTGAATTTTGCCGCCGCGTCGATTAATTCTTCGGCAAGATTTTTGTCATTTGTGTTGATACACGTCATAAAACGTTGCATGTTTCGGCGATTTCGTTCGATTTTGTTCAAGATATGACCTCCAAGATTTTTTCGGCGGGAATTGCTCCGTGACGTAAAATTTTCGGCTCATCAGTCGATAAATCGATTATCGTCGACGAAATTCCGAATTGACATTGCCCGCCGTCCAAAATTATTTCCACACGTCCCGACAAGTTGTCGAAAACTTCCTGCGCGGTCGACGGCGGATTTTTGCCCGAAAGATTTGCGCTTGGTGCGGCGATCGGACAATCCGAAAGTTTTATCAGCGACAAGGCAACGTCGTTTGCGGGAAATCTTATGCCGACACTTGACCGCCCGCACGTCACGAAGTCCGGCACGATTTTAGTCTTTTGTAAAATTATCGTCAAGGCACCGGGGCAAAACGCCGCGAATAATTTTTCTGCCTGCGACGTAACTTTTGCCACGCGTTCGACCATTTCAAGACTTGCGACGTGCAAACTCAACGGTTTGTCCGACGGGCGACCTTTTGCCGCGAAAATTTTTCGGCAAGCTTCGACGTTCAAGCCGTCCGCGCCGAGTCCGTAAACAGTTTCTGTCGGGAATGCGACAAGTTCGCCGCGCTTGATGAATTCCGCCGCACGCAATAAATTTTCTTCTGTCGGCTGTAAAATTTTTGTCTGCAAATTAATTCCTCCGTGAAGTTTATGCTCAAAAAAATCCCCCGCCGCGTTGCGAGGGAAAAATTTTTTTACAGCAGAATGCCCGCGATACCATTAAACAATCCGTAAATTATTTGTTGCAACGGAATGAAAACGTAAGACAAAATCGGCGTCGCGAGTATCAAAATCAAGAACACGAAGCTGTATTGTTCCAAGCGTTCGTAAGCCCGCGCCATTTCATACGGCAAAATATTTCGCAGGATGTGCGAGCCGTCAAGCGGCGGAATCGGCAACATGTTGAAAATCGCGAAGTTGATGTTGTATTCGATTATCAGATTAAGGACGACGAGCGCGCCTTTGGACAAGCCGACTTGGAATTTCACGAGCATGACGAAAATTATCAGCGTGATGAACGCCGTAATTAAATTCGACGCAGGGCCCGCCAGCGAAACCAAAATATCATCGCGGCGCGGGTTGCTGAAGTTGTTCGGATTTATTTGCACGGGTTTTGCCCAGCCGAAATGCACGACGAACAAAAGGAACAAGCCAATCGGGTCGACGTGCGCGGCGGGATTGAGCGTCAAACGTCCCTGAAGTCGCGGCGTGTAGTCACCGAGCGCGTAAGCAACGCGGGCATGTGCGTATTCGTGAACGACCATTGCAATAACAATCGCGGGCAAACCTGCTATCAAATTCATGAAAAAGCCGCCGAGATTATCGAACATTGAATTGAATCCCCTCCGTTGAGAGCTTTTTAGCTTTGAGCTTTAAGCTTTAAGCGGTCACTCCTTAAAGCTCAAAGCTTACAGCTTAAAGCTCATTTTTTGTGAAAAACTTGTTTCGCCAAAAGCAGAATCGAAACGGCAGACTTCGCGTCGAAAATTTTTCCCGTCTCGACCATTTGAAGCGCGGCAGTCAACGGAATTTTCACGGCGTTGATGAATTCGTCCGAATCGGGATGAATTTTGCCCGCCTGTAAATCGCTCGCGGCGTAAAGATGAATATATTCGTCCGTGAATCCGACCGTCGTGGCAATCGTCGTGAGTTTCCAAATTTTGCCCGCCGTGTAGCCCGTCTCTTCGGAAAGTTCGCGGCGTGCGCATTCGACGGGATCTTCGCCCGCTTTGTCGAGTTTGCCTGCGGGAACTTCAAGCGTGACTTGCCCGACGGGATAACGGAATTGCCGCACGAGAATAATTTGATTGTCTGGCAACAACGGAATAATCGCCGACGCGCCGGGATGTTTAATCCATTCGCGAACAGCTTTATGACCGTTCGGCAACTCAACTTCGTCTTTGAAAACGTGCAACAAACAGCCGTCAAACACCGGCTCGGACGAAATTTTTTTCTCGACCAAAGTTTTATCTTCGTTATCAATCAGCATGTTTAATCGCTCCTTAAAAATTTTGTGTTAGACATTGTGCCACAACGCGGAACTTTTTACAAGACGCGGCTCGGCGCGAAAAAATTTTCTTACGCGCTTGACTTGTGAATTTCTGTGTTAATATAATCGACAATACTATTGAGGACGACAACGAAAGGACGATAATTATGAACATTTTCAAACGCCTTATCTTTGCAGTGACGTTTGGAATCGCGATTTTTACGGGCGGAACAAGCAACGCCGAGGCCGTCGACTACTACAGCGCGATTTATCAGACGGTCAACCGCTACAACGGCAACGAAGTCGAATGCGATTGGATAGCGCGGGCAATTCTCTACGCGTCGAGTGAATATCAAGTTGATCCGATTTTAATCACGGCGATTATGGAGGCGGAGAGCAACTTTGACTTTCACGCGAGAAGTTCCGTCGGCGCAATCGGTTTAATGCAACTCATGCCGGAAACTGCGCAGGCAATCGGCGTCAATCCGCACAATCCGCTTGAAAACATCATCGGCGGAACGATTTACATCAAAAATCAACTCGGACGTTTCCAAGATTGGGGCGCGTATTCCGTGACTGATGCGGTTGCGGCCTACAACGCGGGACCCGGCGCGGTCGAAAAGCACGGCGGTGTTCCGAATTACGCCGAAACCGTTCAATACGTCATCAACGTCGCACGAAACTACAAAAATCTTTTGTCGCTGATTCAATCGTAAATCAAGGTTACTTCACCAAGGAGGGATTTTTTATGGCAACGGTTGTTAAAAACAATATTCCCGCAATGCTCGTGCTCAACTCGCTGAACAAAAATTCAAACGGACTCAATAAAAGTCAGAAAAAAGTTTCGACGGGTGAGCGCATAACTTCAGCCGAAGATGACGCGTCGGCCTGGGGCATTTCCGAAAGAATGCGTGCAAGAATTCGCGCACTCGACCAGGCAACTCAAAACGCCGAAAACGACAACAGCTTAATGCAGGTTGCCGAAGCCGCGCTGAGTTCCACGCTGGAAATTTTGCGCACGCTCAAGGAACGGGCAATCAACGCCGCAAACGACTCCAACACCGACGACGACCGCAGAAACTTGCAAAAAGAACTTGACGGGCTTATCGACCAAATTGACGACAACGCGCTTGTCACCTTCAACGGAAAATATTTAATCGACGGCACGAAAAATGTTCAAACTCGAAGCATGGTAAACGTCTTCGCGAATGAAAGTCTCGGCAACAACATCAGAACTGCGCCTTTGACTCAGTGGACGACTAAAACGGGCGAAAGCCTCAATATTCAAAGCACCGACAAAATCACAATTTCGTTTGTGTGGCAGGGCAAAGCTTTTACGGGCACCTATGATATTGAAAACAAGAACATGAACGATATTTTGACGAGTCCGGAATTGAACGCCGACATTCCCGCAGCGGGCATCCAAAGAGGCATACTCTGGACAACGGATACGGATATTTACGGTTACGACGGGCAGGATCTCAAAGTTTCAACGCCGGGCAACAAGAAAGTCGAAGATATCTCACCAAAGCTGGTAGACGGTCAAAATTATAATCACGATTATCCCGACACCATAATTGCCCTTGACGAACAGCTCAGCTCGTTTAACTTGAGCATCACCGACGCGCAGGGCAACGTTCGCAAAACCGTCAATCGTTTCGTCGACAACTTCCACGAAGTCATTCGCGCCCACAACAAATCCGATAACAACATGCTCAACTTTCAAATCGGCTCGGAAGCAAATCAGGCGATTCGCGTCGGCTTCTCGAACATGACGGCTCAAGGTCTCGCAATCAAAGGTCAGGACGGCACGAAAGTTCAAGTCACCACGCAAAAAGCCGCCAACGCCGCAATCGGCGCGTTCGACACGGCGATAAGTCGGGTGCTTGACGAACAAACGAAAATCGGCGCGATTCGCACGCGGCTTGAATACGCGGTGAGCAATTTGACAATTTCCAATGATAACGTAATGAATGCCGAATCAACGATACGCGACGCGGACATGGCAAAAGAAATGATGAATTACACGCGCAACAATCTCCTGTTGCAGGCGTCGCAATCGATGTTGGCTCAGGCTAATCAGAATTCTTCCTCAGTGCTCAGCTTGTTGCAGTAAAAATTTTTTCGTCGCAATGAAAAATCCCCTGCGTAATCTGCGCGGGGGAAATTTTCATTTGGTTTCAATGTTTATTTTGAACGCATCCACGGCGGTATTGTTATCGGTTCGTTGTCTTGTTGTGGTTTATTGGAGCCGAACGGCGCACTGAAGTTTCCGAACGGCGACGAATTTTGACGGAACATATCTTGAGCGCGCATGGGACGTTGCGGTTGCGGTTGCTGTGCAGTCTGGAAAACTTGCGGGCGAACGGGTTCCGGCTCGGCATATTCTTCTTCCGACTCGTCATCAAAGCGCGTGGCAATGACGGTAACGGAAACTTTGTCGCCCAAAGATTCGTCGACGCTGACGCCCCAGATAATTTCCGCGTCTTTGTGAGCCGCCTCTTGCACGGTTGTCGACGCCTCGTTGACTTCCATCATCGACAGCGAATCAGTTGCGCCCATGATGTTAAGCAACACACCGCGTGCGCCTTGCAAACTCGTTTCCAAAAGCGGCGAATCTATTGCGGCTTTGACGGCGTCGACAGTTGCATTTTCGCCCGAAGCCTCGCCGATACCCATCAAGGCGGAACCCGCGTTGCTCATGATTGATTTAACGTCCGCGAAATCCAGATTGACAAGACCGGGCACGGCAATCAAGTCCGAAATGCCTTTGACGCCTTGACGCAAAATATCATCGGCGATTGTAAATGCCTGCGTCATCGGAGTTTTTTTGTCGACGACCTGCAACAGTCTGTCGTTGGGAATTGTTATAATCGTGTCGACATTGCGCTTGAGGTTTTCGATACCGATGTCGGCATTTTTTTTGCGCTTGGGGCCTTCAAAGCTGAACGGACGAGTGACGACGCCGACAGTCAACGCGCCGATTTCGCGAGCACACGCCGCCACAACCGGAGCCGCTCCCGTGCCCGTGCCGCCGCCCATGCCTGCAGTTATGAAAACCATATCCGAGCCGCGCAGTGCCGTTATAATATCTTCGCGACTTTCCATCGCTGCTTTTTCGCCGATTTCGGGACGAGCACCCGCACCGAGTCCGCGAGTAAGTTTTTCGCCGATTTGCATACGCTTCGGAGCCAATGCGGTTAAAAGTGCTTGCGCGTCGGTGTTGACGGCGATAAACTCCACGCCTTCGAGTCCCAAAGAAATCATGCGGTTGACAGCGTTGTTTCC
>JAFWFO010000004.1 GCA_017515635.1 Selenomonadaceae bacterium
GACGACTCAGGCGCGAAAAAAATTTCTGTTCGACGAGCCGAAAAGTTTTTTGCTCATGCCGGACATTTTGCTTGAAGGCGACGAAACAATCATCATGGACACGAAATGGAAGCGCGAAGTTTCGCAAGCCGACATGTATCAAATGTTTGCCTACGCGAAAAAATATTCGACGCAAAAAATTTTCCTGTTGTGTCCGCCCGACGAATCCAAAAATATTTTGTATCGCACGGAAAATCTTGCCGTACAAATTTTTCATGTCGATCTGTTCGACATAAACGAATCAATTACAAATCTGCGCGATCTGATGCTTTGAATAGTCAAGAGAAGTACAACTAAGGCGTAGGGAGTTTGTCAATTTCATTGAAAAATTTCCTCGATGACGTGTCGGGGATTTTTTGTTTGGAAATTTCGCCGTAACGGTGTAGAATAGGCGCGTTTGAAAATTTTGGGCGAAGGAGCGAATTTTTAATGCCCGTTATGGAATATCTTGAGCGCAATGCCGCGCTTTACGGCGATGAAGTCGCGCTGGTCGAATTGAATCCGACGGTTGCGGACGGTCGTCGCATGAGCTGGAAAGAATTCAGCCTGATTGAGTCGAATTCTTTTGCGCCGTATCGTCGCGAAATAACTTGGCGTGTTTTCGACGAAAAGGCCAATCGTTGCGCGAATCTGCTGATTGAACGCGGCGTGCGTCGCGGTGACAAAGTTGCTATTTTAATGTACAACTGCTTGGAATGGTTGCCGATTTATTTTGGCGTGCTGAAGTCCGGTGCGATTGCCGTGCCGTTCAATTTCCGTTACGACGCCGCCGAAATTCTTTACTGCGCGGAATTGGCGGAAGTCGACGTTATAATTTTCGGCTCGGAATTTATCGGGCGCATTGAGACCAACGCCGAACGTTTGAGCAAAGGGCGACTTTTAATTTACGTCGGCGACAACTGCCCCAGTTTCGCGGAAAGTTATCACATCATGGTTGACGATTGCTCGTCCGTTAAACCGATGGTCGGCGGCATAAGCGAAGACGATTACGGCGCGATTTATTTTTCTTCGGGCACAACGGGATTTCCCAAAGCAATTTTGCACAAACATAAATCTTTGACGCAGGCCGCGCAGATGGAACAAAAACATCACCGCACGGGACGCGAAGATAATTTTTTGTGCATTCCGCCACTGTATCACACGGGCGCGAAATTTCACTGGATGGGCTCACTCGTTGCCGGCTCGAAAGCGGTTTTGCTCAAAGGCACGAAGCCCGAAATAATTCTTGACGCCGTGTCGAAGGAACAATGCACAATCGTTTGGCTTTTGGTGCCGTGGGCGCAGGATATTGTTGACGCGCTCGATCGTGGCGATTTGAAACTTGAAGATTACAAGCTCGACCAATGGCGGCTTATGCATATCGGCGCGCAACCCGTGCCGCCCAGTTTGATTCGTCGCTGGAAAAAATATTTCCCGAATCACGATTACGACACGAACTACGGCTTGAGCGAATCGACCGGCCCGGGCTGCGTGCATCTCGGTCTAGAAAATATTTCCAAAGTCGGCGCGATTGGCGTGCCCGGTTATCGTTGGGAATGCAAAATCATTGACGAAAACGGCGCGACCGTCGAAAAGGGCGAAGTCGGTGAACTTTGCGTTAAAGGTCCCGGAGTCATGACTTGCTACTATAACGACCCGAAAGCTACCGCTGAAGTTTTGACGAAGGACGGCTGGCTTTTGACGGGCGATATGGCAAGGCAGGACGAAGACGGATTTTATTTCCTCGTCGACCGCAAAAAAGATGTTATCGTCAGCGGCGGCGAAAATATTTATCCCGTGCAAATCGAAGACTTCCTGCACAAGTTCGACAAGATTAAAGACGTTGCGGTTATCGGCTTGCCCGACAGACGCCTCGGCGAAATTTCTGCCGCGATTATCGAACTTCAACCCAACGTCACCTGCACGGAGGACGAAGTTAATAATTTCTGTCTCGAACTGCCGCGCTACAAACGTCCGAAAAAAATTATCTTCGCCGATGTGCCGCGCAATGCCACGGGAAAAATCGAAAAGCCCGTTCTTCGCAAACTCTACGGCGCGGACAGACTCGTTGAAATGGAAAATCGCAGTTAAAAGGAGCAAAACTTCATGGCGGATTTACTTTACAAAATCAAAGCGAACACTCCCAAAGAAGATATTATCAAGCAACTGCGCGAACACCCCGAAATAAAATTCGTGTCGCTGGTCGGCATTGACCTTGCGGGCAACGATACCGACGAAAAAATTCCCGTGCAAATTTTCATGAAAAATATCGACGAATTCTACGCGGGCAGAGCTGTCCAAACCGACGGCAGTTCAGTCGTTTTGCCCGGTATCGCCACGCTCAACAACGCGAAAGTTGATATGCCCGTCGACCCGAATGTCAACTGGTTCGTCGATTACAATTTTGAACACTACGACAACGCGACAAATCGTCCCGTCGGCACGCTCAGAATTCCCGGATTTTTGATTCACGAGGGCAAACGCGTCGACAGCCGCGCCGTGTTGACTGATACGCTCGTCAACGTCAAGCGCGAATTGGTAAATTTGTTTCACCGCCACCCCGACATTGACGGGCTTGCGGTCAGCGGCAAAGAAATTATCGACATCGTCTTCACTTCGGCGACGGAACTTGAATTTTGGGTAAAAACTCCGCTCGAAGAAGCCTCCGTCGAAGAAATGAGCGCGGCTGAAATTATGCAGGAACAGTACTGGGAACGCACGCACGGCGCAGTTCGTTGCGCACTTGAGCAGGCGATTTTGGAACTGGACAAATACGGCTTGCATGTCGAAATGGGGCACAAGGAAGTTGGCGGCCTGAAAGCGCAGATTGACGAGTCGGGACACTTAACGCACGTTTGCGAACAGCTCGAAATTGATTGGAAGTTCGCGGACGCCGTGCAAGCCGCCGATAATGAAATTGTCGTGCGCACGGTCGTTAAAGAAATTTTCCGCGCCAATGGTCTCGAAGTCACTTTCAAAGCAAAACCGATGATTGGCTTGGCGGGCAACGGCGAACACACGCACATTGGACTTGCCGCGAAAACTGCCGACGGTTCGATAAAAAATTTGTTCGCCGCGAAAAATCCCGCCGAAGATTACATGAGCGCAGTCGGTTACGGCGCGTTGATGGGCTTGCTCAAATATTACGAGGTTATCAATCCGTTCGTCAGCGCAACAAATGATTCGTTAAACCGATTGAAACCGGGCTTTGAAGCTCCCGTTTGTATCGTCACTTCGCTCGGTCATTCGCCCGAAATTCCCAGCCGCAACCGAACAATTTTGGTCAGCTTGATTCGCGACTTGGAAAATCCGATGGCGACGCGTTTTGAACTTCGCGGTTGCAATCCGTACACGAATATTTATCTGGTGCTTGCCGCAAGTTATTCGGCGATTCTTGACGGTGTGAAAATGGCGGTCAATCACAAAACAAGCGAACTTCTCGCCGAACTTTCCAAAGATGCGGGGCAAGACGGTTTTTATCTCGAAAAAGATCGCGCTTATCGCTCCGAAAAAGATGTTTTCGTCGACTTCACGGAAGAGGAACGCAATCGACTTTTCGGCAAGCCGCCCGCAACCGTTTGGGAAAATATGGAGGCTTTGAACAAATATCCCGAAAAAGTTAAAGTTATTTCCAGCGGCGGGGCACTGCATGAACGAATCATCAACGGTTTCCGCGAAGGTGCGCTGTTGCGTTGGAAAACCGAATTGATTTCGCGGATTTTGCCGGAACTGCGCAACTTTGTCCGTAAGACGAAAAAAATTCATTCCGAATTCGTCACGGATTTGGATGCGTACAACTGGAATAAAATTTTCTTACTTCGCGCCGCTCTCGCCAAAGATTCAATCGACGAAAAATCATTGTTCACGCAATTAATCATCGCGCTCAATTTGGGCGAATACGAAACGGCTTCGGCTCTGCAAGTCGAGATTTACGACAAAATTGAAGAGCTGAAACTCCTTTACGACGCTTACGAAAAAAATATGATCTGAATAACGTTCGTGCAAAAAAATTTCCCCCGACAATCGGTCGCGGGGTTTTTGTTTGAAAATTTTTCGTTCACGCTGTAAAATGTCGCCGAGGAGTGATTGTTATGAAAGGTTACAATATTCAGCTCACTTGGGACGACGAAGCAAAAGTTTGGATTGCGACGAGCGACGATATTCCGGGATTAATTCTTGAAAATGAATCCGCAGATAAACTTATTCGGCGTGTAATGATTTCCGCGCCCGAAATTATCGAACTGAACGACGTTGAAAAGCGTCAAGATTTTTATTTCCATTGCGACAGACACGAAAGAGTAGCTGTGGCATAAATGGCTGAGTATGAGAAAAAAGTTCGCGTTGTTTTAACCGAAAACGGTTGCAAATTCGTCCGTCACGAAAAAGGCGATCACGATATTTGGTACAGCCCGATAACCGACCGAAATTTTACTGTCGACGGCAAAATTAAATCTCGACACACCGCCAATGAAATCATGAAACAGAGCGGAATAAATTATCGTTTCTGAAACGTTTTTGAGCAAAAAATTTTTATCCGTGCTGTAAAATCTAATCAAGGAGTGATTAAAATGATTGAAGCGCAAACTTTGGAGCAAGAGAACATCGACGCGAACAAAATTATAAACTTCGCGCCCGCCGAACTGAAACTTTTTAAAGATGAACTCGACAAACAGCTCGAAGAAGGCAACGGCATCGATATTTTGAAGGCAATCCGTAACGCCCGTTATCTTGCCATGCTGGAACGCGGTTTCAAACAAATGCGCGAAGGTCATTGCAAAGCTCATGATTTAATCGAGGTTGATGACGATGAATAAATTGTGGTCTGACAACTGCTGGGAGCATTACCTTTACCAATAATGCGCTGTGAAAGCCCCTTGCTTTAACTATGGGGATGAAACAGCGCAAAAAATTCTTGTCATACTTTAATCGTCCTTGTATAATGAAAAAAATTTTTTAAATGGGAGTGGTGAATAATATTTGGGGACAGATCAGGCGTTAAAGGCAGTTCAAACTCTACCCGGACGACCAGTAAAACAGCTGTAGCAGCGGCCGAGCCTTTCGACCCCTGTCGCCCACCACAACGCCAAGAGGGAGGAGCAAAGACGGGCTGTAATGGCGGCACTCCGGCGTAGTACAGACAGACCAAAAAGAAAAGTTCGCAAGAACACAGGGCGGGGCATCGTCCTGCGCAGGAGACCTTGTAAGACTTCGCCTTCATTGGAAGCTTTGGTTGTTGATAACGGAATCCCCCGCATTTATGCGTGGGGAGTATGTCAAGACATCGAGGACGAAACATTAGTTATCATTGCTTGCAAAGGTCATTACGAATAAAAATTCCCCGTCACGCTACGGGGAGTTTTTATTTGAAAAAATCGCTGTCGCGCTGTAAAATCGCGCTATCACCGCCGTGATCTCCGATCCGGCTAACGGAAAGGAGGTGACAAGGTTGGAGATTTTGTTTTGGTTTATAAAGACAGTCGCTGAAGCCGTAATCCGCTACGGTATAAGCAAAGTGCTCGACTACTTACTCAAACGTCGGTGATTCGATGCACAAATTGCGTCAGAAAACGACGCATCCCCCAAAAGGTTTCCGCAAACCTGTTTGGGGGATTTTTTTGCATCTGTGACTTGGTTGAAACTACATGATTTTGTTTTGGTTGTTGAACGCATTATATCATCTCAAAATTATTTTTCTAGCTCAATCTTCAGCGACAAATTTTTTATTGCATCAGATCGCGCAGATTTGTAATTGATTCGTTTATGTCGAACAGGTCGACGTGAAAAATTTGTACGGCAAGATTTTCCGTGCGATACAAAATATTTTTGGATTCGGCGGGCGGACACAACAGGAAAATTTTTTGCGTCGAATATTTTTTCGCGTAGGCAAACATCTGATACATGTCGGCTTGCGAAACTTCGCGCTTCCATTTCGTGTCCATGATGATTGTTTCGTCGCCTTCAAGCAAAATGTCCGGCATGAGCAAAAAACTTTTCGGCTCGTCGAACAGAAATTTTTTTCGCGCCTGAGTCGTC
>JAFWFO010000062.1 GCA_017515635.1 Selenomonadaceae bacterium
TATCGTCGACGATAAAAGCTGTGCACCGTAAATACCGGTGGAAAATCATGCGGTAAATTCCGCCACTGACACCCTGTTTTCACCAGATACAACACGGCATTTACCAATTCTCGCTTTTCCCATTTATATTTGCGCATATTGCTGAACAAGGGCGCAATAACTTCCCATTGCTCATCCGTTAAATCCGTTTCGTATTTTTCTCTCATAATTCATTGATTATATCACTTTTTACCTGTGAACACCTCTTCTTACATTGCAGATTTAGTTCGCGACTTTCAGATTACAATTCGTTGACAACCTTCAAAAAATTTTCCATGTAACTCGGATTGTCAAACGACTGAATGACTTGCAAAACAACGACATCGCTGCATTTGTATGCGTACACCATCAGAGGATACGCCGCAGAAAATTTTTGTCTGAATGATTTCACGTGCGCAAATGTATCAGCGGTCAAAACGTTTCCGATATAGCTTGCAAAAACGTCCGTTTGTCTCTTGTAAGCCACACCCATTGCCTTTCGCTCGGAAGTATCTTTCGTCGTGAAAAATTTTCTTAATCGGTTTGTGAACGCCGCCAAATTTTCATAAGAGCACTGCTCGGCAATATCTTTCTTGAGATTTTCCAAAGCCTCGGCGGGAAATTCGCCGTTCAACCAACGCGGCTCAATGTTCAAGAAAACATGCGGGACGCTGGCATTTTGAAACGTGTTCGGCACTTGCAACGCGCTTCGAGTATTTACGGGGCCGCGAACGCTGATAATTTTTTCGTTTTGCGGATGAGTTTTCTGAACTGCCTTCGCCAACAAAATCGATAACGCAACCTGCGCGGAGACGTTATATTTTTTGCAGACTGCCTTAAATTTTTGAGTGGGCATCTCGATAAAAGTTTCGTTTTTCTTGCCGCTGTCCGAGGGATTTATTTCCGGCGGCACAAAATGATTTTCGACCTTGTAATCTTTCGGCTCAAAGTCGTCGGGCAAAGGCAAATCTTGCGACATTAAGTCAGCCGCAAAATCAATTTTGTCCGCGCCTTGATAAAAAGTTTTTTCTTTGCCGAAGTAAAAATCCAACACGGCTTGAACGAAATAAAATATTCCCGTTACATCCGACAAAACGTGGCTCACGTTGAAAATGATTTTATCGCCGTCATACTCCACAAGGGCATAATGCCGATTGAGCGCGTCGGTTCCGAATTCTTCAATTTCGCCCGCCTTGCGCACGACGAACGGCAAATTATTTTTGTGAAAATAAACAATGTCGCCGCGTTTGGAAATGTCGAAAGCGACATACGGACAAACTTCGACGGCTTTGTCGGTGGCGGCTTGAAGTTGTGCGGGATTGACTTTTTCATGCAAAGTAATTTCGGTGGAAAGACTCAGGGAAATTTTTTTCATCGCGTCTTCGTCAAATGCGAAAAATGAACTGCCGAACGAACGAATCGTGCCCGTTTGCAGATAATTTTGTCGCGCCGCCTCCATCGCGGGGAAGAAATTTTCTTTCATGGCTTGCGCGGGCGAAAAATTTTTGCTAATCATTTCCACACCTCAAAAGCTTTAATCAAGTCAGCAATGTCAAACGCTTGCATTTCCTTCAAGCAATGACGAATCACGTCAACTTGCATTGCAAGCCGCGTTGAATTCTTCGCCGAATGACAAAACCACATGGAAACGGTTATCATCCTAAAACGCGAGTAAAATTCTACCGCCTGCAAGAGATAATTTTTTTCCACGGCGGAGTAGTCGCTGAAATATTCATTGGAAAAATTTTCCCAACAAATATCTGCTTCGGCAACGGTAAATCTTATCATCTTGAAGTAAAAATCCGCCGGAGATATTCCTTCAAGATCTATTTGTTTGCGAAAGATTTCTTCGGGAAAATGTGGTACCGTTTGATAAATCATATGAGTGCCGGCAACTTCCCACACGGGATGTCCGCAACAGAAGTCGTCCATGTCAATCAAAAGCGGCTTGCCGTCCGCAATCATGATGTTCCGTGCGTGAAGGTCTCCGTGTACGCCGGAATTTCTGCGCGGCACAAGGTCGACATAACCTTTGAGTGTGGAAATTTCTTCGGGCGTCAAATATTCGGCGACACTTTCCACAATGTCGGTCATAACGTCGTTGCAATTTTTCAGCAAGCCGGCTTCAAATTCCGTATCGGCGAGAGTTTTTGCAAGTTTCGCCATTTCGATTGCGTATCGGTCAAAATCTTTCGGATTGTCATGCATGAGCGTCGCCAAAATTTCCGCGTTCAACAGCTCAAGCAATATGCCGAAACCTTTTTCCGTCACAACCACTTCAAAAGGAATAACCGTCGGAATATCGTGCGTGAAGGCAATACGCATGGTATCAACAATTTCTTGAATTTTGCGCTCGGCGGTAAGGTCGTTAAAAACCTTGAGAATCTGCTCTTCATTGACACGGTAGACCGAACCGAACATGCCGGAAGCCAAAAATTTTGCCGAACTCAAATCGACAACGCGCCGTTTCTTTGAAACTTTGATGAACGAAGTCATGCCCGTAGCGTCGAAAACGTTGTAGACTTCATTTGAAGCATTGATTACGAGTAGCGGAGTGTTTCGGAATTTTTTTGCCAACTTCAAGATGACACGGAGCCCCAACGACGAAATGTAGGTTAAATTTTTCGCGTCCGTCAAAATTTCTTCAGCGTCATGAAGTTGCTCAATGGCGAACAATTCTTTTTCAAAAGCGGCGGCATTATTCGCGTCAATTCTTGTCGGCAACGTTATAATCAGACTGCCGGCGTTATAAGTGCATTCCATAAAAAAAATCTCCTCAAGTTTTTGATTTTAAGCCAACCTGAAATTTGTAGCGACGTTTAAATTCTCCATGCTTGAAAGAATTTACGACATTCCAGCCGTGACATTGCCCGCTTGCCATAAAGCTTTGACACTTCGACAGAAGATAGAGCGCGTAGAAATAATTGACCGTGTTGTCTTCCGCAAGCCCGACATTGTCTGCCTGCTCTTTTTTCTCCAAATCGCTCAAAAGTTTCAGATTTTGAAAGTCGCGGACACTGTGACGAACCTGCGACACAACTCGAATCATGGAGCCGAATTCTTTTTTCATGCGCTCCAAAATGTCTTGGTCTTCCGTCGCCAAAAAAATTAAGTCGTAACCGTCGGCGTCAATCCATTCGCGTATCATCGGCAACATATCATCAACCGTCGCCATCTGACGAACTCCGCCCATCTTCGACAGGATATAATCTGTGCCGCGAATTAAAACGCCCAGCACGTTGTGATTGCCCAAAACGGCGTCAGCGTATTCGTCCATTTCGGCGCGGAAATTTTCGGTGAGGATATTTTCGTCAATCTCGAAGTTAAATTTGGAGGCGTGATAAGTTGAAGTCAGTACAACCACATCCGGCAGATAAATCGTATTTGCGGGCGTGGAGTCCTGCGGCTTTGACGCGAGCCGAAAATATTTTTGCAACATTTCTTGCGGGTAGCGGGTGCAATTTTCTTTGAGGTAAATCTGCCAACCTTCCCGACCGACAATTTCTTTTGCGTGGGTGTAATATGCGAGAATTCCGCCGACTCCAACGTTTTTGGCTATCGACAGCTCAAAATATTTGACATCGGCAAGATTCAAATTCGTAAACGACTGCTTGAAAAATATCGAGTGAAACGCGGCAACGGCGTTAAGCTTGTGAAAATTTTTGTCAAAGTAGCCGATAAAAAAGCCGTCAACAATTTGCAACGTCTCATTTTCGTCAAACGCGGGAAATTGTTCGACGATGTGCAGACGCGGATTTTCGCCGAGAAAAATTTTCGCAAGCGGATTGACGAAATAAACTTCGTCCGTCGTGTGTTTCAAAGCAAGCCGCGCAATTACAACGGAGTATTCATTCAGCGTGTGGCAAAAAACGGTGCGAACTTCTTGCAACAGTGAAAGGTCAAGCGTATCCGTCGCATTTTCGTCATAGCTCAAATAGGACGGAGAAATTTCAATGCCCGCCTTTACTTTCCGATAATTTTCGGGAATGGTATCGTTGTTTTTCGTGTAGGCAATGTCATACGCCTGCCCGTCTTCGGTGACGACGTGGTAATAATTTTCTTTTCGGCTCAAAGCTTCGTGAAAAATATTTTCGCCATGTTTCAGCGTCGTTGCCGTGCGATTTTGCTTTTCGAGTACATCAAACATTCAATCACCTCTAAATTTCAAGCCGCGCAGAAGTTACGCCGCGTTTATGCAATTCCTCGACCAAAATATTTTTGTAAAGGTCGCTGTGAAAAGGTTGACGCAAGTTTATAAAAAATTTGTTGCCGAGTTCAAAAAACATGCAGCTGTAAACCGGATTAACATTTGAGAAAGTTTGTAAACAAGTAATGCGTTGAGCATACTCGCTCAAATGAAAAGATCCGAAGTAAACGATATAAAAAGACACCGCGCCCCCGGAAAATATTTGGGGCATTTCAGAGGCGGAAGGATTTTTCAACCAACTTTTTATCCTGTCATTTACGGCAATCAATTCGTTGGCGATTTTCTTCATATTTTCGGGCTCTCTGTAACGCTTCAAAATCTTGCGCAATTCAACGTTGCGGGCGCGTTCGGAGTCGAAATCAACTTTCAGCGCATTTTCCGGCGTTGAAAAATATGACAAAGCATAAGCCGCGTTTAAAATTGTGTCGGGCGATTCGGAAATTGAGCGCAGACTTACGCTGGTAATGTTTTTTAAAATTTTCTCGTTGGCGGGATGACTTTTTTGGAAAATCGTAAAAAACAGCGTCGTCAAAGCAGATAACGGCGTTCCTCCGACGCTTTTGACATAGCGCATAAATTGCCCGCTGTCCGCCGATACGGTTATCAATTCGGTTGCCTTTATCAATTCTTCTTGCGAAAGCGAAGGATTAAGCTCCGGAAATTTGAAAATATCGTGTTCGCCCGAATCGTTATCGAAAAACGGTTCGTCATCAGTTTCAAATTTTTGCGGGAAAGGTTCAGCGGTAAGTCCGTCAAAATTATCGACGAATACTCCCGACGGAACGTCATATTTTTTCTTGTCGACGCTGCAAAAGTAATGGTAAAAAAAAGTATCAAGAACAGTCACCATTCCCGCGCCGTCAAAAAAAATGTGATCCACGAGAATGCAAAGTTTGTTTTTTTCGTAGGAAAAAGTCATGCTGTGAAAATTTCCTTCGGGCAAAAAAGGTTGTACTTCCTTTAAGCCTTTGGAAATTACGAACGGCAGAGGATTATCCGCGTAAAAATAAATTCCGTCGCGTCCCGCGATTTTTTTCCCAAGCAACGGAAATGTGGCAACCGTGCGGCGGATTGCTTCTTCGAGTGCCGATTCGTTGACATCTTCATCAAAAGTGATGAGCCATTTAAGCGTACTCGGGGAGCCCTTCAATGCCGGAAGGAGTTTAAATATACCCGATTCCACAGGTCTGTAATTTTCCATGCGATTCACTCCTTTTGTATCGTCTCATCGGTTTTGCGGCAACCTGACAAGCAGATTGTTAATGCTCAAGACGTTCAGATATTCGATATGTTTCGCCATTGACATAATCATCCGAATTCCCATGTTTTTGAACGGGTCGTCTTGATTTTGGAGCGACAGCTCAAACCATTGCTTCGGATTGAAAGGCTTGCAGTCGTCGCGCAATCGCAAAATCCACTCGTTATTTTTGAAGACCAGATAAATGCTGATGGTATTTTTCTTCGCGGATTGAAACGACCAGCGAATTATATTTCCGCCCATTTCTTCGACGCTCAAAGCCGTAATGTATGCGTCGCGCTCGCTCACGCCTTGTTTCAGCAAAAATTTTCGGACATTTTCCGACGCGTCCAAAACTTCCTGCATGTTCGAGACGGTCAAACGCAATCTTTCTTTGGGCGACACATCAAAATCTTTCGGCAACATTATAAAATCATCAAGCGATTTCGGCAAGTGACCGCAATGTTTGCAGATCGCGGCAAAGATAAAAATCATTGTCGCGACTTCTCCGCAGAAAAACGAAATCCAAACGCCGTTCAAGCCGACGGAATATCCCAGCGCGTAGGCAAAAAATATCACGAAAACAAAACTTTCCAGAGCGCAAAGTACCGACGAGAAAACTTTTTTACGCAGAACTCTGGCGAAGCTTACGTACATTTCACCGATAAAGTAAAGCGGCAAACTGATTATGTACAATCTCAACGCCATGACGGTTTCCGGAACGGCTTCGGGGTCTTCCGGCAAGTAGACATTGATGATTTGTTCGGCGAAAACGAAAACGACGACGCTGATAAAACCTGCCAGCATCAAGCCGTATTTCAAGGAAAGTTTGTACAAAATTTTCATGGACATTTTATCTTCTTCGCCGCTGAAGACCGCGCCCAAGGTTAAAATTGTTACGACTATTCCAAAAACCCCGGAGAGGTACAAATTATCCAAATTGCTTTTGACGGAAAAAGCCGTCAGGGCAACTTGTGGAAAAAATGCCACCAGCAAATGGTTTATCGCGAAAATTCTTCCGAAAACACTCAGACGACTTATAACATTTGCAAATCCCAAAGAGAAAATTTCGCCCAGCGGTTTTAAACTGAAATTTTTCCGCGTGAAAAAAAGTATCGGATCATGCAGGTAGTGCGACGCCAAAATAATGAACGATACATAGCTGCCGCAGGAGGTCGCCAACGCAATTCCGAACAATCCGCCGTCAAAAACGGTAACACTCAAAAAATCTCCGATTATGTTGACGACGAGGCTTGAAATCGTTCCGATCAAAACTCTTTTTTTCGCGCCCTCCAAATAAAGCAGGCTTATTAAATTTACACCTGCCGCCATTGGGAAAAACGCGGGCGCAAAGCCGTACAGGTAAGACATTAAGCCGGGTTTTAAATTTTCGTGCGTTCCGTGTGCGCCCATTATTTCACAAAGACCGTCTGCGAAAAAAATTGCAGTAAACGTGAAAGCCAGCGACAAAAAAATTATTGCGACGGCGTTTGACGTGAAAACTTCTTTGGCTTTTTGAATATTGCCTTTGCCGAGCAAGGTTCCGCAATATGTCGACACACCGACGGCAAATGTCGATGAGACCGCCGACAACAACAAGTACACCGGATTTATGAGACCAAAAGCCGCGATGTCTTGCGCGCCCAAAAATTTCCCAATAAAAATTCCATTTACCACCGTCGAAAGCATAAAACAACAAACAGTTAAGACTTGACTTACCGCCAAGCTGAAAAACAGCCGCTTGACCATGCTTACTTCCGCACCCAAGTTTTGATGTTCAGACATAATTTCGCTCCCTTATGGTTTTGTATGTCGTCAGCAATTAATCTCGTTGAAAAAACATTCACGATTATAAATTGAAGTAAAACCCGTTTCAAGACTTTCCGAAGAAAATACAACTACGCTCGTGGAGATTTATCCAGTTCGAAGATTATATCTGCTAAAAATTTTTGCGGGCGGCAGGATTTTTTTTTCGGGCATTGAACAGGGAATTTACATATTCGGCACGTACCCGAAAATTTTTTGGTGTTCATAACTTTCACCTCAAAAACCGGAGGAGGCTGTTGTTTTGGAAAAATCTACAATAATAGGACTGGTCGGCGGCTTTATTTCAATTTTCGTCGGCATGGTCATCAAGGGCGCGCCAATCAGTTCGCTGAACAATCCGGCGGCGTTCTTGATTATCGTCGGCGGAACGATTGCTTGTCTGTTCAACGCTTTCACAATGGAACAAATGTCGAAGTTCCCAAAATTGTTCGGGCTGTTGATGCGCGGCGACGGCGAACAGGGCAAAGGCGAATTGGTAAAAACTTTTATCGAGTTGTCGCAGATTGCGCGTCGTGAAGGAATTTTGGCACTTGAGAGCCGCGTCGACAGCATTGAAGATCCGTTCTTCCGCAACGGCTTGAGCATGGTCATTGACGGTATGGATCCTGAATTCGTCGGCGACGTTTTGGACGCGGAACTTGCCGTCATGGAGGCGCGACATGCCGAAATGCGTTCAATCTTTTCGCAGGCAGGCACTTACGCTCCGACACTGGGCGTTCTGGGCGCGGTCGTTGGTCTTATCGCGGCACTCGGTAACCTCAACGACATTGACAAGCTCGGTCACTCAATCGCGGCGGCGTTCGTCGCGACAATCCTCGGCATTTTTACCGGTTACGTTTTGTGGCTCCCGTTCGCCAACAAACTCAAAATCAAATCCGAAAACGAAGTCAGCCATAAACGCATGATTATGGAAGGAATTCTTTCGTTGCAGGCGGGCGACTCCCCCACGCAGATTGAAGCGAAGTTGATGATTTACATTCCGCAGAGCGAGCGCGAAGGTTTGAGCAGCAAGGAGGAATAATCTTTGGCGAAAAAGAAACGCGGCAAGAAACACGAAGAAGAAGCCAGCGAGGCTTGGTTGCTCCCTTACTCCGACTTGATGACGTTGCTGTTGGCGTTGTTTATCTGTCTGTTCGCAATTTCGCAGACCGACCAAACGAAACTTCAACAGATGGCGCAGGCATTCACGGCGGCTTTCAACATGGGCGGCCCTTCGTTCTTTAACCAGGCAGGCCCCAACGTAAGTATGCAACGCGACATGATGAGTAGCGAAGACCAAGGCAACGCGGCTTACATTGAAGAAAATCGGACGCTCCAAGATTTGCAACGGCAACTTGAGGAGTACATTGAGCAAAACAATTTGCAAGATGAATTGTCGACGCAACTTGAGGAAGAAGGCTTGATGATTCGCATTAAAGAAAAGGCGTTGTTCCCGTCAGGCTCGGCGGATCTCGTCCCCGAATCTCAACGTATCGGTCCGATTGTCGCGGGCTTGTTGGCGGCAGTTCCCGAACGCGTCTTGATTTCCGGTCACACGGACACCGACCCGATAAGCACGGCAGAATTCCCGTCGAACTGGGAATTAAGTTCCGTTCGCGCAATGACGTTTATGAAATATTTGCTGTCGATTAATTCGGACTTGAATCCCGCAAGATTTTCCGCCATCGGTTACGGCGAATATCGACCGATTGCGCCGAACGACACCGCCGAAAATAAGCAACAGAATCGTCGCGTCGAAATTTTGATTGCGCGCAGTTTGTCGTTCAACCCGAACGAAGGTTATCGCGGGCCGTCGGATACGGATTTGGTTACGAAATGATTCGCGGACTCGGCACGGACATTATCGAAATTGAACGCGTGAAAAATGCGCTTCGTCGAGAAAATTTCAAGGCTTTTGTATTTACAGAAACGGAACAAACTTATTGCGAAAGTCGCGGAAAAAATTCCGCCGCCTCCTATGCCGCAAGATTTGCCGCCAAGGAGGCTTTTTTTAAGGCGTTGGGCACGGGCATTTTCACGCGACCCGCCGAAGTCGAAGTTATCAACGGGGCTTTGGGATGTCCCGAAATTTTTTTGCACGGGCGGGCGAAAACTTTTGCCGAATCTCAAGCCGTCACGAAAATTTCTTTGAGTTTAAGTCACTCGCGGGAATTTGCCACGGCGGTTTGTGTATTGGAGTAATTTCGTTGCCTCGCTTCGATTCGGCTTGTTCGCGAATTTGAGTTTATTTAATCTTACTTTTCTTTTGCTTGCCCAAAAGAAAAGTAACAAAAGAAAACGGCACCTCGCGGGGCGTTGCTCACCTGTTGCCGTAATGTTTCTGCACACACTAAATCATCGTGCCCGCAGGTGAAACATCCTGTTTCAACTGCGGGCGGGAGCCGTCATCCATGACGGCTCCAAATTACGCATTACGCATTGCAAATTACGCATTGCAGTTTATGGAGGATTTTTATATGAAAGTTGCATTGGCCAAAGAAATGCACGATATTGATTCAATGGCGATTGAGGATTACGGCTTGCCCGAACTGTCGCTTATGGAAAGCGCGGGACATCGGGTCTTCGAGGCCGTCAAAAATATTTTGGGCACCGTCGACAAAAAAAGCGTCTGCATTTTGGCGGGTTCCGGCAACAACGGCGGCGACGCTTTGGCGGCGGCAAGGTATTTGTCGAACGCGGGCGCACGCGTCAAAATTTTTCTGATTGGCGACAGAGATCACCGCACGAATTCTTCCAACGTGCAAATGCGAATTCTGCGCGCCATGAACGTCGAATTGCAACAACTCGACAGCGACAGAGCTTGGGAACGTCTGCAAGTCACGTTGAGATTTTCTGATGCGGTCGTCGACGGAATTTTAGGCACGGGCTTTAACGGGCAACTGCGTCCTGCGGCGTTGCGGCTGATTCGTTTGGTCAACACCACGAATAAAGTTATCGTCTCCATTGACGTGCCGTCGGGCGTGGATTCCGACACGGGCGCGGTCGGCGAAGCGGCGATTAAAGCACAAGTCACCGTTGCGCTCGGTCTGCCGAAAGTCGCGCATTTCCTTTGCCCCGGCGCAGGTTTCGTCGGAAAATTAATCGTCGAGGATATTGGTTTGCCCGCGAAACTTTTGACGGACGAAATTCACCAAACTTTGATGGACGACGAACTTGCACTGACTTTCTTGCCCGAACGTCCTAAAGATTCGTACAAAGGCTCTTGCGGAAAAATTTTGGTCGTCGCAGGTTCTCGCGGCATGACGGGCGCGGCGTCTCTTGCGGCAATGAGCGCGTTGAAAGTCGGCGCGGGACTCGTCACATTGACTGCGCCCGAAAGTTTAAATTCGATTTACGAAGTCAAATTGACTGAAGTTATGACGGCGCCGCTTGACGAAGTTAAACCCGGCATTATCGGCGGCGACAAGGCATTGACGAAAATTTTGGACTTGGCGGAGGACTTTGACGCGATACTTTTGGGTTGCGGTTTGGGACGTGAGCGCGAAACTTCCGAACTGGTGAAAAAAATCGTCGCCACGGTCGACAAGCCGCTTGTTTTGGACGCGGATGCAATTTATCCTTTCAACGGGCACGCGGATGAACTCAAAGCTTGCAAACAAATTCCGATTATCACGCCGCATTTGGGCGAATTGTCCGCGCTGTTGAATATTCCAATCGAAAAACTTCGTCCCGCGCTTGTTCCGGAAGTTCGTCGCGCCGCGCAGGCTTTTCGGGCGATTATCGTTGCGAAATGCGAAACGACGGTTATCGGCTACCCGAACGGAGAAATTTTTATTTCACCGCTCGGCAACAGCGCAATGGCTACGGCGGGGTGCGGAGACGTTTTGGCGGGCACGATTGTCGGATTGATGAAACAGACGCCTTTTGCACCGTTGGCGGGCGTTTGGTTGCACGGCACGGCGGGAAATTTCGCGGCGGACGAATACGCCGAAGGTTTGACGGCGGCTGACGTTATGGAAAATCTTCCGAACGCGATAAAGAAACTTCGCGCAATCGGCTATCAAAAATCTTGACGCAACCAAAAAATCAATGCGACACTCAAGCCGAGTGCCGCGTTTTTTTGTGAGCTGTTGCTAAACTCTTGGCAAGTGACGGTTATTTTTCCTTGCGTTTCTGTTATAATCTGAAACGAGCGAAGATGAATCGCGCTATAAAATTATACTTCAACTGCAGCCGAGACCTCTCGAACTTTTTTATCTGTTTTTGTAACTCATGTTTGACAATCGAACAATTCGATATTGTTGGACGGCTTTTTATTCTGGTAAAAGTTTTAGGCGTCTGGTATAATGCCTGTAATTTTTTTGAAAAATTTTTTGCGAGGTTCTGTAATGAATAAAAATATCACGCCGACAATCGAGGGCGGGCTGCTCGTCGCGATAACGGTAATTTTGGGGCTTGTCACGGTTTATGTGCCGCTTTTGGGCATGATTGTCGATTTTTTCTTCGCGGTGCCGTCGGCGGTGTTGACGGCACGTCAAGGCGCGGGCAAAGGCTTAAGCGCGTTGTTTGTGTCGTTCGTGTTGCTGTCGCTGTTGATAAGCCCGTTGTTTTCGTTGCGACTATGTTTAAGCGTCGGACTTTGCGGCGTGGCTTTGGGCTGGGGCGTGCGGAAAAAATTCAACGCCGTAAGAATTTTTTTCACGACGTTGGTTGTCGCTTCCGCCGCGCAGGTTTTGTCAATCGCGTTGTTGAGTTTCGTCATGGACGTGAATTTAATCGACACGCAAATTAAAATGGTGCGCGAGTCATTTGACGAATCATTTCAGTTTTACGAATCGATGGGCGTCGACAAAGCCCGAATCGCCGAGGCGCAAACAAATTTGGACGCGGGCTTCAAAGTGCTGGTATTTTTAATCCCGACGCTTTTGATGTTGTCGGCACTTTTGAACACGGCGGCAGTTTATTTAACGTCGCAGTGGATTTTCCCGAAACTTCGCATGAAGATGCCGAAAATGCCTCCGTTCGCTCGATGGCGTTTCCCGTCCCTGTTTTTTTATACGGCGCTACTTGGCGGCTTAAGCTTGTATTGGGGCATGACGCGTGGTTGGGTACAGATTTACGAAATCGCGCTGAACGTTTTACTTCTGTCGATGATAATCGGGCTGATTCAAGGTTTGGCGATTTTTTCCGCGTTGGCAGATCGTTTCAAGCTGTCGAAAATTGTTCGCGGCGTGCTGTACGTGTTGTTGTTCCTAAGCCCGTTCATGTTGCAGGCGACGGCGATTTTCGGATTGGTTGACATGTTATTTGATTATCGGAAAAAAATTTCAAGCGACGGGAGGTGACGCGAAGTGCCGAGAAATTTATCCGCGTGGCCGGATTCGGTGATAAATCTTGCGGTCATGCTGGTTTTAATCGCCGTGCTGATTCACTACAATAAATTTTTGGGAGCCTGCGCGGTAATTGTTTGGGCGTTGTTGATTTTCTTCGCTTACGAACGTCGCAAGTGTCGCGAAAAACAATTCAAAGAGTATTGCGAAAACGTCATCGGCAACGTCAACGACATGATGTTTTACGCGATGACGCAACTGCCGGAAGGAATTGTTATCGTGGACGGTGACGGGCGACTTCAATGGTGTAACGAAGTCATGCAAGGTTTTTCGGCGGTCACCTTTCAACAAGGCATGTACGTTGCGGAATTTTGGGACGGTTTGATAAGCGACGAAATTTTAAATTTGATGCCCGACGGAACCGAGCCCGCGCCCGAAGAAGGCGAATATAAAGTTACGGCGCGACGACACAGAGAGACGGCGGACGGAACAATCGAAGAATTCGACAGACATTTTTTGGTAAAGTATCGGCATTTGCAAGCGAACGAGGATTATCCGCGCATGGTCGTCTTGTTTGCCCACGAAATTACGCTTTACGAGGAACTGAAAGTTGAGTACCGGCAAAGTCGCACGGCGTTAATTTATGTGCAGGTCGACAATTACGACGAAGTCACGCAGGGACTCAACGAAACTGAAAAAACGGCGTTGATGTTGTCGGTGAGCGCGATTTTGGAAACGTGGGTTGCCGAGCTGTCGGGATTTTTGCGGCGCGTGGCGGACGATATGTTCATTGTAATTTTGGAGCGACAGGCACTTGAACGGGCAATCGAAGAAAAATTCACCGTGCTGGACAAAGTTCGTCAGCTGGTCAACAAAAAACAAATTCAAGTCACGCTGTCAATGGGCGCGGCCGTTGCGGAAAAAAATTCGAGTGAACAAAATATCAGCGAAGTAGCCGAAAAAGCTCAAGCCGGTTTGGATTTGGCACTTGGGCGCGGCGGTGATCAAGTTGCAGTAAGAATGGACGATCGCACGCAATTTTTCGGCGGACGTGCCAAAGCCGTCGAGAAAAATACACGAGTCAAAGCTCGCGTTATGGCGAAATCGATTCGCGACACAATGGAAAGTTCCGACGTGGTTTTTGTCATGGGACACATTCGCGAAGATTATGACGCATTCGGGGCGGCGGTCGGCGTCGCGCTCATGGCGAAAAAATTGGGCAAGCCCGTTTACGTTGTCTTGAGCGGCTGGAACGACAGCATTGAAAAAATTTTGAAGCCGTTCAGCAAGGCCGAAGAATATCAAGGCATGTTCATTCGCGAAGCGGATATTTCAATTTCTTCCGCGCTTGAACCGATGGTTGTGGTTGTCGACACTTTTATTCCGAAACTTGTCGCCGTGCCGAGTTTGCTTGAGCGCGTCAAAAAAGTTATCGTCATTGACCACCACCGCCGCAGTGAAAACACGATTAAAAATACCGAGCTGACTTATCTGGAGCCGGGCTCAAGTTCGACTTGCGAAATGGTTACGGAACTTTTGACTTACTTCGACGAAAAAATTCGTATCGGCAAGCTTGCGGCAACCGCGCTTTATTCGGGCATGGTCGTCGACACGAAAAATTTCACCGTTCAAACCGGCTCGCGAACGTTCGAGGCGGCGGCTTACCTTCGTCGCAGCGGCGCAGATCCCGTCGCCGTCAATCACCTGTTTAAATCCGATTACGAAACGACGGTTGCGCTTGCCAAAACCGAGGCCGAATCAGAATATTTCGAGGGCGGTCTTGTCGTCAGCTACATTGATCGTTTGATTCCAAACGTGCAGGCTGTTGCGGGACAGGCGGCCGATTCACTTCTGCGCGTCGAGGGCGTGCGCATGACAATTATTTTATTCCAAATGAAAAATGGTGCTGTCGGTATCAGCGCACGTTCCGTCGGCGATTTAAACGTGCAAGTTATCATGGAAAAATTCGGCGGCGGCGGACATCAAAACGTTGCGGGCGCGCAGGTTAAAAACGGAAAAATTTTCGAGCTGAGAGACAGCGTCACCGAAATTGCACGAGCGTACATTGCCGAGAGCGACAAACCGATTGAGCGCGCAAATTGACACGAAAAATTTCTTTCGATATAATGACAGAAAATTTCTTCTATCAACGAAAGGACAGGTGATTTCATGGAACTTTTGAACACGGAACTCGTTTCCAGCGCGGATTACGATGACAGCTACTATGACAACGGCTACTACGACAGCTACAACAACGGCTACAACAACGGCTACTACAACAACGGCTACTACAACAACGGCTACAACAGCAACGAAGGCTACACCAATGACGGCGTCACGGTTGCGCTTTTCGGTTACGGAAGCTACACGATCGACTTGTCCGGCGGCTATTACTATCCCGCAGTCAACATCAACGCGGCTTATTCCGCAGGCAACAACGTCCTCATGGGCGACTACAATGCCAACCTCATCATGGCGGGTTCGGGCGCAAGTTCGCTTTGGGGCGGCCAAGATTTCGCGAACGACGTACTTATCGGCGGCTCAAGTTATGACATGTTTTATTGCAGCAAATACGAAGGCTCCGACGCCATCCTTAACGGTTCCTCAGCCGACACCGTCTGGTTGCGTGACGTGAATTTGAGCGACATTGTCGCCACGTACTACGACGGTACAACGATTACCTTGCAGTTCAACACAGGCACTGTCGTCGCGGTCGCCTGCACCGATTACTACAGCCCGAATTTCGCCACAGCGGACGGCGGAAATTACAGATTTAATCGCATGACGGCTTCTTGGCAATAGTCGAGCAAAATTTCTTTCGACAAATCAAAAATCCCCAACTTCGTTTGAAGTCGGGGATTTTCTTTTTCGGTTTTATGTGCAGGGGGTGAGTATGGTTTTTCAGATTTTCGAGTCAGACGTTTAAATCAGATGTTCGAATCCGTTTCGCCGCTGATGACTTTGGACGCCTCGCGGAAAGCTTCTTCGTTGCGCTCGCCTTTGATGTTGAGCACCAAGCTTTTGCCCGGCATGATTTCCAAATTCACCAACGAGAGAATGCTTTTCGTCGTGCCGAGTTTTTTGCCCGACGCGATTGTCATCGTGCAGTTCGTCTCTTCGGCGATTTTGATCAGTCGTGCGCTTTCGCGGAAACCGATAATGCCTTTTGAAACAAGAATGAATGAAACTTCGTTGTGCGTCGCTTGAGTTTTCGGCTCAGCTTTCGCAACCGTCTTGCGACTTTTATTTTTTGAAGCCCTGTATGCAATTTTCATAGTCATGGTTAAGACCTCCTTGCGACTGTCCGTGAATCCTGTAAGCAACTTCCCTGTCGCTGACTGTATTGTAGCAATTCGACCGCATGTAAGCAACGGGCATTCATTATTGTTTCAGGCAGAATTCATTCGTGTTTGGCGGGAAATTTCTTTTGATTTGTCTTGACCAAGACGGTACCTCGGCAGCCGACCGAGATATTTAGATACATAAAAGCACCTCCCAATTTTTTGTAACCGGAAAGTGCTTTTTGTCCACAGTTGTTTTGGTGAGCGGCTTTTTTGTTGCCTGCAAGCTAAAAGTTCAGCACGTGTGACAAATTTCGTAGAGACCTGCGCGCTTGAGCGTGTCGACGACGGTATCGCCGATGTGCGCAACGGTGTCGGCAACTTGAATTCCGACGGCGTTGAGAGCTTTAATTTTGTCCGCCGCCGTGCCTTTGCCGCCGCTGATAATCGCGCCCGCGTGTCCCATGCGTTTGCCTTCGGGAGCCTGCCGCCCTGCAATGAACGCCGCAACGGGTTTTTCGGGCATGTTTTCGGAAATCCATTTCGCCGCACATTCTTCAGCGTTGCCGCCAATTTCGCCAATCATCAGCACGGCTTTGGTGTCGGGGTCGTCTTTGAAAAGTTTCAACACGTCGATAAAGTCCATGCCTTTGACGGGGTCGCCGCCGATACCGACGCTCGTGGTAATTCCGATACCCGCGTTTTGAAGTTGGAAGGCCGCCTCGTAAGTCAAAGTTCCGGAACGCGAAACTAATCCGACGTGACCTTTTTTCTGAACGTTGGCGGGGATAATGCCCAACTTCGCTTCATCCGTCGTCATGATACCGGGGCAATTCGGGCCGATAAGCCGCGTCTTTTTGCCGTGCATGAAACGACGAACTCTGACCATGTCCAAAACGGGAATGTGTTCGGTAATGCAGACGACCAGATCCAAACCCGCGTCGACGGCCTCAAGAATCGAATCGGCGGCAAACGGCGCGGGCACGTAAATAACCGATGCGGTCGCGCCCGTAGCTTTAACGGCATCTTCGACGGTGTTGAACACGGGAACGCCTTCGACGACTTGACCTGCTTTGCCTGGCGTCACGCCGCCGACAATTTTCGTGCCGTAAGCAAGCATTTGTTTTGTGTGGAAAGTCGCCGCTTTGCCCGTGATACCTTGGACGATAACTCTTGTGTTTTTGTCAACCAGAATCACAATATCACTCCTTTATTTGATTATGCGCAACTCACCTTGGATATTGCTCGGTTTATATTCTTTGTCCGAAAACATTTCTGCTATATTTAACGCCGCTTGCTCCGGTCTGATTCCGAAGGCATTGGCAGCAAAATCAACAGCGTGCAGAGCCATCATTACCACATCAAACGGATCGCCTTGCACATAGCCGTTCGGATAAGTGTCGCCGTCTGCGTGCGGTTCCATCCAAATAATCATGCCAGGACGGCGTTCTTCTCTAAGCAATTTCATTACTTTTTGTCGTTCTTTTGGTGACAGTTTCATTTGTTGCCTCCTCATGTAAAACGTTTCAGAAAAAATTTTTGTCAATAATTTTGTCGTAAATGTAACCTTCGCGAACACCTGAATCGCTGTAAAGAATGCTTAAACTGCCGAAACGTTTGGCAAGCACGTCCGCGATAATTAAGCCCGGCATAAACGTATGCATTCGTTCGGGAACGGTTTTCATCAATAAAATTTTGTCGGGAACAATCAGCTCGTGATCGCGACGGAAACGGTGCAAGATGTCTTGAATTCGCCGAACTTCCATGCGCATATTTTGCCGCGACATGCCGTACATTGAATTATACAGAGCCATTGCGCCTTTGAACGTGCCGCCAATTCCGCAAATTTGCGCGTGGCTGACGGCTTGAAATTCTTGTACCGCGCTGACGGTCGCTTCCGCCTCGGCATACATTTCGGCAATTTCAAAAGTGCTGGGCAAAATGTGAACGCCCGTGTAACGCGTGTGGAAATTCAACGAACCGATTGGCAGACTTGCTTTAACGCGAATTTCTCGGTTTTCAAAGTAAACAATTTCCGTGGAGCCGCCGCCGATGTCGATAAGCAAACCTTTTTCGTCGTCAAGATTGTGCGTCGCACCGATAAAATCAAAAGTCGCTTCGTCGTCGCCGCTCATCAAGATAATGTTTATTCCGGTGCGAAAAGAAATTTCGTCGACGGCTTGGGAACCGTTGATTGAATTTCGCAGGGCGGCGGTCGTAAATGCCGTGACGTGCGTTATCCCAAAATCGTCCAGAAAATGACGGTACTCGCCGATAATCTCAACGACTTTGTCAATGCCTTGCCGTTGCATTACGCCGTCGCGAACGTAAGACGCAAGCCCGACGGTGTGTTTCTTTTTCATGAGCATTTCGACGCGGCCGCCGTCAATGTCGTAAACCGCCATGCGAATTGTGTTTGAGCCAACGTCAATCATCGCGTAAAGCATTTTGTCCACCCCCTTGCTGAAACGTTATTCGGTCAACGTCGCAAATTTCCTGCCGTGTTGTTATCTACTTTCTTTGACGGCAAAGAAAGTAGCAAAGAAACCGCGCCTGCGCGGCGGGCGAGGAATGAGTAATCGACAATCCGAAATGTTATCGTGAATCCATTTGGCCGACGGAATTTGCATCCTGCAAATGCGTCGGCGGAGGCCGTCATCCGTGACGACCTCTTTTGTTCGGTTTTAATCTTGAATTTCGTTTGGGGCTTTGACGATAATTTTTCCGTCGCTCGCAAGGTAAACGACTTTGGCAATGCGTGCGTTGATAATCATGCGTCGACAGAGTTTGCACGGTTCGCCCGAAGCTGTAGAGCCGTCCGCACAATTCACGCCGACAATATAAATCGTCGCGCCGTTCATTTTTTCGGGGTCGGCGTTGATAATCGCGTTTTGTTCGGCGTGCACGGCAACACACAACTCGTAGCGTTCGCCTTTGGGCACGTGAAGCCGCTCGCGTTCGCAAACGCCGCTGTCAATGCAATTCGTTTCGCCACGCGGTGCGCCGTTGTAGCCGGAACTGATGATGATGTTATCCTTGACGATAATTGCGCCGTAACGTCGACGCAGACAAGTTGCGCGTCTGCCGACTTCGCGGGCAATGTTCAAAAAATATTCGTCCCATTCGGGGCGGTGAGTTTGATTGTTCATAGCTTTAAAAATCTCCTGACTAAAAATTTCTGCGGTAATGGCGTCAACTGTTCACCAAAAATCTTCTAACCAAAATTTCTGCAACAAGGGCGTCGACAGGTTCGGGCGGTACTTGCATTGAAGTCGGTAAAAATTTTCGCCAACCGCTCGGAGGATTTTTTTTCCAATACAATCGGCGCGCTTCTTCGGTCGTGTGTTTTTCGTCGACAAGTTGAAAATTTAAACCCGCCGCAGAAATTTTTTGAGCCGCCGATTTATGAGTTGTGCCGTCGCCCAAAATCACAGTTTGAATTCTAAATTGCGCCGCCAAATTTTTCAGCACGTCCGCAAGTTCGTCCGTGACAACGACGCGTTGAAATTTTATTTCGCCGTCGGAATTCAAAATTGCCACGCCGCACTTATCGCGCCCGGGGTCAATGCCCATGAAATTTTTAACGCCCGTCTCAGTTGGGTCAAGCGTCACGCTTGCGCCGCATTTGTCGCGTCCGGGGTCAATACCCATGACGTTCATTGAGCAACTCCCCTTTGCGTGACTTTGATTTTCAAACGGAGCGGGCCTTGCGACGTGGTGTCTTCGAGAGCGTACGCCGTCAACGAAATTTTTCCGCGTGCCGACGTTATCGCGCCGAAGATTTCGTAAAGTTGGTCGCCGTCCAGTCGCCCGACGCTGCCGGTTATCGGATCTGCCAAAATTCCCTTATCAACCGCCGCACGATTAACCGACATGAGAAAATCTCGCACGACGACTTCAAGCGCGGTATCGGAATTGACTTCGTAACTTTTGGAAATGATGAGTTCGCCTTTGCTGAAAATAAGTTCGTTGGGATAAAGTTCCAAAGTCGCACGCACGGGCTCGCCGCGAACAATGTTGCCAGCCGCCGTGATTCGCAAAACCATTTCGCGCCCGCTCGATTCAAGGTCGCCGATAACGCGTTGCAATTCGGGCTGATAAATCCAAACGGAATGATCGTCTTCGTCGCCGAAACGTTCGATAAGATTTTGAGTTGCGGCGTCGGCAAGTTCATTGATTTCGTTGGCAATTTCTTCGGCAGTCATGCCCGCTTTGAAAACGCCGCTCGCCAAAAGTTCGCCCGCACGCAAAGTTATATCGCCTTCGCGAATTGCAATTAATCCGTCGCGCAGATTTTTGTTGCGTTCCTCAAGGTCGGAATTGTCGGCGGCAAGTTTTTCGTTATCGCCGGAAAGTTTTTCATTGTCGCCCGAAAGTTTCGCGTTGTCCGCAGAAAGTTTTTCGTTGTCCGCGCTCAACGTGACATTGAATTCGCCCAACTCTTTATTACTTTGTTCAAGTTCGGCGTTCGTGCCGGAAAGATTTTCATTCTGCGCGGCAAGTTCGGAGTTCGTCGATTCAAGTCGTGCGCCTTCCTCTTTGAGTCGTTCGGATTCGGCGCGAAGTTCTTCCTGTTCGTCTTTCAGTGATAAAATTTCTTCTTTGGATTCGCGTAAATTTTCGTTCGCCCGCTCGAATTCGGTTTGCGCCTTGAAAAGTTCTTCGGTTGCCGCGTCAAGTTCCGCAAGCGTCGAAGTCATTGTTGCGCGCAGTTCGTCCATGCCGAAAAGAGCCGTGCGCACGTTTTGAGAAATGAGAGCCATAAATCCTATTGACAGCGCGGTTATCAGCCCGCCCGTCAAAACGGTCACGATCATTGACGTATGGCGCGGACGCAGTCCGAAAATCGACAGACGTTTTTTGCCAATTTTGGTGCCGAGTTTGTCGCCGATAAAAGCGATTGCGCCGCCCGTAACAATCATGACCAATATCAAATAAATTCCGTCCAACCAAACACCGTTACTGAAAACTTATAAAAAGCTGTAAAAACTCTTATGTTTCATTCCTGCTTCGTCGATTCCGCGTTCACTGTCATTTCTGACAAGCTATTGACGTTTGCTGTAAATCTCCACAGGCTTAACTTCCCCGCTAACGAACGGGTAGATTTTTTCATCCAATCAGCTTGCGTATCGTCTCAAATTTATCGCCGCCTGCAAATCACGGTCAATTTCATTCCCGCAATTTTCGCAGTGATAAATCTGCTCCGACAGGCGTAAATTTTTCTTCAAATGTCCGCAAGCAACGCAGGTTTTGGAACTCGGATAGAATCTGTCCGCAATTATGACGGTTATTCCCGCCCACTGAGCTTTGTACTCAATCTGTCGCCGAAACTCGTAAAATCCTTGTTCCTGCACCGCTTTGGACAAATGA
>JAFWFO010000063.1 GCA_017515635.1 Selenomonadaceae bacterium
AAATTTTCGGCAGAATCTCAATTTGAAAACCGCTCGGCAAGCGAATCACGCCGACATAATTTTTCAGCTGAACGAAGTAGCCGCCGCGCTCAAATCCGATCCGAACAAAATTTAAAACGTCGCTTGAACTTTCGGACTTAAGAATTTGTCTTCCTTAGCCATATTATCAAGCTCCTTTATGGTTTCGTCCTTTATACGTCGCAAAATTCGTTTCGTTACGAGTTTACTTGATTTTTTTGAGTGTCAATTAAAATCCCTGTCGATTGCGGCGGGGATTATTTTTTGCGTTTCGGCAAAGCTTTTCATTTCGCTAAAGGTTTGATATAATGCGGCGCGTTCAACAGGAGGCGAATTTAATGGAGAAATACAATCCTCAGGAAGTCGAAAAGAAATGGCAAAAAGTTTGGGATGCGCCCGACTATTATCGCACGACGGAAGATTCTGCAAAGCCGAAATATTACGCGCTGGAAATGTTCCCGTATCCTTCGGGCAACCTGCACATGGGTCACGTGCGAAATTATTCAATCGGCGACGTGGTGGCGCGTTATCGCATGATGTCCGGCTATAACGTCCTGCACCCGATGGGCTTTGACGCGTTCGGAATGCCTGCGGAAAATGCCGCGATTGCCCACGGAGTCAAGCCCGGCGATTGGACGTTCGCGAATATCAAAAACATGATCGCTCAGCAAAAGTCAATGGGTTTGGCTTACGATTGGGAGCGCGAAGTCGAAACTTGCCGCGAAGATTATTACCGCTGGACGCAGTGGCTTTTCGAGTTGTTTTATAAACGCGGGCTTGCTTACAAAAAAGAAGCTGCCGTCAACTGGTGCGACACTTGCGGCACGGTTTTGGCGAACGAGCAAGTTATCGACGGAAAATGTTGGCGTTGCGATTCTGAAGTCCACAAAAAAAATTTGGCGCAATGGTTTTTCAAAATCACCGATTACGCCGATGAACTTTTGGCAGATTTGGACAAACTCACGGGTTGGCCTGCACGCGTCAAAATCATGCAGGAAAATTGGATTGGCCGCAGTGAAGGTCTGGAATTTTCTTTCGACGTGCCCGCGCTCAACGAAAAAATTTCCGTTTACACCACGCGCCCCGATACTGCTTTCGGCGTGACGTTTTTGGCATTGGCTCCCGAACACCCGTTGATTGAAAAAATCTGCGCGGTCAGCGAAAAATCCGACGACGTTAAAAAATTTGTCGAAAAAGCCCGCAGTCAAAGCGATATTGAGCGCACAAGTTCCGAATCCGAAAAAAAAGGCATTTTCACGGGCGTCACATGCATAAATCCGTTCAACGGCGGCGAAGTTCAAATTTGGGTCACGAATTACGTCGTTTTTGAATACGGCACGGGCGCGGTTATGGGCGTCCCCACTCATGACGAACGCGATTGGATGTTCGCGACGAAATACGGGCTTGAAAAAATTTGGGTTATCGATAATCCCAAAACTCCGCTCGATTTCGACAAACAAACGAATGCTTACGTCGACAAGGACGGAATTTTGATTAATTCGGGCGAATTCACCGGAATGGAAATGCACGCGGCAATTTCGGCGATTATCGATTACGCGGAGCAAAAAAATTTCGGCACGCGAAAAATTAATTATCGTCTGCGCGATTGGTTAATCAGTCGTCAACGTTATTGGGGCGCGCCGATTCCCGTCATTTATTGCGACAAATGCGGCGAAGTTCTCGTTCCCGAAGAAGATTTGCCCGTAAAACTGCCAGACGACGTGGAATTTAAGCAAGGCGCGTTAAGTCCGCTGTCGACAAGCAAAAATTTTGTCGAATGCACTTGCCCGAAATGCGGCGGCCACGCTCACCGCGAAACCGACACGATGGACACGTTTATTTGTTCAAGTTGGTATTACATGCGCTACACTGACCCGCATAACGAGCAAAAACCTTTCGACCGCGAAAAAGTCAATTACTGGAGCCCCGTCGACCAATATATCGGCGGCATTGAGCACGCGATTTTGCATTTGCTTTACTCGCGTTTCTTCACGAAGGTTTTACGCGACGCGAAACTGTTGGATTACGATGAACCGTTCGCAAATCTGTTGACGCAAGGCATGGTTATCAAAGACGGCGCGAAAATGTCAAAATCACTCGGCAACGTCGTTTCGCCCGAAGAAATTATCAATCAATACGGCGCGGACACGGCAAGATTGTTTATTTTGTTCGCCGCACCGGTTGAACGCGATTTGGATTGGAGCGACGAAGGTGTTCAAGGCTCATTCAGGTTTTTGAATCGCGTTTGGAGAATTCTCGGCATTTTCGGCGACGAAATTAAAAATGGCGTTGAAAATTACGACGCAAAAATTTTGACGGACGAAGAAATTTCTTTGCGCCGCACGTTGCACAAGACGATAAAAAAAGTCACGGAAGACATTCGCGACAGATTTGCGTTCAATACGGCGATTAGTGCGCTGATGGAACTTGTCAACGCAATGCACGCGTTCCAAGACAAAAAAATTAACCCGAATCTTGCGCGGGAGCTTGCACGCGATTTAATTTTGATGCTTGCGCCGTTCGTGCCGCACATTTCCGCCGAACTTTGGAGCAAATTTTTCGCGGGCGACGTTCACAAGCAAAATTGGCCGAAATTCGATGCTCAAGCGATTGTCGAGGACGAAATTGAAATCGTGATTCAAATCAACGGCAAAGTTCGCGACCGCGCAAAAGTTTCCGTCAACATGAGCAAAGAAATGCTCGAAATGATGATTCCGAATTTGCCGCGTGTGCAAGAACTCACGGCGGGCAAGAAAATCGTCAAAATTATTGCCGTGCCGAACAAGTTGGTTAATATCGTCGTCAAATAAATTCATCGCGACAAAAAAAATTAACCGCCCGATACTTCGAGCGGTTTTTTGTTGCGATAACGTTTGAATTGCGAACGAGTAATCAAATTGGATGCAACGTCACGTTGCCCCCCGACGCGAAGTCGAGGGATTTCTTTCGTTACAGAACTTTGTAGGCAAGCAATGTGTTGCCGATTAAAATTTTGTCGCCGTCTTTGAGTTCGCAACTGCTTATCGGCTTTTTGTTGACAAATGTGCCGTTGAGACTGCCCGCGTCGTGCAAAATGTGCCTGTGCCGTTCGTAGGAAATATAAGCGTGAATTCGCGAGGCACTCTCGTCGTTCACAACAAAATCATTCGTGTCTTTGCGTCCGAGATAAATCTGTCGTTCGCCGAAAACAACTTCCGTCGTCGTGAAATCGGTAATGACCGCCAAATTGTATTCGATTTTGCGTGCGGGCGATGTGCGCATCGTCCTGACAATTTTCGTGTGATCGGCAACGATTGTCGCTTCGCCGTCGGAAGTGCCGCCGTTGCGAATCAGCGTCCGGCTCAACACGTCGCTTGCCAAATCGATTGTGTCTTGTTCAAGTTCGGTATCTGCGACGAATTTTGATTTAACGACCAAGGCATTTTCGCTGTCGAAAAATTTTTCAATCCGAATCGACAACGTGCCGTCCATGAAACAATTTTCGCGGATAACTTCTCGCTCGACGGCTTCATATAAATCGCGAATCATCCGCGCCGCGCTCAATCGGTAACAATCTTCCTCGCAAAGATAAATCGTGTATGAATTCGGCACGACGTTTTGAGAATTCTTGCTTTTGGCGACTTCGCGTTCCAAAGCTTCAATAAGATCGTCGGGCGCGACTTCGCCGCGTGTCCGAAAAAAATTTGCAAACCGGCCTTTCAGTGTCGTTGCAAGCTTCAAATTTGCCGCCTCCTTAAAAATTTCGGCGTCATTATAACACGCCTGTCAAATCCCGCAACCGTTGACAAATCTGCGTGCCTGTGATAAATTTTCATTAATCAATAAAGCAAATCAAAGGCAGGTAGCTCGATGCGGGAACGTCGACTCCTTCCTCGTTAGTGGTAAAACCTGAGAGAGTTTAGAGCCGTGCGTTACGGCTTATTTTTTTCCGTTGAAGTACGTCAGCAACGCGATAATGAACGTCCCGACAACAGAGATGAATTGAAGCCAGTCGAAGAAATCCATACGCGTCACCTCCTTCCTTCGAGGAAGAAAGCCGACACATCAAACTACCTGCCGCGAAGAATATAACATACGTTCAGATTTATTTCAAGAAATTTTTGTCGCTCAAGTCGTTTGCTTGGGCGATTTTACTTTTTGCGGAAATGTGGACACGCGGGAACTTTTTGTTTATAATTCGTTTCAGCGTTGTAACTTTCCGGAAAGTTGAAGGGGGTTTTTTAATGAAAGGCGGCAACAAACCTGTCTACGTCATCGGGCACCGCAATCCCGACACGGATTCGATTTGCTCGGCGATAGGCTATGCGCACCTCAAGCAGGCTCTCGGCGAAAACGCCGTGCCCGCTCGTTGCGGCAAAATCAACAACGAAACCAAATACGCGCTGGAATATTTCAAAGTCGAACAGCCGTTGCTTTTGACGGATTTATATCCTCGCGTCAAAGATGTTGCGCTTGAATGCAAAACCGTCGTCCGTCAACATGACACGTTGCGGCACCTCGGCGAAGTCATGCGCAAAAGCGAATTGCAATCCGTGCCCGTCACCGATTCCAACGGCGATTTGGTCGGCATTGTTTCGGTCAGCGACTTGGCAAAAAGATATTTCCTTGAACTCGGTTTGCAAAGTCTCGTTGACATGCGCGTCCGTTATCGCGACTTAATTCAAGCGACCGACGGAAAAGTTTTGGTCAGCGGCGACGAAAACGATTTCATCGAAGGCAATATCGTCATTGCGGCCGGCAGTGCTTTTTCGACGATAAGTATCCTCGGCAAAAAAGATATTGTTCTTGTCGGCGACAGAAGCGCGGAAACTTTGCTCAAATTCCTTGAATGCGAAATTTCCTGCCTCGTCGTGACGCAAAACAGCCGAATCGACGCAACTGTTCTTGACGAAGCCGAAAAACGCGGCGTTTTCGTTTTGGTGACGCCTTACGACGCGTATACCGTCGGCAGATTGATTAATCAATGCGTCCCGATTCGCCGAATCATGAAAGAAAACCCCGTTTGCTTCCGTCCGATGGATTTGCTCAGTGACATTAAGGGCGTCATGGATGAGCACCGTTTCCGCAGCTATCCCGTCGTCGAAAACAACAAACTCGTCGGAATCGTCAGCGCGGATGAAATTATGTTGCCCGAACGCGAAAAAGTTATCCTCGTCGACCACAACGAACGCGGACAGGCAATCGAAGGCATTGAAGACGCCAAAATCATGGAAATTATTGACCATCACCGTTTGGGCGGCATTCAGACTTCTGAACCGATTTACACGCATCAAGAGCCCGTCGGTTGCACGTGCACAATCGTTGCGAACATGCATTGGCACCGCGACATCGAAATTCCGCCGTCAATCGCCGGTCTTTTGCTCAGCGCGATTATTTCCGACACGGTTTTGTTCAAATCGCCGACTTGCACGCCTTACGACAAGAAAACCGCCGAAAGACTTGCGGACATTGCGGGCGTCAATCTCAAAGAATACGGATTGGCAATGTTGCGCGCCGGCGCGGGTATCGGCGACAAATCTCCCGCCGAAATTGCGAAAAACGACTTGAAAGAATTCAAAATTGGCGATTACCGCATTATCGTAAGTCAAATCTCCGTTATGGATCCGAAAGAAATTCTCGACATCGAAGATCAAATCATTGCGTTCATGAAAGAAAATATTGAGCGCGAAGGCTTCGACATGCATCTTTTGATGGCGACTGACATACTGGAAGAAGCGACATACTTGCTTTATGCAGGCTCTCCGAAAACTCTTATCGGGGAAGCTTTCAGGAAAGACACGAGCGGCAATCATATCTATATTCCAGGAATGATGAGCCGCAAGAAGCAGTGCATTCCGCCGCTGTCTGAAGCCGTCAAGAGAATCAAACCGCAGTAAAAACTTTCCACGACATAAAAAATTTCCCGTCGACCGGTCGGCGGGTTTTTTTGTTGACTTCGAGCTTGCTTTAAATGATAAACTTGACGAAAATTTTTGGAGGTCGTAAACGTGAACCGAAGAGAATTTTTGAAACTCGGATTGATTTTTACTGTCGGAGGGCTGAATTTGAACGCACACGCCGAAATATTGTCGTCGAAAAAAATCGACTTCCACGCGCACGCGATAACGCCCGCTTACGTCAACGCACTGGAAAAATTGGGCATTGACGCCGCAAAAGTCGAAGGTTTTCCGTTGCCGAAATGGTCTGTCGAAGAACATTTGCAATTCATGGACGCGGCGGGCATAGATTTTACGATTTTGTCAATGGCGACGCCGCACATCTCGGACAAATTCGCCGTGCGTGCGATAAACGGAGAGTTTGCCGAAATTTGCATAGCGTACCCGAATCGCTTCGGATTCGTCGCGACATTGCCGTTGCCGAATGTCGAAAGCTCAATCGAAGAATTTTTTTACTCCACGGAGCATTTTGGCGCGTTGGGTGTGAAAGTTGCAAGCAATTCGGACGGAATTTATTTGGGCGACGAAAGACTTGACCCGATTTTTGCCGCGCTCAACGAAAAATCCGCACTTGTGATAATTCACCCAAGCCCCGCGAAATTTTTGCCGCGTGAAGGCGTCGTCACGGGAAAAGTCATGGCGTTGTTTGAATATCCAGCCGACACGACGCGGGCAGTTTTAAATATGTTGGCGAACAATTTTTTTGGAAAATTTCCGCGTTTGAAAGTCATCGTGCCGCATTGCGGATCGTTTTTGCCGTACATGAACCGGCGGGCGGGCGCGATGTTCCAAATGTTGGCGGCAATGAATTTAATGGAGCCGGTGAATTTCGCGGACGGCGTCAAAAAATTATTCTTCGACACGGCGGGCGACCCGATGCCCGAACAATTCGACATGCTGTTAAAAATCGCGAGCCTCGACCAAATAATTTTCGGCACGGATTATCCATACGTGCCCGCGCAGGTTGTTTTACGCAAGAAAAAACTTTTCGACGAAGAACTTGCCAAACGCGGCTTGACGGATAAAATTTATATTGACAACGCACGAATTTTATTGGAGGTTTGAGCCGTGAAAAAATTTTTGGCAATTTTGGGAGTGATTTTGATGTTGACGGCAACCGCAAGCGCGAAATCGATACGCACGCCCGAAGGAAATTTTCCGCGAGTTCAATGGGCGGTCGTCGAATCAACGGCGGGCACAATGTCGCAAATTATCGAGATGGGCGCGAAAATTTTGGCACCGACGACGGCGAAAGAGGCGGGAACCTACGCACTTTACGGCGCGATTGAAAAAAATAATCCGAACGTCATGCGACTGCTTGAGATTTACGAGAGCGACGAAGCTTATCGAATTCACAGCACGAGCGAGGCATTTCAGCAATATCGCGCAGAACGCCTGCCGATTTTGGGCGGCTTGAAAATTTTACCCGTCAACGGAATTGTCCTTGAGCAAAAAGATCGCGGCGTCGGGACGATTGTAAAGACAAATCGCTTTGAAATTTCGCCCGAAAATCTTGCGGCGTTTCAAAAAATTATTTCGGCTGAAGCAATGCGCGCCGTCCGTGAAGATTCGGGCGTCATGGGCGCATTCGTCACGGCTGAGCAACCGCGTCCGAATTTTTTACACACGATGATAATTTTTGCTGACGAATCGGCGGCGGAAAAATATTTTTCGTCGAACGCGTACAAAAATTTCCGCAAACAAGTCGAATCGCTTATCAAAGACGAATTGACGATTGATTATTCGCCGACAAAGATTATGCTGTCGGAAAAATTTTGATTGGAGTGATGTTGATGAAAAAAATTTTGTGTGTCGTGACGAGCAACAACGTCAAAGGCGCAACCGGAATTCCCACGGGCTTTTGGCTCAGCGAGTTGACGCACCCGCTGAAAAAATTCGTTGATGCAGGCTTCGATTATGTTTTGGCGTCGATTAAGGGCGGTAAACCCCCGATTGACGGCGACAGTCTCGATTTCAATGACGCTGTCAACAAAAGTTTTTGGGACGACGAAAATTTTCAAGCGAAACTTGCCGACACGCTTAAACTTGACGACGCGAACGCCGCCGACTTCGACGCGATATTTTTTGCGGGCGGGCACGGCGTCATGTGGGATTTTGCGGACAGTGCGGCGATTGACAAAGTCACCCGTGAAATTTACGAGCGCGGCGGAATTGTTTCGGCGGTCTGTCACGGCCCCGCGGCTTTGGTCAATGTCAAGCTCAGCGACGGGACATTTCTTGTCGACGGAAAAAGTTTGACTTCCTTCACCAACGAAGAAGAGGCCGAAGTTCAAGCGACCGAAATTGTGCCGTTCCTTTTGGAAACGAAACTTACGGAGCGCGGCGCAACTTATTTCGCGGAGGAAAATTGGTCAAGCCACGTCGAAATTGACGGGCGACTTGTCACGGGGCAAAATCCGGCGTCGGCGGTCTATGTCGGAAAAGCTGTTGTTAAACTTTTGAGCTGAGGAGGAATTTTTATGCCAATCATTACCGCGCACTTTCCTAACACTCCTTAACTGGGTTTTGAGATTAGCATGACAACGCGAAATAAAGCGATTTTTCGCCTTAACCGTACCTAAGTGATTCTCGCTGAAAAAATATCGGTTTGCAGACAACGTGCAGACAAATAAAAAAGCCTCCCCAAAGTCGGAGAGGTTATTTTTTACGTCGAATTTTTTTCTTTATCCGTAAGCAGTTTGATTAAATCATTGACGGCAACAGACAAGCAAGGCGGCGTTTCTTTAAGTTCAAAGTTTCGATAAGCCCGCCCCGAATTCGTCAACGTTGAAACGACAGCTTTTCCGTTTTCAACGACGATGTAATTATCATTTTGGTCGATAGCAACTAACTTATTAATTTGCCACATGTCAATTCCACCATTCGATATGGCTTCCGCTCCCGCCGTCGCGAACGTCGACATGAATGAACCACGCGCCGCCGCCGTCCAATGGCGGATAAAAGCCCGTACCGTCGAAGTCAATACTTTCAACAAGCTCACGCGCACGTTCAAAGCCGATTTCCGGTATCGTAATGTCAGCCGCAGTTCCCAACACGTGCTGAGAATTCGGGACGCCGCCGACCTCCGCGTTGTGTGACGGACAACGATAGCCGCAGTTGACATGAATCGGTTTGCCCGCCTTTGTACGGAGCCGTTCCAAAAGTTCAATCAAGCGCGGGTCAACGCTTCCTTGACCGCAACAGTGACAGACGAATTCCGACGCGTTGAAGTGTGAGCCGACAGCTCCCGAAGATTTAGTAGGTGTGTCAACCACGTCGGGCAATGGCTTTTCGTTTTGGAAATAATCCGTGACGCCGCGAGCGATTGCGCGGGCGAAGTCGTCTTCACGTTCAACCAAAAGTTTGGCGTCGTCGGGATTGTCAATAAATGCTGTCTCAACCAGTACGGCGGGCGCGTCCGTGTTTTTAAGCACGTAAAATCCTGCAGTCTTCACGCCGCGATTGACAACGGGCAACGAATTTATCAGTTGTGCCTGAATCTTTTCTGCAAGTCGTGTGCTTTTCATACCGCCTGAGCTGAAAGTCTCCGTGCCTTTGGCGGTACCTGTCGCCGCGTTGCAGTGGATTGAGACGAACAAATCGGCTTTCCATGCGTTTGCGTCGAAACAAATTTCGCCCAGTCCGTCGTACTGAAAAAGTTTCACGTCATAGCCGACGGCACGTAAATAACCTTCGACGCGTCGCCCGATTTTAAGAACAACGTCCGCTTCTCGAAGACCGTTACCGCAGGCACCAGGGTCAAGTTGCGGGTCGTGTCCGGGATTTATAAAGATACGCATGTCAATCACTCCTTAGAAATAATCGGCGGCAGTCGGCGGCGTGAAATCGCTGTCGTGTAACGCAATGCCATCGAACATCCTGAATTCGTCCATATAGCCCCCGACGACGTAACCATTCTCTATATTCGCGCCAAGCCAAATGTCCCGTGCCAAACGTTCAATCGACACTGAGTATGTTGCCTTCTCTTGCCCGTCGACAAAAATTTTCAGCGTGGAATTGTCGTGCAAATAATCGATTTCAAAGTGACGCCTTGCGTCATACACGTCCGAAATCGACGATTGGACAAGTCGAGTGGCGTTACTATCATAAATATCGACGTTCATTACTCCGCTGTTTGAGTTGTGTACAAGCCAGATTACGCCGCTCCTTTTCTGAGAACTGTCGACTACTGCTCTGGCACAGAAAAGTCCGCTCCAGAGTGGCGAACTTGACTCCACATAGGCATGAAAATCAATGGTGAAGTCTCGCCCGCCGAAGGTGATTGGCGTGGGTGATTGCACTCTGCCTGAGGCATTAAACATAAATGCTTTGCCATTGATGGCGTAGGGGGTTTCATATATGTCAGGTGGGTGTATACCCCCGGCAATCCAATCGTCTCCGCAAGTGTTCTCCGTTATCGAGTTGTCAAACGGGAGATGACAAATCATATTTGCGGACGCGTCAATGGTCTTTCCGTCGGGGTTGAATGAGTAAACATATTCGCCGCAACGCAATTTCAAAATCGGCTCGGTATTTATGATTTGGTACCAGAGACCGCCTTCAGCATGTGAAGTTACAGTACTCAAAACGATTGAACTTAAACCGCCGCCTCTTGCAACGCTAGCCCACGTACCGTCACCACGCAAGAATTTATTTTCTTCACCGATTGCAGGTGCGGGAACTAAACCACTTAAACCCCCTGCGATACTCGTTGCGCCAGTGAAGTCGGCATAGCTCACGCCACCCGAAATTGTGACATTGAGCGTGTCGCCAACCATGGACAAACCGCCGCCAATAATCACGCCGCCTTTTTGTGTTGCGTTCGCGGTCGGGAGCGAATACTCATCACTTGAAACGGTTGCCCATGTTCCATCACCACGCAAAAATTTATCTTCGTCGCCGATTGAAGGAGCGGGAACAAGTCCACTTGCGCCGCCAGTGATTGAAGTTGCGCCCGTAAAGTCATCGTAGTTCGCGCCGCCGCTGATATTTTCAAGTTCGGTTGTAACGGCGTTTGTCATATCCAAAATTTCAGCGAGGATATAGCGTTTCGCACCGTTCGCCACGTCTTCGAGATGACGCGCCCGCGCCAAATGTTGACCGTTATTCATAAAATAGCCTCCTTAAAGAACAAACGGGCAGGAATTGAATCCCGCCCGCCGTCTTCAAAAAATGTCGCGTCAAACGCTAACAGAATCCGCTTTACTCGCCGCCGTTCTGTACGTCTGATTCATTACCTCCGCCGCCACTCGCGCCGAAAACGTCCGTAATCATTGCCGCAACGTCTGCGTCGGCACTAATCGCAACACCCGAATCCGTCAAATTGCCATTGGCATCGAGTCCCGCAAAGTTTCCGTCCGTCGCATTCGCAACTTTATCGGTTTTTCCGCTGATGTCTACATGTAAACCGTCGCTCTGGAGCGTGATGGCGTTATTCGCCGCCGCCGAAACTTTGACGTTGACGGTGTAGCCGTTGATGTTGATGGAGTTATCCGACGCCGTGTAGGTGTCGACGAGATACTCAACATTCACGAAGCTGTAAGTAAGCGTCGGATTGGTCGTTGCGTCGCCCTTGACCGCAAGAACAAAAACGGGTTTGCCGTCCAAATTCGGGTCGGTCGCGCCAGGATAAGTCGTCGTGCTGAACGCGAAGTTCGAGACGAATTGAGTTTGGAGCTGGTCAAGGAAAATTTCTTCGGGGAAGTTGAAAGTAGCCGCCGCCGTGCCGCTTGCGTCGGTCGAGGTGAAGAAGCTGACGGTGTTGCCGCTGACGCTCATCGAACGGAACGCCGAAGAGAATTTTGTATCGAGCGCGTCGAGTTCGGTTTTCGTTCTCTGTGCCAAAGATTGAAGCGCGCCCAATTTTACGAGGTTATTGGTGTTATAATTCGCAGGCATGTTTTTACCCTCCCAAAATTTTTTTATTTCAACGCCGTGTTGACGTGTGCACCCGTTTTGCGACGCCGAAAACATAATTAATCGCCGAAGACTTCAACAAGCATTGAATCTACTTGTGCATCTGTTGCGACTTGATAGCTACTTAAATATTCGCCAAAGACTGTATCAAGCATTGAATTTACTTCATCGTCCGTAGCAATTTGATAGCCGCCTAAATTCGCCGACAATTCGACGAGACGGGCTTTTTCTTCGTCGGTGTAGTCGTTCGTGGAAAGAACTTTGTCACCGTCTTTGCAAACAAAAATAGCGGCGTTCGCAAGGTCTTGTAACGTCTTGAAGACCGACAAAGCCGCAAGGTCAATAACCTTGGTATCCGCCATATTTTAACCCTCCTAAGTTTTTTCGTCGGGCGACGGGTGTTTGAGTTTTTCGGCAAGACTTCTGCCCATGTAACCCGCCAAACATGCAATGATGTTACTCGCGGGATCGAGCGGTAAGGTTTTTCCACAGGTGATTTCGACAACGCAAACAATCATCATGTGTAACCAAAGAGCTAAAATCAAACCCGTGCCGATGATTTTATCTGTGTCCCATTTGTTCATTGTCGTCGCCTCCTTAACTCGTTACGGATGTCGATTAAAAAGTTGACGGCGTTCATTGCGGCAAGCAAAACCGTAAGAGATAATCCGCACAAGCCCGTATTTAAATCGCCGCTTGCAAATTCAAGCGAACTTAAAATGAATGCGGCGAACAAGCTCAAAAGCAAAAACAAATCAAGATGTTTCATGCCGAGCCACCCGTTTGTGCAAGAATTCGTCAATGCGGTCGTGCGCTTTTTGCATTGCATATTTTATTTCGCTTACTTCGCCTTCGAGTTTGTTCAGTCTGTCGTTTTGACTGTTTTGGACTTGTCGCAGGGCGTCAATGGCGACGCGAAGTTCTTTGAGCGTTTCGTTTAATGGGCGCATTACCGCAAAAGCAAACAGCCCGCCCAAAAACGTGAGCACGAGACACAGTTGCGCCGCCTGTTCAAGCCAACTCACGTCCATCGGAATCACCCCGCAATCACGAAATTGTAAAGCACGGCACGAAAGCCGTCCCTACGTTGTCTCTATCGGTCTCGCACGCACGCAATGAGCCACCTCTCACAACACAGAAGTAAATCTTATTGGAGTCGCTGTCGTCGCTGTAGTATGGGAATTGATAAGGTGACCTCAACCACCAATCAAACTCATCAAGAAGAGTCTTTGACCACCAACGAACTGCCGCATTGCCATTCTTATAGTAATCGTATTGCACCTGCTTGTTTTGCTCGTATGGGTTTGCGCCGTCCTCATAACGATTGCTCGGGGCGGAGACATATCCGAATACTTCAAACGTTGCCGGAATCCAAATTTTATCTGAAGTGGCAGTAACTGCTTCCTCTGTTTTCGAGCCAAGCCCCACGTTGTCCGTGTATTTTGGTGCAGGGAGTGATTACGGTACGCAAATCTACTGGCAATGCGTTGTAAAAAGTATCGTTGAGCCACGAGCGCAAATCAGAGCCTTCCCAACCGCCTTCGTTGCTTGCAATTCCTCCCACGGTCGCATGGGTCTTTTTCGTGTTCATACATCTGCCATAAAGACAAATATCTTTGGTGTCGTTTTCATCTCTGCCTATGGCAAAGTGAACGCGATTGTAGCCCTCAATTTCGGCGTTGTGGTCAATGCCTAGAATTTGCGCTCGATAAGTGACGACGCCACTGTCGATTATGTCAGAGTCGAACGTTATCGGTCTTGTATCACCGACCGAGAAATATTCCGCTACATTACCCGCTTTGATGATAGCCGCAATTTCTGACCATGAGTAATCCTCAAGATGTGCTTTTTCGCCGCCTTCTTTTGCTATCGCGTAAGCCTCCTGCCCTGCACGGCAAATCCGCAGGTTACTTGCGCGAGTGTGTCCTGCAGGCAAAAGTCCTGCGTAGTAAGTTTTGCCATCAAGTTGAACCGCGATATATTTGTCGTTCGGCGGCGTGTCATAGAGCAAAATATCTTTGGTTGTGTCGTTGAATCGATATTGAAGTTTTGGCATGACGAAACCTCCTTAAGCGAACCAAACGGCACCGTCAACTGTCGAAGCGGTTGTGCCGAAAACGAGAACGTCGGAGGAGTCGGAACTCGTGCCACTGTCGGATACATACCAAATCGCGCCGTTGACCGTCGAAGGAGTAGAACCCAAAACGGCGGGGCGCAGATAGAGATTTGATGTGGCGTTCCAATTTTCAAGGTCATCGATACCGGTAATTGTGACGTTCAAAGTGTCACCATTCATAGAAAGCCCATTGCCGATTTTCACGCCGCCTTTGGTCGCAGTTGAAGCGGTCGGAAGTGTATAGGTGGAGCTTGCGCTGATAGTGCCGCCCGAAATTGAAATGCCGTTACCTGCGGTAGTGATAGACGCAAGACTGTCGAGTTTTTTCTTATCGGTCGAACTCATCAAGCCGTTAGCCGAACTTGTCGCGACATTGTAAGTTGTATCCGCCGCAGAAATTGTGCCACCCGAAATGGTAATATTCGTCCCCGCAGATGTTATCGAAGCAAGATTGTTTAACTTCTTTTTGTCATCTGCGGACATAAGCCCTGCGGTTGTGGTTGTCGCCGTGCTGTAGGTTGTGTTCGCCGTGCCGCTGATTGTGGTACCCGAAATTGTGATATTTGAGCCGGCGGTATAAGTTGTGTTTGCAGTGCCACTGATTTTGCCGCCTGAAATGGTAATGTTGTCGCCTGCGGTAGTGATAGACGCAAGACTGTCGAGTTTTTTCTTATCGATTGAACTCATTAAGCCGTTAGCCGAACTTGTGACGGTTGGCACGGAGATAACGCCGCTTGAAACGGCAATTCCACTTCCAATTTTCACACCGCCCAAAGTCGAAGAACTTGCGGTCGGGAGCGTGTAGTTATTTGCGTACGCGGCGATACCGTTCAGTTTGGTTTTATCACTCGCCGAC
>JAFWFO010000064.1 GCA_017515635.1 Selenomonadaceae bacterium
AAATTTTCGGCAGAATCTCAATTTGAAAACCGCTCGGCAAGCGAATCACGCCGACATAATTTTTCAGCTGAACGAAGTAGCCGCCGCGCTCAAATCCGATCCGAACAAAATTTAAAACGTCGCTTGAACTTTCGGACTTAAAACTTTCGGCGAACTTGACAAGCTCATCAAATTTCGGGCAGTCGGCAGAAAAAATTTTTTGATATTCGCGCACGGTCAAAAGTTTTTTCATAACTTGTAACTTTCGGGGTCGTCAAAAGCGGATTCGTTAATCGTGTAGCGATATTTTTCGTCAACGTCGCCCAAAGCCGGCAAAGGTTTTTTGTCGATAAATTTTTCGCCGAGCACCAGCCGAATTTGTTCGTAGTCGTCGAAAAAATATTCCTGCAGGAGCGGAATGACTTTGTTGAGAAAAGCTTCCTTCACGTCGGCAAGAGTTTTGCATTTTATGAAATACGCGTGCCCGATTGTGTGTTCGCGGTCGAGGAGCGTTTCAATTCGCGTGTTGAGCGTCTCAAGCACCGTTTGCAGGTTCACGCCGTCGACGTTGTCGCTCAAAATTTCGGGTCGCGGCATCATTTCGACGAAATTAAATCTGCGGCGCAACGCGGTATCAATCAGCGCGATTGAGCGGTCGGCGGTGTTCATCGTCCCGATTATGTAGACATTTTTCGGGACGGTGAAACTTTCGTGCGAATAAGGCAATGTCGCGGAAAGTTCGCCGCGTTTGTCGTCTTCAATCAGCGTTATCAGCTCGCCGAAAATTTTTGAGATGTTCCCGCGATTTATTTCGTCGATTATGAAAACAAAATTCTCCGCAGGATTTTCACTTGCCGTTTCGCAAAATTTTTTGAAGACTCCCGATTTAATTTTATAGGAAATATTTCTGCGCTTGTCGATTATCGGTTTGATGCCCTCGATAAAATCTTCGTAGCCGTAAGACTGATGAAACGTCACGAAATCGATTCTGCCGTCCTTTTTAAGTTCGTCGTAACGATTTTTTATCTCGGAATATTCTTCGGCGACAACTTCGTCGAGCGATTTATTTTCGCAAATCGCCACGGCATAAGCGATTGTCAAGAAAATTTTTCCAGTGCCAGGCGTCCCGAAGAAAATCTGATTGAGCGGGAAAATTTTCGGCGACGGTTCAATCTGCGCGGTCTGTTGTGAAGAAAATTTTTCGTCAACGTCAATCGGCGCGTGTGTCGTCGGGTCAATTCTCATTCTGAAGTACGGATATAAAACGTGGTCTTCAAAATCTTGTTCCTCATCTTTATCCACTGAAAAAAATGGATTATCTGGAAAATTCGGTGCCCATGCTGCTCTGGCATTATAAAATTTATTTGCGCGAACAGTCATTTTTATAACTTCATATCTGAATTGTTGCCAGCCGCTCCATTTCGGAATTTCGCAGGGTTCAATATTACCGATGATTTTACCGAGTAACTGAATTCCGCGTCCGCCTTGTTTTTGTTTGTCACCATATGTCAGATAAAAATAATCGCCATCGTGAATGTCTGCAAATTTTACCTTGGTACTGGAATTAATATCATCATTGCCGATTATTAATTTGTTTTCGGCAAGATATTTCCAATCATCTTCGGTGAAAAGAGATGTCCCGCCAAAACGTTCTGCTATTTTCGGAACAAGATTTACTTTCCAAAATGTCATGCGCCTCGCCTCCGTAACAAAAAATTAGACAGGACTAAAAATTTTCCTGCCAATAACATTTTGAATCCAAATTTTTTCTATCACATTTCGACGAAATTTTTCAGGACGCGCAAGCCGACATCGCCGGACTTTTCGGGGTGAAATTGCGTGGCAAAAATATTTTCGCGTTCGACGGCGGCAGTGACCGTTTCGCCGTAAATCGTCGTCGCAGAAATGATTTTTTCGTCGTCGGGTACCGCGTGGTAGCTGTGGACGAAATAAAAATACGGCGCGTTGTTCAAGCCCGCGAAAAGTTTCGAGTCGCCGAACGTTATAGAATTCCAACCCATGTGCGGGATTTTCAAACCGTCGGCGTGAATCTTCTTGACGTGCCCGCCGAAAATTTTCAGCCCGTCGACGCAGGGACTTTCTTCACTGCCCGCGAACAAAATCTGCAAGCCGACACAAATGCCGAGAATTTTTTTGCCGTCGGAAATTTCGCGTTTGAGTTCGGGAATTAAGCCCGTCGCTTCAAGATTTTTCATGCAGTCGCCAAACGCACCAACGCCCGGCAAAATAATTTTTTCGGCGCGTTTAAGGTCGTCAAGGTCGCCCGAAATTTTCACGTCGCCGCCGACACTCGCCACGGCCTTTGCCACGCTGTACAAATTTCCGACACCGTAATCAATCAGAACTATCATCACTGCACCTCCAAAGGAGTTAATTGAATTGGAAAG
>JAFWFO010000065.1 GCA_017515635.1 Selenomonadaceae bacterium
AACGCGCCGAAGAATATAACCAAACGTCACATAATCACGCCCGAACAATTTGCCGCGCTCCTCGAAAAATATCCGTTCGGCACGCCGCTGTATATCCCGTTGTTGCTTTTGTATCATACGGGAATGCGGCTCGGTGAAGTTGTGGGCTTGTCGTGGAGCGATATTGATTTTGAGGCGAAGAAAATCAACCTGCACCAACAACTTCAATATTTGAGCAAGCGCGGATACTTTTTCACAACGCTCAAAACCGAATCAAGCAACCGCTACATTATCGTCGATGACTTTTTACTCGGCGAACTTCGACGTTGGCAGTCTCAGCAGTTCCACACTGAAGCGAGAATAAAAGTCTGCGCGGAGAAAATTTTTCCGCAACAAAATCTCTCGTCGTTGAAGGCGGCGGGATTTTTTTTTGCGGCGGTTGACGTTAATTTAGTGACGTGCTAAACTTGAATAAATTGATTCACGCCAAATTATAATTAGCGATTATGCAAAGGAGGAAGGTATTTTAATGATTGATATTACCGACAGAGTGCGCAACAAAGACTTGCAAAGCAAAATCGTCAGCGCGGAAGAAGTTGCCGATTGGGTTCAGCCCGGCTGGACAATCGCTTGCAGTGGCTTCACCGCATCCGCTTATCCCAAAGCCGTTCCGCTTGCACTTGCCGAACGCATGAAAAAAGATCCGTTCCAAGTCAACATGTGGACGGGAGCTTCAACAGGTCCCGAATTCGACGGAGCACTTGCCGAAGTCAAAGGCATTAAACAGCGTCTGCCTTACCAAACGGACAGCAAACTTCGCCCGCTCATCAACGACGGCACGGTTGATTATCTCGACTTGCATTTGTCCGAGAGCGCGCAACTCACTCGCACGGGCTTTATCAAAAAGAAACCCGATTTTGCTTTGGTGGAAGCCTGCGCGATAACCGAGGAAGGCAATTTAATCCCGACAACTTCGCTGGGCAACGCGGCAAGTTACGTTCAGAGCGCGGATACCGTCGTCGTCGAAGTGAATACCACGCAACCGCTTGAGCTTGAAGGTATGCACGACGTTTATGTTCCGCTCGATCCGCCCAATCGTCTGCCAATTCCGATTGTCCACGCCGACGACAGAATCGGCACGCCGTACATTCCCTGCACGCCCGACAAAATCAAATTCATCGTGCCTTGCGACATCAAAGACCATACACGCGACCTTTCGCCGATTGACGAGAACTCGAAGAAAATGGCGGAATTCACGCTTGAACTTTTGGACGCCGAAATTAAGGCAGGTAGTATGCCGAAAGGTTTATTGCCGCTTCAATCGGGCGTCGGCAACGTCGCAAATGCCGTGCTTGCAGGTTTCGTCGAAAGTGACATGTCAGATTTGATTGTCTACACCGAAGTTATTCAAGATGCAATGCTTGATTTGATTGACGCGGGCAAACTCAAATTCGCAAGCGGTACGGCGTTCAGTCCGTCACCCGCCGGCATGGAGAGATTCTACAAAGACATCGACAAATATCGCAAATATATCCTGCTTCGTCCCGAAGAAATTTCCAACTCGCCCGAAGTCGTTCACCGTCTCGGCGTTATCGCAATGAACACCGCGCTTGAAGTCGACATTTACGGCAACATCAATTCCACGCACGTCACCGGCACCAAAATGATGAACGGTATCGGCGGCAGTGGCGATTTTGCGCGCAACGCTTACTTGACGATTTTCTATACCCCGTCGACGGCGAAGGGCGGAAAAATTTCGTCAGTCGTGCCGTTCTGCTCGCACATTGATCACACCGAACACGACGTTGACATCATCATCAGCGAATACGGTATCGCCGACCTGCGCGGGCTGGAACCTCGGACGCGTGCGCTTGAAGTCATCAACAAATGCGCTCACCCCGATTATCGCCCGTTGTTGCTCGACTATTACGAACGCGCACTTGCCGCAACGAAAAAGGCCGCGACGCCGCACATTTTGACAGAGGCATTGAGTTTCCACACCAGATTCCTTGAGACAGGAGACATGCACAAGTGAGCTTTAAGCTTTGAGGGGGAGAAAAATTTTTATGAACAGCTTTCAAGAGGCAGTGACACAACGCCGCTCGATTTACAAACTCGGCAGAAATATTCCCGTCCTGCAGTCGCAGATAATGGCGACGATTGAGCGCATGGTAAAAGACGTGCCCTCGCCGTTCAACATGCAATCTTCCCGCGTTATCGTGACAATGCTTGACCATCATGAAAACGTTTGGGACATCACAAAATCCGCGCTGAAAAAAATCGTTCCCGAAGACAAATTCGCGGCAACCGAAGAAAAAATCAACGGCTTCGCGGCGGGCTACGGCACGATTCTTTTCTACGAGGAAAGCGACACCATTTACGAAATGCAAAAGAAATTCCCGATGTACGCGGAAAACTTCCCGATTTGGGCGGCGCAATCCAACGGCATGTTGCAATTCGCAATTTGGACGGCACTTGAAGATTTGGGGCTCGGCGTCAACATTCAGCATTACAACATGCTTATTGACGAAGACACCAAGAAAATTTTCGACATCCCCGGCAGTTGGGATTTGGTCGCGCAAATGGTTTTCGGCGAGAAATTGGAAGACCCCGCACCGATTGAAAAACTTTCGACGGGTGAGCGTGTTAAGATTTTCAGAAAAGTTTAATGATGAGCTTTTAGCTTAAAGCTTACAGCTTAAAGCTTAAAGCTAATTTTAGGAGGCTAACGAAAATGTTTAAAGTTCTTGGCGTTGATCACATCGGCATTGCATCGACAAGTTTGGATGACGGCGAATTCTGGAAAACTCTCGGCTTGCAATGCACGGGCGAAGAAACCGTTGCCGAACAGAAAGTTACCACGGCTTTTTATCCGACGACCGAAGACAAAGAGCACGGCGAAATTGAATTGCTCGTTGCAAGCGAAGCGGGCAGCCCGATTGAAAAATTCATCGAAGGCAACAAAGGACGCGGCGGCATTCAACATATCGCGTTGCGCGTCGACAATCTTGAAGCGGCTTTGGCTGACCTGAAAGAAAAAGGCGTCAAACTTATCGACGAAAAACCGCGTAAAGGTGCCGGCGGCGCGCAGATTGCGTTCATTCACCCGAAAGCAACTCACGGCGTCCTTTTGGAACTCTGCCAGAGAGATTGAATCATGAGCGACGAAACTCCGAAAAAAATGTACAAGTTGCTCGGTGCCGACGGTGAATTTTATTACAGCGAAAAACCCGGTACTATCGACGGCTGGACAACAGGCAAAATTTATCACCGCTTGGATTGTTCAAAGGTAAAAGGCGAATTGGCACTCGGTCATCTTAAAGAAACGCTGGTATCTTTCAAAGATGAACAAACTGCAATCGCGGCGGGTTATCGTCCGTGTTATTTCTGCTTGCGTGAAAAATATACGGAGTGGAAACAACGTCAATCGACATGAGCAACAACAAAGGGGCGAATTTAATGGCGACAGTTCAGGAAAAAATTGACTTAATGCATTCCAAGAAGGAGCATATCCTTCAAGGCGGCGGCAAGTCCAGAATCGATAAACAACACGAAAAAGGCAAGATGACTGCCCGCGAACGTATCGACATGTTTTTTGACGAAGGCACTTTCGTTGAACTCGACATGTTCGTTAAGCATCGTTGCACGAATTTCGGGCAGGACAAAAAAGATTTACCCGGTGAAGGCGTCGTCACGGGTTACGGCACTGTTGACGGGCGACTTGTTTACGCGTTCGCGCAGGACTTCACGGTTGAGGGCGGCTCTCTCGGCGAAAAACACGCGCACAAAATTTGGAAAGTCATGGATTTGGCGATGAAGATGGGCGCACCGCTTATCGGCATTAACGATTCGGGCGGCGCACGCATTCAAGAGGCAGTCGACGCACTTTCGGGTTACGCGGGAATTTTCTTCCGCAACACGGCGGCGAGCGGCGTCATTCCGCAAATTTCCGTTATCATGGGACCTTGCGCGGGCGGCGCTGTGTATTCGCCTGCAATCACCGATTTTATTTACATGGTCAAAAATACCAGTCAAATGTTCATCACGGGGCCTGCGGTTATCAAATCCGTTACCGCCGAAGAAGTCACCGCTGAAGAACTCGGCGGCGCAATGACTCACAACAGCCGTTCGGGCGTGGCACATTTCGCGGCGGAAGACGAGGAAGATTGCATTAAACAAATTCGTTATCTGCTCAGCTTCCTGCCGTCGAACAATTTGGAAGATGCGCCGTTGGTTGAGACCGACGACGACCCCGACCGTCAAGACGAAGAATTGAACACGATTATTCCCGATAATCCCAATGCGCCTTACGACATGAAAGACGTTATCCGCATGATTGTCGACAACGGCGAATTTTACGAAGTCCATCAACATTTCGCGACGAATATCATCACGTGCTTTGCGCGTTTCGGCGGACGAAGTGTCGGCATTATCGCGAATCAGCCTGCGGTTATGGCGGGTTGCTTGGACGTTGACGCCTCGGACAAATCTGCGCGGTTCATTCGTTTTTGCGACGCGTTTAATCTGCCGCTGGTGAATTTGGTTGACGTGCCCGGATTCTTGCCCGGCGTCGATCAGGAATACAACGGCATTATTCGTCACGGCGCGAAAATGCTTTACGCGTACTCTGAAGCGACTGTCCCGAAAGTTACCGTCATCACCCGCAAAGCTTACGGCGGCTCTTATATCGCGATGTGCTGTCGTGAATTGGGCGCGGATCAGGTTATGGCGTGGCCTTCCGCTGAAATTGCGGTTATGGGACCTGCGGGCGCGGCAAATATTATTTTCCGCAAAGACCCCGACAAAGACCAGAAAACCGCCGAATACGTCGAAGAATTCGCGACGCCGTACAAAGCGGCCGAACGCGGTTACGCCGACATGGTTATCGAGCCGAAAGAAACTCGCCCGTTGGTTATCACCGCGCTCAACGCCTTGGCAAGCAAACGCGAAGTCGGTCCCGCGAAGAAACACGGCAACATCCCGCTGTAAGCTTTAAGCTTTGAGCTTTGAGCTTAAAAGGAGGAATTTCTGTGGTTGAAAAAATTAATCCCGAAATAATCGCGGCAATCACTGCGGCAATTCAGGCAGTTTGCGGCGGCGGCAAAGTTGTCGCAGTCAAAATCAAACGCAACGACACTTGGGCACTCGCGTCCAAAATGAGCAAATAAAATCGGAGGTATTATTTCAATGGCAACAAAAAAATTTAACGTCACCGTGAACGGCACGACCTACGAAGTCGAAGTCGAAGAAGTCAAAGCGGCGGGCGGCGCACCGAAGGCGGCTCCTGCTCCCAAAGCGGCTCCCGCTCCTGCACCGGCACCGAAAGCGGCGGCTCCTGCGGCAGCTCCCAAAGTTGCGGCGGGCGCGGGCGAACATTCGATTGATGCACCGATGCCCGGCAAAATCGTCAAACTCGTCGCGAACGAAGGTCAGGCAGTCAAAGCCGGCGAAGTCCTGTTGATTCTCGAAGCGATGAAAATGCAGAACGAAATCACTGCGGACGCCGACGGCACCGTCAAGAAATTCAACGTCGCGGCAGGTCAAAGCGTCAAAGCTCACGAATCCTTGGTTATCCTCGGATAAAATTTTTCTCGGCAAAAAAATTAGCGCGTTACCAAATTCGGTAACGTGCTTTTTGATTGTCGAAACGTCGCGTCAACTGTTCCGTCGCTTTTAAAGCGACCGTGCTTTTTGATTGTCGAAACGCTCAAAAAATTTTTGTCTGCGATTGAATTTTTGCGGCGAACTTTGATAAAATTTGCGCGGAGGTGTTTTTCATGAGACGTAAAGAATTACAAGCCCTTATCGACAAATACATTGCCGAACATTTCACGGGCGACGAAATACTTGATTATGATCTAATGGAAGATAACTTTTCTTCTTCGATTAAATTTGAGAATTGTTTTCCCGAACCGCAATTTTTACTTCCCCGCTCCGAAGAAATTTTTGATTTCGATAAAATTTTTGAGCAGACCGAAAGCGAAACTTTTTCCGAAATGCTTATGCGACTCGTCAAAGAAAGCGGCAAAAAACCTTCGGAAATTTATAAGCGCGCCGATCTCGACCGACAAATTTTTTCGCGAATCAAACTCAACAAAGATTATCAACCGAGCAAAGATACCGCCATTGCTTTTGCTTTCGCGCTCAAACTCGATTTGCCGACGACGAAAAAACTTTTGGAGACGGCGGGTTTCGCGCTGTCTAGTGCTTCCAAACGCGACGTTATCATTTCGTTTTTCATTGATTCGGAAATTTTCAGCCTGCGAAAACTCAACGAAAATCTTTACGATTACGGTCAAGCGGTTTTACTCAATCGCGAATAAATCTTTGTCACCGCCTGCAACAAAAAATCCCCGCCACTTCGACGGGGAAAATTTTTTGCGCGAGATATTTAAGGTTCGTCTTTTTCAATCGGGGTTGTCAACATTTCCAATTCTTCGGGCGTCACCGTCGTTGAAGAAATTTTTTTAATCTGCAAGTCTTTCGGGCGTGAAATTCGTTTCTTGCGCATTGAAACTTTTCGCCGCGCAGGTTTCGGCTTGTCTTCGGAAATTTCTTCGGGCGTTTCTTCGACGGCTTGAGTTTCAACGGAATGCATTTCTTCGACGGTTTCGGATTGCTTGACGATTTCGGGCGCGGGAAGTTCCGCAGGTTCGTCGTCGTCCGTCAAAAGTTTGTCGAAAGCTTCTTGAGCCGTCTCGACCGCAAAAATATTCAAGCCCAAATGTCCGAGCGGAATATCTTTGGCGTTTTCTTTCGGGATAATCAAAGTTTTAATGCCCGCCTGTTTCGCGCCGTAAGCTTTTTCAAAAACTCCGCCGACGGGACGAACTTTGCCCTGCAGGGAAATTTCGCCGGTGACTGCCGCGTCTTGTCGAATTTTTTTGCCGGTGACCGCGCTGACCAGAGCCGTCAAAATCGCCGTGCCTGCGCTGGGGCCGTCAATGTTGCCGCCGCCGATAACGTTAATGTGTACGTCGAAATCGTGAATGTCTTTGCCCGTCGTCGCACGCAGAACACTTGCCGCGTTGAAAACTGAATCCTTCGCCATTGAGCCGGCAGTTTCGTTGAATCGAATCGTGCCTTTGCCTTTTTCGGCGGCGGGGAAAACGACAGCTTCAATTTCGATAACCGAGCCGACAAATCCGCTGACACCCAAACCGAAAATGTGACCGACCGTCGCACGGCTTGAGGCTTTTTTCGTCACGAATTGATATAAGCGGCTGACCTGCGCGACTTCGTAAATGTCATGTTTGGAAATTTTAATCGGGCGATCAATGCTCAAAGTTTCGTGTTCGTCGCGTTCCAATGCCAAACTGTACGCGTCCGCCAAAATGTTAATCGCCTTGCGTCCTTCGATTGTGTATTCGGAAATTTTTTCGGCAATTTCGTCGTCCAAAGCAACGTTGAGTTTCTGCGCGGCGTTCCTGACAATTTCGACGATATGCGCGGGCGTGAGCGGCTCGAAATAAATTTCTGCACAGCGTGAACGCAATGCGGGATTAATCGACGAGGCGTCGCGGGTCGTCGCCCCAATCAACACGAAGTCGGCGGGCGCACCTTTCTCGAACAACATCTTGACGTAAGGCGGAACACGTTCGTCGGCGGGGTCGTAATAACTCGACTCGAAGAAAACGCGCTTGTCCTCCAAAACTTTCAGCAACTTATTCTGCAACATCAAATCCATTTCGCCGATTTCGTCGATAAACAAAATCCCGCCGTGCGCTTCCGTGACAAGTCCGGGCTTCGGTTCCGGCACGCCGCTTTCCGCAAGCTGACGTTGTGCGCCTTGATAAATCGGGTCGTGCACGGAGCCTAAAAGCGGATTCGTCACGTCACGCGGATCCCAACGCAGTGTAGTCCCGTCCGTCTCAACAAACGGCGCAGATTTTTTAAACGGGCTTAATGCCGTCCCGCGCACAGCTTCAAGCACAAGTCTTGCCGCAGTTGTTTTGCCGACACCCGGCGGCCCGTACAAAATCAAATGTTGCGGATATGGCGACGCGAGCTTTGAACGCAGAGATTTAACCGCACGTTCCTGCCCGACAATTTCTTCCAGCGACTGCGGCCGCAAAAGTTCCATAACCGATTGCGTCAAATGAATTTCGTCAAGTTCCTGCAGTTCCACGCGCTTTTTCACGTCGTGCGGCGATTCGGCGTCGGGCTTTTCCTCTTTGAGAATTTGCATCCGAATATCTTTGACGTACTCTTGATGTTCCTTTTCGAGCTTCTCGGTGATTTTGCGTTCGATTTTATCTTCGAGCTGTCGGCGCGCCATTATGTCGGCAATGTGTTCGGACAAAGCGACGATTTGTTGTTGCAGCTCGGATTTTTTCGGCGGCGGATACAGCGTGGGATTTTCTTCGATGATTCGGCGCAACGCCAAAACTCTTTCGCACGGGTCAGCCGAACGCATATAACGGAGCGCGTCCATTTTGCCCGCCTGCAAGACCAATCTGTCTGAACCCATCACGTCGACCAAAATCGAATACAGCGCGGCAATTTCGCGTTCAATGTCCGAGTCTTGGTGTGATTTTTGATTATCGTCACTGCCGACGGCTTTTTTTATGTCGCCAAAAAATTTTCTGAACATGATTAACCTTCGACGATTTCGATTTTGATTTTCGTGGTAACTTCGGGGTGAAGTTTGACGACCGCTTCATAAACGCCCGCGCCCGTCACTTCGCCTTGAATGGAAATTTTGCGCTTGTCGACGGTCAGCCCGTGATTTTGGTTGAGGATTTTGGCAACGTCGCCGCCGCCGACAGAGCCGAAAAGTTTGCCGTCCTTGCCGACTTTGATGGGGATTTTCACGGAAATTTTTTCGAGTTGCGCACCCAAAAGTTTCGCCTCGTCAGCCTCTTGACGGAGTTTGCGAGCTTTATTTTCGGCTTTGACTTTGGCGGTGTTCAAGTTCGCCGCGTTCGCTTCGACAGCCAAATTTCTCGGCAAAAGATAGTTGCGCCCGTAGCCGTCCGAAACTTCAACGACATCGCCTTTCGCGCCGAGTTTTTTAACGTCTTCTTGCAAGATAACTTTCATGTTGAAATTGCCTCCTATGTCATGAAAAATATTTCAAAAAAAGTTTCCGCGCAAGTCTATCAAAATTCCTGCGGCTTGTAAATAAAAAGCAAGGCGGTTATAATGCGCTGTGAATTCAATTCGGGAGGCGTGAAGTTTGCAACGGATTTTTTACGGCGGCTGGTCGATAATGTTCGTCTGCGCGATTATCGGATTTATGCTCGCCGTGCAGTTTCGACAAGTGCGCGATTCACAAGCGACGGTTCCGAATCAACGGCTGGAAGAAGTTTCGGGGCGATTGATTCAAGTCGAAGAGGAACGCGACGAACTTGCCAAACGTCTGGAAATTTTGCAACAGGAAACAAATTCGTGGATGAATCAGGAATTAATTTCCGAATTGAAAATTCAAGCGTGCGTGACGCCTCTCGAAGGCGAAGGAATTATCGTCAAGATGGACGATTCGACACGCGCCGCAAAGTCGGGCGAAAATCCGAATTTGTATTTGATTCACGATGATGATCTTTTGCGAGTGATAAACGAACTTCGTGCGGCGGGCGCGGAGGCTATTTCGATTAACGGTCAGCGGCTCATTGCCACAAGCGAAATTCGTTGCGCGGGGCCTACTCTTTCGGTAAACAACGTGCGCAGTTCTCCGCCGTATGAAATTCACGCCGTCGGTGACAAAAAATCTTTGGAAAACGCGATAACGATGCGTGGCGGCGTTGCCGAAACTTTAAAAGTTTGGGGCATTCAACTTGAAGTCACCGCCTCCGACAACGTTTATATCCCGCCGTACAAAGGAACTTCCAAACGCGTCTACTCGAAAGTTGTTGACGAAAAATAAATTCGCGGAGGAGTTATGGCAAAGCCTTTACTCGGTTTGATTTTCGGAATAATCGCGGGCAGTTTTTTCCCGCTTGACATTATGGGCGCGTACACGAAATTATTTTCTGTCGTGTTGCTTGTCGCGCTGGATTCGGTTTTCGGCGGCTTGCGTGCTTCCGTCAACAAAAATTTCAGCGACATGGTTTTTATTTCGGGCTTCCTCACAAATGCGCTGTTCGCCGCGTTTTTAGTCTTCGTCGGCGACAGGCTCGGCATAGATTTATATTACGTTGCTTTATTGGTCTTCGGCTTTAGGATTTTCAAAAATTTGGCAGGCTTGCGTCGACACTTTTTGAAAAATTTTTGACGTTTCGTTGACGTTGCGGCTTTTGACGGTTGCTGAAAATTTTATGACGCCAAGTCTTTCATAAATGAAAATTTTATAGTACAATGCACAATGACCAATAAGCGAAAGTTCAACTCTCGAATAAATTTATCGGTATGGAGGCTTGAGATTGTGTTTGAACTTGATGACAACACTTTAGATCAGTTCGCCAAGATCAAAGTTATAGGCGTAGGCGGCGGCGGAAACAACGCTGT
>JAFWFO010000066.1 GCA_017515635.1 Selenomonadaceae bacterium
CAATTTTCAGTTGGATTTTGCAAGCAAGCTCTTTGGCACCTTCCGACCAGCCTAAACCGGTTGAAATTGTCGTTAAGTCAAGCTGTTTGCCGTCGGCAGTCACACACGTCACGCGATATTTAACGTGACTTAAATTGAGCACTTGCATCACCTCCCAACAAAAAAGCCCGCCGAAGCGAGCCGAATTATTTCTTCATGTCGCTGTACCCTTTTGCGTTCAAAAATTTTTCGTCATAAATATTTGGCGTCGTTCAATACGGCGTCTTTTTTAATTCAAAAAATCTTGTAACTTTCGTTAGAAAAAGTATTGACGAAATCTTTTTGTTGTAGTAAAATTACAATCAAGAAAGGAGGAATGCGGATGGACATGCCTGAAACGTACTACTGGGTTATGACGGGTTGGACGCTCTACCTCATGCTCAAGGAACTGTGCGCGTGGGTTAAACGCCGTCTGAGACGAAAACGCCCTAAGCCAAAGCGTAAGCGGCGCAAAGGCAAACGGCGCAAGTAAGCGGTAGTACAAGAAATGGTTGGTTGAGGGAGCAAGGACGCTCCCTTGACTGCATGTCCATTCTAATTGTTATGAACAAAATCTTCAAGACTTCGGACAAAATTTATCTGGCGTTGTTTGTGCCGTTGACGGTGGCAACCTTTATCGCAGGAGCATTCACGCCACTATCCGTCCTCACCATTGCGCTGGGCTTCGGTTACATTGGCTGGAGGGTTGGACGTGCCTAGAGGCGGGCGTCGCGAAGGCGCAGGCAGACCGCTCGTCACGGGCGAAGTTCGCAAACAAAGACAAATGCGCGCTTCAACCGATGAATGGGAACTGATTCAGCGTTTCGCCAAACTCGTCAAATACGGCGACAAGGCGGCGTGCATCAACTTCCTCAACGAGCAGGAACAACCGAAGTAAAACTTTCACGGCGTCGGCAGAAAAATGTCGGCGTCTTTTTTCAATTCATAATCCACGTTGTCAGGTCAAGTAAATCGGGCGTGTTGATTCCGTTTTGGTCAAGCAGAGCTTGCCAGTTACCGCCGTTGCCCGTCAAAACTTGTGCAACTGTCCACGCTGTGTTGAGTTGCCCGACTAAAATTCCCGTGCGTGACTTCATTGCGGCACGCGTCAAAAGATTGAAAGAATTATCGCTTTCGCGGGCACGAGCGGCGTCACTTTCGGCAACCGTCATGACTTGTAACGGTTTGGCGGCAATTAAATCAATGTCGTATGTGTAATCGCCCATGCCGCCTTTTGCCGTGAAGTCAAAACCTTTGATGTACACGTCGAGATTAACTGGCGTCTGTGTGATTAAAAGTTTGAGCTTCGTCCCGCGTTCGCGCCAACGACGAATGACTTTGATTATTTCGTTCGGTCTGTCCCACGCCTCGTGCTTGACGAACGGATACAGGAGAATTCCCGCGCCCGGCAAAGTTCCACGCCATGAAATATTCGTAAGTTGTTCGCCTTTCGGGAACTTGATTTCGCCCATTTCGATGACGTTGTAAGATCTGAAACTTGCCGACGACCTCACGCGAATTTCTTCGGGCGGCATACAAAGTTCGATTTCTTCGCCGTCGTCCGCCGTCAAATAAAATTCGCTGACCCGAACGCGACCTTCGCTGTCGATAAGTCCGAGTTTGACTTTCCTGATAATTTCCGAAGCGTCCATAAATCAGCCCTCCAGCGGTTGATTGGCGTGCACACCTGCAATTTGTTCGCTGAGCTTGCCCGCGATTGAATCAGTGACTTCGGCAAGGTGTTCGCGAATTGCCTCCAAGATTTCCTGCGGATTTTCGCCCGTAATGTTGAACGTGACGTTGATTCCGCCCATGGAAATTTCTTTCGGC
>JAFWFO010000067.1 GCA_017515635.1 Selenomonadaceae bacterium
AAACTCAACGACGCTGATTTACAAGTTGTGGTTGACCAACTTAATCAACGTCCGAAAAAATGTTTAGGTTACAGAACTCCTTGGGAAATCTATTTTTCCACTTCGTTGCACTTCACTTGACTATTCAAGCCGTAAAAAAATTCCCCCGCAACAACGCAGGGGATTTTTTAATTGAGTTCGCCGAGATTTTGCAAGGCGTGTTTGGCGGCCTCCTGTTCGGCAAGTTTTTTGCTTTTGCCGACGCCGCGTCCGAAAATTTTTCCGTCAATTAACGCCGCCGCCTCGAAAGTTCGCATGTGCGGGGGGCCTTCTTCGCCGAGTTCTTTGTAAGAAACCGTGCGATTCGGGTTGCGCTGAATAACTTCTTGCAACTTGCTTTTGTAGTCTTTCGGGACGCCCGTAACTTTAACGCGCTCGAATTCGTCAACCATCTGCCGCAAAACAAAATCGCGGGCAACTTCCCAGCCGCATTCAAGGTAAATCGCGCCGATAACGGATTCAAAGGCGTCCTCAAGATTTGAATCACGGCCGCGCAGTGAACCTTTTTCCGTGAGCCCCAACAATAAAACGTCGTCGATATGAATTTTTTCAGCCAGTCGCGTCAGTGTCGATTGTCGCGTCAAACTCGAACGGGTTTTTGTCAATTCGCCTTCGCTCAAGTTCGTGAAGTGCTCGAAAAGATAAGTCGCCGTCGCCAAGCCCAAAACCGCGTCGCCCAAAAATTCAAGTCGCTCATTATTTTTCAAACGCGGCTCGAATTCGCGGGCATAAGATTTGTGCGTCAACGCTCGATTAAGATTTACAAAGTCCGTGAACTCCACGCCGATTGACTCCGCGAAATTTTTCAATGCCGCGATTCGTTCTTCGGTTAAAGGTTCGTCGACTTCCTTCGCAACTTCGCCTTCGGGTTTCTCAAAAATTTTTTCATCTATCGTTGCCAAAAATTTCACCTCTCAAGAATTCAGCTGTCGGATTTTCTCAAAATATTTTCTGCCGCCATCAAAGTGCCCGCAAGCAACCAGAATTCGCGCATTATCGGCACTTGCGTCATGTTCGTATCCGTCAAACCTTCAAGTTGCAAGCCCGCCAAAATTAAAATCGCCGTCAATCCCGCGCTGAACGCCAAATTTTTTTCGTGCTTGAATTGTTGGAAGAATTTCCAGAAAAAATACGCGTAAAGCCCGATAAACGCCGCAAGTCCGACTGTGCCGCCTTCAGCCGCCTCGTTGAGTAAATTGTTGTGCGGGTGAGTGTGTCCGCCTTCGGTGACTTCCGGCCGCTCAATCGCTTCGGGCGAAATGTATTGTTCGTTGTACGCCTTGGCGAACATTTTCTGCCCGACGCCCGTTATCGGATAGTCCGCGAAAATTTCCAGCGCAGATTGCCACATCAAGACGCGTTCCGTGTTGCTCTGAAATTTCGTGCTGACCATCGTTTCAAGTCGCTCGTGAATTTGCGGCGACAACATTGCCACGACCAAAAACGCTATCGCCACGCCCGCGAAAATTTTTGCGGCGATTAGGCGATAATTTTTTTCCAGGACGAAGAAAATCACCGCGACACACAACAACGCAAGCCATGCGCCACGCGTCATTGACAGCACAAGACAAATTAAACTTAATCCCGCCGTGAAAATCGACAGCCCGCGCACGGCTCGCGGCAAAATTTTTAACTGCGACATGAAAATCAAAAACGGCATCTGCATCAGCATAAATGACCCGTAAAATGTCGGCGTATGATTCAGCCCAAACGCTCGCGTCTCGTCCAAAAAGAAATATTGCACGACGCCCGTAACGTCGTTGATTAAAAACGCCGCAAGTGACGCGATTAACACGCCGCAAAGTTGTTCGCGCTTTTTGATGAACGTCATTGCGAAAATCAGCGGAAAAAATCTGTGGAACTCGCCGAAAAGTTCGCGGAAACTTATTTTCGGATCCCAACTCATTGCCGCGACGAAAAATTGACAGACCAAATAAACCGCCACCACTTCCAAAACATTAACGTCAAACGGCGGAAAAACTTTCATTCGCCAACGGTAAAAAAGTACGAACGCCACGCCCAAACCAACCGAAATGCTTGCGGCGGCCGTCGACAGCGGTGTCGTGAACGCCAAAAGCACTACGACGATATACATTGCCTTATCGACCGAAAAATTTTTCATAAATTATTTCTCCTTGAGCTGTTCGGCAAGTTCGGGCGCCCGCTTTAAAAGCGGTGGAACAGTTGGTGTGTCCCGCGACGCTTCGACAGCCGCAACGTCACTTAGCTTGAAGTTGAGAGGCCAGTTCGGGCGGAATTATTTCTGGATAATTTTCCGCAAGCCACTCCGCAATTCGGTTCCAATAACGTTTCGCCTTCCACGCCGCCGCGAAGTCAAACCAATAAACCAGCGGAATTAAAACCGGTGTGCCGATGTTGTCGACGATTCGCACGCGGTAAACGCCCGGCGACGGTTCCTGCACCATAAAATTTTCTATGTCCGTGTCGACTATCGCAATGTTTTCGCGCAGAAAATCAGATTTGAACGTCAGCAAAATCGTCCAAATTCTTTGGAGCGTTTCCGTGTCGGGACAAGTTTTCGGCAGAAAATTTTTCATGTCGCGGGAAGTTTTTCCGTTGTAATCAAGCACGCGTTCAAAGACGTAGCCAAGACCCAAATTTGTTTCGACCGTCCCGAAATATTCTGTCACGAGCCGCGATTTTTCGAGTTTCGACGCGCACATTCGCCGATAACGCATTTCCTTGCGAACGTCGCCGTCGTCGGGCATGTGCGGAATTTTTATGCATTTCGTGCGGTCAATCGGGTGAATATACGTCGCCTGATGTCCGCCGGAGCCGATAAAAAGATTTTCGTCAATCGTTAAAACTTTCATGATTGTTACCTGTTGTTTAAGCTTTAAGCTTTGAGCTTTAAGCTTTGAGGAAAATTCGCCCCGCTTAAAGCTTATAACCTTAAAGCTCAATTATCAATTTTTCGGATTTTGTGGACGCGTAATTTGTCCAGCCACTGCAAAATTTTTAATTGAATCTGCGCGAAATCGCCGACGCGTCGAATTATCGCCCGATCGTAAATTTCTGAGCCGACAACTTCCGCCGTAACGACAATTTCACTTGCGCCGCCGAAATTTAAAATTAATTCTTCGTCCGCCACGACTTCCGACAAAATATTTTCGTCGCCCGCCGTCGCGGTGATTTTTACGGGCGAATCGACGTGGAATCGATATAAGCCCAGAGAAATTTTTTCGACTTCCCACGGCACCGCATATCGATAAATAAAATTGTCGTCAACGGTCAGTTTTATAAACGGCGGGATTTTTCGCAGAGGCTCGGCGTTCGCGAAGAATTCGACTTCCGACAGCCCGAAATTTTTTCCCGCGTCGACGATTTTTATTTCGGCACGCGTCACGAAAAATTTTTCCGTGTCAATCGTCAGCGGCCGTCCGTGATTCGGCAATTCGACGCTGAAATTTTTTACATTATCCAAAGAAATTCGCGCCTTGTCAATCACGGCAAATTTATTTGCAAGTTCAAGGCTCAAAAATATTTTCGCGGGCCCCTCGTCAAGCGGGTTGCCGTAAATCACGATTTTTTGAACTTGCGCAGGTTCATTCCACTCGAAAAAAATTTTCCGTTCCGCGTCGTCCGGCGAAGGTTGCCACAAATTATTTCCGAATTGCGCGGGCGTCGCGGTAACGTCGTCCGTGTCGATAATTTTGAAGTCGCAAACTTTTTTCGGGTCGCCCGATGTCGCCGTCACTTTCGCCGAAAAAATTTCGTTGTCGGTGCGTCGCTCGAAAAAAATTTCGTCGGAATTCAAAATCCGAAGCGAATTCCACTGGTTGCGCTGTGACTTGTGAGCAAAAATCGCGGCGGCAAGCGGATTTTCTTTCAAGACGGTTTTGCGGCAAGTTTCGGGAACGGGGAAGCGAATTCTGTCAGCCCAAACGTAATTGGCGCGATCAATCAAGTCAAAGTCGTAAGTGTCCGTTTCGCCGACTTTGGGCTTGCGCGTCGCCAAAAGATTCGGCGTGTAAAAATCCGGCGCAGCGGTGAACGCGGTCGCATAAGCAAATTTTTTATAAACTTCGGGGCGATAATCGCGGCATTCGGACAAAATTTCGCCCAAAACTTCCTCGAACAAAATCGAAAGTGTGCGATGGTCTTGGTGCGAATCAAAGTCCACGCAAAAAATTATGTTCGCCCGAAGTTTCAGCAGTAAATCTTTCAAATCGCGTTTGAAATATTTTCGCGTGTATGAACTGTGTCGCCCGAAAGTTTTTTTCGCGTAGTCGACAAAATTTTTCGCCGCATAAGTTTCGGTGTGACCTGCGGGCGATTTCGTCGGCTTGTCGGAAAGTTTGTGCCCGTCGCCGTATCCGAGAAAAATTATTTTTTCAGCCGGCACGCCCAAAATTTTCAACGCGTCAACGGCCTCTTGAGCGCGAACGTCCGCAGAAATTTCAAAATCGCCGTTCGTCGAGTACGCCACGAAAATTTCAGCCTTCGCCGCCGACAAATTCAAAATCATGTTGCCCGCAACGTTAATTTCGTCGTCGGGGTGCGGTGCCAAAATCAAAACCCGCGTGCCGAAAAAATTTTTGTCGAAAAACGAATTGCCCGCCGTCAAAATCTCTTCAGCCTGCGCGGCTTCGGCAACCACTTCGAGAAAACCGCACGCGTCCGCAAGTTCAAAAAATTTTTTGTCGTCCATACGTCACCTCGCAATAATTTCGGCAAGTTTCGGCATGACAATCGAAAAGTCGCACGTCTCGCGAATCAATTTCGCCGCCCGTTCGCCGAAAATTTTCCTGCGTTCGTCGTCGGTGAACAAAATCGAAATTTTTTCCGCAAAGGCCGCCGCGTCCTCCGAATAAACGCGATAACCGTTCACGTCGTTAAAAATCACGTCTTCGCAACCGCCGATGTCGCTCGTCACCGCCGGCAGTCCGCTCGACATTGCCTCAAGCAACGATGTCGGCAAACCTTCATGACGCGACGGGAAAATATACACGTCCGCCATCCGATAAAATTCCGCAGGGTTGTCGACTTCGCCGATGACTTTTATTGAGCCGTCCAGTTCGCCCGAAAGTGCCCGCAGTTCGTCCAAAAGTTCATTCAGCCCGCCGCCGACGACAAATAAAATCGCGTCCGGAAATTTTTCGTGCAAAATCCGCCAAACGTCCTGCAACGTGTCGATGCCTTTATCTTTGACGATTCGGGCGCAGAAAAGCAAAACTTTTTGATTCGGGTCGACGCCGTGCGAAATTTTCAGCTCGTGACGCGTTGATTCGTTCGATTGCGGAAATTTTTTCGTGTCGATGCCGTGCGGAAGAATTGAAATTTTTTCGGGCGAAATGCCGCCGCGCTCAATGAATCCGTCGCGAATTTCTTTCGTCGTGGCAACGTAATTCGTGCACGTCGCAAAAATTTTGTTCCGCCAACCGTCCGCAGAAAAAATTTCAGCCTTGCCCGTCAATGCCAACGTCACCGGCTTTTTAAACATTCTCGCGAACAAAATTGCCCACACGGAAAATTTCGGCGTCCCGATGATGTAAAACGCGTCAATGTCGTTGTGCGTCGTCAAAAGTCGAAAAAAAATTTCCAGCCAGCGAAAAGGCGGGTGCAGTCGAATTAAATCGATGCCGTTGAAATTTTCGCGTGCCGCCGTGTGGAAAAATCTTTTCTTCGTCATGATTGTGACGCGGTGACCGAGTTTGATTAGTTGCAACGCGTGGTTTTCGCCGTGAATTTCCGCGCCGCTCTTTGTCGGTCGCCCGTCCGCCAAAAATTTCTTCCCGACGGCAAAATCTTTAATCAGCAAGCAAATATTCATTTAACTACCTCGAAAAATTTTCTGCGGCAATTTTACCGTCAAAAATAATTCTGCGCAACAAAAAATCCCCCCGCGACTTTCACGAAGGGATTGGCGTGACGAATTAAGGTTCTACGACATTGAAATTCGGCAGGAAAGTTTTGCAGTGCGCCAAAAGTTTTTTGACGACGTTCATGTCGCCGCCGATTTTCGTGTCAAAATTTTTTGCGATAAACACGTTGAGGAATTGCGCTTTGCTACAGCTGACGGTCGTGTCGGCTTCGGGATGAGTTTCGTCTTTGCGCACGATTATGACACCGTTCTTGCGTTCGACGAAAAATTTTTCATCCGTGTCGGTGATGTGCAGATTGATTGAGGCCGCGTCGTCCTGAGCTTCCAGCGCGTCATTGCTGATTGCAAGATAATCCAACGCCATATCGACGGTCATTCCGCTCATCATGTTGCGAACGCCTCTGCCGCCGGTGTTGAGCGTTTTGGTGCCTTCGCGAAGTTCCAACGCGCCCATCAAGTAACAATTTCGCCACGTGCCGCTTTCCGATTGATAACCGAGCTGTTCGAGAGCGTCCGCGCAAAGTTCGCGAGCCGCACGATTATTCGGATCGGCGAAGACAAGTTCTTTCGTGATTTGCGCGACCCATTGATATTCTCCGCGTTTGAAATCTTCGCGAGCTTTTTTCAAAACCGCGTTCGTATCGCCGAGATATTCGACCAATTTTTTCGCGGTATCCGTCGGCGATAACAAATTCAAGTTGACAGGATTGGCGTCGTACCAGCCCATGTATTTTTGATAAACCGCTTTGGAATTGTGCGACAAAGTTCCGTAATATTGACGCGTGTACCAAACTTTATTCAGCGCGTCAGGCAACTTAATCATGTTCGCAATTTCCGTTGACGTGTAACCTTGATTAATGTAGTGGAGCGTTTGGTCATGAATGAACTTGTATGCGGCGGCGGTGTTGTCCATGTACGTTTTAATGTTCGCGGTTCCCCAATGCGGCCAGTTGTGGCTTTGGAAGACAACTTCGGTTTCGTCGCCGAAAAGATGTTGAGCTTCCAAAATGTAGCGTGACCAGGCAGCCGAGTCGCGAATTTCCGCGCCGCGCAGAGTGTAGAGATTGTGCATCGTTCCCGTGCAATTTTCCGCAAGCCACAGCGCACGATATTTCGGGAAATAAGCATTCATTTCGGCGGGAGCTTCGGTGCCGGGCGTTAGCTGAAATTTTATTTCGAGCCCGTCAATGTAAATCGTTTCGTTGCGCGTAACTTCGTAAGTCGGCGCGACGAGCGATGTGATTCCCGTCGATTGACCCAAACCGATTCCGATAGCCATTGAGCCTTTGTCGCCGCCGTCAAGCAGGACGCCGTATTGATATTGAGCGCGACGAGCCACCGCAACTCCGACGTAAACATTTTAGGAAACGGCGTGTTCAAGAAAACCTTGCGGCGCGAGAATTGCAACCTTGCCCGACGCAATCTGTTCGTCGAGTGACAAATTTTCGTTTGCGATATTTTTCTTGTCGATAACGCCTTCAATGCCGCCGTAATGGTCAACGTGGCTGTGGCTGTACAAAACGGCTTTAATGTCGAGCTTGCCGAAATGTTTTTCCATAAGAGCCATTGCCGCTTGCGCGTCTTCTTTGCACATGAGCACGTCGAAAACAATCCAGCCGTTGTCCGTCTTGATGAACGTGATATTCGACATATCATAACCGCGAACCTGATAAATTCCGTCGCAGACTTTGAACAATCCCGCGTAAGAATTGTACAGCGTGTTGCGCCACAAACTCGGATTCACGCTGTCGGGAATTTTCGCGTCCTTCATGTACTCGCGTTGCTTGACGTTCCAGACGACATTTCCGTCCGCGTCGTAAAGCACCAAAGCTTCGGGAGCCTCAATCAATCCGCGAAGTGCATTTTCTTTTTCGCTTTCGTCGTTGAAATCCAGCGTATCATACCAACTTGCATTTGCGCGGGCGGTGATTGGCGTCGCGTCTTTTGGAGCGGCGTCGCTTGTGTTCGGCGTCACGAAAATTGCCAAAGACGTTAAGACTGCCGCCAAAAATTTTTTACGTGTCATGAATTCACTCTCCTCGAAATTTTATGCATTAAAATTTACAACGTGCGGCACGGTTTAACAAGTGGCACTTTTTGACAAGCGATAATAAATTTGCTAATCTGTTCGCGACCTCGTTCCGTTCGGAGCGGGGCTGTTTTTAATCGTGAAACTTTTATAGCGAACTCAAGGAGTGTTTGACTTGAAAGCTTTGTATCTTGACTGCGCGGCCGGAATCAGCGGCAACATGTTTCTGGGCGCGTGCCTGCAACTCGGCGTGCCCGAAAATTTTCTGCGTGCCGAACTCGACAAACTCAAATTGCCGCGTGAATTCGATTTGGAAATTTCCGACGTGAGCAAAAATGGTATCGGCGCGATTTATGTCGACGTGAAGACGCAAAAAAATTTTGACGCGGAGAGCACGAATATCCGAAGACTTCACCGCGTCGATCACGCCAAAAATCACAGCCATCGAACGTTCGGCGACATAAAAAAAATTCTCGACGCCTCGGAACTTTCGGCGACCGTCAAAAATCGTGCGCTTGCTATTTTCGGCGTCATTGCGGCGGCTGAAGGCAAAGTTCACCAACGCCCCGCCGACGAAGTCACTTTTCACGAAGTCGGCGCGATTGATTCGATTGTCGACATTGTCGGTTGCGCGGTCTGTCTCGATTGGCTCGACGTGGAAAAAATTTTTGTCTCGCGAATCAACACGGGCAGCGGCTTCGTCAAATGTGCGCACGGTTTGATGCCCGTTCCTGCGCCCGCAACTGCCGAATTGTTGCAAAGTTTCAAGACGTATCATTTCGGCGCGGAAAAAGAATTGACGACGCCGACCGGTGCCGCTATCGTCAACGCGCTTGCTGAATTCAGCGCGGATTTGCCCGAAGACTTCGCCAGCGAAAAAATCGGTTACGGCGCGGGCACTTGGGATTTGGATATTGCCAACGTCCTGCGCGTTTATCTCGGCGAATTCGGCGGCGCGGGCACACGTCACCTGCTCAAACTCGAAGCGAATATCGACGACATGAATCCGCAAATTTACGGCTGGTTATACGAAAGACTTTTTGCGGCGGGCGCGCTCGACGTGTGGACTACGCCCATTTACATGAAAAAAAATCGTCCCGCGCAGATGTTGAGCGTTTTGGTCGACAGAGAGCGGCAGGAACTTTGCACGAAAATTATTTTTGAGGAAACTACGACGATCGGTCTGCGCGTGATTGAAATTTCTCGGCGCGTCGAGGCCGTCCGAAAAATGGCGAAAGTCACGACCAATTTCGGCGAAGTTCAATGCAAAGTCAGCGCGTTTGACGGCAAAATCGTTTCGATTACGCCCGAATACGAAGATTGCCGCCGCCTTGCCGAAAAAAATTCCGTGCCGCTCAAAGCAGTTTGGCAGGAAGCTTTGACCAAACAAACAGATCGCCTCGGCTGAAATTTCGGCGAATCAATTAATTTTAAATCGGTTAATGACCGTCGAAACTCAATAAGCTAAAAAAATCTCGTCGGCAAAGTGATTCGATTTACTTTGTTGACGAGATTTTTTTTGTCAGCGTGTCAATCGTCACCGATTAAAATTTCGTCGACAAGAAATTAATTATCCGCATCCCGCAACAGTTTAATTGTTACCACCTCCGAAACATATTTGCAGACTTCTTTTTTGTGCGTCACGATAACGATTGTTTTTTCGTGCACTTGATTGGTCAGCCGCGTCAGGAACATTTTTTCGGTTTCGGCATCCAACGCGGATGTTGGCTCGTCCATTAGAATAACTTTGCCGGGACGAAAAAAACTCCGTGCAATGGCAATTCGTTGAGCTTGTCCTTCGCTGATACCGAGACCGCCTTCGCCTATCGTCGTGTCCAAGCCGTCGGGAAAATCTTTAATAACGAAGTCCGCTGCCGCCGCATAAAGTGCCTCGCGCATTTCATCATCAGTGGCGTCGGTTTTGCCCAAAAGCAGATTGTAACGAATTGTGCCGCTGATTAAACTGTTGCCCTGCGGAACGTAAACGCAATTTACTCGTGTCTGCGGACTTGCCGCAAATTTTTTTATCGTGCCGTTATCGTTTCCGTAAAACGAAACACTGCCGGAATTGGGCGTCAACGTGGCAAGGAACATGCGCAACAGCGTACTTTTACCGGCTCCCGTTTCGCCGACAACCGCCGTGACACTGCCGGGCGCAAAGTTGTGATTGAAGTCGCGGTATATCCAACGAGAATCATCCTTGTAGCGAAAATTTACATTGGAAAACTCAATGCCGACCGGAACCGAAAATTTAATGGCGTTTGAGTTATCTTCCTTCGGCAGGTTTTCAAAATCCATCAGCCGTTCGACGGAAGCCATTGACGTAATTAGTTGCGGGTAGGTGTGATTGAACTGCATGAACGGAACTTGAATTTGTCCCGCCAGTTGCAGAAAAACTATCAGCTCGGCATAAGTAAAAGTGCCGCGTTGTATCCCGTAAATTCCCCAAACCAAAATGACGATGTAGCTGATATTTAACGCGCTGTCTATCAACGTCATTGCCAAGACGTTCAGTTTCGTAACGGCTAAAATTTTTTCGTACACTTTGGTTTGAAGTGTTTTCAATCGGTTCCAAATGAACTCGGTTTTTTCCAGCGTGACAATCAGCTCGTGATGTTGCAAATGTTCCTGCATGAATTGATACTTTTCACTGTCGGCGATTCGTATTTCTCTGGAAATCGGCAACAATTTTTTCGCGTAGGATTGCCCGAACATTATGTTGACGGACATAATCAGCACGACCGCCAACGTCAACGCGGGATCTATCCACGCCAGATAAACGCATGTCGCCGCGAATTGAACAACGGCATACAACAATTCGGGAATGGCTCCAATCAAGCAATTTGACACGCTGAACACGTCCGTCGTCAGTCGGCTCAGCGAATCGCCCGAATGAATTCTTTCGTTGTAGGAGACTCCGCCGTCGAACAACTCCCGAAAAAATTTCAGGGACAGCTCGTTGTTCATTAACGAAGTTTGTTTTTCCCGCAGATAGGATTTGAATCCCTCGCAAAATATGTTGCCCAACTTGAGCGTCGTCAGTGAAACTATCAGCAACGAAAATGAAAAATCTTCGCCGCGCTCGACTGCCTCCATAAAAATTCTGGTGACTTCAACGAACAGCAACGAGAACGCCACCGTCAAGACGTTCAGCACTATGCACAGCACGATAGTTGCTTTGAACTTTCCGACGTGACGATATAACCACGCGAAATATTTTTTACCTATACTCTGATATATCATTGACAAGACCCAATTCCTTTGCTTTTTGCGAAGTCAACAGACAGCCCTTGCTCATAAGGCGTTTCCAGTAAGATTTATTTTTATTGCTCGTGTGCGCGAGAATCGTCGCAACTTTATCCGTATTGGCAGACATTTCTTTTGCTTCGCGCAACAAGTCGGCGGCAGTAAAATTGCCGTTCAGATTTTTCGTGATGGCGTGAACGTAAAACGACGAACACGGCAAAGCGATTCGCTCGTCACCGGCAGCAAAAATGATAATCGCCGCAGAATTGACGCAGGAAATATTTACCGTTCGTATTTTGCAGTCCAATAGTTTCAAGAAATTAAAAAGCTCGACGGCAATGTCGACGTTCCCGCCGGGTGAAGACACATAAATTGTCAACTCTGTAGAGTTCGGAAATTTTTCGGTCAGATTTTTTATTTCGTTGATGAACGCCCGAACAGTTTCCTCGTTGACGCTGCCTGTAAAACTGATTTTCATGCGGTGACCTCCTTGCGTAACAAAAAAAAACGGCGCGGCGACCCGTCAAGTTGCCACACCGTTTTTTTGCTCATCAAACAGAGAAAAATATTATCTGCCGCTCGTCACCTGGACATTGCAAGAGTGGTTTTGCACCCGTGAATACAGGTGGACTGACATGTTCCCCTGCAACCCGGATGGCAAACGTCGTTGTTGCTCAAAGACCGATGTTCAGCGATTGAGCCGTTGGCTTTGCTGTACTCGGCAAGCTTGAGTTCGAGAGCTTTAAGCGCGTCAACGTTGATTTTCATGCGATTTCACCTCCGATCTTGCTTATGCTCAACGACGCGGTGCCGCTGAACATAATTACTTGAAACTTATCGATGCCGTGTACGGTACCGAATAAGAATTCTGTCGCAGTTTAAATCGTGTAAGGACTTCGGCTCGTTGCAATGTCCAGATGTTTCAACACCGCGTAAGCTTGCAGTGCCGCTTGACCGTGTTGAGCGGACTGTTCGTCGAGTTTGTCCATGGCGGCAACGAGTTCAACTTGGAATTCGCAAGCGGTCATTGCTTCCGCCAAAATCACGGGACACCAGCGTTTATCTCGAACGGCAAGATGTCCGCGATTTTTGTAATTGAAGCCGGGGCAAGTCGGACAGAAACCTCGCAACACGCAAGTCTTGCAATAATCGTCGGCCATCGATTCGGGGGCGTCCCATTCAACCGCGTCCGTGAGCAAAGCTTTGTCGCCGCAAACCAAAGGCGTGAACATGTGGCAACCGTATTTCTGCCCGTCAATGTCGTAAGTCGCCATATATTTGCCCGCGCCGCACCATTTCACTTGAACTTTTTCGTCGGTCGGTAAATCGTAAACGTCGACGAATCCTGTCAATCTGTTAAACGGAGTGAGCGCGGTGTTTTTCAAGTAAGCGTCCTTCAAAATGCACAACTGTTCGCGATAAGTCTGCGCGTCTTCGATTGTCCAATCTACGTCCTGCGCCAAAGCCGCATCAACTTTGTAACCCTTTTCCTGCATATCAAGAACGCCTTCAGCCAACGTCGGCAACGTCTCTTTGGAAATTGTCATGTGCAAAGATTGATGAGGCCACAGTTCATGGAAAAAATCCAAGTCCAGCTTGTATTTGTCCGTGCCGCGATTGGTCGATTGCATTTTGACGGTTCCGTCGTAGCTTGCGCCGAGGTTGATTGAAGTTTTGTGTTCGCGCAACCACGCTTTGATTTCGTCGGTGAGCAACGTGCCGTTCGTCGTCGCAAAACAAATCCACGGTACGGAAATGACGCCTTGCTCCAGCCACTCGACGATCTCTTTGATCAGCGGGAAATTCATGAGTGGTTCGCCGCCCATAAAATCAATTTCCATTTCGTCAAATTGGTTGCTGTCGTGCACGAATTGCGCTTCGCGCAAGATAATTTCTTTCGCCAAATTCGTGTCCATGTAGGCGTTTTTCTTGTGGGATTCGTAGCAGTATGTGCAGTTGAGGTTACAAGCGTGTGTCACTATCAACATGCAAGTGCGCTTGCGAGTTGAACCTTCAAAACCCCAATCCATTTACGTTACACTTCCTTTCGTTGGCAAAAAAGTAAACTTTATTCGCCTGTCAGAAAAATTTTGATAAACCGCTTGCAATGCAAAATTTGCTCTGATATAATGCGTGAAAATCAAAGTTTACTTTATTACACAAAAAAATCTCCCGTGAAGTTTTCGCGGGAGTTAAAATTTTTTTGCGGGTGATTAATTTTCGTCGGCGCGAGCCCAATTCAAAAATGTTTGGTGATTGACGCCGAGAATTTTTCCAGCTTTGCGAGCAGAAATTTTGCCCGAACGCCACAAGTCGCGGACTTCGAGATAATTTTCGGGGCGCGGCAAGGGTTGTCGCCCGAACTTGACACCGCGAGCTTTAGCGGCGGCGATGCCTTCAGCCTGTCGTTGGCGAATAAAATCGCGTTCAATCTGCGCGAAGGCGGACATAATCTGCAGAGCCAAATCGGCAATGAGCGTGCCGAGAAAATCTTTTCGGTTGCGCGTGTCGAGGAGCGGCATATCCAAGACGACAATCGCGGCACCTTTGTCTTTGGTGATGACGCGCCACTGATCCAAAATTTCCGCGTAATTTCTGCCGAGGCGGTCGAGACTCTTGACGACAAAAATGTCTTCGGGCTTGAGCCGCCGCAAAAGTTTCAGATACTGCGGGCGATTGAAATTCTTGCCGCTCAACTTGTCGACGAAAATTTTTTCTGCGCCGAATTTTTTCAGCGAATCAATCTGCCGAGATTCGTTTTGATCTTTGGACGAGACACGAGCATAACCGTAAACACTCACGAAAATTTTCCCCCTTGAGTTGCGTAAATTCGCGACGGCTATAGCAAGTGAAATTTTAGTCGCCGCCGTATATTTTAACAAGCAACCGATTAAAGGAGGAAACCGACCGCCTCGGCTAATTGCTTTAAATTGCGCCGTTGACAAACAAAAATCCCTTCCGCTATAATTGCGTTGTACGAAAACACAACTCAAAACACGAAAGGGGTTTTTCTGTATGAAACATGATAGCAATTCCGCCGTGGAAAGTCAACCAGCGGAACAGGCGAAACAAGCGGAATCGACGGAACAGGCGCAACCGCAACTGTCGGGGCGAATGGGCGTCATCTACAAAATCACGTGTCTCGTCAACGGCAAGTCTTACGTCGGACAAACGCGGCAAAAACTGAACAGGCGAATTATCGAACACAAACGCGACAGTAGCAGAGGAAGACCCGGCATTGACGCGGCTATCGCAAAATACGGTTGGGAAAATTTCACGGCGGAAATTATCGAAGAATGTCCCGTCGAACTGCTCAACGAGCGCGAAATTTTTTGGATTGCCAAGCTTAACACCAAGGTACCAAACGGCTATAACTTAACCGACGGCGGCGACAATAGTTTAAATCCAAGCGACGAAACACGCGCCAAAATTTCCGCCAATCATGCCGACTTCAGCGGCGAGAAAAACGGGTTTTACGGAAAGCACCACTCCGAAGAAACACGCGCTAAAATATCTGCAGCTAAAAAAGGAAAACCGCACAAGCCACATTCTCCGGAAACATGCGCTAAAATTGCTGCAAGCAACAAAGGCAAACACTCTCAAAATAAAGGCAAACATTTGTCAGAAGAACACAGAGCAAAAATAGCCGTCGCACGAAAAGCATTCTGGGCGCGAAAAAAACTTGAAGAACAAAATAATTCGTGATAAACTGTCGCGAGTTTCAACCACAATGCTTTTTTATGGAGGTAATCGAATTGTCCAAAGTGTATTACGATCAAGATGTCGCGTGGGAAATTCTCAATGGCAAAACAATCGCAGTGCTGGGGTACGGAAGTCAAGGGCACGGTCAAGCGAAAAATTTGAAGGATAGCGGACTCCGCGTTGTTATCGGACTTTATCCCGGCTCGAAATCGAAAGCAATCGCCGAAAAAGACGGCTTCGAAGTCTTTAACGTTGCCGAGGCAGTCAAAATCGCCGACATCGTCATGATTCTTATACCCGACGAGAAACAAGCGGACGTCTATAAAAACGAAATCGCGCCGAATCTCAAAAGCGGTGCCGCTCTCGGATTTTCGCATGGGTTCAATATCCATTTTCGGCAAGTCGTTCCGCCGGCAGATGTCGACGTTTTTATGGTCGCGCCTAAGGGACCGGGTCATCTTGTCCGCAGAACTTTCGTCGAAGGCGGCGGCGTTCCCGACGTGTTCGCGATTGAACAAGACGCAACGGGCAAATGCTTCGACATCGCGCTTGCTTACGCTCGCGGAATCGGCGGCACCCGCGCAGGCGTCATTCAAACCACGTTCAAAGAAGAAACCGAAACCGATTTGTTCGGCGAACAGTGCGTGCTTTGCGGCGGCGTCACTCATTTGATTCAAGCCGGCTTTGAAACTTTGGTCGAGGCGGGCTATCAACCCGAAATCGCTTATTTCGAGACGTTCCACGAAATGAAACTTATCGTTGATTTGATGTACGAGGGCGGCATGGCGAAAATGCGCTACTCAATCAGCGACACGGCGGAATACGGCGACTACACCACGGGGCCGAAAATTGTTACGCCCGCAGTCAAAGCGGCAATGAAAACTGCGCTCGAAGAAATTCAAAACGGAACCTTTGCAACCAACTGGCTCGTCGAAAATCGTGCGGCGGGTCGTGCGAACTTCCTTGCTCAGCGTCGCATTCACGCCGAACATCAGATTGAAGTTGTCGGCAAGAAACTTCGCGGCATGATGAGCTGGCTCAAAGACGGCGCGGATCTTTCCAAAGACTGAAATTAATTTACGGGGATTGGGAGCGGCTTTAACCGTGCCTAATCCCTGTTTTGATTTTATTAAGTTCTCCGTGGCGGGAGGTGAACACGTTGTCAAATGAAGAAAAAATTTTGTCCATGCTGACCAAAATGCAAGACGATCTTGTCGAAATAAAAAAACGCATTGCGGCGTTGGAATCTGAAAAAATGGACGACAGCGTTGTTGAAAAACAACTTGAGACGCTCAACAAAATGCGGCATTTGCTTACGAAAGAGGAAGCTGAGGCCGTAGCGGCGGCGATAGGAGAATAACAATGCGCTATCTTTTGGACACCAACGTCATAATTGATATTTTGCGCGGCAATGAAAATGTAGTTCAGCGTTATCAAATCGAAACGATTAAAAAGAATAAGATTTTCATTTGTCCGATTGTTTATTACGAAGTTATTCGCGGCTTTAAAATCGGCGGTGCAACTAAAAAGCTTGAAAATTTTCTTCAGCTGTATAAAAATTGGACGATGTTGACTTTCGACGAAGATGTTTCAGAAAAAGCCGCCGATCTTTATGAAAAATTACACAATGGGCAGACTATCGAGGATAATGACCTTTATATCGCGGCAAATGCAATGGTCAACGGTTGCACGCTTGTCACAGCGAATACCCGTCATTTCGGGCGCGTCGAAGGACTTAATTTCGTCAACTGGAGAGCTTCATGATAAAAAATTCCATCAACCTGCAAAAACTTAAAAACGCAATCAACGAGTGCAAGCCGATTAAGTTGACGGGCAAAGTCACGCAAGTTGTCGGGCTGGTTATCGAATCGCAAGGCCCAACCGTCAGCGTCGGCGAACTGTGTTATATAACGTCGAAATTTCGGAACGCGGAACCGATACCCGCTGAAGTCGTCGGTTTTCGTCAAGGTAAAGTTATGCTTATGCCGATTGGCGAAATGCAAGGCGTCGGCCCCGGTTGCGAAGTCGTTGCCGCGCAGAAAATGTTGCAAGTCAAAGTTGGCGACGAACTTTTGGGACGAGTGCTTGACGGCTTGGGCAACCCGATGGACGGTTTGGGAGCAATTCTTTCGACGGAAGAATATCCGTTGCACGCGCCGCCGCCGCCGCCGTTGACGAGACCGCGAATCCACGAAAATCTTTATGTCGGCGTTCGTGCAGTCGACGGGCTGATAACAATGGGCGACGGACAACGTATCGGCATTATGGCAGGCTCCGGCGTCGGCAAGTCAACGCTTTTGTCGATGATAGCGCGCAACACTGAGGCGGACATTTCCGTTATCGGATTAATCGGCGAACGCGGGCGCGAAGTTCGTGACTTCATTGAACGCGACTTGGGCGAAGCCGGCTTGAAACGTTCGGTTGTCGTTGTGGCGACGAGTGACCAACCTGCGCTTGTCCGAATCAAAGGCGCAATGACTGCAACCGCAATCGCCGAATATTTCCGCGACAAAGGACATAAAGTTATTTTGATGATGGATTCGGTGACGCGCTTTGCAATGGCTCAACGTGAAGTCGGCTTGACTATCGGCGAGCCGCCCGCAACACGCGGTTACACGCCGAGTGTTTTTGCATTGTTGCCGCGACTTTTGGAACGTGCGGGAACTTCCGACACCGGCTCAATCACGGGCATTTATACGGTTTTGGTTGACGGCGACGACATGAACGAACCGATAGCCGATGCCGTGCGTTCAATTTTGGACGGGCACATTGTTTTAAGTCGTTCAATCGCCGCGCAGAATCATTTTCCCGCCATTGACGTTTTGGGAAGCGTCAGCCGCGTCATGAACGAAGTTGTTTCGCCCGAACATTTGCAGGCCGCGCAGAATATGCGTGCGTTGATGGCGGTTTACAAGGACGCCGAAGATTTGATTCATATCGGCGCGTATGTCAAAGGCTCAAGCAAGCGAATCGACGAGGCGATAAGCAAAATCGACGCGATTAACGAATTCCTCTGCCAAGGAATTTTTGAAGTCGACACCTACGACGTTACCAAAAAGAAACTCATTAAAATCAGCGGTAAATAATTTGTCGCGAAATTTATTAACGGTAAGCAAACGCCATGAAAAAATTTAAATTCCAGCTTGAAACGCTGTTGAAAGTCACGCAACGCAAAAAAGATGACGCCGAATTAAAATTTGCGGAAGCGTCCAGACATTTGGAAGAATGCCGCGCCAAATTGCAAGTTTTGTTGCGCGAACTGCAGGAAGGTCAAGCCGAATTCGCCGAACTCACGTGCGAAGGCAAAACCGTTACTGTCGGCGTTATCATGATGTACAACAGTTTTTTCAACTGGAAGCGCGAGCAAATCGAGGAGCAACAACAAGTAATTTTGAAGGCGACACAGGACAAGCAACAGAAATTAAAAATTTTAATGCAACTGATGACGTATCTGAAAAGCATTGAACAGCTCAAAGACAAACGCCGCCGCGAGTACAATGAACAACTGCTTTTCGAGGAACAAAAAATGCTTGACGAAATCGGTCTGCAACTGCACATGCGACATTAAATTATTCCCTACAAAAGGAGTGACGAACTTTGATGGATTTTGATATTCAGTCGGTCGGACGCACGGACATGACGCGGCGAATCGACCAGATTAAAAAACGTATCGCGGCGATTGAAAAACAAATCGGCGTGACACAAATCGGTGCGGACTTTCAAACGACATTGGAGCGCGAAATTCAACGACAAGCAGATTTTACCGTTCAGCCGACGCAGGGCGTTGCCGAAACGCAAAAACTTCCGGGGACAACTCAGCCCGTCAACGACAACGATATTGTCAATTCCGCCAAAGTCGCCGAATCTCTGCGACAAGCCGAGAAAATCGAGACGCCGCAACCTGCGCCCGTCGAAGAAAGACCTGCGGGAGTTCAGCCGCCCGAAAATCTTTCGCCCGAAAAACAAAATCGCACGCAACAAACTCCGCCGCAAATTGAGCGCGTCGAATATCCCGATACCGAACTTACAATACCGACGCCCGACGAAAAAATTTTGCGTGATGACTATCTTGGCGATGACGCGGAACTTGTGCCCGTCGAAGATTTGATTATGCAGACGGCAGTTGAACACGGCGTTGATCCGCAACTTGTTCGCGCCATTGCCGTTGCAGAATCCGACATGAATCAAAATGAAATTTCGCCCGTCGGAGCTATCGGCGTCATGCAATTAATGCCCGAAACCGCGCAGGCTCTCGGCGTCAATCCCTACGACGTGAACGAAAATGTTTTGGGCGGCACGATTTACCTTAAACAAATGCTTGACACTTTCGACGGCAATGTTCCTTTGGCGGTCGCGGCTTACAACGCGGGCCCCAACGCCGTTAAACGCTACGGAGGAATTCCGCCCTATGCCGAAACTCAAAATTATGTCGGGCGCGTCATGGATATGTTTCAATGAGGTGAGATTATGAACAAAATTTTTGTGACAATCTGCGCGGCAATAATTTTTTTCGCGACGCCCGCGCAAGCTGAAGAAATGCCGTTCTTGGACAATTTCATTCCGTGGACGATACACCGCAACCAACTGGGCGACGAATACACGCTCAGACATTACGGAAAAGTTATCCGCGAAATTGTTCCTCAAGCTGTCGTCGTGCACTGGACGGCAGGTGGCACGCTTGAATCAAACAGGGATTTCTTTTACGGCGAAGATCGCGGAGACGGCACGTTAAATGTTGCTTCACAATTTATTTGCGGGCGCGACGGCACGATGTGGCGGATTATGCCCGAAACAAATTTCGCCCGCCACATTATCGGCTACAATCATTGCGCGATTGGCATTGAAAATGTCGGCGGCTACGACGGTAACGAAGATTTGACGGACGCGCAACTTGCCGCGAACGTTCGCTTGATAAAATATCTGCACGCGAAATATCCGACGATTAAATATGTTTTCGGGCATTATCAGCAAGACGCGGCGCGTGTCACGGGGCTTTACATTGAAAACGTCGCGGGCTATCGTTCGTACAAAAACGACCCCGGTCCGATTTTTATGCGCGGGCTTCGCAATCAACTTGAATCGGACGGCTTGATTTTCTTTGACGAGTGAGGGAAAAATTTTTATGACGGTTGAGAATCGACAGGCGTTAATGGACGGCTTCCGCGACGGCACGCCGATTGGTTTGGGATATTTCGTCGTGGGCTTTTCGTTGGGCATTGTCGCAAAATATGTCGGGCTCAGTCCGTTGCAAGGTTTTGTTATCAGTCTGCTCAACAACGCGTCGGCGGGCGAATACGCGGCTTTTACGGTTATCGGTTCGGACGCGCCCTATTTTGAAATTGCACTGTTGACGCTTGTCGCAAATGCCCGTTACGTTTTGATGAGTGCGGTTTTAAGTCAAAAATTTTCGCCCGACACGCCGTTTTACCACAGAATTTTTGTCGGCTTCGACGTGACGGACGAAATTTTTGGAATTGCAATAGCACGCGGCGGACGTTGGCTGAATCCGTTTTACAATTACGGCGCGATGTTGACGGCTCTGCCCGGTTGGTCGCTCGGCACGGCTTGCGGAATTGTCGCGTGGAATTTCTTTTCGGAATCGGCGGTCAGTGCGTTGAGCGTCGCGCTTTACGGAATGTTTCTTGCCGTGATAATTCCGCCGGCACGCAAAGATAAAATTATCGGCGCGGCGGTCGTGGCAAGTTTCGGGCTAAGTTTTCTTGCTGAAAAAATTTTCCCCGAAATTTCTGCGGGCAACAGGACAATCGCGTTGACAATTTTAATTGCGGGTGCGGCGGCAATTTTATTCCCCGTCGAAGAAAAATCCGATTGACAGTCGAAACGCTCAACAAATTGGATGCAACGTCACGTTGCCGGCAATTTTATTCCCCGTCGAAGAAAAATCCGATTAACTCACGCACAATTTTATTTTCGATTCGTGAAGGTGACGACGATTGACGCACGACATTAACGTTTACATTTTGGTCGCGAGCGCGGTGACGTTGGCGATAAAAATTCTTCCGCTGACTTTGATTCGCGGCGAAATAAAAAATCGGACGGTGCGATCTTTCCTGCATTACGTGCCGTATGTGACGCTTGCGGTAATGACTTTCCCCGCGATAATCGACGCCACGCAATCGCAAATTTCCGGCTCGTTGGCATTCGGCGTGGGAATTTTGTCGGCGTGGTTCGGCGCAAGTCTTTTTAAAGTCGCGGTAATTTGTTGCGCGGTCGTTTTCGTCGCTGAACTTTTCATTTGACGTACAGTTGATTTTTTCAGACACGGCAATTATAATTCGCTCTACCGAAAAAATTTTCTTGTATAAAAATTCGGTTGTTCTTATGCCACACGGAAACTCAAAATAACTTAAGGAGAAACTGCTATATCATGCGAAAAGTTACGGTCTTTTTAATGTCGGCGTTAATGATTTTTGCAATGAATATTTTGAGCGCAGAAAGTTCCCCTGTGGCAGAAAATTCTGCGGACGTGAAAAAAACTTACCCGACTTTGAAAGTCGGCTACGTCGTCAACACAAGTTTTATGTCCGAAGACAGACCGGGGCACGTCGTGGGCTACGGCTATGAATACATGGAATTTCTTAAGAACTATATCCCCTGCGAGTTTGAATATATTGTCTTCGACGATTGGACGGATTTATTGGACAAACTCAACAGCGGCGAAGTTGATATTATACCGAATGTGCCCGGCGACCATAAATGGCTGGTAAACGCAAAATCTACCGCGCACGTCGTCGGGCGTTTTCCCATGGAATTGGTTATCAAGAGAGAGCAAATCAAACCCCAACTAAATCTTGCACGCGTCAGGACGAATTACGACACGCCCGGGCTTGACGAAGTCGCTCGCGAAGAAGGTTTTCAATACACTTTCACGCCGTACAAAACTTATCAAGAAATTGTGGACGCTTACGAACGCGGGGATGTCGACGGATATGTTGACGCCATGTTGTTTTATAACAAGTCCAAACACACTTACGCGCTTTTCGACAGACAAAATTATCGGCTCTCCGTGCGTGCAGACAGAACGGAACTTTTGGAGCGTTTGAATTGGGCAATGGATCAACTGTTGATGGTTCAATCCGACATTCGCGACACGCTGAAAAGAAAATACAACCTCAAGGAAGGTTTCCCGTTGCTGTTGACTCGTACCGAACGAGAGTTTTTGGCTGAAAAGAAAAAACTTCGCACGGCAATTTTCACCTATCAGCAACCTTACGCCTATCATGACGACGACGGAAATTTGGTCGGCGTCATTCCCGACATAATGAAAAGAATTTCCGATGATTTGGACATGGAAATTGAGATTGTAGAAACTCATTCGTTTGAAGAAGCCAGAAATTTAATTGCAAACGGCGAAATTGATTTCGTGACGGATACGGTTTGCGATTTCAGCTGGGCGGAAAAATACAACATTAATCCGACGCAAAATTATTTTCGTCGCGATTATGTCCCTGTCACTCGTCTGAACCATTATCCCGAATCTCCCGAAAAAACAATCGTCGCTGCGTGCACCGACAGGCTCTACACCGCCGATTTCGTTGAAGCCAATTTTGCGAAAGAAAATATCGTCTATCTGCCGACAATGGAGGAGACTTTAAAAGCAGTCAACGACGGGCGCGCAGATGTGGCTTACGTCTACCGCGATGCCGTTCATTCGCTTATTGACGCCACGGAAACTTATAATTTGGAAGTCGGCGCGGTTTCGCCTTACAGCGAATTAATCAGCTTGGGCACTTGCTCGAACGGCGACTTGCGGCTTTGGCACATTCTCAACAAAGAAATTAATCACATTGACGTAAGTTGGGTTCGCGATATGCTGAACAAGCATCAACAACTTTCGTCGTCGTTCAGCTTGAAAAAATTCGCCTATAACAACATCTTCAAAGTGATTTTTTTCCTTGCGCTGTTAATCGTTGTGACCGGCGCGTTAATCTACAGGCGCAATATAAACAAGAAAAAATTTGAAATTATTCAGCGCATGGCGTATACCGATTCCAGATACAACTTGCCGAACGTCCCTTGGCTCGAAATGAAAATCCCGCCGTTCCTCGAACAGTTGAAAGAAGATAATCCCGACGCAAAAACTTTCTTTGTCGTCTTTTCCATGATGAGCAATGCCGTTATGACGAAAAACAACGGGCATGAGATTATCAAAAATCAATTTAACGCGTTGGCGGACGGCTTGAAAATTTCGGAGCCTGTGATTTTTAGGGCGGCAGGAATTGACGTGGGACATTTGATTTGTTTCTGCAGGTCGGAGAGCGCGGAAAAACTTTCCGATTGGGCAGCGAAAATTATCGAAAAATACACTTACATGGGTACCGCCAACGCGAATACGAAAATCGCAATTCACATGAAAGCCGGTATCAGCAGTTATGATGAAAGTCTCGACATTCAGCAGACAATAGGTCGTGCAGTTACCGCCTGCCAACAAATTTCCGGCGGCGAAGTCAAACTTTTCGATGAAAAAATGGAAGAGGCTTTGACGACTCAACACGAAATTGAAAACCGAATGGTCGACGCGCTGAAAAATGACGAGTTCAAGGCGTGGTATCAGCCCAAATACGATATTAAAACGCGGCGAATTGTCGGCGCGGAAGCTTTGGTACGTTGGATAAGTCCCGTGACGGGCTTTATGCCGCCGGGGAAATTCATTCCGCTTTTTGAGCAAAACGGTTTTGTCATTCAAGTTGACTATTACATTTTGGAAAAAACTTGTCAGTTGCAACGCGAACGCCTTGACGCGGGCAAGGAAGTTGTTCCGATTTCCGTGAATCAGTCGCGCCTGCACATGACCGAAGACGGCTACTTGGAAAAAATGCGCGCCGTCGTCGAGAAATACAAATTGCCGCCCAATCTGATTGAACTGGAAGTAACAGAAACAATGTTCGGCGATTTCGACAAAAAATCCAGCCGACAAAATGCCGAAAAAATTATCAACAGCCTCAAAGAAATGGGCTTTACAATTTCCGTCGACGATTTTGGCGCGGGATATTCTTCGTTCAGTCTGCTCAGCATTTTGCCGATGGACGTGTTGAAAATTGACAGATCCGTTTTGACGGGCGCGGACAGCTCAATCAAGATGAAAACAATCCTCGGCAAAGTTATCGAACTCGGCAATTCTCTCGGCATGAAGGTAATTTGTGAAGGCATTGAAACCGTCGAGGAAGAAAATTTGTTGCTCCGTCTCGGTTGCCGTTACGGTCAAGGATTTTTTAACGCAAAACCCATGCCGGTCAATGACTTTATCAGTTTCTTTGAAAAGCGAAATGCGGAAGTCGCGGCGGGAGCATAAAAAGTTATAAATTGCTGTTGATTTTTGCAGGTGCGGCGATTATAATTCGTTCAAGGCAAAAAAATCGTCCTGCGTGAACAGGACGGTGCTCATAAACGGTCTAGCCCCCATGTTTTATGTAGGTGTTTCGGAAAAAACTTTAGCCGCTTTTAGCTCCTGGAAAGCTTAGGCGGCTGTTTTCGTTAATGCCCAGAGGATTATTCCCGTGAGTATAACGACACGAACAATAATCTTAAACATTCGCGGCACCCCCTTTCCGGGGGCTCCTGTCGATTAGACCGCCTGCCGTTTGGCAACGAGCAAACTGATATTAAAATTAAACGCAGTCATTATATCACGGCTTCAAAAAATTACAACTTGTTTTCATTTTGGGAGGCGATAACATGCAATACAAATGCAAGATGACGGTCATTGACAAAAAAGTTTTCCCCGATTTGCAAGAAAAATTTTTGGCAGATCCGAATTCCGGCGCGTGTCCTTTTTACGAAGTCGGCACGGAATATCTTTTTGAGCGTTACGGCAACGAAGATACTTTCTGGACGATGGGCAAAGGCGCGCACTGTTCCGAGGCGTGGGATTGTTTCAGTCGCTACGTTTACACGGCACTGCAGGGCGGCTCGATTATGCGCGGCTGGACGAACGACGAACACATCATGATTGCCTGTTGCAACGACGGCACGCGTCCCGTGATTTTCAAAATCGAACGGCTCGACTACAAAGTTGTTTACGTCGACGCGCCCGCCTTTGAGCAGGGATTAATTGTCGACGTGCTGAAAACTTTGAGCGGCGTGACGGACGCTGTTTATCGTCCCGAAAAAAATTTCACCGAAGTTTTCATGGACAGGAACAACGAAGTTTTTGACGAAAAAATTATTGCGGCGGTGAAACTTGTCGGCAATTTCAACGTCACACGAATCGATTGACAATCAAGGAGGTTTTAATTTTTGAAATACATCAGCACGCGTTCCAAAATTGAGCCGATAAATTCGGCGGAGGCAATTCTTCGCGGCTTGGCGGAGGACGGCGGACTTTTCGTGCCCGAAAAAATTCCCAAAGTCACGCTCGAAGAAATTGGCGAACTCATCGGCAAAAAGTACGAACAACGCGCCGAATGGTTACTCGAAAAATTTTTGACGGACTACACGGCGGACGAACTCGGCGAGTGCGCGGAATTGGCTTACAACTGGTTCGACATACCGTCGCGGGTGCCCGTTGCGATTTTGATTCAAGATCCGAAAAATCCCATCGCACCCGTCGGAGAAATGGAATTGTGGCACGGCCCGACATCCGCGTTTAAAGATGTGGCGTTGCAAATGTTGCCGCATTTGATGCGCATGGCGTTGAAAAAAGTCGGCGAGACAAAAGAAATTTTGATTCTGGTTGCAACTTCGGGCGACACGGGCAAGGCGGCGTTGGCGGGCTTCGCGGACGTGCCTCAAACAAAAGTCATGGTGTTTTATCCCGACGGCGGTGTCAGCAAAATTCAGCGATTGCAAATGGTCACGCAAGTCGGCGACAATGTCAACGTCACGGCCGTTCGCGGGAATTTCGACGACTGTCAAAACGGCGTCAAGAAAATTTTCGGCGACGAAAAAATTCGTGACGAACTCGATAAAGTCGGCGTCAAACTTTCCAGCGCGAATTCAATCAACTGGGGTCGGCTCGTCCCGCAAATCGTCTATTACTTCGCGGGCTACGTTGAACTGATTAAGTCGAAACAAATCAAGCTCGGCGACAAAATTAATGTCAGCGTGCCCACGGGAAATTTCGGAAACATTCTTGCCGCTTACTACGCGATGCGCATGGGCTTGCCCGTCAAAAAATTAATCTGCGCGTCGAATAAAAATGATGTCTTGACGGAATTTTTCAGAACGGGCGTTTACAACCGCAACAGAAAATTTTTCAAGACAATCACGCCGTCAATGGATATTTTGATTTCCAGCAACTTGGAGAGGCTTTTGTACCACGAAACAAACGGAGACTTTAAGCAAGTCGCCCGTTACATGAGCGAACTTTCAACGCTCGGCAAATACAAAATCGACCGCAAGTTGAAAGACAAGCTCGACAAAATTTTTCACGCGGAAGTTGTCACGGAGGAAGAAACGCTCGATTTCATTCGTCGAATTCGCGATTCGTTCGGATACGTCATGGACACGCACAGCGCAGTTGCCGTCGCCGCCTTGAACAAATATCGCGGCAAGACGAAAGATTTAATACCCGTGCTGAGTGCCTCGACTGCCAGCCCGTACAAATTCACGAACGCGGTTTTGCAGGCTATCGGCGAATCAACCGACGGCGTCGACGACCTCAAGCAACTTGATTTGCTCAACCGCTTGACGAACGTTAAGATTCCGAAAAATCTTGCCGCGCTGTCGACCGCGAAAATTTTGCATGAAGACGTTTGCGACAAAGACGAAATGCCCGAACGCGTTTTGAAGTTCGCCGCGAAATAAATTCAACTCGATAAAAAAAATTTCCCCGCTCACACGAACGGGGATTTTTTGTTGCCGAAAAAATTTTTTACAAGACAATGTGCGCCATGACGAAGCCGACACAGCAACCGCTTATGACGCCGATTAAACCAGGAATCATGAACGAATGATTCAAAATGTATTTGCCGATACGCGTCGTGCCCGAACGGTCGAAGCCGATACAAGCCAAGTCTGACGGATAAGTCGGCAGGAAGAAGTAACCGTAACACGCGCTGATAAACGACATTATGATAACGGGATCCATGCCGACGCTCAACGCCATCGGGAAGACGATAGCGATAGCCGCCGCTTGAGAGTTGACGAGTTTGGACGTGAGGAACGCGATAATTGCGAACGCCCACGGATATTCCGCGACAGCGTTGCCGAGGAATTCTTTCAAAAATGCCATGTGCGCGCCGAAGCAGGTATTTGCCATCCAAGCGACGCCGTAAACCGAAACGAGCGCGACGATACCGGATTTAAAAACTTGACTGTTGCCGACATCTTTTGCCTTGACTTTGCAGACAAACAAAATCGTTGCGGCGACGAGCAACATAACCATCTGGATAACCGCCGTCATTGAAATCGGTTTCAAATCGCCTTTCGCGTTCGGGAAGTGCGGCAACAAGTCGGGGAAATTGCCCAAAGCCGCGATAACGATAATTCCCGCGAAGAAAATGTACATTGCGTGATAAAAACTTGCGGGAAGTTCTTTGTTCAAAAGCGATTCGCTGTCGCCGTAAACATATTCTTTGTTCGCGGGGTCTTTGATGAATTCTTGAAAACGTTCATCTTTGTCAAGGTCTTTGCCGCGTCTGTAACTCCACAGTGCCGCGAAGAAAACGCCGAGACCCGTTGCCGGCATTGCGACAGCCAAAATTTGCAAGACGGAATAATTGTGCCCCGCCGTTGCCATGAAGCCGACGATTGAAACGATTGCGACGGACACCGGCGACGCGCAAATTCCCATCTGCGACGCGACGGACGCAACCGCCATCGGTCGTTCGGGGCGAATGTTTTGCTTAATTGCAATGTCGTAGATAATCGGGAACATCGTATAAACGACGTGCCCCGTGCCGCACAAGACCGTTAAAAACCATGTGGTCAGCGGCGCAAGAATCGTGACGTGTTTCGGGTTGTTACGCAGGAATTTTTCCGCGTACTTGAGCATAACCGTCAAGCCGCCCGAAGTTTGCAAGAAGCCCGCGCACGTGACGACTGCCAAAATCGTCAACATAACGTCAATCGGCGGCGTGCCGGGCTTGTAGCCGAATATGAATGTGTAAATTACGAGACCGATACCGCTTATGACGGCAAGCCCGATACCGCCGTGGCGCACGCCGATAATCAAACACGCCAACAGCACGAGGAATCCCAAAAACATCTCCATAAAGATCACCTCTCCTAAAAAAATCTTTCGCGACAGTTGTATTCGTTGCAACCAAAGTATTTCCTGCAACATAGGATACATTTATTTTTGGATAAAATTTTGTGGTGAAATTTGCGCGCAGAAAATTTTTCGTGTACAATCGCGCTGAAAAGGAGGTTTTCATCATGGGATTTTTTGACGAAATTGCTGACACTTTTAAAGTCATGAAAGACATTGTTCACGGCGGAATTGAAACTTACAAAGCGGGCGAAAAACTTGACGAGCTGATTGTTCGTGTCGAAAAAGATTTCGGCTCCGTTTTGACCGACGACAACAAAAATTTGCTCGCGGCGTACAAAAGTTCAAAAGAAGCTTGCGAGAAAAACACCGACAGCGACAAAAATCCGGAATTATCCACGAAAAAGGACGACGCTCAAGTTGCATTTTTGGAAGCGTTGCTCGACAATTCTGCGTTGAACGGCGAATTTCGTTTTGAAATCAGTACCGCGCTGAAAGAGTTCAAGAAGGCAAACAATTTCGCGCTTGAAAGTGCGAGCAAAACCATTGAAAAATACGCCGAGACCGACGAAGAACGCGCCGAAGTTCGCAAAGCGTTCGAGGATTCCAAACGCAAATAATTTCATCACGGCAAAAAAAATTTCCCCCGACAAAACGTCGAGGGATTTTTTGTTGCGGAAAATTTTTCAGCTCAAATTTCGCAACTAACTGACAGATTTGCCGAACTTGACGATAGCCGCCGCGTAAAGAATTGCAGCGACTCCCGCAAGTCCATAACTCATCGTCCATTCAAGCCCGAAACCTATCGGCGCGTGCAAAATGTACGTCGCGACAATGTACATGTAAAAAGTTCCCGGCAAGAGCGCGACAAGATACGGCATTGCATTTTTCATCATGTAAACCGAAATCATCGCGAAGGCGAAAACTGCAATCGTTTCGTTCGCCCAAGAAAAATATCTCCACAGCATAGCGAATCCGCTTTTGTCGGTTTTGGCGTAGTAAAGCACGAACGCGACAATCACGAACAACACAGATGCCAGCGTGAAGGCGTTAACTTTTTTCTTTTGGTCAATGTGTAGCGCGTCGCCGAGCATTATACGCAACGACCGCAACGCCGTATCGCCCGACGTTATCGCCAAAACAATGACGCCCAAAACCGCAACCATGCCGCCGACATTTCCGAGCATACTTTCAGCAACAATGCCGACGACGACCGCAGCCTGTTTGAAAAGATTTTCATTCGTGGCAATGCCCGCATTTACGGCACCCATGGCCGCGCCCGCCCAACTCATTGCGATAAAACCTTCGGCAATCATCGTGTTGTAGTAGATAAGTCGCCCGTGCTTTTCGTCAGTGACGGTTCGCGCAATCAACGTCGCCTGCGTGGAGTGGAAGCCCGAAGTTATTCCGCAAGCAACCGTAATAAAGAATATCGGTATGAAATGTTCGCCGTAAGGATGAACGTTTGCAACGCCCGTTTCCCAAACTTCGGTAAGCGGGTAGCCGTTGACGAACAGCCCGAAGAAAATTCCGACGGCACTGAGCAAAAGAATCGCGCCGAAAATCGGATAAACGCGTCCGATAATTTTATCAATCGGAAGCAACGTCGCCAGCAGGTAATAAACGAAAATGACGCCGTAAACAATGACAACTTCCATGCTCAATGTGGAGGCGTCGCCTTCAAGGATATGCGCGACGAACAAATCGCCCGGCGTGTAAATAAAAACCGTGCCGACCAACAGCATCAAAAAGCAAACGAAGATATTGTAAATTTTATATGTGCCGCCGCCGAGAAATCTTTTGACGAGTGTAGGCATTTGTTCGCCGTTGTTGCGCAGGGAAATCATGCCGCTCATGTAATCGTGAACCGCGCCGCCGATAACGCAACCGATTGGAATTGTCAAAAACGCTATCGGGCCGAACAAAATGCCTTGAATCGGACCGAGCACGGGACCGGTGCCCGCAATGTTCAAAAGTTCAATCAGGCAACATTTCCATTTGTTCATCGGCACGAAGTCCACGCCGTCACGCAATTTCACGGCGGGAGTTTTCGTGGAAGAATTCGGCTTTAAAATTCGTTCGCAGAACGAGCCGTAAACAGCCGCACCGACAATCAAAATCGCCAAACCGATTAAAAAGGTAATCATAATTTTTCACTTCCATTTGAAATGGAGCCGACAGCTTTTAGCTTTTAGCTTTTAGCGATTAGCTGTCAGCTGTCAGCCATCAGTTATCCCTGTTCACGTCCTCAATGGAAGTTTCAATTTCTTCCATCTTGTACGCCTCGATAATGTCGCCTTCGCGGAAGTCGCGATAATCGACAATCGAAATGCCGCATTCGTAGCCCGCCGCAACTTCTTTGACTTCGTCTTTGAAACGGCGGAGCGAATCAATTTCCCCGTCGAAAATTTCAATGTTGTCGCGCAGAATGCGAATCTTGCTGTTGTTGAAAATTTTTCCGTCCAAAACGTAAGAGCCGGCAACCAAAGCTTTGGAAAATTTCATGACCTTGCGAATCTCGACGCGTCCTTGAATAACTTCTTTGTATTTGGGCGCGAGCATACCGCTCATTGCGTCTTCCACGTCGTGAATTGCGTCGTAAATAACGCGATACGTGCGAATGTCGATATTTTCCGTCGCGGCGGATTTTTGAGCGTTTACATCGGGGCGCACGTTAAAGCCGATAATCAGCGCGTTCGACGAAGACGCAAGCATAACATCATTTTCGGTGACCGCGCCAACGCCCGAATGAACGACATTAACGCGAACTTCATCATTTTTGTTGAGCGACAGGAGCGCACTGGACAAAGCCTCAACCGAACCTTGAACGTCCGCTTTGATAACGATATTCAAGTCTTTAATTTCGCCCGCTTGAATCTGGTTAAACAGATCGTCAAGCGAAACTTTCTTGGATTTAATCAACGCGTTGCGGCGTTGTTCGATTCTGTGTTCGGCGATTGACTTGGCAAGTTTTTCGTCGAGCGCGGCAAGAATATCGCCCGCCGCCGGAACGTCGTTAAGTCCCAAAACTTCGACGGGAACGCTGGGACCTGCCTTTTTGAGATTGTCGCCGCGTTCGTTCATCATTGCGCGAACTTTGCCGTAAGTGGTGCCCGCGACAATCGAATCGCCGATACGCAACGTGCCGTTTTGAACCAAAACCGTAGCGACGGGGCCGCGACCTTTGTCGAGCTGAGCTTCAATAATGACGCCGCGAGCTTCGCGATTGGGATTGGCTTTGAATTCCTGAACGTCCGCTTCAAACAAAATTTCTTCGAGCAAATCGTTGATGCCCAAATTTTTTTTCGCGGAAACTTCAACCATTGTCGTATTGCCGCCGAAGTCACGCGAAACCAAACCGTGCTCAAGAAGTTCCTGCTTAACGCGCATGGGATTTGCGCCGGGTTTGTCGATTTTGTTTATCGCGACGATAATCGAGACGTTCGCCGCCTTCGCGTGGTTAATCGCCTCAATCGTCTGCGGCATGACGCCATCATCGGCCGCCACGACAAGAATTGCAATGTCGGTGCATTGTGCGCCGCGTGCGCGCATTGCGGTGAAAGCTTCATGCCCGGGCGTGTCGAGGAAAACAATTTTTCTGTCGTTGCAAATGACTTGATACGCGCCGATATGCTGAGTGATTCCGCCGGCTTCGGTCGACGTGACGGAAGATTTTCTGATAACGTCGAGCAATGAAGTTTTGCCGTGGTCGACGTGACCCATGACGGTGACGACGGGCGGACGAATTTTCAACGTCGCGGGATCGTCTTCGATTTCGGGAATAAGCGTCGGATCAACTTCGGGCGGAAGTTCTTCGGCAGTGACTCCGAATTCTGCGGCGACAAGTGCGGCAATGTCGAAGTCAATTTCTTGGTTAATCGTCGCGCCGTAGCCCATGAACAAAAGTTTTTTGATAACTTCCGTCGCGGTGCAACTCATCTTGCTCGCCAAATCTTTGACGGCAATACTTTCGCCAACTTTGATATGCGTCGGGCGAGCGATTTCCGCTTTGTGAACGGGCGCGGGTGCCGGACGATTTTTTTTGCGTGCGGGACGCGGCGGGCGTTTGTCGCCGGATTGTGCCGCCTGATTTTTCGCCGCTTCTTTTGCGTTGGCGGGATTCGTGCGATTGCGGTTGCGATTGTTTTTGCCGCCGCCGTCTTCGCGCTGACGTTCGCCGCGATTTTTGCGACTGTCACGGTCTCCGCGTTCGGTGCGAGTATCCTGCGTTACCTGCGCGGAACGATTTTCTTGCGAACGATCTTGCTTGCCGCGATTGTCACGTTGGCGATTGTCGCCGCGATTTTCCTGCGGACGGTCTTGCCGCGTGTCCTGCCGACGATTGTCGCGTTGTTGCTGAGGCTTTGCCTGTTGCGATTGTTGCTGATTTTTCGGCTGTTGTTCAACTTTTGGCTGTTGCTGTGGTTTTGATTGTTGCGGCTGATTTTTGGGTTGTTGCTGAGGTTTTGCCTGTTGCTGAGCTTTCGGCTGTTGTTGCTGATTTTTCGGTTGCTGTTGATTTTTTTGTTGTTGCTGAGGTTTGGGCTGTTGTTGTTGATTTTTCGGTTGCTGTTGTTTAACTTCAGGTTTCGGCTCAACTTTCGGTTGTTGCGGCTGATTTTTCGGTTGTTGCTGAGGTTTTGCCTGTTGTTGAACTTTCGGTTGCTGTTGCTGAGTTTTCGGCTGTTGCGGTTGAGCTTTAACTTGTTGTTGCGGTTTGCCCTGTTGAGGTTTTGCGTCGGCTTTCGGTGCAGGTTTTTGAGTTTTCGCCTGTTGTTGCGGTTTGGCGTCAACTTTCGGCTCAACTTTGGGCGGTTCGGGCTTGGGCTCTTCGACGGGTTTACGCCGCCCGAATTGCGCTTTGACCAATTCATAAGCGTCGGATTCGACGCCGCTGAAACGGTTCTTGACTTTGATTTTGCGTTTGTTCAGAAAGTCGATGATGACTTGTGCATCTTGGTTGAATTCTTTCGCCATGTCAAAAATTCTGTACTTAATCGGTTTTGACATAGATCCACCCCCGTTGGTAAATTTTTGGTTACATGCGAGTGTTCTCCTTTACGAAGAATTATTTCAAACCGCGTCGCCAATCTCGTCGCAGATTTTTTCGTAGAGTTCGCTCGGCAGTTTGGTTTTAAAAGTTTTGTCCAGGCCGTGACGTTTTTTCAAAGCCGCCGCGCAGGTTGCCGACTTGCAGACGTAAGCACCGCGCCCGAAAATTTTTGTCGCGTTGTCGATTGAAATTTCACCCGCCGCAGTTTTCACGACGCGCAACAATTCCGACTTGTGACGGACTTGCCGACAGGCGACACAACGGCGCATTTCGATTTGTTTAGTCGCCGTGCCTTTGAAACTTTTGCCGCGTGACATGACGATCACCGTTTCGATTTCTTTTGACGCGGCTTGACGACTGCCATTGCGTCGGAAATGTCGACTTCGTGCATATCGGGCGGCAACGGGTCATCTTTGGATTGCTTGAAACTTTTGATGTCGATTTTCCAGCCCGTGAGTTTCGCGGCAAGTCGAGCGTTCTGCCCTTCTTTGCCGATCGCCAAACTCAACTGATTGTCGGGGACGACCACGCGGCAACTTTTATCGTCGTCACTGATTGCGACGCTGATAATTTTCGCGGGACTGAGCGCGTTGGCAACGTAGACGCCGGGTTTTGCGCTCCATTCGACAATGTCAAGTTTTTCCTCGCCGAGTTCTTCAAGGACGGGTTGAATTCGCACGCCGCGTTGACCGACACACGAGCCGACCGCGTCGACGTTTTCATCTTTGGAGCTGACGGCAAGTTTTGAACGGGCACCGGCTTCACGAGCCAAGCCGCGAATTTCGATAATGCCTTCCTGCATTTCGGGCACTTGCATTTCAACAAGGCGACGCAAAAACGCGGGATGTGTTCTCGACAAATAAACTTGAGGACCTTTACCGCCCTTTTTGACTTCGGCAATGTAAGCGCGCAACATGTCGCCCGGTTGAAAATCTTCGCCCGCAATCTGTTCGCTGGGCACCAAAATTGCTTCGGTCTTGCCGACTTCGACGATTAAATTTCCGTCCTCCACGCGCAAAACTTTGCCCTTGATTAAATCGTTGTCGCGATTGCTGAATTCGTCGTAAATAACTCCGCGTTCGGCTTCGCGCAATTTCTGCACGACGATTTGTTTAGCGGTCTGCGCGGCGATTCGCCCGAAATTTTTCGGCGTGACTTCAATGCGAACCAAGCCGTCTTCGTCGTCGATGATGTAATGGTTTTTCTCCACGTCCTCCATGGAAATTTCTGTTTCGGGATCTTCGACGGTGTCGACGGGGATTTTCAAAACGTAGACATGAAAATTTCCGTTGTCGCCGTCAAGCTCGACTTCAAAGCTGTCCTCGTCCTGATTGAAATTTTTTTTGTACGCGGCTTTGAGCGCGTCTTCGACAGCTTTGATGAGGATATCGGGCGCGATATTTTTTTCGACGCATAAATCTTCAAGCGCGTCAAGCAAATTCGGTTCTTGTTTCTTTCTTCTGCCTGCCAAGTAAATTCTTCCTCCCAAATATTTCAGAAATCTATATGCAGTCTGACGAGCGCAACTTTTTCACGCGGCAACGGTTCCATGTCTTTGAGCCGCAGAAATTTTTCGTCGCGACCTTCCAACTCCCCGACAAAAATTTTTTCACCGTTGAGCGGCGCATAAAGTGTCACGTCGACGACTTTGCCCGCCTCGCGAATAAAATCTTTGTCCTTTTTTAAAATGCGGTCAATGCCGGGCGAAGAAACTTCCAAAATGTACGCGCCGTTGATTATGTCCGCCGCGTCAAGTTTTTCGCCGAGCCGTTCGCTTAAACTTTGGCAATCATCCAAATCGATGCCGCCGGCTTTGTCCACGAACACGCGCAGATACCAATCGCGTTCCTTAACATATTCCACGTCGACAAGCTCAAAATCCGTGCCCGCCAAAATTTCCGACATCAAACTTTCCACTTGCGTTTCAATTTTGCTCAATCGCTCACCCCCGAAATTTTTCCCAACAAAGTGAAAGAGTGGACGCGAGCCCACTCTTTCAACTAAGCTATGTCCAAAGAAAATTGTCCTCCTCCTGCGCGAAGAGGGTCAAAAATTTTTACAAGCGTTGCCCCCCGAAAAATTTCAACAAAAAATTGCCGACTGCTTTGACTTCGCGGCATATTGTAAACAAAAATTTTGACGTTGGCAAGTTTTTTCTTCGCGGCAGGAAAAATTCCATTCCGAAACTTTATTTGACACTGCGCGGCATGAAAGTTGGCATAAATGTTTTGTTAATCTTCTTGAAAATTTTAGAGGATGTTGATAAAATTATTAAAAATTTAACGTCGAATTTAACTTAAAAGTGAGGTGATCAATCATGCAAATAAAGAAATTTTTTCCGAACTCGTTGCAGAAAATTTTTTTCTCACGGCGCGGGCAAATGCTGGTTTTGTTTGCTCTGCTCATCCCGATAATTTTACTGTTCGTCGGGCTGGGAATCGACCTTGGCTGGTATTATCTGAACGTGTCGCGACTGCAAAACGCGGCAGACGCGGCGGCTCTTGCCGGTGCACGAAAAATTATCAATAGCAATTCCACGAAGCTGAAAGATCTTGTGCCCGTGCTTGTTCAAAATTTGCCGGAAGACAACGGGCTTACGGACGACGGCGAGCCGAGAGTTGAAACTTCGACTTCAACCGAAACCACGACGAATACGACCGAGACCGAAGAAGGTACAACGATAACCACCACAGAGACGACAACCACCACAACGACGACGATTTCAAAAACGCAACTTACGGATCTTGATTGGAGCGGCGGCGACATAACTGCCAGAAATTACACCGTCAAAAATATCGACACTACGCAAAACATTCAGGCGGACGCAGACGAAACTGCGAGTTTGATAATCGACAGCTGGAGCCTCTTTTATTCGGATTTCGACCGTCAAGTTGTCCCTGATTTAAATCTGGTCAAGGTGAACGGCGAATTTTATTACGTCGTCAAGCTTGATGAAAACATCAGACATTTTTTTCTGCCGGGCTGGTTTAAAAACATGGATGCAAAAGTCGTCGCCATTGCGAAACTTGTCCCCAAAGATCAAGTTACAGTCGAAACCAGTACCGAGATTAAAACCATTGAAGAATTCATCGCCAAACTCAGAGAAACAATCAACAAAAACGTCATTGTCGGCAACTGGGAAGTCCAAAACAAATACAAAAATACCGGCGGCGGTTTGTTAAATGTATCCGATTTGAACATAACAGATCCGACAACGAGCGAAACAGTCAAATTCTACGACAGCGAAGGCAACGAACGCACACAAGTCACGGCATACGAGGCGAGTTTCGGCAACGAAGTTTACCGAAAAAGCGGCGTAAAGCCCCCGCCTTCAGGCGTGGGGATATAAGCCGCAAAAATCGCTTGCAAACTGTAAAGATTTTGGTTAAAATCTGATTGGAAGTTAAGCAGGGGTAAAATCCGCCGACTTCTATAAAAAGTTTGAAGTAAAAAATGGGCGGGGCATCGTCCATC
>JAFWFO010000068.1 GCA_017515635.1 Selenomonadaceae bacterium
AGGGGACTGAAAATCCCCGTGTCAGTGGTTCGATTCCGCTCTGAGGCACCACATCGAAAATTCAAAGCTCGTCAGCAGACGGGCTTTTTTCGTTCACGGATAAAAATTTTGAAGCCCTCGACTTCGTTTTTTATCTGTCTTTGCCGAAAGGTAACTCCATGAAGTGAACAACGTCTTTGTCTTCGGGCGCAACGGGTTCTTCGACATTTCTGCCCAAATCGTTCATGCCTTTTCCGTCGACGACATAGGCGAACGCTCGACGATAAATTTTTCCGTTCGTGCGGGCACTGTCAAGTTGAGCCACGCTAAAAAGCACATAGCCGTATTTTGGCGTGCCTTGCAAATTTTTTTTGTAAGACGGATACGAACGTCTGTAACCTTGAATTTTGAGCCGCTCGCCCCAAACCGTTACGCGAATCGTCCCGCGCTCCGTTTTCGTCGAACGATTCACCAATTCTTTTTGATAATTTTTTCGGATCGACTGAACCGGAACATTATTCGCGGGCAAATCTCTTTGACCGCTGCGAACAAGTTCCGCCGCCTCGTAAATGCCGCCGTCCGCCGCGTTTTGCAAATCGAATTCCGTTTGAAAGTCCGCCGCCGCGTAATTGTGATTCGTGTCGGATTCCTGAATGCCCTTGACGATAAGCGCGATAACCAAAATCAAACACAGCGCGAAGACCGTCACAAAGCCGCGTTCATTCATGAGGCAACCCCGATTTTTCTTCGCAAGAGGACATATAAACTGCCGTCGAAAGTTTGATTGTCCGATCCGTGACCAAACTTTTCAGCTCAAGCGTGATGTGCAAAACATTTTCGTTCAGCTCGGAAAATTTCAGATTGACAAGCGTGGTCTCGCCGAAAGAATTATCGCCGGTTATCGGATTCAGATAAACTCCGTCGTCCTGTCGTTTCGCGTAAAGATTCCGAGCAGACGAACCTTTTTTTTGATGCGTAATGAACCATTGAGTTTCGCGCACGTCGTCGATTGTCAATGCGGTGTTGCCTTCGTCGCTCGTGCGGTAAAAAATTTTTACCTTATTCAGCGCGTTAATCGCCTCAATGCCTTTTGCCGCCCGCGCCTGATGAGTGATTCGCTCCATGAGGTAATGCGCCTCCTCTTCAAGCACGTAGTCCGCCAACTGATTTCTGCCCAGCTCAAAAATTTTTATGCCGACGTTCGCCAGCCCGTAAACAAGCAAAATTATCAACGGCAGGGCAATCGCGAATTCGACGAACACGAAGCCGCTTTGATTTTTAATTCGGCTCAACAACGCGCATCATCCTTTCGCTCGCCAGTTCAAAATTTTGGGCGTTGAATGTCCACGAAACTTTGACGGAAACTTTTCGCAAATTTCCGCCGCCGTCCGTGACCTGCGTGGTGACTTTGAAAGTTATCGGCGCGCCCGCGTTTTCGGTCGTCAAATCTTTGTCGAGGCCTTGGAATGAGTAACTGCCCACGTTCAATTCGCCCGCCGCCGCCATGCTTTCGAGTTGTGCAAATTGTTCGTTCGCCACATAAAGCGCGGTCAATCGCAACGTCGACTGCGGATTTTTCGCACGCGGGACGGCGTTGAGCAAAATCATTGCGGCGAATGACGTTATCATTGTCAACAAAATGACGTTAAGCAACGCGAAGCCCCGTTGGTCGGAAAAAATTTTTTTCATGTTACTCGCCGCGAATTCGCCCGACGCTGTCGAAAATAATTTTTGACGTGACACCGCGCCGCGAAATTAAAACAATCGATTTACTGTTGATGTCTGAATAGCCCGATTGATCGAATGAAATTCTTGTCGGCACGTCAGTTTCAGCGGAAAATTTTACGCCGTTCGAAAAGTAATGAGCTTCACGAAGGGGCTTTTCTTCGCGCAAAATTTGATAACTGTTTGTATAGCGATTAATTGCCAATTCAGCTCTTTTGTTGACGGTAATTCGCGAATTCAAGAAGTTTGTCATGTTCATGCCAGTTGGAGAAACCGTGGTGGTGCGGCTGAGCGTGCGGACTAATTGCAATTCACTGTAAAGGCGTTTCTGTTCGTAGTCGAGCGCGGCTTTGTCGAGAAAATTTGCGGCGTTCGGGACGGCGACGGTTGCCAAAAGCGAAATTATCAGCACGGCAAGAATTATTTCGAGCGACGCGAAACCTTTCTGCATGACGAATCAGCCTTTACTTGAACGAATAATACTGCGAATCATACGACGAAAAATCGGGCTGATTTTCCGAATAGACGCCGCGAGCCTCGTCGCGAGTGATTTTGCCGCCTTCGATTGCAATAACGCGCCGTTGCATTTGGTCGACGATTGTCTTGTCGTGCGTCGCCATGACGATTGTTGTGCCCGCCGCGTTGATTCGCTGAAAAATGTCCATGATGTCCCAACTTGTTTCGGGGTCGAGATTTCCGGTCGGTTCGTCCGCAATGACGATTCGCGGGTCGTTGACGATAGCGCGGGCGATTGCGACGCGTTGTTGTTCGCCGCCGGAAAGTTGCGCCGGAAAACTTTTGTATTTTTCGCGCAGTCCGACAATGTCAAGCACGGTGTTTACACTACGTTGCATAATTTTTTTCGGGGCTTCGATAACCTGCATTGCAAAAGCGACGTTTTCATAGACGGTTTTATCTTCAAGCAGGCGATAATCCTGGAAGATAACGCCGAGCGCACGCCGCAGGTAAGGAACTTCTTTTTGCGGGATGTTTGTAACGTCTTTGCCGTCAACGACGATTTTCCCCGACGTGGCAATTTCTTCGTGCATTAAAAGTTTCATCAGCGTAGATTTGCCGCTCCCCGACGTTCCGACGATAAAAACGAATTCACCGCGCCCAATGTCCAAGCTGACTTTATCGAGCGCGACAACGCCGTTGCTTTTGTAAATTTTGGTTACGTCTTTTAAGTGAATCATTTGTGCGCCTCCGTTCAAAGCAAATTTGTCATGTCCAAAATCGGCAACATGACTGCAAATACCAAAGTCGCGACGATTAAGCCGGCAAGCAACGTTCCGAAAATTTCGGCCTTCGCGGGCAGTGAGCGCAAAATTTCTTCGACTTCAAAATCCGCCATTGATTCGCATTGCCGCAACATGGTAACGAGTTCGCCGCCGGCTTCGCCCGTCACCAACAAGCCGACATACAACGGCGGGAAATTTTTTTTACCGACAAGTGCGCTGAAACTTTCGCCGTGTTCGACGGCAAATTTTATTTCGGACAAAATTTTTTTCGCGGAAAGATTTTTCGTCGCCGCCGCGCAAAGTCTCAATGCTTCGTCCAAAGTTACGCCGCTTTCAAGCAGGAAACTCAATCGCCCGAAAAAATTTCTCAGCTCGACTTCGCGCAGAAGTTTCGTTTTGAGTTTGAGTTCGTCGACAAAAACTTTCACCGCCTCGACTTTTACGACGGCAGTCACTGCGGCCGCGAACATCAGCAAAATTCCCAACAACGTCAAAAGCCAATGTTCCGACAAAAATTTTCCGCCTCGCAGAAAAATTATTGTCACGAGCGGAAGATCGCCGCCGAATTCCGCGAAAAAATTTTCAAACACGGGCAAAGTCACGTTGACAAGTACAATCGTCGCCACGAGTGCCGCAAGCAAAACGAACACGGGATAATACATTGCACCGCGAACTTTTTTTTCGGTTGCCCAGTTGCGTTCGAGTTGCGCCGACAATCGCGCCGTCACGTCCTGCAAATTGCCGCTTGCTTCGCCGATTTCGACCGATTGAATTGCGTCGCCGCCGAAAATTATTTCACGCCGCTTGAGTGCCGCCGAAAAAGTTTCGCCATCTTCGATTGCCGCAAGCAATTCCGATAAAATTTTTTTCGACGCTTCGTCAACCGCCGCGTTCGCCAAAGTTTGTAACGATTCGTGCAAAGTCATCACGCCGAGCATGACGCTGAGTTCGCGGAAAAAAACTGCCCGCCACTGTCCGCCGAGTTTGAATTTGAGCAAAAAATTTTCGACAATCTGCGCGAAGTTCGATTCGGTTTGCTCCAAGCTGACGACGGTGACGCCCTGATAATTCAAGGCGGCGTAGGCTTCCGAATAATTTTCCGCCTCAAGCGTGCCGCGTTGCTCAAGTGCGTTCGAGTCATAGCCGCGATATTTAAATTTTTTCATGACCGATTGCCAAATTCCTAATTCCTAATTCCTTCAACGCCGCGTCCATCGTCTGCATTCCGAGATTGCGTCCGCTCATCATTACGTTGGGCAGTTGCACGTATTTTCCCTGACGAATCAGCGAACGTGCCGCAGGGTTGGCGATTAAAACTTCAGCCGCGCAGGTTCGTCCGCGTGAAGTTTTAACGAGCTGTTGAGAAATTATCGCGCTGAATTCGTCCGCGAACAAGTCACGGATTGCGTCGCGCTGCACGAGCGGGAACATTGTTTCGACGCGCATTGCCGTTTCTGCCGCTGATTTCGTGTGCAACGTCGCCAAAACCAACACGCCCGCCGCCGAGGCCTCAAGTGCCGCGTGCATGGTCGCCGCGTCGCGAATTTCGCCGATTAACAACACGTCGGGCATTTCGCGCATTGCCGTCCGTATCGCGTCCGCGAAGTTCAAAAAATCTTGACCGAGTTCGCGTTGACTGACGAAAGATTTTTCCGCCGCGAATTCGTATTCGATCGGGTCTTCGAGCGTCAACAGGTGACACGGGCGCAACTTGCAAAGTTCGTTCAGAAATGCGGCGAGCGTCGTGGATTTTCCGCTGCCCGTGCGTCCCGTGACCAAAATCAAACCTTGTTCGGCGTTAAAAAATTTTTTCAACGCGGGCGGTGCTCCCAACGCATCGAGTGACGGAATTTCTTTGGCGATTAATCTGAAAGCAAGCGCGGGAAATTTTCTTTGACGGTAGACGTTGACGCGGAAACGGCGATTAATTTTTTCGTCGACGTGCGAAAAGTCCACAGCCAAATTTTTTTCGAGTTCGGCTTTGAGTTTCGGCGACAAAATTTCGTCCAAAAATTTTTCGACGATTGAAGCGGTCAAAATTTCTCCACGCGGAAAAAGTTCGCCACTTACACGAAAAAAAGGCGGCTGCCCGACGGTCAGATGAACGTCCGAGGCGTCGAGCGTTGCCGCGTCTTGCAAAATTGTTTCAAGCATTAATTTCTTCCTTTGCCGAGGTCTTCGCCGGGCGAGGGCGCATTGTCAATCACGGGTTCGGGTTCGCGAATCGGTTCCGGCTCATGATAAACGGGCTCAGGTTCGCGCACGGGTTCGGGCTCATGATAAACGGGCTCAGGTTCGCGAATCGGTTCCGGTTCACGATAAACGGGCTCAGGTTCGCGAATCGGCTCCGGCTCAGGTTCGGGCGTGTAATCGGGAACACCTTCGGGCTTGCGCGTGTAATCCGGTTCGGGTTGGCGTGCAGGTTCGCGCACAGGTTCCGGCTCCGGTTCATAATGTCCGCGTGGTTGAGGCTCTTCTTCGTAATAATCGCGGCGTCTGTTATTCGTCGGCGGCGGTTCAGATGAAGTTTTTATGTTGCGGCGTTCGACAACCAAATCATCAAAATCGTGCACGGGAACATTGAGCAACGCATTTTGCATGAAGTGGCTCCAAATCGTTGCGGGAAGTCCGCCGCCCATAATTCCATCAAGACTTGTGTTGTCGTCGTTGCCAATCCAAACTGCGGCGACGAGGTCGGGCGTGTATCCGACAAACCACGCGTCTTTATATTCGCTGGTCGTGCCGGTTTTGCCGGCGGCGGGTCGTCCGATATTCGCGCCTTTGCCCGTGCCTTTGTTGATAACATCTTCGAGCATCGTGGTTAAATCGGCGGCACTTTCCGCGCTGACGACTTGTCTGCCTTCAGGAACAGTTTCATGAATGACATTGCCGTTGCGGTCGAGAACTTTTGTTATCGCGACGTGAGGCATGTGAACTCCGCCGTAAGCAAAAGTTCCGTAAGCCGACGCAATTTCAAGCGGGGTGACGCCTCTGGTCAAGCCGCCGAGCGACGTTGCCAAATTTGTATCGTTCGGGTCGCCGTCAAGCACAAAAGTTGTAATGCCCATTTCCTGCGCGTAGTAAATCGGTTTGTCCATGCCGAGAGCTTGAGCGATTTTAACTGTCGGCACGTTCATTGAAAAAGTCGCGACGGTTCGCAAAGTTACGTTGCCGCTGAAACGTCGGCTGTCGTTTTGCGGTTGCCAACCGTTGATGTTGACGGGGCTGTCTTCAATGACGGTATCGGGCGTGTAATTGTTTTCAAGCGCGGCGATAAACACAAACGGCTTGAACGCGGAGCCCGGTTGACGTTCCGCCATTGTTGCGCGATTGAATTGATCCGTGCCGCGTCCGCCGACCATTGCGCGAATGTAGCCCGTCGAAGGTTCAATGGCGACAAGCGAGCCTTGCGGTTGAACAATTCCGTTTGCGTCGGTGTAATCTTGCGGCAAGTACATTAACACGGCTTCTTCCGCCATGCGTTGCATGTCCATATCAATCGTCGTGTAAACTTTCAAGCCGTCTTTATAGACAGCATCCGCGCCGTAACGGTCAACCAAAAGTTGCGTAACGTATTCGATAAAATACATTGCGTCTTTGTGCTTTTCGGGGACGTTGGGCGGAGCAAAAGTCATTTCGGTTTTTTTCGCGGCAAGAGACTCGTTGTAGCTGATATAACCGTAAGTAACCATTTGCTCAAGCACGATGTTGCGGCGAGCCATTGACGCGTTGATGTTGTTGAACGGCGAATAATAGTTCGGGCTTTTCGGAATACCCGCGAGCATTGCACATTCCGCCAAATTTAAATCTTCGACGTTCTTGCCGAAATAAGTTTTGGCGGCCGCCTGAACGCCGTACGCGCCTTGCCCGAAATAAATCTGGTTGAGATACAGCTCAAGAATTTCCTGCTTGGTGTATTGCTTTTCGAGTTGCAACGCAAGGAAAATTTCTTGAATCTTGCGCTTGTAAGTTCGGTCTTGCGTGAGGTAAGCATTTTTTGCGAGCTGTTGAGTTATCGTGGAGCCGCCCTCAGCAATTTCTTGCGCGACAATGTTGGTGTACACGGCGCGCAAAAGTCCGCGTGGGTCAACGCCTTTGTGTTCGTAAAAACGATTGTCCTCAATCGCGATAAAGGCGTTTTGAAGATTCGCGGGAATTTGTTCGATTTTGACGGGCACGCGATTTTCCGTTGCGTGAATGATTGCAATTTCATTCCCCGCCGAATCGTAAATGTGACTCGACGCGGGCGGCAAGATGTCTTTCGATAAATCGGCCTTCGCGTTAATGTTCGCCGTGACGAAGCCGATACCGATTCCGACTGCCATGACGATGACAAAAATTATAAGTCCGATGAAAATTTTCAGGAACGTTGAAGATTTTTTCTTCGGTGGCGGCGGCGGAGGCGGTGGCTCCGGTGGCGGCAGAGGATCTCGGAAATTGCCGCGCCCTTGTATCGGTGGTCTGTTCATAAAATCCCTCCCAAACGCCGCATATCTTACCACAAACCAATTTGCCGCGTCTACAAAGCATTTATTAAAATTTGTCAATCGTCAACCGCGTTTTACTTTTCGGCGTCAATCTTGTATCATAGCGGCAGAAAATTTAACGGAGGTGACAAATTTTATGACAGACGTACAAAACCGACACGACGGACGCGGCATAAAAATACAACAGACAGGCATCACGAGAGTTCACCTGCCGTTTTTTATTGCGGACGGCGAAAACGTTCAACAGGTCGTCGCGCAAATTCGATTCGCGGTCGCGCTTGTCGATAACCTGCGCGGGACGCATATGAGCCGCTTTATGGAAATTTTGACGGATCGGACGAAAGTACCGCTGAAAATTTCCGACGTGGAAAAAATTTTACTCGACGCGCTGGAAAAACTTTCGACGGATTTCGCGGCAATAACTTTGTCGTTCAAATTTTTCACGGAAAAACTTTCGCCCGTGTCGCAGAAAAGTTCATTGTCGGCGGTGGATTGCGTGTGGAGCGGCGAACTTGAACGCGGCGGGCGAATAAAATTCACGTTGGGATTAAGTGTGCCGTTCACGTCGCTTTGTCCGTGCAGCAAAGAAATTTCCGAATTCGGCGCGCACAATCAACGGTCGCTGTGCAAAGTTCGATTGACTTTCGCGAACGCCGACAAGCTTGCAGACGTGTCGATTGAAAAATTTGTGCGGCTGATTGAAGCGCAAGGCTCGGCGGAAATTTTTCCGTTGCTCAAGCGCGAAGATGAAAAATTTGTCACGGAAGCGGCTTATCGCAATCCGAAATTTGTCGAAGATATTTTGCGTGATACTGTTTTAACTTTACGGCGCGTGGAAAATTTGGCGGCGTTCGCGGTCGAATGCGAGAACTTTGAATCAATCCACAACCACAACGCCTTTGCAAGTCACGAAGAAATTTTATCGTAGGCTTCGTCATGAAACTCTTGAAAAAATTTTTGTCGATTTCGACGGTTCCGCGCAGGCTTAAAACTCAAAAAAATTCTTATTTCATTGACGCTGGCTCCCGCGCCCGTCAACGCGATTTTATTTGCATTTAAATTCAAGTTAAAAAATCCCCCGACGTTTGTCGAGGGATGAATTTATTTATCGTGGAAAAATTATCTGATTGAAACGTCGCCCGCGTAGACAGCTCGCCGGCCTTCGGGCGTTTCGACGACAAGTGCGCCGTCTTCGTTCAAATCGACGGCTTTGCCCGCGAAACTTTCGCCGTCTCTCGCCGAAATGACGCGGATATTTTTGCCGAGCGTGACATTGTGTTTGCGCCAGAGTTTGAAAACTTCGCCGAAGCCGTTCGCGTTGACTTCGCGATAAATTTTGTCGAATTCTTCAAGCACGGCGCGGAAAATTTGCACGCGGGAAAGTTCGCCGCCGCTAATTTCCGACAACGAAGCCGCCGTGTCGCGAATTTCTTTCGGGAAGTCTTCGCGCTTGAAATTGACGTTGATACCGATACCGACAACGATATAATAAATTTTTCCCATCTCGCCGGTCATTTCGGTCAAAATCCCGACAAGTTTTCGTCCGTCGAACAAAATATCATTCGGCCATTTTATTTCGGGCTTGAGATTGAAACGATTCATTGCCTCGGCGACGGCGACGGCTGCCATCAACGTGACTTTCGGGGCGTCTTTGGGCAAAAAATTCGGGCGAAGGATGACGGAAAACCAAATTCCTTTGCCGCGTGGAGAAAAATATTTTCGTTCGAGCCGACCTTTGCCGCCGGTTTGTTCTTCTGCGACGACAATGGTGCCGTCTTTCGCGCCGTGATACGCCAGAGCTTTTGCAACGTAATTTGTCGAATTAACGGACGGTTTATAATGCATTTCGACGCCGACAAGTTGCGTGTTCAATCCGATTTGAATTTCGCTGGGCAACAATAAATCGGGCGCGTCTTTGAGCTTGTAGCCGCAACGTTCGCGACTTAAAATTTCGTAACCGTTTTCGCGGAGCTTTTGAATATGTTTCCAGACCGCAGTACGAGAAATTTTCAATTCACCGGCAATGCTTTCGCCCGAAACGAAATCATTTCCGGCGCGTTTTAGCATTTCAACAATCGTCTTTCGCATATTCAATCACCTCGCGCAAAGTTTAACATATACGCGATAACATTTCAATTAGCCGTCAAAAACTGATTCAATCGCTTTAAAAGCGACGGAACCGTTAGAGTTATCCGCAACGTTTCGACAGCCGAAACTTTATCGCCGTCAAAAGACCGCTTCAATCGTCCCGATAATTTCGCCGCGATGATTTTTCAGCACGGGCGGGAATTTTTTATCGAGTTCGGCGGCTTCGTCTTTGGTAAGCAAGTCGAATTTTTTCAGCACGGCAATAGTCATTGGAGTAACCGTCGCATAACTTCCGTCTTCGATTTTGAAAGTAATGCCTAAGTCGCCGTCTTTGACAGCAAGACAATAAACCGCGTCCGCGCCGATTTTCGCGATAATTCTGCCGTTCGTGACTTCCGAGACAGCCAAATCGATTCTGCCCGTGCCGGAAAGAACTTGCGGATATTTGCTCATTGCGTCGCGAATTTTCGTCGCGGCAAATTCGTATTCGCCCCAATCGCCTTTCGTCGGCGTGGACAGTCTGGCGTAAGCGAGCGACATGTTATAAATCGGCAGATAAAACACCGGCACGCCGCAGCCGTCGATACCGATTTCGAGTTTGTCTTCGGGCATTTTCGACGCCATTGCCACATGACGGAAAATAATTTTCTGCGCTTCGTGGTCGGGCGACGTGTAACCTGTGTAGGGAATGCCGAGCATCATTGCCAAGGCGATAATCTGCGAATGTTTGCCGGAACAGGGATTGTGCACGGGCAAAACTTTTTCGCCCGCCGCAACGAGTTTTTTGAACGCCTTGCCGCTCATCGGACGCACGACGCCGCAATCCAAAACAGATTCGTCAAGACCGAGTTTCGACAAAATATTTCGGACAAGTGCCACGTGATTTTCTTCGCCGCTGTGACTTGAGACCAAAAGCGCAAGTTCTTCGTCGGTTATGCCGTAACGATTCAGCCCGTCATTTTTCACGAACGGCAACGCTTGAAAAGGTTTGGCTGCCGAACGCCAAAACATCGGCAAGTTTGGATTTCCGACGAAGGCAACGACTTCGCCCGCGCAGTTTACCGCCGCCACATCTCCGCGATGAATATTTTCGACGTGATTCGCCCGCGTGTAATGCAAAACAATTTCACTCATAGTTTATACCTCCATAAAAATTTATCTGCCGAAATAATCATACCAACGTGTAACTATCGTTTCGCGATTTTGCGCAACAGACTTTAAAATCCGCGTCAAATCTTTTTGCGGAATACGGCTGTTGTTGTGCGCAACGACGGGATTGCTTTCGGGCGGCAACCAAATTTTTGTCGCATCGCCCGATTGTTTGCCTTTGGAAACGTGCACGTGAATCGGTTCGTTGTTTTCGTTCGACCAGAAAAAAATTTTGTAGCCGTAGAGTTCAAATATCGTAGGCAATTATTTCACCGTCCTCGCGAGCAATTTCCCAAATAAGCGGACTGTTTTTCTCGACGAAACGCCGCAATTTATATTCCTCGTCCTCGGTAAAGCCCATGCATTTTTTGCAGTAACACACGGGCAAAACATATTCGGCAATGTCGAAACCGTTTTCGTTCGGGCGTTCCAAGTGGACGGTGATACTCTCGCCCGTGCGCGGCGAAAAGTGAATGTCCGTGAACGTGACGGAAATATTTTCGGGAACGAGTTTCAAATATTCGTGACGCAAAAAATTTCATCTCCTCGCAAAAAATAAGACCGCGTTGTAAATTTCAACTGCGGTCAATTCCTCAAAAAATTTTTTCTAAACGGGTGTCGGCGTCGTGCTGTCGGGAACTTGCGGTTGTTCCGCAGGTTGCTCAACGACTTCCGGCTTGCTCAATTCGACTTCGACGGGCGGCGAACTCGGCGGGTCTTTCGTAAACGGATCTTCAAGCTTCGGGGGTTCCGTGCCGAAAACAATATCCTTGAGTTCCTGCGCGGTCAAAGTTTCTTTGTCGAGCAAAGCTGTTGCAATTTTGTCGAGCGCGTCGCGATTGTCAGTCAGAATTTGTCGGCAAGCTTCGTAAGCCTCTTCCATGTAGCGATGAACTTCCTTGTCGATTTCGCCCGCAACTTCTTCGGAATAATTTTTCTGCTGTTGTCCGAAATAAAATTGTTGCGTCGGGTCGCCGCCGTAAGCAACGGGGCCGAGAGTTTTGCTCATGCCGTATTGCATAATCATTGCGCGCACGATTCGGCTTGCCTGCTGAATGTCCTGAGATGCGCCCGTCGAAATTTCGTTGAGCACAATTTCTTCGGCGACGCGGCCGCCCATTGAAACTTTCAAGCGGTCAAGCAATTCCGAACGCGTGGCGTAACTGCGATCTTCTTTCGGCAACATCAACGTGTAACCGCCCGCCCGTCCACGCGGAATAATCGTTACTTTGTGCACGGGGTCGGCGTGTTTCAACATCATACCTACAAGCGCGTGTCCGCCTTCGTGGTAGGCAGTCAACTTTTTTTCGTCCTCGCTCATGACTTTGGATTTTCTTTCGGGGCCTGCCATGACGCGTTCGATTGACTCTTCAAGTTCGGTCATGTTGATTTCGTGCTTGTTTCGACGCGCCGCAAGCAGTGCCGCTTCGTTGACGAGGTTCGCCAAATCCGCGCCGGTAAATCCGGGCGTGCGACGTGCCAAAACATCCATGTCGGCATCTTTGGCAATGGGTTTACCTTTCGTGTGCACTTTCAAAATCGCGATACGTCCCGTCAAGTCCGGTTTGTCGACGACGATTTGTCTGTCAAAGCGACCGGGTCTCAAAAGTGCCTGATCGAGAATGTCGGGGCGGTTCGTCGCGGCGATGATGATAATCCCTTCGTTCGGCGCGAATCCGTCCATTTCAACGAGCAACTGATTCAACGTCTGTTCGCGTTCATCGTGCCCGCCGCCGAGATTTGCACCGCGTTGACGACCGACGGCGTCAATTTCGTCGATGAAAATTATGCACGGAGAATTTTTCTTCGCCTGCGCGAACAAGTCACGAACACGCGACGCGCCGACGCCAACAAACATTTCAACGAAATCCGAGCCGCTGATTGAAAAGAACGCGACGCCTGCTTCACCCGCGACGGCTTTGGCAAGCAAAGTTTTGCCCGTACCCGGAGGGCCGAACAACAAGACGCCTTTGGGAATTCTCGCGCCCAGATCGTTGAACTTTTTCGGTTGCTTGAGGAATTCGACGACCTCTTGAAGTTCTTCCTTGGCTTCGTCCGCGCCCGCCACGTCATTGAACGTAACTTTGACTTTATCGCCGCCCATGAGTTTTGCACGACTTTTGCCGAACGACATGACTTTTGAGCCGCCGCCCTGCGTCTGCATGATGATAAAGTACCACGCGCCGACCAAAAGAATTATCGGCAACAGAGACGACAGGAGCGTCATCCACCACGGCGGGTCTTTGGGATTCTGCGCAATTATTTCCACGCCTTTGGCTTCGAGTTTTCCGACAAGTGTTTCGTCGCCAATCGGCTCGTCGGGTGCTGTCGTCGTGAACTCGCCGCCGTCTTTTTTCGTGGCTTGAATCGTGTTTCTGACCAAAGTAACTTTCGTGACTTCGCCCTTGTCAACCAACTGAAGGAATTGCGAATAACTCATTTCCTCAACCGGTTCGGGCTTGACGGAAAAGTAATCGTAGGCAGTTATCGCGATAAAAATCACCAGCAAATAAAACCCGACGTTGCGCAAAAAACTGTTCAATAAAAACGCTCCTTTGTTGATGAATTATTTGCCGCCGTAAACACTGCGTTTCAAAATGCCCAAGTACGGCAAGTTGCGATAGTGTTGCGCGAAATCGAGACCGTAGCCGACAATGAACTCGTCGGGAATTTCAAAGCCGCAGTAATCGATTTTCACGTCAACTTTGCGGCGACTCGGTTTGTTGAGCAACGTGCAAATTTTGACGCTTGAAGCTTTTTTGTCGAGGAAATAATCGACAAGGAAATTCATCGTCGTGCCGGAATCGATAATGTCTTCGACAAGCAAAATGTCGCGGCCTTTGGGGTCGTTGTCGAGATTTTTGAGGATGTTGACCTTGCCGCTGGTGTGTGAATTCGCGTCGTAACTTGAAGCGATGAGGAAGTCGAATTGCACGGGAATCGTCAAGCGACGCACAACGTCCGTGTAAAACATGACTGCGCCGTTCAAAATGCCGACGGTCAAAAGCGGTTTGGCAATGTCTTTGTAGTCTTCGCTGATTTGCGCGCTGAGCTCCTTGGCGCGGGCGGCAATTTCCTCCTCGGTGTACAGCACGCGTTCGATGTAATCTTCTTTGCTTTTCATGGCAATCAGCCCTTTCCGTAAAAATTGTTTGATATACGAAGTCTTCCGCGTCGCAAATCTGCGCGGAGATTTTTCGGCAATTCGACGCCCGACAAACCGTTAAGCAAAACTTTTCGGACGCCTTCGACGTGCGCGAATCCGAAATCTTTTGTCGAGCCGGTGACAAGCGCGAAAAACTTTTTTATGACGGAGCGTTGAATCGCGGGATGAAGTTTTAAAAATTCTTCGCGAACGATTGAATTGTCGCGAACAACGACGGGGAAAATTTTTTCGGCTTGAACGTCGATAAATTCCGCTTCATCCGCCGAAACTTCACCTAAGCGGCAAAGCGTTTCGACAAGCGCGGGATTAAATTTTTCAAGCGTCGGCAAAAGTTCCAGACGAATTTTATTTCGCGTTGCGTCAAGTTCAAAGTTTGTCGCATCAATTCGCGGTGACAAATTTTTTTCGCGGCAGAAAGTTTCAAGTTCGGCTTTTCGGAAATTGAGCAACGGGCGAAGAATCAATCCGCATTCGGTTAAAGTTCGCGCCTTTATTGCCGAAAGTCCCGCCGAAGTCGCGCCGCGCAACAGTCGCATTAAAATTGTTTCCGCCTGATCGTCCGCGTGGTGAGCCGTGGCAATCGCGTCGCAGTTCAGCCGTTGTCGTGCGTCGTTTAAAAATTCGTAGCGCAGAATTCTTGCCGCCGTCTCGATTGAAATTTTTTGTTGAGCCGCAAAAGTTTTCACGTCACCTTGTCCGCCGACGAAATTCAATCCGCGTGTCTCGGCAAAATTTTTCACGAAAGCCGCGTCGTCGATTGAAGCTTGTCCGCGCAGTCCGTGTTCAAAATGTGCGATTGAAATTTCCAGCCCGAAACGTTGTCGCGAATTTATCATCAGTTCGGCAAGTGCTAACGAATCCGCGCCGCCCGACACTGCGATTAAAACTTTTTTCACGTCGTCGAAAATTTTCGTCGTCGCGCAGGTATCAATGAATCGTTTCAACAAGACAAAATCACCCCCTGCCGAATTGCAAGGGGCAGTTCAGTCCGACCGTCTCGAACCGCGCCCGCCGCGTTTTGAGTCTGTCTTCCGTTTCAAATCCGTCAATCTCTCGTCGCTGTCCTTGAGGAATTTGGACAGCTTATCTTCAAATGAAGCCGACAGCTGCCTTTGGGGTTTGCGAAAGTCGCCGCGTCGGTTTTGCCTGAAAGGCGGACTTTCCTCTTGAGCCGGCTTGGGCTTGGCCTGTTTCAACGACAGCGCAATTTTGCCGGTACCTTCGACACTGACGACTTTAACTTGAACTTTGTCGCCCTCGCTTAAAAAATCGTGCACGTCGTTGACATAAACGTCGGCAACCTCCGAAATGTGAATCAACCCGACTTTTCCGTCTTCAAGCTCGACGAAGGCTCCGAAACCTGTAATGCGTGTAACTTTGCCTTCAACGATGCTGCCTGCTTCCGTTGCCAAAATCTTGTCCTCCCGAAAAAAATTTTTTAAAACTTATCGCGCCGCTTGATAAGGCAGTTCTCCTTCCTTTGCAAGCCCCAAATCTTCACGCGCAAGTTTTTCAATGTTGTCGAGGTTCTGCAGTTCCGCCAATTCCTTTTGCAGACGTTCATTTGTCGCTTTGGCGGATTCAAGTCTTTTGTCGGCGATGCGTTGGCTTTCGTTCACGTGCGACAGATGAACTTGCTGAGAGATGAGCACCGTGGAGAAATACGCAATCATCACTAACATAAACAACGCGAACCAGTTAAACCCGCTTTTTCCTTTGCTCATGGAGCAGCCTCCTCAACTTTTGCCATATAATACCAGTTAGTTTTCTCGTTCGCAAGTTTCAATAATTTTCGGCGTAGACAATGCCCTTGCGAAAATCTGCCGTGTCAAAAATATTCGGATCCCAAACGAAAACCATCCAACCGTCGCTCGTCGAAACTTCATAGCCGTACTTGCGGAAAATGCCTTTTATGCGAATACAATCGTCGGCATTGTGATAAGCGCATACGGAAGCTTTGACACGATTGTTGGTTAAAATTCTTTTCGCGCCGCGCAAGGCTTTCGGCTCGGCACCTTCGATGTCCATTTTGAGGAAAATTTTTTGTCCGCGCAGGTCGGGAAGTGCGTCGTCGATTGTGATGTTTTTGTCATCAGTCACGTCCGAAAGAAATTTCGGGATAATTTCCACTTTGTCGTGATAATCGCGGAAAGTCTGCTTGAGAATTTCAATCCAATCGGGTTCGCACTCGAACAAATATATTTTGGAACAGATGTCGACGTATTTGAGCGCGAAATTTCCTTCTTGAACGCCCGCGTCGATTATGATGTCGCCTGCGTTGACTTTGTGTTCGCCTTTGATGTACAGGTGCGGGGAAGACGGTTCCTGTTCCCGTAAAATATTTGCAATAAATTTTTCGCCGGTAGACTCGTTACCTACAAAATCGCACGGAAAAACATTTTGCGAATATCGCCGCCGACCGTTCGAAAGCCAATGTATGGCAAGCCGCAAGGATCGTCAAAGAAAATACGATGACCTGTTACTTTTTTCGTGTCGATGTGCTGATTGAAAACAGTCATCGAATGTGTCTTCCAATGTTCCAGCGTCGCTTGAATGTCGGGGTCTTGAACTTCCGCATATTTTTGAGTCATGAACTGTTTCAGGAGCCACCAACGAGTTTTAAATTGTTCTTCATCTCCGATGCCGAGTTCAATCATTTTCGAAACTATTTCGGTGGCAGTATCTTCACGGCAAGCAGGTATTATTACATCCCACGAAACATTTTTCAATTCAAACAACGAAATGACGGGATAATTTTTGACGGTCTTGCAAGGTTCCTGCAGGTCAAGCGAAAGAATCGCCGCAATGTCGTATTCAAGCTTTTCGGCAAGCTCACAAATTTTTTCGGTAAAGGACAACTCGACGTACGGGAATTTCACTATAAGAACTTTCATTGACAACTTACCTTTCCGACCACTGGAAATAATCCGTGCCGACAATTTTGCGGAAAACCGAATGACAACCCGGGCAGACGAAATGATCCATTGTGTTGCTGAAATCCGGCTTGCCGTTGACGATTTGTACCGCGCCCGCCTCGACAAAATCCATGCGTTCGCCGCAACGCGGGCAGGGACATTTGCCGTCAGCCTCGCGCTTCAGAATCGTCGGCGGAATATCGCCCGTGGAAATGACTTTGGCGGCTTTTTTTTGTTGGCGTTCGTTTTCGGGCAAATCGTGCACGTGATAGTAACCCGAATGCAAAAGCTCGCGATAAAACACGCCGCAGTTGTCGCAAATTTGTCGCGGCAAAGTTGCATCCAAATCTACGCGCCCGTTTTTGACTGAAATGGAGCCGCCGGCGACCGTGCGCAACGGTCGACCGCATTTCGGGCAGATGAGCTTTTTGTTCGCACCCGTATGAAGTTTTATGACTGACATTTTCATCACCAATCAATTTATTTGATTTCGACACGTCAACGCCCGCGCCGAAAAAAATTTTGTGTTTAATTCAACAAACCGCGCCATATTTCCTGCCGCATTTAAAACTTTTTGGCGTTGACAATTCTTGACAATCAAAAAAGCTAAAGTTATCATTGACGCGGCGTTGAGTCTTAGAGGCTCGGTGCAACAAAATTTTGGGGAGGACAATGTAATGAAATTTTTTGACAAGTTGAATCTTCGTCGTTTCGCTAAAGTCGCGGCCGTTGCGGCTGTCAGCGGCACATTCTTTTTCGGCGGTACGGCAACCGTCAGCGCGGATTCTGCGGGCATGGCGGCGTTCCGTGAAGCTTATTTGGGACAGCGCGCCGACGTTCGCATGGTTGACCAAGATCTTACGCTTATTTCCCCGAACTTCCATCTTGACATTGATTCAAAAGCGCAAGTCAACGCAAACGGCGTCATGTTGATGAGCGGCGAATTGTCATGGACATACACGAATCTTAAGAGAAATTATTCGACAAACAACAGCATTCCGTTTTTCATTCAGCAGGAAGGCAACAACGAGATGAAACTTTACGTCAAACGCCTCGGACGCTGGAGTTACATGGTTTTGCCGGGCTTGCCTGCCGGTATCGCCACGCTTTGGAAATCAACCGACAGTTCCATGATCAGAAACAATCTTGACGCCGTCAAAGACGTTGAAGTTATCCAAGACACTGCCGACATGCGCGTTATGAAAGTTACGCTCGACGGTCAAAAAATTGCCGCCGCCATTGAGAAAAACGCCGAATCTTCATTTGCAAGCATTTCCGACGAAAAATTCCGCAATCAACAGCGCGAAGTTTTCAATCGTTGGATGACGGCAATTCGCGCCAATGATATTGTTTTCAACTGGACAGTCAACAAACCCGATTGGGAAACCGTCACGGCGGCTTTTGACCTGACCGACATTATGCGCGTCTATTCCCGTTACGTTCTCGACGAAGCGGCTGCCGGCAAAATCGTCCTCAACGACGAAGAACGCGACTTGCTCGACGCGATGGGCTATTACGCCGAATTGAAATCTTATACTACGTACATTTCCCCGAGGAAAGAAACTTATATCCAACTGCCGACCGATTTGCTTGGCGCGCCCGAAAACGACAATTCGCTTGACGACATTTTCTACGAAATGACCACCGTCGTTCAAAAATAATTCACAAAAAATTTTTACTCGAATAAACGCACGTTCGCCGTCGCCGGATGACGAACGCAAGGCATTTACCCGCGAACCGCAGGCCTTTGAAAGTTCGCCGGTAAGTGCCGATTTTTTTTTGGAGGAACGAAATGATTTTTTTGCCTATGTTCGTCGCCGTCGCCGCAAACGTTTTATATCACGTCGCGAGCAAATCAATTCCCGCCGAACAAAATGCCTTCATGGGTTTGGCAGTCAATTACGCCACGGCACTTGTCGCAAGCGCGATTTTGTTTTTTGTGACGCCGCACGAAAAATTTTTTGTCGAAGCGTCGCGAACGAATTGGGCGTGCTTTTTAATGGGTTTGTCGATAACGGGCGTTGAAGCGGCGTTCGTGATGATTTATCGTACGGGCGGCGAACTTTCCACGGCGTCTTTAATCGTGAGCATTTTAATTGCGTTGGCGATGCTTGTCGTCGGCGGAATTTTTTGGCACGAACAAATTACCGCACGAAAAATTTTCGGCGCGGCATTGTGCATTGCGGGCGTTGTCGTTTTGTCGACGAAATAATTTTTCCACGCAAGCAAAATCTGTGATACAATCTCCGAAATTTTTCGCGAGGAGGTTTTGGGTTTGGCTTTCATAAAAGATTTACACCGCGACGAAATTCGAGACGGTTGGCTTGTTACGTCGGACATCAAAAAAGTTTGGAATCGTCAGCTGGAAATTTGGCAGGAAGTTGACAGAATTTGTCGCAAGCACGGCATAATTTATTGGGCGGGTTACGGGACTTTACTCGGCGCGGTTCGTCACAAAGGTTTCATTCCCTGGGATGAAGACATGGATTTAATGTTGCTCCGTTCCGAATACGATCACTTTTGCAAGGTGCTTGACGAGGAACTTAACGGCGAACTTTTTGAGATTAAACACAAAACTTTTGTCTTGACGAAACTTTGTCACTCCCAAACAACCTGCCTTGAGTCGAATTACGGACTTGAAAACGACACGCCGCAAGGTTTGGGGATTGACGTTTATGCGCTAGACATTGCTCCCGACGGCACCGAAAACAGTCTTTTGGCGTTCAAAGCAATGCAGGAAGTCATGGCGGCCGTCACGGACATTTCCCAAGTCGTCGAGATGACGCACGCCAAAAAAGACGGCTATCTTGTCATGGAGCTTGAAACCTTGCAACAAATCGCCGCATTGCCGTTCCAAGAACGTTTGGCGGAATTGTACCGTTACACTTACGCGCTTTGGGCTCAATCCTCGGAAGTCGGTTATTACGACATGATGCTTGCAAAGATGTTGAGCGAGCCGCTCCGTGAACGACCTTTTCGCAAAGAGTGGTTTGACGAAACGATTTATCTGCCGTTCGAAACGGTCGAACTTCCCGCGCCAAAAGCTTACGACAAAGTTTTGACGAGTTGCTACGGCGATTGGCGCACGCCCGTGCCCGACGGCGAAAACCGACTCGGAGTTTTGCACAGCGCGGACATTCCCTGGCGGGAATTTTTCCGACTGGTCGACGTGAAAAAAATTTTGGACGATTGGAACCGCAAACACAACCCGTAAAGTATACAATATATTTCGGCAAAGCTTCTATACAAAAAAGTTATGTCGTGATAAAATCGCCCGCGTACTAAAAAGCAGGAGGTTTGTTTTATGTCCGATATGAAAAGCTATGTCGAAAGTATTCTTGAACTCGTCAAACAGCGCGACCCCGACCAAATCGAATTTCAAAACACGGTCAAAGAAGTGCTCACGACGATTGTGCCCGTCTTGGAAAAATATCCTCAATATAGAGATCAAAAACTCCTTGAACGAATCGTCGAACCGGAGCGCGTGATTATTTTCCGCGTGCCGTGGCAGGACGACAACAACGTCACGCACATCAACCGCGGCTATCGCGTGCAGATGAATTCGGCGATTGGTCCTTACAAAGGCGGCTTGCGTTTCCATCCCAGCGTCAACTTGAGCATTTTGAAATTCCTTGCGTTCGAGCAGGTCTTTAAAAATTCGTTGACGGGTTTGCCCATCGGCGGCGGCAAGGGCGGCAGTGACTTCGACCCGAAAGGCAAAAGCGATAACGAAGTCATGAAATTCTGTCAGTCGTTTATGACGGAACTTTATCGGCATATCGGTCCGCACGTCGACGTTCCCGCAGGCGACATCGGTGTCGGCGGACGCGAAATCGGCTATCTTTTCGGACAGTACAAACGCATTCGCGACGCTTACGATTCGGCGGTTTTGACCGGCAAAGGCTTGACTTACGGCGGCTCTTTGACGCGCACGGAAGCGACGGGCTACGGTCTGTTGTACTTCGTCAAAAACTTGCTCGACGACAAAGGCATCAATCTTGACGGCAAAAAAGTTGTCATCAGCGGTTCGGGCAACGTGGCGACTTACGCGATTGAAAAAGCGCAGGAACTCGGTGCAAACGTCATCAGCTGTTCGGATTCGGACGGTTACATTTACGACCCGCACGGTATCGACCTTAAAGCCGTCAAACTTATCAAAGAAGTTAAACGCGGACGCATTGCCGAATACGCGGCAAATCACCCCAGCGCGGAATATCACGAAGGTTGTCACGGCGTCTGGAATATCAAATGCGATATTGCTTTGCCGTGCGCCACGCAGTCTGAAATTGATCTTGACGCGGCGAAAACTCTTGTTGCCAACGGTTGCAAAGTCGTCGGCGAAGGTGCGAACATGCCGTCAACTCTTGAGGCCATTGAATATTTCCAAGCGAACAAAATTCTTTTCTGCCCCGCAAAAGCTGCCAACGCGGGCGGCGTCGCGGTCAGTGCACTGGAAATGAGCCAGAACTCCGAACGTCTCAGCTGGACTTTCGAGGAAGTCGACGAACGCTTGAAAGGCATTATGGCGAACATTTACAAGAACGCCAAAGCCAACGCCGTCGAATTCGGCGACCCCGATAATTTGGTTATGGGCGCGAATATTGCCGGCTTCAAGAAAGTTGCCGAGGCCATGACCGCTCAAGGTTTGGTGTAAAAATTTTTTCACAGACAAAAATAAAAGCTCGACAGAAATTGTCGGGCTTTTTTCGTGTGTAAAATTTATCGCGGCGGATTTAACTGCCGAACATTCCCGCTGAAAAAATTACCGCTCGGAAATTTTCAAGTGATTTTTGCTTTTATATGCGGAACGTGCTATGATTAACAAATCTTTTTGGAAAGACCGGCTATAAAAAGTCAAGAGGTAGAAGCCGCCACATAAGGTTTATTGTCACGAAGAACGGCGAAAACAATAGCAAGCATCTTGTGGCAAACATGCCCGATGGCAGTGAGATGGTCTTTACCTTCGGAGCGTTTCTTTTCGTAAAAACGACTTAAGGCGGGGTCTTTGAAAGCGGCAACGGTGGAGGCAAGCCAAATGGCACGGCGCAAATAAGGGGAACCACGTTTGGACATGTGTCCTTCGGTTTTTGACTCGCCCGACTGCCGAGACGTGGGATAAAGTCCGGCATAAGCGACAAGTTTAGGTACGGAGGAAAATTTATTAATGTCGCCGCCAATCTCGGAGAAAATAACGGCGGCAAGGGTCGTGCCGACGCCCGTAATTGTCTCAAGTTTGGTGTCGAAGCCCGCCATGAGGCGAGCAATCTCGGCGTCGAAAACGGCGATAGATGATTCAAACGACTTCAACTGCTCGAGATGTTGTCGAATGATGAGCGAGAAACTCGAAGAGGCAAGCATTATGCCGAAAGAATTTTTGGCAATCTGTTGAATCTGGTTGGCTTTGTCGAGCCCGAATTTTCCGCGAGAAGCTTTGCTCAACAAGTCGGCAAGAGTTTGAGAATCGACGGACAACATTTCTTCGGGAGTTGTGTAGTTCGCCAAAAGTTCGACGGAAGATTTACCGAAGGTGTCAGAAAAAAGTTTTTCGTATTCGGGAAAAATCTGGTCGAGCAGAGCGATAATCTTGCGCTTGAGGTCGGAAGCCATGTCGACGACGAAGAAACGCTGACGGCACAGTTCGCGAAGGGCAACAATATTTTCGGGCGCGACTTGAGTTTCGCAGTAGTGCCCGAAACGAATGACTTCAGCGACAATTAAAGCGTCGATGGTGTCATTCTTGGTCTGACGCAGAAACATGTTGCGTAAGGCATCTGACTGCAGAGGATTGATCACGTGGACAATCTGACCGTCTTGACGCAGGTGAGCGTAAAGCGGCAACCAATAATGTCCCGTCGCTTCCATGCCGAATTCTGCCGGCGCGTCGAGTTTTCCGACCGCTTCCATGAGTTTGAGAAAACCGGCGTGAGAGTTGGCAAAACGAATC
>JAFWFO010000069.1 GCA_017515635.1 Selenomonadaceae bacterium
CTCCTTCTTGCGACGTTCGAGTAACATGAAAAATAACATGCCCACACTTGGCGATAAATATCTCAAGTTGAAGTCAATCACAATTACCGAGCGACCCGCCGACGTTGACACGCAAAAATTAATGGCGTTGGCGCACAAAAACCTTAAAACCGATACGCACCCCGCCTTGAAAGAGTGGCTTGACCGACGCGAAAAAGCACTCGCCGAGTCAACTAATCGTTACGACAGAATTCGCCGGTCGGACGGAATTTTGGACGCCGCTATTTTTACGCCTTCCGATGAACAGCTGAGCAAAGACGAAGCAATTTATGCCGATATGTACGCCAAACAAGCCCGTGCAAAAACTTCGGAAAAAACTTCGGACACGGCGACAGAGCAAGAGGAAACTTCAATTGAAAAATCGTCTACTGAAAACACAACTTCGCTCGAAACGGAATTACAAACAACGACCGACGAAACTTCGATGCCGCCGGAATCAACTGCCGAAACTGTCACGAATAGCCAAAATAACGGCGGTGTGAATTTTGAAACGGGAACTTTCACGCACACGAAAACGGGCGAAAATCTTGCAGAGGCGAAACTTAAAAACAAAATCGAGCGCGATAACTTCAGCAAGCTCAAAGATATTGCCAAAAATCATAACGGTTACTACAGCAATTTCAGTAAGTCGTTCCTTTTCAAATCACCGACAGACCGCGATGCTTTCGTTCAAGAAGTAGTCGGCGAATCCAAGAACGATAATCAAGATAAAAATAACGTCGCTCCGAAAGATACAACGAAAAAAATAACTTCTACGCCCGAAACGAAATCGCAAGACGCAGCCGCACTTTCAACAGCGAATAATTCAATCATCAGCGCGGAACATAAAGCGTGGCAAAAGAATTGGGACAATTACGAGCGATACGAAGACCCTGACACGTTCGAGAACGAAAACGAAATCACCGACCGTGGCGAACTGCAACTGCAAATCGACGGCAATCGTCCTTTCAACGCCGCAGTTTACGTGAAGTGGCACGAAGACGCCGATTCGGGACGTGTCATCCGTGCGAAAGGCAACATAGCAAATTATGTCGTGCGTGTATATTTGGACAATGCACCCGAAACTGTACCAAATGACTTCGACGCTAATTTGGTTCGTCTTGCACAAGCGGCGGGCGGACAAGTTCAAAAATCACGCGGCGCAGGAGAAAATCAATTTGAATTCAACGACTATCAAAGCGCGACGAAGTTTGCCACGACGATTAAATCTGAACTCCAAAAATTTGCAGTGTCGCGTAAAACTGCCGAAGGGGAAGCTCAGCAAAACATTGACAAATGGGCTGACGATTGGGTTGGCGAGGCAACACGCAACTCCGACAATGCCGCACGCGGAAAAATTTTCGGCGGGATAATTTATTCGATTCGAACATCGAAAGGCAAACGCGGCTCCAGAATAATCGAATATTACGATTTACATGTAGTCAGCAACGAAGATGCAAAAGATTATATTCGTCGAGGCAACGCAACACGTCTCGAAAATGTAAATGAAGAAACGATATGTCACCTTGCATACCGGCGGATAATGCTGAATTGGCAAGACTCAAATGACAATCACTCATTGGATTTTCGCAGCGACCAAGCGGAAAGATATAAAAATCCCGAAAAGTACCGCCGAATGCAGGCTATCGACGAACGCTATAACAAAAATGACCGGATAAGCCCGCAACAAGCCTATAAAAAAATGGCGGAACTGTTAGGCGTAAAAAAGACGCCGGCAGAAGTCATCTTCCCCGAAGAAGTCCGCGAATACATGGACAAGAACGGTATAAATTATTCAATTCGCGACAACGACAATAAAGACGAAACCGTTCGCAACGAGGAACAACGGCAAGCTCCGAAATCTTCACTTCGCGGAAGCGGCAACGTCGAAGTTAAAAATGAAATTAAACCGCAAACTAAATTCGCGGGCGATGGCGATTTGGAACGAATGTTTGAAAACGCAACGCAAGTTCCGGAAAACGAGCTTAACGGGCAACAGCGCAAGTGGGTTGAACTCGGCGAAAGTCTGGGTGTTAAAGTCGTCTGGATAGACGCACACACCGATTTAAAAGGCGCGGTTCGTGACGGCGTGATTTACCTCAACCGTCGGACAAACAACCTTGCCGCAAAAACTTTCTGGCATGAGCAATTCCATTTGTTGGCGGCAGTTAATCCCGAAATTCATCAAGAACTGCTGAACTATTTCGCGGGCAAAGACGAATTCACGAAAGAACAACTCGACGCTTACAGAGAAAAAACCAAACGCCGCGACCTTACCGACGAACAAGTCATTGAGGAAATACTTTGCGACAACTTTGAGCAAGTACAAAAGCGCGTGAAGTTACTGAAAGAAATGTCGAAAGATAATCCGAGTTTGGCGGAACGCTTTATTGCATGGCTGAAATATTTGGCTGATAAATTTACGTCGCTGTTCCGAAATCCCGAAGGCGGCATGACGACAGCTCAGCGAGATAAATTCATGGAGGCATTCCGCGATTTGTCGGATAAAATGGTTGACGCGAACGGCAAAAAGCTTTTCAAGACGCGAAACAACGGCAAAGACATTTTGTTGACGAACGGAGCACCGCTCCCGCAATTTGGCTTGAGGCTCAGTAGCGAACAAACAATCGCGACCGACGAAGAATATCTGAAAGCAGTTGACGATTATCGAAACGCGAAAACCGACGAGCAAAGTCAAGCGGCGCAAAAGAAACTTCAAGACATGGTTCAGCAAGCGGCAGAAGCGGCAGGTTTTACAAATGCCGTGCCCGAACAAACGGTTGCTTACAAAGTTCGCACGACGGCTCCGCCGAAAAAATCAATCAAAGTTTACAAAGTTTTCACGGTTGCAAATGACGGCTCACCGACTGCGCTTTTCATCGGCGGCACAGAAAAACTTCCGCAGGGCGTGTGGCTCGACGCTCAAGACGCTTATCACTTCACGGCTAAAAATGGTTTGGAATATGTGCCGAGCACGCAAAATCCCTTCACAAAAGGCGGTAAAACAGGCGGCTCGGTAGAAATACCTAATGAAGCAATACGACAAGAATTAATCGATAGAGGATTTTTGCCCAAAGGTACTAAGGCAACAAAAATCACGGCGTTGGCGTATCGTCCCGGTTGGCACGCTGGAACTTTGCCGTTCTTCCCACAAGGCGGCATGAAACCGCCAAAAGGCATGACCAGTGCTTATCCGAATATCCATCGCTACAATCAAGTCGTCTTTGAATGCGAACTTGCCGCCGACAAAAATTACACGGCGGACGCGGAGGCGCAACCAAAAGCGCGAAACAAAGACGGAAGCTTGAACACAAAGAAAGCCGATCTTCAATATTTGCCGGAGAACGGCTTTTATTATTACGCGACGAATCCTATGACGCACGGACACCCCGAACTTGGCATGTGGGCAATCAGCGGCAGTTTGAAAATTAACCGTGCATTGACTCAGGAAGAATGCGACAAAATTTTGACCGATAACAACATGGCTCCGCAGGAATGGGAGCAAGGCGAATTGAATCTTGCCGAATTGGGCTACACAGGCGAACAAAACGACGCGGCGAGAAAAACTCTTGCCCCGATAACTTACGACGACAACGGCGAAATAATTCCGCTGTCCCGACGCTTTGACGCGAGTGTAAACGACATCAGATTTTCCGGCTCCATAAGTTCAAACGAAAACACTTCGTCATTCGACAAGCTTAAGAACAAAATCAAAAACACTTTCACGACCGTCAAAAACGAACGCACGCGCAACCACATGCGGAAACTTTTGGAGCGACTGAGCGGTTACCGAATTCGCACGGGACGTTTCGCCAAAGGTATCGCCGAAGTTGCAGACGACGTTGCAAAAGTCATTCGCTCAAGCCGCGCTTACGATTGGGAAACTATCTTGCCCGCAGTCGGCAAAGGTATCGCGCAACAACTGAATATCACCCCGTCCGACAAGATGAATAATTACATTGCGGGCTGGTTTATCGACGGCGCGCCCAACGACAATTCACCCGAAGCGCAAGAATTTCAACGCGCAATGCGTGAAGCCGATGACATGTACCGCAATCAACTTTTGGAAGTTCGCGAGATATTCGACGAGTGGAACAAGCGCACGCCCGAAGAAATTGTCCGCGACACGATAGCGCACGGCAAACCGGAGAAACCCTTAACCGAAAAGGCTACGGGCTTTTTTTATAACAGGTACAGCGAATTCGTCGAGGAACTTTATCCGATAAAGCAACTGGTTGAATCGTTCGAGGAGGAACTTCACCGCAAACTTACCGACGACGAAAATCCTTACGTGCTTTTGCGCAAC
>JAFWFO010000070.1 GCA_017515635.1 Selenomonadaceae bacterium
CTCCTTCTTGCGACGTTCGAGTAACATGAAAAATAACATGCCCACACTTGGCGATAAATATCTCAAGTTGAAGTCAATCACAATTACCGAGCGACCCGCCGACGTTGACACGCAAAAATTAATGGCGTTGGCGCACAAAAATCTTAAAACCGATACGCACCCCGCCTTGAAAGAATGGGTCACCAGACGCGAAAAACAACTCGCCAATTCAACTCCTTACGAAAGAGTTCGCATACTGGACAATATTTTTGACGAAGCTATCTTTAAATCTTCTGATGAGGTACTGAGCGAATACGAAGCGAATTATGCCAAAATGTACGCCAACGAAGCCCGCATTAACGAAGTGATGAAAACTTCGGATACGGCGACCGAGCAAGCGGAAACTTCAACGAAAGAATCAGCAGACGATTCCGCACACAACTTTTTCGATTTGTTTGAGGACATCACGGGCATAAAGTCACAAAGAGCGAAATCACCACAAGAATCCAACGAAGTTGTGATTAAATTAACCAACGGTGACGCCTCACGCAGAACCTTTTCGACGTTCGAGGAAGCAGTATTCGCCTTCCGTTACTTCACGAATAATTTCGGCGACGGAATTGAAACTGCTACCGTTCGCAATTACGCTGAACAACCCAACCAAATTATTTTCATCAACGGCGAGACACAATATTTAAACAACGACGTACGCGAAGAAATCGGCGGGAGAGATTGGACGGACGCACAAATTGTTCAAGCGGCAAATAATTCATCAGAAATTGCACGCACGATAAGGAAACTCGGCGGTGAAACAGCCGGCGGTGTATTTTCTTATCCCAACGCGAGAGTACGACAAAACGCCGTTGATTATTTGAACTTCAAAGAAGCCGAGAAAAACAATTCCCAAAAAATAAAAGACTCCGCATTGAAATCGACAGAAAGCGTTGAAGAAAACGCGGAAGATAATGAAGCCATTGAGCGTGAAGCCGAAGAATTTTTCTTCAAAGATGAGGAAACAAGCCAAGGCAATACTGTTTTCATCGCCGGAATAAAAACTTCCAATTTCCCTCTGGGAACAATCGACCCGTTCAGCGCATGGGCAGAAAAGGGAATATCTAATCCTCTAAAGATGTTTGGCGGCGTATTGCACACACGATTTGACGATTCCCAAAAAATAACAAGAGCCTATCAGTTTAAAACTGCCGCAGATCGCGATAATTTTATAAGGAAGGTCATCGAAAACAAAGCTTTGCAAATAGAAGTTATTAATCAAAAAGGTAAAAGCGACGAACAAGCGGAAACTTCGACGCCGATAGAAGAAAAAAAGACGACTTCGGCACAGCTCAAAACCAACATTGAAGAAACTTCGACGACAACAGAAGAAGGCGAATCTTATCCTGCAGAAATAAGAAATACTGCCCAACGACAGGCGTTATACGATTATCTTGGAAAAGATACTAATTTGACGCTTGCCGTTGACGAAGCAATCAATAATTCGCAGGAACCCGGTTGGTGGGACAACCCCCAAAAGCAAAAGAAAATTCAACGAGGAATATACAGAGCGTTAATTAAGAACAACTGGACTGAAAAAGACGCCGAACAAAAGACAAAAGATATTTTCAAAAACGTTGTGACAAAACAAGCCGAGGATTTCAAGTCAGGTGCAAACGTTTCTGCCACGCCTTCAACCAAAACAGAATCACAAGCGACGACCGACAATATTAGCGATAAATTGATTGCTCCCGCCAAGCAACTTGTAGATAATGGCGGCACTGTAAAAGAATACACTTTTAATTCACGTTCAAACGGCGAAAATGCCATCACTAACGCGCCAAATGGGTCGATAATTCAAATCGCTACTAGAAAATACTTTGGCACTGATAAATACGAACTCCGCCACGATTTTTACCTTGTAGAAGGCAACCGCTTCCTGCCCATCAAGGAAAACGGCGAAGCCGAGGGTAGCTCTTTCAAAAGTATAAAAAGAATGTCTGATGAACACTTTGGAAGAAGTATAGACTCGATTATAATCGCCGAACCGCCTCGAAACGGAATCACCACGTCAACTCAAGGAGTTACTGCTGAACGCGAAGAAACTTCGACAACAACTGAAGCGACTGCCGAAACTATCACGGACAACCAAAATAGCGGCAAAGCGGAATTTGAAACGGGCACTTTCACGCACACAAAGACGGGAGAAGAACTTGCCGAAGCGAAGCTCAAAAACAAAGTTGAACGTGATGAATATCTTCAAATCGCCCAAATCGCAAAGAAACATAACGGCAAATACAGCAAGTTCAGTAAGTCGTTCCTGTTCAAATCGCCTGAAGATCGCGACGCCTTTGTTCAAGAAGTTCTCGGCGAACCCCCGACGCCAAAAAAATCGGAACACCCCAAAAGCAAAAATACAATCGACGGAATCCTCAACGACGCCAAAGAAAAAGCTTATAAAATTCTCGATGCCAACAAATATCCCGAAATAAAAAATTTTGTCGACAGCGAGATTGAACGCGGAATTATGCAATTAAGGCTCCAGACTGTTGAAGATTATGATGACTTTTCCAAAATGCTCATCAACGGGTGCGAACAATACAAAGCAGAAGGTAAAGTTGTAAGGTCTGCGGTTTTTGAAGTGGTATGGAAATGGCTTGGCAGCAGAACATTTTCGCAAAATCCCAAAAACATTTCCCGTGAAAAACTTAAAGCCGCAAACAAAATCATTTCCGAAATGGACGAAGGCAAACTTTCGCCCGAAGAAGCTTACGACGTGATGAAAACTTTCGTGCAAACCGGCAGACGAAAGAAAATTTCTTCGCGGACGAACAAAGAAACTCCAAACGAAGCGGCTGATACAACAAGCAATATCGACGATTGGACTGACGAAGAAATATTCGCCGCAGGAAAAACAGGTTTGACTGTGACAACCACCGACGGGATTATTCGAGTGACGCGAACGAGCCAACGTTTCCGCAGTTACACAATCTCTTACGAGCCGGCAACTGAATTGACCGACCCTGAAAAGAAAACCTTAACCGATAAAATTGAACACACGTTGAGCAATCCGCATATCGAGACTCAAGGCTCTCGAATCGGGCATACGCGAAATCCCAAGCCGATGACTTTTGTAAGTGACCCATTCAACTACGGTTACAACTACACACCCGAAGCGGCACGAGCACTTGGCTTAGATGAAACAAAAAAATTTGTAAAGAAACTTAAAGACGCAATCGACGGCGGCAAACTTTCCAGTAAACTCCGTAATAATAACACGGCAAAATCTTCCCTTCGCGGGAATGGCGACACGTCACGCGACAACATTGTTGAACCGCGCACGGAACAACAGATAATTCTTCAACGAATCGGGCAAGACATCGGGCAACGCGTTATTTTCTACGACAACCCGAATAAAGATTTTCACGGCGCACACGTCGGCAACACGACTTTCCTCAACGTCAATTCGGAATTCGCACTGCCGCAAGTTTTCTGGCATGAAACGGCACATTGGCTCAAGCTCAGCAACCCCGAACTTTATCGGCGGCTCGTCAAGGCGGCGGGCATAACTCAAGCGCAACGCGAAGCCTACCTCGAAGAAACGAAACGCACGGATTTAACGACGAACGAAGCGATTGACGAAGAAATTATCGCCGACCGACTCGAAGACGTGATGAAACGCGCCGGCTTTTTGAAAGACATCGGGCGCAAAGACCAAAACTTGATTGAACGCTTGATTGCATGGTTGCAGGATATGCTCAGCAAGTTCCGCGAGTATTTCCAAAATCCGCAAGGCAAGCTCACCCGCGCACAAGCTCAGCGTATGGCAAACGAATTCGGGCGTATGGCTCAAGACATCGTCAATCAACGCGGCGAAAAAATCTTCCGCTACAACGCTAAAACTCACACGACCGAACTTGCGACGGGCGAAAAACTTTCCGACCTCTATCGAACGTCAAACCAACGCGACGGCGGGCAACGCACATCAACGACGACGATTGCGCAATTCGGCGGCAGAATCGTCAACGACAAGCCCGTTTTCGACAACGCACGCGACGAAGCCGATTATCAACGCTACGTCGAAGCCGAACGACGCGGCGAAGTCAAACTTTCTTTCGCGGGTGTAAAAGCACTGACTGCCAATCTTGCAAAACTCGAAGAGGCACAACGCATGGAAGCCGACGGCAAGTCCCGTTCCGCAATTTTTAAGAAAACCGGCTGGATTAAAGGCAAAGATGACAAGTGGCGTTTTGAAATCCCCGACAACCTCGATAAGATTGACTTCAGTAAACTCAAACGCGACGGCACGGCGACCCTCGGCGAAATTTACGACAACCCGAAACTTTACGCGGCGTATCCCGAATTGAAAGACATGCCTGTCATTGTTCTTAAATTAAAAAAAATAGGCGGTTACTTTAACGCCAACGAGAATCGAATCGCTATTAACAAAGCGTCCTTGAAAGACATCAACTTTTCCAAACGTGTGCTCGTCCACGAAACACAACACGCGATACAAGAAATCGAAAGCTTTGCTCGCGGTACGACTGAAAGTAACGCACGAAATCAAGCAAGACAACAACTGGTAAAAATTGAAGATGAATTCGACGGAATAATCAGCGGCGATAAAAACAAACCTCCGCGTCCGTTGTGGTCATTGCCTCAAAAACGCGACTTGAAAAACGAACTTGAAAGCAACACCGACCGCGTAAAAAATCTTTCTTCGCAAGACAAACATCGTTTAAATTACCTCATCGACAGATATAATGAACTTCTCAAGGTTTACAACGACGGCTTTGTACACGCTCGTGATAACTACATGAATGCCGGCGGCGAACAGGAAGCTCGTGAAGTCGAAGCCCGTGCCACAGCCGCCGAAAGAAAGCGCGCACTGGAAGAGATGAAACAAAATCTGGATGACGCAAAAACCAATTTGGAAACAGCCAGAGCCGAACTCGAAAGATTAAAATCCGACGCAACCGCTGAACAACTCGAAGCTCTGAAGAAACTTGACAAATTGGAAAGGTATCAAGACAAACATTATGACGAACTTGATGCTAACAAAAACAAAAAAATTGACTTGGAAATTGTGAGACTTGAGCAGGTAATCGACGACGACGACTTACTTGACGCGCTTGATGAAGTGCAAGGCGTGGAAAGAACGATTGAACATTTGAAGACCGACATCAAGAATTTCAACACGGGCACGGGAACTCCGATAATTCATGACAAAAACGCGTGGATTAGTTTCTACGGGGAAAAATACGAAGTGTCGCGCCCCGCCTCGCCGATTGACAATCAACAACGATTCGACGATAATGAAGACGCAATCAGTCAAAGACTTTTCGACGAATACTTGACCGAAGGCATAATGAATACGGTAAGCGCGACCGTCGAAAAGGAAATCGGCGAATACGTCGACCTGTCAAAAATGAGCGACCCCGTTGCCCGCGACGAAGCCAGAGACAAGTTGCCGTCAATTCGCAAAATGTTGGTTTGGTACAATCAAAACGCGGTACAAAACAATTCGGCATACAAAGACCGTCTTGCCGTTAGGATTGAATATGCGCGGAGGTGCTTTGACAATGACGGACGAATCCAAAATGAAGCTGTTCGACAGACTGATGGAAACTACGGACAGAGAGGAGAGCCTCGAATTGGCGGAGAAGCTGTTTCCAGAAATGTCACGGGAAGAGATAGAATCAGTAGTGGACGAATCACTCGCGGGCTATCGCGACACGTCAGCGGCGGCAAAAGCGACGCCCACAAACATTTCCTGAAACTTTATGACGAAATGGCGAAAAAAATGCACTCTGAACGACAGGGTGCTTTTTCTTCGGGCAAAAAGAAATTCGCGGGCAACGGCGAACTTGCGCGGCATTTCCGAAACGCAACGAAACTCAAGCCTGACGAACTCAACGGTCGCGAACAAAAGTGGGTCGAACTCGGCAAAAGTTTGGGCGTCGAAGTCGTTTGGATGGACGCACACACCGACTTGAAAGGCGCGGTCGACGACGGAAAAATTTACCTCAACCGCAACACGAGCGAAGACACCGTCAAAACTTTTTGGCACGAACAATTTCACATGTTGGAGGCGGCGAATCCCGAACTTCACCGCGACTTGATGACTTACTTCACTGGCAAAAACGCCTTCACACGCGAGCAACTCGACGCTTATCGCGAAGAGACAAACCGCCGCGACTTGACCGACGAGCAAGCTGTTGACGAAATTTTATGCGACAACTTCGCGCAAGTTCAAAAGCGCGTCAAACTGATTCGCGAAATGTCCGCCGACAATCCGAGTTTGGCGGGACGATTCGTCGCGTGGCTGAAATATTTGGCGGACAAAGTTGCGTCGCTGTTCCGAAACCCCGAAGGCGGCATGACGACCGCTCAGCGCGACACGTTCATAAAAGCTGTCAACGACTTGGTGAAAGACTTCGGCGTCGATTCGCAAATTCAAACCGGCTTGATGTTTTCGGGCACCGTCACGAATCTCACGACGAAAATCAAGACTGCGTTCACGACCGTCAAGAACGAACGCACGCGCAACCACATGAGGAAACTTTTGGAGCGACTGAGCGGCTACAGAATTCGCACGGGACGTTTCGCCAAAGGCATCGCCGAAGTTGCCGACGACGTGGCGAAGGTTATTCGCTCAAGTCGCGCTTACGATTGGGAAACTATCTTGCCCGCAGTCGGCAAAGGTATCGCGCAACAGCTGAATATAAATCCGTCCGACAAGATGAATACTTATATTGCGGGCTGGTTTATCGACGGCGCGCCCAACGACAATTCACCCGAAGCGCAAGAATTTCAACGCGCAATGCGCGAAGCCGACGACATGTACCGAAATCAACTTTTGGAAGTTCGCGAGATATTCGACGAGTGGAACAAGCGCACGCCCGAAGAAATTGTCCGCGACACGATAGCACACGGCAAACCTGAAAAACCCTTGACCGACAAGGCTACGGGCTTTTTTTATAACAGGTACAGCGAATTCGTCGAGGAACTTTATCCGATAAAGCAACTGGTTGAATCGTTCGAGGAGGAACTTCACCGCAAACTTACCGACGACGAAAATCCTTACGTGCTTTTGCGCAAC
>JAFWFO010000071.1 GCA_017515635.1 Selenomonadaceae bacterium
GAAATGAGGTTGAGCGATTCTTTCGGCGGTTGAAGCGTTTCAGGCGTATTTTCACTCGTTACGACAAGTTGGATATTGTTTTTGCCGGTTTTATTCTTTCCGTCTTGATTTTTGATTCTTTAGTGTGAACACGCCCTAAATTTGCCGCAGATAAAAAAAGACCCCGCTCGATTGAACGGGGATATTTTTGTTGGCAGTGGTAAGGTATGCGATTTTTATTTTTCGCCGAAGTTAAATGCCGACAAATATCTTTCGCCGGTGTCGGGGAGAAGCGCGACGATAGTTTTGCCGGAATTGTTTTCGGCGATTTTTTTAGCCGCGAAAGCCGACGCGCCCGAAGAAATTCCGACAAGCAGACCTTCCGTCCGTGCAAGTTCTTGAGCCGTGTCGTAAGCCTCGTCATTGGTCACGCGGAAAACGTCATCATAAATTTTCGTGTTGAGCGTATCGGGGACGAATCCCGCGCCGATTCCTTGAATTTTATGAGAACCGGCGTGACCTTCGCTCAAAACGGGGGAAGAATCCGGCTCGACGGCAACGACTTTTATCGCGGGATTTTGCGACTTGAGGTATTCACCGACGCCCGAAAGAGTTCCGCCCGTGCCGACGCCTGCAACGAAAATATCAACTTTGCCGTCCGTCGCGTCCCAAATTTCGTGTGCGGTGGTGTTTCTGTGGCATTCGGGATTCGCCAAATTTGTGAACTGCCCCGGCAAAAAGCTGTTGGGAGTTTGTGCGGCGAGTTCTTTGGCTTTGGCAATCGCGCCTTTCATGCCGTCTTTGCCCGCCGTCAAAACCAGTTCCGCACCGTAAGCTTGAAGAATTTTTCTGCGCTCAATGCTCATGGTTTCGGGCATTGCGATAATAATTTTGTAACCACGCGCCGCCGCAACCGCCGCAAGTCCGACGCCCGTGTTGCCCGAAGTCGGCTCGATTATCACGCTGTCGGGTTTGAGTTTGCCTTCGCGTTCGGCCTTATCAATCATCGCCCAAGCGATACGATCTTTGACGGAGCCGGCGGGGTTGAAATATTCCAACTTCGCAAGAATTTTCGCGGATAAGCCGTTGTTGCGCTCGAAATTATTCAAGCGGAAAAGCGGCGTGTTGCCAATGAGTTCCTGAAAGTGATTATAAATTTTTGCCATTGTGATGACCTCCAAAATAATTCCTAATTGCTTTTTAAATTCCTTCGCCGTCCAGACCCGTGAATCGGCTTTGAACGGTACGTTCCATTTGTGAGACGCGACCTTTTTGAATTTTAATGACCAATCGCCCGTAAAGCAAGGTGGAAAATTCCCGCGTAATTTTTTCGCGCAGATTTATTCGCATGTCTTCAGTCCACGCAGAAATTTTTTCCGACCAATCGGCCACTCGTCGTCGCTGTGTAACTTCAACCTGCATCAATCGCCCGTCTTGCGCCACGAAGATAACTTCGCCGCTCAAGATTTTTTGCATTTCGTCAAGCGCGAAGTTCAAAGCTTCATCGGGAATCGCGCCCGACTTAATTTTTTTCACCGACATCACCTCGATTTTTTATTGCCGCTCCTGAACGAATCGGATAAATTCTTCGACCGCCGCAATGTCCGCGACTTTCGCCGTGTACATTTGGTTGCCCATTTGCGGAACCATCATTTCGGGCATTCGTTCGCACATGACGATTTGATCGCCGTAGTGCGCCAAAATTTCTTCGTGCGAATTTTTATAGCTGTGACAATCGCGGCGACTGGCATACACACAACAGAAATGTTCGCCGGTGTCGGAAAGTTTGCGTTCGTCGCTTGTAATCATGTCCGCCCAAATTTGATAAACGTCCGTCGAGTGAGCAAAATTCATCATGTCGGGCGTGTAGCCGCCGGCAGGGCGCATGTTGACTTCAAGCCCGACAAAATCGCCGACTTCGCCGAGATTTTTTTTCGCCTGCGTCAAGCGGAAAAATTCAAAGTGAACAAATCGACTTTTCACGCCGAAAGCTTTGGCGGTTGCCCGTCCGAGTTCGCAAAGTTTTTCGGGCGCGTGCGCTGCCGTGTAATACGACAAGTCCAGTTGCTTCAAAACAATGTCCATAATTGACGGCGGCCAAACCGTCATTGATTCAAAAATCGGATCCGACTTGCTGTTCAAAATCGCGTCGTAGGAACAAATGTCGCCCGTGATAAATTCTTCCATGACGTGCGGCACTTCGATTTGATTCGCAAAAAATTTCTTCAAGTCGTCGTCGCTCTCAAGCTTGACGGTATCGGTTGCGCCGACTCCGACATCGGGCTTGACGATAACGGGATAACCGACCTCGGCAATAAATTTTTTCGCCGCTTTAATCGTCGTGACTTTATGCAATCGCGCCGTCGGAACGCCCGCCTTGGCGTAAAATTTTTTCATCGCGGATTTATTTTTTATGCGCCCGATATTTTCAAACTGCTCGCCCGTCGTAATGTGAAAGTCCGTGCGAAGTCTCGCGTCCTGCTCAAGCCAATATTCGTTGTTCGATTCAAGCCAATCAATTTTGCCGTGCTTGAATTCCAGAAACGCAACTGCTCGCAGTACCTCATCATAATTTTCGAGTGTCGGCAAAAAATAATATTCCGCCAAAGAATTTTTCAGTTCGTCGCTCAGGTCGTCAAAAGGCGTGTCGCCGATTCCCAGCACGTTGACGCCGTTTTTTTTCAGCCGGTCGCAGAAATTCCAATAATGTTTCGGGAACTGCGGAGAGACAAAAACAAAATTCATTCAACGCGCCTCCTTCAAAAACTCCGGCAGAAAATACAAAATTTGTTTCTTCCACCAACACCAATCGTGATCCACGTCAAAGCCCCAAAAGTCCGTCTGCGCGGAAATATTTTTCGCCTTGAAAATGTCGCGCATGATTGCGGTTGTGCGGATTCCTTCTTCTTCCCAGCGACCTTGACCGATACACAAAATAATTTTTTTCGCGTTGTAAATTTTTATGTACGGATGATTCGGCGGCATGTTCGCCAGAAAATCCGTCGGCGAATTGTCATACAGCACCGAATTTAACCAGCCGTCGAAGAAAAATTTTGCGTCGTAAACGCCCGACAACGACAACATTCCGCCGAAAAGTTCGGGACGACGCAGAAAAATTATCGCCGCGTGAAGTCCGCCCAAACTGCAACCGGTTACAATCGGCAACTTGCCCGAAGAATTTTTTTCGCGAATCAGCGGCAAAACTTCTTCGATAATGTAGCGATAATAACTTTCCTGCCGCGCCGCTCGCCAAACTTTGTCGCCCCAAACATTCGACCACGTTTCTTGATCAACGGTATCGACGCAAAAAAGTTGTATCGCTCCGCCGTCGATAAAATCTTTCAGCGTGTCAATCATTCCGAAATTCTCAAAGTTATCGCTCATGGCGTCCTGCGTCGGAAAAACTAAAATCGGCAAGCCGCCCGCGCCGTAAGTTTTAATCGTCATGTTCCGCCGCAAATTTTCGCTGTGTCGGCAATAATCGTTCGTTATCAAATTAAATCCCTCGCTGTCGCCTTTAAACGTCGAAAAGCCCGCAAACTCGACCGAAGTCGAAATCGCGAGCTTTCGTTATCGAATCACTCTTAATGTCGTATGAAATTATGTGCGCTGAATAATAACCAATTCAGCACGCGTTGTCAAGCAGGAAAATTTTTCCTCGAAATAACTTCAGCGCAAACGAAAACCCCCGCCAAACTTCGACGGGGATTTTTTTGTTGCGTGGGATTAAGAGAAGCCGAGAATTATGCGAGCGTGGAAAGGTAACGTTTGATTTCGTCGCCGTCTTCCATTTCCATAACTTTGTCGAGAATTTCTTTCGCCTTCGCAAAGGTGGTGTTGCGGATGCGTTCTTTGACACGCGGAATTGACGGAGCACTCATCGAAAGTTCTTTGATGCCCATCGCCATCAAAATAATCGCCGCGTTCGGGTCGGACGCCATTTCGCCGCACATGCCCGCCCATTTGCCTTCTTTGTTCGCCGATTCAATCGTGCGTTTAATCAGGCGCAGGACAGCCGGATTGAAGTGGTTGTACAGGTAGGAAATCTGCGCGTTGCCGCGGTCGACAGCCAGCGTGTACTGAACCAAATCGTTCGTGCCGATTGAGAAGAAGTCGACGTATTTCGCGAGCGCGGGAGCCATGACGGCCGCCGCCGGAGTTTCAACCATGATACCGACTTGAACGCTGTCGGAATATTCTTTTTCCTCGTGAGCGAGTTCAATTTTCGCCTCTTCGACGAATTGTTTCGCGGCAAGGAATTCCTGGACGTTGATAACCATCGGGAACATGATAGCTGCTTTGCCGTAGACGCCTGCGCGGAGAATCGCCTTCAACTGCGGCATGAACAAATCTTTGCGTTGCAAGCTGATACGAATTGCGCGATAGCCGAGGAACGGATTTTCTTCGTGACCGACTTGGATATAGGGCAACGGTTTATCGCCGCCGATGTCCATTGTGCGGATAACGCAGAGGCCTTCGCCGTGAGTGACGGAGGCGCAATGCTCAACAGCCGCTTTGTATTCTTTGAATTGATCTTCTTCCTTCGGAACGTCGGTTTTGCCCATGAAGACGAATTCGGAACGGAACAAGCCAACGCCCGTTGCGCCGTAATTTTTGACAGCCGCGTCGGCGTCCGCAGGGGAACCGATATTCGCAACGAGTTCGACTTCTTTGCCGTCGAGCGTGATTGCGGGTTTGTCTTTGAGTTCGGCGTAATGTGCTTTGAGTTCTTCTTGCTTCTTGATTTTGGTATCGTAGGCGGCGCGTTCGTCGTCGCTGGGACGAATCAAAATTTCGCCCGTTTCGCCGTCGAGGATAACGGGGTCACCGTCCGCGATTTGAGCAATGCCGTCGCCAACGCCGACAACCGTCGGGATTGCACGGGTTTTCGCGATAATGACAGCGTGCGCGGTGGTGGAGCCGACGCCGAGGATAACACCCGCGATTTTGTCTGTGGGAAGTCCCGCGATAACGGAAGGTTCAATGTCTTTGCCCGCGACGATAACTTTGCCGGCGATTTCGGGTTCTTTAATGCCGAGCAAATATTTCGCAATGCGTTTGCCAACGTCGCGCATGTCGACAGCACGGCCACGGAAGTATTCATCTTCCATTGCCTCAAAAATCTGCGCTTGTGCTTCGTAAGCGTCGATAACGGCTTTCGGTGCCGAGCCGCTGACATCGACTTGTTCGTCAATCGCGCCGCTCATTGCGGGGTCTTCAACCATCATGCGGTGCGCTTCGAGAATGCCGGCTTGCTCTTTGAGACCTTGTTCGTTAAAGCTGTCGATGCTCTTCTTGAGGTTTTCAGCAACAGCAATAAGTGCTGCGGCTGCTTTTTTCTTTTCGGCGTCTATCTTGCCGGGTTTGTAAGCAACCAGGAAGCTGTCGAGGTTTTGTCCCGCGAGCAAAATGTTACCGACCGCAATGCCCGCTATTACGCCTTTGCCCTTGATTTTTTCTGCCATGAATTTTTCCCCCAAAACTTTACAGAAAAGGGGAGGCGGAAAAAACTTTAACCTCCTCCCCTAAATCGCAACGGAACGCAAGAATTATTCTTCGCCGAATTTGCTGTCAACGAGACCTTTGAGAGCGGCAACTGCGTCTGCTTCGTCGGGACCGTCTGCACAAATGGTAACTTCGGTGCCTTTGACCAAGCCCATGCTCATGATCATCAGAATGCTTTTCGCATCGACGGTTTTGCCTTTGGCTTTGAGCTGAACTTTGGATTTGAAGGAGGACGCTTTTTGCACGAACACCGACGCCGGGCGCGCATGGATACCGGTTTTGTTTTCAATGGTGGTGGTTGCTTCTGTCATTAGAGACCCTCTCCTTTTGTAAACTGTTGATTTACGGCTGTCACCCTTTCGGGCAACTTTCTTGAAAAGGGATATTCGCCGCAATATTCTATCTTCCTGCTTGCCGCAAAAAATTTTTTGAAAATTTTTTTGACGCCTCGGAAACTTTTCGGTACACTTGAAAAAAAATTTTTGAGAGGTGAAAATTTTTGGCGGGAAATAAAAATCTCAACAGCGCGGCACGGGCGAAGAAAGACGAATTCTACACGCAAATGGACGACATTACCGCAGAACTTCGCTATTACATGAATTTTTTCAAAGGCAAGGTTGTACTGTGCAACTGCGACGACCCTTATGAAAGCGAATTCTTCAAGTACTTCGCGATTTTTTTCAACACGCTCGGTCTCAAAAAATTAATTGCCACGTGTTACGCCGGCTCGCCCATTGTTCAGACCGAACTTGATTTTTGGGGCACGGCTAACGAAAATCCGACCTTCGACAAGCGCAAGACCGCAATCAAGCTCGAAGTCAACGAAGTCAAAGATTTTAACGGCGACGGGCGCACGGATTTGGCGGACGTGAAATGGTTGCTCGAAAATAATTCCAACGTCGTGACATATCTTGACGGCAACGGAGATTTTCGCTCGCCCGAATGCGTCGAAGCTCTTCGCGAAGCAGATGTTGTCGTCACCAATCCGCCGTTCAGTTTGTTTCGCGAATACGTCAAGCAACTGATTGACAACGATAAAAAATTTCTGATAATCGGCAACCAAAACGCGATAACTTACAAAGAAATTTTCAAGCTGTTCATGGACAATAAAATTTGGCTCGGCGCGAGTATTCACAGCGGCGACAGAAAATTTTGGGTACCCGACGATTATCCTTTAAACGCGGCGACTTGCGGCGTCGACGAGAGCGGACGAAAATTTATCAATGTCAAGGGCGTGCGCTGGTTCACGAATATCGATTACATTCAGCGACACGAAGATATAATTTTGACACGCCGTTATTACAAAGACCCGTCGCTTTATCCGCACTATGACAATTACGACGCGATTGAAGTTTCAAAGACCGCAGAAATTCCCGTGGATTATTTCGGCGTCATGGGCGTGCCGATAACTTTTCTTGACAAATACAATCCTGAACAATTTGAAATTATTGGTATGGCAAAACGCGGCGCGGGCGACCCTGCGTTGAGGTCAAAAGTTTACACGGCAAATGATTCACCGAATTACAGTGACTTAAACGCCGGTCCGGTCTTGTTGCGTGACGGCAAATTGAAAAATACTTATCCGCGGATTTTGATTCGGAGGCGGCAACATGAAAATTGAACTTAAACTGATTCCGATTCGTGAGGTTGTCAAAAATTTTGACGACGACCCCGTACACGGTTGCACGGCTTACGGCGGTCGGCTCAACATTCGACCCGAATATCAGCGCGAATTCGTCTACAGCGGCAAACAACGCGACGCGGTTATCGACAGCGTCCGAAAAAATTTTCCGCTCAACGTGATGTATTGGGTGCGCAACGGCGACGGGAATTTTGAGATGCTTGACGGGCAACAGCGCACGATTTCCATTTGCCGGTACGTCAAAAATTTTTATCCGATTGACCACGTAAGTTTTGACAGCTTGAGCGAAATCGAACGTGAACAGATTTTAAATTATGAGCTGATGATTTACCTTTGCGACGGCACCGACAAAGAAAAACTCGACTGGTTCAAGATAATCAACATTGCGGGCGAAAAGCTCACGACGCAAGAGGCACGCAACGCGATTTATTCTTGCGCGTGGTTGACGGACGCGAAAAAATTTTTCAGTCGGAACGGTTGCCCCGCGCAGGTTCAATACGGAAAATATCTGAGCGGCAAAGCGATTCGGCAAGAAATTTTGGAGACCGCGCTTGAGTGGATAGCCGACCGCGACGACTTGACGGCTGTCGATGATTACATGGACGCGCAAAAAGTCAACCGCACGCCGAACGCCACCGAGCTGTGGAATTATTTTGAATCCGTGTTTGCTTGGGTTGAAAAAATTTTCCCGACTTATCGCGGCAAGCTCATGAAAGGCTTAAAGTGGGGAATTTTTTTCAACAAATTTTCCGCGAAAGATTTTGACGCCGCCGAACTTGAGCAAAAAATTTCGCGCCTGCTGAAAGACAAAGAAGTCACCAATAAGCGCGGCATTTACGAATATCTTTTGACGGGCGACGAAATACATTTGAGCTTGCGGCAATTCGACGACGACATTAAGCAGGAAGTTTACGAGCGACAAAGCGGAATCTGCGCGAAGTGCAAAAAACATTGTGAGCTTGAAGATATGGAAGCCGACCATATCGACCCGTGGAGCAAAGGCGGCAAAACGACAATCGACAACTGCCAACTGCTGTGCAAAAATTGCAACCGCCGCAAATCGGACAAATAAAAAAATTCCCCGCCAAAAATTTTGACGGGGTTTTTAGTTTGTCGCGCAGGTTTTAAATTTCCGCAAGAAATGCGCTGTAACCTTTTTTCGTTTCGTAAATGTCGACTTTGGAAGTTGCTTCCCAAGGCGCGTGCATACTCAAAACGGGAACGCCGCTGTCGATAACTTCCATGCCGTATTCTGCCATCATGTAAGCGATTGTACCGCCGCCGCCGAGATCGACTTTGCCGAGTTCGCTGAATTGATAATGGACATTGTGCTTTTCGAGAATATCGCGCAACTTGCCGACGTATTCGGCGTTGGCGTCGCTGGAGCCGCTTTTGCCGCGTGAGCCGGTGAATTTGTTAAACACCATGCCTTTGCCGAGATAAGCGACGTTTCTTTTTTCGTAAGCGATGGCGTAAAGCGAATCAAATGCACTGGACACGTCAGAACTTAACATAAACGAATTTTTCAGCGCACGACGCAAGGCCAATTCGCTGTATTGTCCGCAGGCGTTCAAAAGTTCGGCAAGCGTGTTTTCAAAAAATCTGGACTTCATGCCGGTCGCGCCGTAGCTGCCGATTTCTTCTTTGTCGACGAGCAAACAACAGGCGGTCTTGCCGAAAGTTTGATTCGACGCCTCAAGCATTGCGACAAGCGACGTGTAGGAACAAACGCGATCATCTTGCCCGTAGCCGAGCACCATGCTTTTATCGAAGCCCAAATCACGCGCCTTGCCTGCGGGCACGAGCGACAGTTCCGCCGAAATAAAATCTTCCTCTTCGATGTCGTATTTGTCTTTCAAAAGTTTGAGGATACCTTTTTTGACGGACTCTTTATCTTTTTCCTTGAGCGGGTAATTTCCGACGAGAATATCAAGCTTTTCGCCCTCGATAACTTTGTCGGCGGATTTTTTCATTTGTTCCTGCGACAGATGAATCAGCAAATCAGTCACGCAAAAAACGGGGTCGCTTTCGTCTTCGCCGATAACAATTTCGATAACGCGTCCGTCTTTTTTGACAACAACGCCGTGCATTGCAAGCGGGATTGTCACCCACTGATATTTTTTGATGCCGCCGTAATAATGCGTGTCCAAATACGCAAGCCCGCTGTCTTCGTAAAGCGGATTTTGTTTCAGGTCAAGCCGACAAGTGTCGATGTGCGCTCCCAAAATTTTTAAACCGTTTTCAAGCGGCTCCGTGCCGATTTGGAACAGCGCGATAGTTTTTTTCATGCAGACGGCGTAAACTTTATCGCCCGCCTTGAGTTTGACGTTGCTTTTAATCACGTCGTCAAGATTTTTGTAACCGACGGCCTCGGCGCATTTGATTGTTTCGATAACCGATTCGCGTTCGGTTTTGCAGCGGCTGATAAAGTCGATGTAACCTTCCGCCAAACTTTCGAGCGCAACTTTATCCTCGTCGGTGTATTCGCTCCACACGGAAAGTTTTTTATCAGTCTTCTCGGTCTTGTCTTGTTCTTCAGACATTTTGCGTCTCTCCTTTTCGATTTGAAGTTTTTTCCACTCGCGCAATTTTGTACGCAGTTCGTAAATCTGCTCGTTTAGAATTTTATCGTCCATGCATAACCGTTACTGAAAACTTATAAAAAGTTATAAGAACTTTTATGTTTCATTCCTGCTTCGTCGATTCCGCGTTCACTGTCATTTCTGACAAGCTATTGGCGTTTGCTGTAAATCTCCACAGGCTTAACTTTCCCGCTAACGTACGGGTAGATTTTTTCAACCAATCAGCTTGCATATCGTCTCAAATTTATCGCCGCTTGTAAGTCGCGGTCAATTTCATTTCCGCAGTTTTCGCAGTGATAAATCCGCTCCGACAGGCGCAAATTTTTCTTCACGTGTCCGCAAGCAACGCAGGTTTTGGAACTCGGATAGAATCTGTCCGCAATTATGACGGTTATTCCCGCCCACTGAGCTTTGTACTCAATCTGTCGCCGAAACTCGTAAAATCCTTGTTCCTGCACCGCTTTGGACAAATGA
>JAFWFO010000072.1 GCA_017515635.1 Selenomonadaceae bacterium
AAAATATTTTTCGGGCAAGCGGCAAATTTTCCCGCCGCTCGTGAAGACGTTCGTTGAAGTGCCCTCCGCCAAAATTTTTTCCTCGCCGCGCTTGCGAATCACGTAATTAAATTTCATCTTCGCCTTAGTCAAAGCCTCCGCCGTCGTCTCAATTTCCAACACGTCATCAAACTTCGCGGGCGCATGAAACTTCGCGCTGATTTCGACAATCGGAAATAAAACGCCGTCGCTCATCATCTCGTTCAAGTCAATGCCCAGTTCGCGCAAAAATTCAACGCGTCCCGTCTCGAACCAGCGAATATAATTTGAATGGTGAACAATCCCGAACGTGTCCGTGTCATAAAATTTCACGCGATATTCCGTCGTCACAAACATTGCCGTCCCTCCTCAGCAAAACTATATCACATTGCCGCAAACTGTGCTATAATCGCCGCGATAAATTTTTTTTGGAGGGCTGAGCTTGCTTTACTTGTGTGCGACGCCGATTGGCAACTTGGAGGACATGACATTTCGGGCGATACGAATTTTGCGGGAAGTCGATTTAATCGCGGCAGAAGACACGCGGCGCACGCGGAAACTTTTAACGCATTTCGAAATTCACACGCCGCTGATAAGATTCGACGAGAACTGCAAAGCCGCCGTCGCCGAAAAAATTTTGCAACGCCTTCAAGCGGGCGAATCGGTTGCCGTGGTCAGTGACGCGGGACTTCCGGCAATATCAGACCCCGGCGCGGATTTGGTGCGGCTGGCGATTGACGCGGGAATAAATGTTTGCCCCGTGCCGGGAGCGAATGCCGCCTTGAGCGCGCTGATTTGTTCGGGTCTCGACACGAGAAAATTTTTATTCGCGGGCTTCGCGCCGAAGACAAAAAAAAATCGCCGCGAGTTTTTGGAAAAACTTTCGACGATTGACGCGACGATAATTTTCTACGAGGCACCGCACCGGCTGAAAAATTTTTTGGCGGAGCTGGCAGAAATTTTCGGCGAACGAGAAATTGTATTGGCGCGGGAGCTGACAAAAGTTCACGAAGAATTTCTGCGCGGGAAACTTTCCGAGCTAAAAAATATCGCCGAGCCGCGCGGAGAATTCGTGGTTGTGGTCGAAGGAAAAAATTTCGTCGCGCCGCTTGAAGAAAATCCGCTAGAGTTCTACAGAAAACTTTTGGCGCAAGGACTCGACAAAAAATCCGCCATGCGCGAGGCGGCAAAAAAATTCAACGTGAGCCGCCGCGAAATTTATAACGCTATCATCAAGGAGGGCATTCAATGAAAACTTTTTACATCACGACGCCGATTTACTATCCCAGCGCGAAATTGCATATCGGGCACGCCTATTGCACGACGATTGCCGACGCCATCGCCCGCTACAAACGGCTGGCGGGCTATGAAGTTTTTTTCCTGACTGGCTCCGACGAACACGGGCAAAAAATTCAGCGCACCGCGCAAGCCGAGGGCAAGTCGCCGCTTGAATACATTGACCCGATTGTCGACAGCTTCAAAGACCTTTGGAAAAAATTTCACATCTCCAACGACGATTTTATCCGCACGAGCGAGCCGCGCCACGAAAAAGTTGTGCAGGAAATTTTCAAGCGGATTAAAGACAACGGCGACATTTACAAGGGCGAATACACCGGACTTTATTGCACGCCCTGCGAATCGTATTGGACGGAGCTACAACTCGACGAAAACGGTTGTTGCCCCGATTGCCACCGCCCCGTTGAAAAAGTTTCGGAGGAGGCTTACTTCTTCCGCTTGTCGAAATACGCCGACAAACTTTTGCAGCACATTGAGGAGCACCCCGAATTTATCGTGCCGACCTCGCGGCGCAACGAGATGATTAATTTCATTAAAAGCGGGCTGGAGGATTTGTGCATTTCGCGCACGTCGTTCGATTGGGGAATCCCCGTGCCCGACGATACGCGCCACGTCATTTACGTTTGGTTCGACGCCGTCATCAATTACATCACGCCGCTAATCCACAACCCCGAAATGAAAAAGTTTTGGCCGGCGGATATTCACCTCGTCGGCAAGGAAATTGTCCGTTTCCACACGATTATTTGGCCGGCAATGCTCATGGCGGCGGGTCTTCCGCTCCCAAAACAAATTTACGGTCACGGCTGGCTCGTCACTGACGGCGACAAAATGTCCAAGTCAAAAGGCAATGTCGTCGACCCGGTGCTTTTGGTTGAAGAATTCGGCGCGGACGCTATCAGATATTTTCTTTTGCGCGAAATAACTTTGGGGCTCGACGGCAACTTTAACCGCGACGCTTTAATCCAAAGAATTAACTCTGACCTCGCAAACGACTTGGGAAACCTTTTACACAGGACGCTGAACATGATTGGCAAATTCCAGAAAAAAATTTTGCTCCCCGCGCAAGATTTAAGCGACCTTGATAAAAGTTTCCGCGCAGAAGCTTTAGACACGGCGGCAGAATATCGGCGGCTCATGGAAAATGTTCAGCTGTCCGACGCCGTTAAAGTCGTGTGGAAATTTATTGGGCGCGCGAACAAGTACATCGACGAAACTGCGCCGTGGAAACTCGCCAAGGACGAAACTCAACGCCAAAATCTCGCGAACGTCCTTTACAACCTCGCCGAAGCCTTGAGGATTGTCAGCATTTTAATTTCGCCGTTCATGCCCGCCACCGCCGATAAAATTCGCGCTCAGTTAAACGTCGCGCAAGAAATAAAACTCGACGACGCGAAAATTTTCGGGCAGCTTGAAGCCAATCACGAAGTTTCCAAGCCTGAACAACTTTTTCCACGTATACTGATTGATAAATAGATTAGGAGGCAAATAAGTGCTTAGGCAAATCGCCGTGCTGATTCCCTGCTACAACGAGAGCCAAACGATAGCCAAAGTCGTGCGCGATTTCAAGCAGGCGTTGCCCGACGCGCGGATTTACGTCTACGACAACAACAGCACCGACGGCACCGACGAAATTGCGCGGGCGGCGGGCGCGATTGTCCGCTACGAATATCGGCAGGGCAAGGGCAATGTGATTCGCACGATGTTCCGCGACATTAACGCCGATTGCTACTTGATGATTGACGGCGACGACACCTACCCCGCCGAACACGCCCGCGAAATGTGCGATTTGATTTTGAGCGGCGCGGCGGATATGGTTATCGGCGACAGGCTTTCCTCGACGTATTTCACGGAGAACAAGCGACCTTTCCACAACGTCGGTAATGTCATGGTTCGCAAATTTATCAACATGTTCTGGCGTCCGAAAAATCCTATCCTCGACGTGATGACAGGTTATCGCGCATTCAGTCCGCTGTTCGTCAAAAGTTTTCCCGTGCTGTCGAAAGGCTTTGAGATTGAAACGGAGATGACGATTCACGCGCTGGATAAAAATTTTCTGCTGCGGTCGGTGCCCGTCAATTATCGCGACAGACCCGCCGGCTCCGAGAGCAAATTGAACACTTACGTTGACGGCGCAAAAGTTATCATGACGATTTTTAATTTGTATCGCGATTACAAGCCGCTGAAATTTTTCGGAGTGGTCGCGGCTATTCTGGCGATAATCGCGCTGATACTTTTCGTGCCCGTCTTTTTACAATATCTGCAGACGTCACTTGTCCCGCGTTTCCCGACGCTAATCGTCAGCGGCTTTTTAATGTTGGCGGCGTTGTTGTCGTTGGCGTGCGGATTAATTTTGGACACGATAGCCAAGAACAACCGCAAGACTTTTGAACTGCACATGAACTTACTAAAAAAATTTGAGGAGAGATTTTAATTGAGCAC
>JAFWFO010000001.1 GCA_017515635.1 Selenomonadaceae bacterium
GCTTATAGCTTATAGCTTTTAGGTTTGAGCTGTCGGGAAAAACTTTTTCAAAGGAGTTTTTTGGCATGATACAAACTTCGCCGCTTTTGGGCAACAAAAATTTTCTTTACGCCACGGAATTTTTTTCTGGCATGTCTATAATGGCGGTCGAATTGGGAGCCGCAAGACTTCTCGCGCCGTATTTCAGCTCGTCGCAAATCGTTTGGACGATAATTATCGGCACAATCATGATTTCGTTGGCACTCGGCAACGTTTGGGGCGGTCGACGCGCAGATTCGGACAAAGACCCCGCAAACCTTTATCGCCGATTGATTTTCGCCGCGCTGTGGATTGGAGCAATTCCCGTGCTCGGAAAATATTTGATTTTAATCGTCGCGGGCGTCTTAATCGTCGCGGTCGATACAAACCTGCTGATATGGGCGGCTTTCGTGTCGTGCGTCGCGATTTTCGTGCCGCCGCTGTTCATTTTGGGGACGGTGACGCCTTCGCTGGTAAAATTCGCCACGGACAACCTCGAACATAACGGGCGAATCGTCGGAAATTTAAACGCGTTCAACACAATCGGCAGCATAATCGGGACATTTCTGCCGACGTTCGTAACAATCCCCGCAGTCGGCACCGCGATAACATTTTTGATTTTTTCGGGCGTTCTCCTGCTTATCGGCGTGATTTATTTTATCAGCGTCGGCACACGGAAAATTTTCTGCACAATCGCCGTGATAATTTTCGTAACGTGCGCGATTGTCGGTCACGTGAGCAATTTTGCGTTCTGGGAAAAAAATCTGCTGTACGAGGGCGAATCGATTTACAATTATCTGCAAGTCAAAGAAAATCCGCGCCAAATTATTTTTTCGACGAATGTTTTATTCGGCGTGCAGTCGATTAAGATTAAAGACGGCAGCTTGACGGGCATGTATTACGATTACGCGCTTGCGGCACCGATTTTGACGGACGGCAAAAAAATTTTGGTTTTGGGCATGGGCACGGGCACTTTCGCCGAACAATGCCGAAAATATTTTCCCGAATCGCAGATAACGGGCGTTGAGATTGACGACAAAATAACTTTGCTTGCCCGAAAATATTTTTCGTTGCCGGACGACGTGGAAGTTGTGACTTACGACGGTCGCGCATTTTTACAGGCGGACAAAAATTTTTACGACGTGATTTTGGTAGACGCATTTCAAGATATTTCGCCGCCGTTTCAGATGAGTTCGCTGGAATTTTTTTCGCTGGTGAAAAATCATTTGAACGCGGGCGGAATTATGGTTGTGAATATGAACATGCGGGCGAGTGGCGCGGGCAACATCAACGAATATTTGACGGACACGATCGGAAAAGTTTTCCCCGCGATGAAAATTGTCGACGCTTCAAACTTCACAAACAAAATTTTATTCGCGGCGGACGACGAAAAATTTTTTGAGCCGTTAAAAAGTCGTGCCGAAAAAATTCCCGACGCAAAACTTTCGGCATTGATGATTCGCACGGCGAACGAGTGGAAAATTCCGACACGCGGCGAAAATATTTTGACGGACGACCGCGCTCCCGTCGAAATGTTGAGTATGCGGGCTTTGGACAATTTAATTCAGCTGAACTTGCAATATTACAAAGAAATTTATCGCCGCGAAGGTCTTGACGGCATTTTGAACAGTTTCTGAATCGCGGTGGAGTTTCGTCTGGAAAAAACTTTTTTGCGGCTTGTGTTTTCATGCTAAATTCAATTATAATTAACGGCAAACAGGAGGGAGGCGGCATTTTGATAAAAAAACTCAGCGAACTTGCGTTGCTCATCCCCGAAGCGAAAATTTTGGGCAACGACGTTGAAATTTCCGGTATTGAACACGATTCACGCAAGGTTACGGCGAAAAATCTTTTCGTGTGCATGGAAGGCGCGCACGTTGACGGACATAATTTTATCCCGCAGGCAGTTGACGGAGGTGCGGTCGCAGTTCTCACGGCGCGACAAAATTTCACGCCGCCCGAAAATATTTCCGCGCTGGTTGTCCCCGACATGCTCAATGCGCTTGCGGTTATCGTCCCGTATTTTTACGATTATCCTGCGCGGGCAATGCGAGTTGTCGGCGTCACCGGCACGAACGGCAAAACCACGACGACTTACATGTTGCGCGAAATTTTTTCGACTGCGGGACTTAAAGTCGGCGTAATCGGCACGATTCAAATTTTGATTGGCGACGAAAGTTTTCCGAATCCGAACACTACGCCGAACGTCATCGACTTGCAACACGTTTTCGCGGACATGCGGGCGAAAAATGTTCAAGTTGTCGTCATGGAAGTTTCAAGCCACGCGCTTGCCGAAAATCGCGTTGCGGGCGTCGAATTCGATACGGCGATTTTCACGAACTTGACGCAAGATCATTTGGATTTTCATGGCACGATGGAAAATTATTTGCGGGCGAAGGCAAAACTTTTCGACATGGTTTCGCGCAAAGGTCGCAAGCAAAATAAATCGGCGATTGTCAACGTCGACGACGCGGCGGGCGAAGAAATTTTACGTCATTGCCACTGCAACAAAATTTCTTACGGCGTCGAAAATTCGGCGGACTTGCACGCGGTTGACGTGAATGTTAAATCGGATGGCATGAAATTCAAAATCCGCGCAGATTTCGGCGTCATGAATTTGACTTTGCACGTGACGGGAATTTTCAACGTCTATAACGTGCTTGCGACAATCGGGGCGGCTCTTGCGGAAAATATTTCGCCCGAAATTATCAAGCGTGCCTTGGAAAATTTCCGTTGCGTGCCGGGACGTTTCGAGCGGATTTTTTCATCTGCACCGTTTGAAGTTATCGTCGACTACGCGCACACTCCCGACGGCGTCAAAAATGTTTTGGAGACAGCGCGGCAAATCGTCACGGGAAAAATTATTACGGTTTTCGGTTGCGGCGGAGATCGCGACAACAAAAAGCGTCCGATTATGGGCAAACTTGCGGCGGAACTTTCCGACGTTGTGATTGCCACTTCCGACAATCCGCGCACCGAAAATCCCGAAAAAATTCTTGACGACATCGAAATCGGTATCCGCGAAGTTATCGGCGAAAAAATTTACGAACGAATTGCCGACAGACGTACCGCGATTTTCCGTGCGATTGAGCTGGCGAATTCCGGCGACGTGGTTTTGATTCTCGGCAAAGGTCACGAAGATTATCAGATACTCAACACGGGCAAGATTCACTTTGACGACAGAGAAGTTGCTCGCGAAGCAATAGATAAGCTTTGAGCTTTAAGGGGTAACGAAAAATTTCCTTAAAGCTTAAAGCTCATAAGCTCATAAGCTCATAAGCTCAAAGCTAACAAACGGAGGTTACCACCCATGAATAAATTATCTTTGGCGGAAGTCGCCCAAGTCACGAACGCCGAAAAAAATTCCGACGCCGAAATTTTCTTCGAGGGCATTACAACCGACAGCAGAAAAATTACGGCGGGTGTTTTATTTGTCGCGCTCAAAGGCGAAAAATTCAACGGCGAAGATTTTGCCGCCGACGCGCTCACAAAAGGTGCCTCGGCAGTTCTCGTCAGCAAAACTTTCGACAAAAATCTTGACGGCGTTGTTTTGAAAGTCGACGACACTTTGACTGCTTATCGGCAAATTGCGGGCGCGTGGCGAAATCGTTTCGACGTTCCGATTATCGCGGTCACCGGCTCGAACGGCAAGACCACCACGAAAGATTTAACTGCCGCCGCGTTGACTTTGTTCGGGCACGTGCTCAAGACTTCGGCGAACTTCAACAACGAAGTCGGCGTCCCCATGACGTTGCTTGCTCTCGACGAAACTCACCGCGTCGGCGTCGTCGAAATCGGTATGCGCGGTCTCGGACAAATTGAAACGCTTGCCAAAGTCGTCAAGCCGACAATCGGCATCGTTACCAACGTCAACGAAACGCACATTGAATTGCTCGGCTCGATTGAAAATATCGCGAAGGCGAAAAGCGAACTCGTCAGAGCAATTCCCGCAGGCGGCACGGTGATTTTGAACGCGGACGATCCGAACGTTTCGGCAATGAAAAATTTCGTCGCGGACGGCGTCAAAGTCATAACTTACGGGCTGGAAAATCCCGCCGATTTAACCGCCGGCGAAATTGTAATCGGCAGCGTGTCGACGGAATTTATTTTGCGATACAACGGTTACGAATACGACTTTGAAATTCCCATGCTCGGTCGCCACAACGTTTCAAATGCTTTGGCGGCGATTGCGGCGGGAATTGCGCTCGGTTTGAGCGTCGACGAAACTCAGCAGGGAATTTCCACGTTGATGACGACAAAAATGCGTTACGAAGTGATTCGGCGCGACGGCTTGACGATTGTCAACGACGCTTACAATGCAAGTCCCGCGTCAATGCGCGTGGCGATTCGCACGACTGCCGAAATTTACGACGGGCGCAAATTTGCGGTTTTGGGCGACATGTTGGAACTCGGCGAAATTTCAAAAAGAGTTCACCGCGAAGTTGGTGCGGAGCTGGTCGAAAATAAATTCGACACGTTGATAACGATTGGCGGGCTTGGAAAATTTATTGCCGACGGGGCACGTGATGCCGGCATGAAAAATGTTTACGCCGTCGACAGCCACGACGAAGCCGCGCAGAAAATTTTGGAGCTTGTCGAGGAAGGCGACACGATTTTATTCAAGGCGTCGCACGCAATGCACATGGAAAAAATTATTGAGCTGATTTAAATGAGTAAGCTTGAAAAACTTCTGCAACGAATCCGAAACAATCCCAAAACCGTTCGATTTGAGGAGCTTGACAAAATTCTTACGCGCCAAGAATACGAACGGACGCAACCACGCGGCGGCTCAAGTCACTACGTCTATAAAAAGCCCGGCAACAGAACGCTGACCATTCCCCGACAAACGCCGTATGTAAATGAGTGCTACGTCAGAGACGTTTTGGAAGCACTCGGTTTCTGAATGCAAAGGAGACTCCCTTTTATGGAAAACTCAGAACTGGAAAAAAAATTGAGCTACTACATGTCGTTGCCGTATCAGATTGTGGTTACGCCTTCACCGGAGGGCGGTTATGCCGCAAAAATCCCCGACTTGCCCGGTTGCATAACGCAGAGCGAAAGTCGCGAAGAAATTATCGCAATGATTGAAGACGCGAAACTTTGTTGGCTTACGGCTGAACTTGAAGATGAAGACGACATCCCCGAACCGCCCGACCCGTATAAATTCGACGGACAGTTAAGGTTGCGTATTCCGCGTTCACTGCACAAGGAATTATCGCGGTGTGCGGCACGTGACGGAGTGAATCTCAATCAGATGGCGATTTATCTTATCGCGGATGGTTTAAGCAAACGTTTTGCGACTGACGGGCAGGATTGAACTATGAAAAAAATTTTAATTGCGGGCGACCACTTTAAAAGCGACGGAACAGTTTACGCGCCGAAATTTTATTGCAACCGTGATTCGTCGCCGCGTATCAAACGTTTCGCAAAAATTATCAGGGAGAATTTTTAATGACAGACATTTTAATCGCGGGTGCAATCGCGGCGGGTGTTGTAATTTTGCTTGCGCCGATTTGCATTCCGATTTTGCACAAACTCAAATTCGGGCAGAGTATTCGCGAAGAAGGGCCGAAGTCTCACCAAAAGAAAAGCGGCACACCAACAATGGGCGGAATATTTTTAATCGCGGGCATTGTTGTCGCCACGCTGATTCAAGCAGAGTGGAATGCCGAAATTTTTCTTGCGCTGTTTATACTGCTCGGACATTTCATTTTGGGATTTATCGACGATTATTTAAAAGTCGTCCGCAAACACAATCAGGGACTTTTGGCGCGTTACAAACTTGCGGGACAAATTTTAATCGCGATCGTTACGACGTTCGTCGCAAGCGAACTTTTGATTGACTTCAACCCGACGATTTGGATTCCGATTGTCAACGCGAAAATTGATGCGGGCGTGCTGTATCTGCCGTTCATGTTTTTGGTTTTGGTCGGTGCGTCAAATGCGGTGAACTTGACGGACGGGCTTGACGGTTTGGCTTCGGGTTGCATGGCGGTTGCGGCAAGTTGTTACGCGGTGATTTGCCTGTTGACGGGGCACGACGAACTTGCAATTTTCTGTGCGGCGACGGTCGGGGCGTGTATCGGCTTTTTGAAATTTAATTTTCACCCCGCGAAAGTTTTCATGGGCGATACGGGTTCGCTTGCACTCGGCGGCGCGTTTGCGGCTGTCGGCATTTTGACGCGCACAGAACTTTTGTTGGCGGTCGTTGGCTTCGTGTTCGTGTGCGAGGCGTTGTCGGTAATTTTGCAAGTCATTTCGTTTCAGACGACGGGCAAAAGAATTTTCCGCATGAGCCCGATACATCATCATTTTGAGCTGGGCGGCTGGTCGGAAGTCAAAGTCGTGTTTGTTTTCTGGACGGTCGGATTAATCGCGGGAATAATCGGGCTGACGTTGTTGAGTAACAATTCCGGAGCTGTTCAACTGGTTTTGGGCTTATAAAAATTTTTTGGAGTGACTCAAATGGATTTGGAGAATAAAAAAGTTTTGGTTATCGGCGCGGCACGTAGCGGCATTGCGGCGGCGAAGGTTGCAAAAAAATTCGGCGCACTCGTTATCTTGAGCGACGCCAAACTTGAGAGCGAAATTAATTTTGATTTTGACGAACTGCGCGGGCTTGGAATTGATTTGAGTTTCGGCAAGCAGACCGACGAACTTTTGAGCGGCGTGGATTTGATAATTGTTTCGCCCGCCGTCCCGATAAAAATTCCGTTGCTCAAAAGCGCGGCGGCAAAGAATATTCCGATTATCAGCGAAGTCGAATTGGCTTACTCTTTGGCGAAGTCTCCGATTTGCGCGGTGACCGGCACCAACGGCAAAACCACGACGGTTACATTACTCGGTCTGTTGCTGAAAGAAAAATTTTCCAAAGTCGGCGTCGGCGGAAATATCGGCGTCCCGTTGAGCGAAGTTGCTTTGGAAGTCGGCGCGGGCGGTTGCATTGCCGCTGAAATTTCCAGTTACCAAATGGAGGCGACGAAAAATTTTAAACCGCACGTCTCGGCGATTTTGAACGTCACGCCCGATCATTTGAAACGTCATGGCTCAATGGAAGTTTATCAGGCGATGAAGGAAAAAATTTTCGCGCAGGAAACCACTGAAGATTTTCTGGTTTTGAATTACGACGACGAAAAAGTCCGCGAAATGATTGACCGCGCAGGTTGTCGCGTGCTTTACTTCAGCCGCAAAGTTAAACTTTTTGAAGGGGCGTTCGTCAAAAATAATCGGCTCGTCATCAAATTCAACGGCGAAACTCACGAACTCTGCACGGTCGACGAACTCGGCATTAAAGGTTGGCATAACGTCGAAAATGCATTGGCGGCGGCATTGACGGCGTTTCTTGCGGGCGTCGACGCGGAAAAAATTTCCAACGTGCTGAAAACTTTTCAAGGCGTGGAACATCGAATTGAATTCGTGCGCGAAATTGACGGCGTGAAATATTACAACGACTCGAAGGCGACAAACACCGATTCGGCGATTAAAGCTCTCGAAACTTTTGCGGGGCACATAATTTTGATTGCGGGCGGCGACGACAAGGGCACTGACTTAACAGATTTTCTGCGGCTCGTCAATGAACGCGTCGATTATTTGATTCTCGTCGGTGACGCGGCGAAACGTTTCAAAACCTGCGCGCTTGCCGAAAATTTCCCTGCCGAAAAAATTTTGGAAGCGGGCTACTCCATGCAACGCGCCGTTGAACTTGCCAAAGAAATTGCTCGTCCGCCGCAAGTTGTATTGCTCAGTCCCGCCTGCGCAAGTTTCGACATGTACAGCGATTTTGAGGAACGCGGGCGAGATTTCAAGAAGATAGCTTTTGAGCTTTGAGCTTTAAGCTTTAAGGGGGAACCGGCTTCATTATGGTTGCTAAAGACCACAAAGATTTAATCGTTTGGCAAAAGTCCATGGACTTGCTCGTCGAAGTTTATCGGCTCGTCAAGAAATTGCCGCGTGAAGAAACTTACGCGCTTTCAGACCAAATGCGGCGGGCAGCTGTCTCCATTCCGTCGAACATTGCGGAAGGGCGCGGGCGTTCCTCCGAAAAAGATTACATCCGCTTTTTGTTCATTTCGCGGGGGTCGCGTGCTGAACTTGATACGCAACTTTTGGCGTGTATTCGGCTCGGCTATCTCGACGAATCCGACGTTGAAAACGCTCTAAATTTATCTTCTGAAATCAGTAGCATGTTGAATTCCATGATTTACAAATTATCCTTAAAGCTTAAAGCTTAAAGCTTAAAGCTTCGACAACGAGGCAAAAATAACAGATGAGACTAATAGTATCGGGCGGCGGCACGGGCGGACACATTTACCCCGCGCTCACGCTCATTGACGCAATTAAAACGAAACGCCCCGACGCAGAATTTTTATACGTCGGCACGAAAAAAGGTCTTGAGGCGGACATTGTCCCAAAGGCTGGAATAAATTTCACCGCGCTCAATCTCGAAGGCGGGCTGGAACGTCGATTCACTTTGGCGAACATTTCACGTGCCGCCAACGCGATTTGGAGTATCAAACACGCCTCGGACATTGTTCACGATTTCAAGCCGAATGTTGTTGTCGGCACGGGCGGTTATGTCTGCGGACCGATTCTGCTTGCCGCAAGCTTGATGAAAGTTCCCACGCTGATTCAGGAACAAAACGCCGTCGCGGGTGTCACGAATAAAATTTTGTCAAAGTTCGTGACGAAAATTGCTGTCGGGACTCATGACGCGCTGAAAAATTTCCCCGCAGAAAAAACCGTTTACACCGGCAACCCGATTCGTTCGGAAGTTCTTGCCGCGAAAAAATCCGACGGGCTTAAAGAATTCGGATTCACCGCCGACAAGCCGATTGTTTTAATTTCGGGCGGTTCTCGCGGCGCACGAAGCATTAATAACGCAATGATTGAAGTTTTAAAATCTGCCGCTCAAAAAAATTCCGCGCAGTTTCTTCACGTCACGGGCAAAGGCGAATTCGACGCCGTCACCGAAAAATTAACCGATGTACTCGACGCGCCGAATATAAAAGTAGTACCGTATCTTTACAACATGCCGCGTGCAATGGCGATGGCAGATTTGGCAATTTTCCGTGCGGGCGCGACGGGTTTGGCGGAATTGACGGCTCGCGGCGTCCCGTCGATTTTAATTCCGTATCCGTTCGCGGCGGAAAATCATCAGGAATTCAACGCACGGGCACTTGTCGAGGCAGGCGCGGCGCGAATGATTTTAAATAAAGACTTGACGGCAGAAATTTTATCGGCGAAAATTGACGAGTTATTGACTGCACCCGAAACGCTCAAAAAAATGTCCGAAGCAAGTTTGTCGCTCGGCAAACCGCACGCCGCCGACGAAATTGCAGAACTTATTCTTGAGCTTATATAAAAATTTTTTTACGGGGAGATTATGGCATGGCCAACGAAGTGACTGTCGAGGTAAAGATTGACGCCGATTTGAAAGAGGCCGCCGAAAAAATTTTCACGCGGATGGATATGAGTTTTTCCGAGGCAATATCCGCTTTCGCCAAAGAAACAATCACGCAAAACCGCATGCCGTTTTACGTGAAGCCGAAAAGAAAATCCGCGTTCGGCTCGCTTGCAAAGTTCGCTAATCCAAAATGGGTCGGGCTTGAAGAAATCGCGTGGGAAAGGTTCGTGATCGAAAAGTATGGCAAGGATATTAATTGACACAAACGTCGTGCTGCGTTACCTGTTGCGCGACCATCCGAAACAATCAATGCAGGCGAAAAAAGCTGTGGAAATCGGCGCGGTTGTTTTGCCCGAAGTTTTGGTTGAGACGGCGCACGCGTTGAAAAATGTTTATCGTGTCGACAGACAACACATCGCGGCGAATTTGATGACTTTGCTAAACGAAGTTGAAGTCGAACGAAAGCCGGTTATGGTTCACGCCGTGGAACTTTATGCCGACTCCCCCGATTTGGATTTTATGGACTGTATTATTTTGGCGTATTTCGACATTGAAAATATTCGCGTGTTTACCTTTGACCCGAAACTTAATCGCGTTCCGAAGTCTTGAGGAGGTATTTTGAATTTGAAAGTTGACGGCTTGAAAAAATTTCATTTCATTGGTATCGGCGGCGTCGGCATGAGCGCGCTTGCCAAAATTTTAATCGAGAGCGGTTGCGAAGTCAGCGGCTCGGATATGAAAAATTCGCCGACTCTGGAAATGCTTAAGAGTATCGGCGCAAAAATTTTTGTCGGACATGACGCGAAAAATATTTTAGACGACGCGGGCAATCCTTGGCCTGAAGCCGTTGTTTGTTCCAGCGCAATCCCCGGCGACAATCCCGAAATAATTGCGGCGGCGAAGTTCAGAATTCCGAAACTCCACCGCTCCGACATAAATTCTTATCTGCTCAATTCGCGCAAGGGCATTGCGGTTTCCGGCTCGCACGGCAAAACCACGACAACTTCAATGATTGGTTACGTCTTGCACAGCGCGAACGTTGACCCGACGATAATTATCGGCGGCGAATCAACCGACTTGGGTACGGGTGCAATTCTCGGCGGCAGCGATTGGCTCGTCACGGAAGCCGACGAAAGCGACGGAAGTTTTTTGACGCTCAAGCCGAAAATTGCCGTCGTCACCAACGTCGAAGATGATCACCTTGACCATTACGGCACGATTGAACGAATTCGCGCCGCGTTTAAAATTTTTATCGAAAACCTCGATCGCGAAACGGGCGTTGCCGTCGTTTGTTTCGACAACGATAATGTCCGCGAAATTGCCGGCGAAGTCGACAGAAAAATTATTTCCTACGCGATTCATCACGACGCGGACTTTATGGCGCGCAACATTCGCACGACAACCAGAGGCGTCGGCTTTGAAGTTGTTCAGCATGTCGGCGACGACGAAAAAATTCTCGGCAAAGTTAAGCTCGCGATTCACGGGCGGCATAATGTTTTGAACGCATTGGCGACGATTGCGACAGGTTTGCAAGTCGGCGTAAGTTTCGCGAAGATTGCCGAAGGTTTACGGACTTTTCACGGCGCAAAAAGACGTTTCCAATCCAAAGGACGAATCAGAAATGTTTTGGTCGTCGACGATTACGCGCACCACCCGACGGAAATTGCCGCCACGCTCAAGGCCGCTCGCGAAATTAAACCGAATAAAGTCGTTTGCATTTTTCAGCCGCACCGTTACAGCCGCACGCAACTTTTGCTGAAGGAATTCGGCAACGCTTTTCGTGATGCGGACGTTTTGATTTTGACGGACATTTATTCTGCCGGCGAAGAAAAAATTTCGGGCGTCAGCGGCGAATCAATTCTGCATGAAGTTTTGCGCACGACGAATCAAGCCGTGTCGTACATTCCGAAACGCGAAGACATTGCCGCAGCGATTAAAGACCAGCTCACGGCGGGCGATTTGGTTATCACTATGGGCGCGGGCGACATTTACAAGACCGGCGAAGAAATTTTGGAACTGCTCAAACAGGAACGCCGCAAAAAAATTGTCGTCATTGCGGGCGGCACGTCAACCGAGGCCGAAGTTTCACGCCGCACGGGCAAGGCCGTTGTCGACGCGCTTAAATCAAAAAATTACAACGTCGAAATGCTTGAACTTCAGCCGGAAACTTTTGCCGCCACGATTCGTGAAAAAAATCCGCTGATTGTTTTCAACGCGGTTCACGGAAAATACGGCGAAGACGGCTTGATTCAAGGCACGCTCGATATGCTGAAAATTCCTTACACGGGGTCGGGCGTTCTTGCCGCCGCGCTGACGATGGACAAAGTCGCCACGAAACATTTTTTGAACTCCGCCAACTTGTCCACGCCGAAATTTGCCGTCTATCGCGAAATTGACCGCACAGACGAACTTGCCGCCGAAGTCGAAAAAAAATTTGGAGTGCCCGTTGTTATCAAAGCCGCCGCGCAGGGTTCAAGTATCGGCGTGACGATTGTCGAACATGCGGACGACATTGACGAGGCGATTGACAACGCGTTTACTTTTGGCGACGAAATTTTGGTTGAAGAATTCATCAAAGGCCGCGAATTGACGGTTGCAGTCATGGGCAACGAAGACGAGGCGGAAGCTCTGCCGATTATCGAAATCACCACGACAACGGGACGTTACGACTACAAAACGAAATACACTGCCGGCATGTCGACGCACATCTGTCCTGCGGAACTGCCCGAAGATTTGACCGACGAAATCAAAAAACTTGCCGTTGCCGCGTTCAAACTTTGCAAATGCGCGGGTGTCGCTCGCGTTGACATGATGCTTTCCGAAAAAAATATTCCTTACGTTATCGAAGTAAATTCCGTGCCCGGCATGACGGAAACTTCACTTGTCCCCGACGCGGCTCGTGCGGCAGGTATCGAATTCCCCGAACTGTGCGAAAAAATTTTGGCGGCGGCGGGCTTCTGAAATGAAATATTTTTTCTCCGAAATTGACGAAGTAACTTTGACGTTCAGTGATATTCACGTCAATCGCAACGGCATGGAGTATATCCGAATTTATTTTGAGCATCCGAATTCGGACGGCTTTGATTTTTTGGAATCAACTTTGCCGACTTTGCAGATAAAAAATTCTTGCGGCTTCGACAAAGACGAATCGGCTAAACTTTTGGACTATGCGCGGACAAATGCCTTTTTGATTTGGGAAATTGCCCGCGAAGGCGGTGAAAAAATTGCCGCAAGTCTGTAGACTGCTCGGTTACATAATTTTCTTTTGGTCAAACGAAAACAATGAGCCTGTTCATGTTCACGTTTGCAAGGGCAAGCCGCACGAAGACGCGACAAAAATTTGGATTGAAGACGAGCCGCGATTGTAGCACAACAAAAGTCAAATTCCCGCCAAAGATTTAAACCGAATCATGCAGTGGTTGGCGGCAAACAGAAATTTTGTCGTGGACAAATGGAATAAACATTTCAACTGAGTGACGCGTTTCGGAGGTGAAAACATGGCGGTTATAAGACGGCGACGCAGATTCGGCAGATTGTTTCGCGGAATAATTTTTCTGTTCGTCAGCGCGATGGTTTTAAGTTTTTTCGTTTATGTGCCGTTCTTTACGCTCGAAAATATTAAACTCGTCGGCGCAAAATATTTGACGCAGGAAGACATCATGCGAATTGGCGAAATTTATTTGGGCGAACCGCTTTTCAAACTCGAAACCGACCAAGTTCAAAGCCGCCTGTCAAAAGATCTGCGAATCGAAGAAGTCACCGTAAAAAGAAATTTGCCGCACACGCTCGAAGTCACGATTAAGGAACGCCGCCCGATTGCAACCGTCGCTTGCAATTACGGCTATCTCGACATCGATCACGACGGAACAGTTTTGGACAGCTATAAAAGCTTGAAGATGATGAGAATCCCGATGATTAACGGCGTGCGCGTGCGCGATTTATATATCGGCGACAAAGTTGACGACGAGTTGATAAAAAAAATTCTCGACTTCCTTCAGCGGCTCGACGAGGAAACGCTTAACGGCATTTCCGAAGTCGCTTTCGTTGAGGAAGATTACGTCGTCATGTACACCGCAACCGAACGCGCCGTGCAAATTCGTATCGGCAAACTTGAGCGGCTCGACGAAAAAGCACGCTTGACGGAAGATTTTCTGCGCGATTTGGAAACGAATCCTCATCCCGTCGAATACGTCGATTTCAATTACACTGCGCCGTTTATCAAACTTGCTCAATAAAAAAATCCCCGTTCGATTGAGCGGGGAAATTTTTTTGTCCGTTTAAAAATTATCATTCAGCGCGGGGCGTCAAGTCCGAAGCTTTAAGTTTGCCTGCTTTTTTGCGTTCAGCAAATTCCGCAGTCGCCGTGAAAAGCGCGTCACTCGACGAATTCAGCGCAGTTTCGCACGAGTCTTGCAACACGCCGATAATAAATCCGACGCCGACAACCTGCATTGCAATATCGTTGTCGATACCGAAACTTGCGCACGCAACGGGAATCAGCAAAAGCGAGCCGCCCGCAACGCCCGACGCTCCGCACGCGCCGACGGTTGAAATTATGCACAGCAACAACGCAGTCGGCATGTCAACGGAAATTCCCAACGTGTTCGCCGCCGCCAAACTTAAAACCGCAATCGTAATCGCCGCGCCCGCCATGTTAATCGTCGCGCCGAGAGGAATTGAAATCGAATACAAATCTTCGTTCAAGCCCAGACGTTTGCAAAGGCTCATGTTGACGGGAATATTCGCCGCACTCGAACGCGTGAAGAATGCGTAAATGCCGCTTTCCTTAAGCGTCGCCAAAACGAGCGGATAAGGATTCATGCCGAGTTTGAAGAAAACAATTATCGGATTCATAATCAACGCCACGGAGAAGAACGCGCCCAAAAGTACCGCCAAAAGTTTCGCGTAGCCGAGGAGCGCATCAACGCCGCTGGTTGCAATCGCGTCTGCAACAAGTCCCATGATACCGAACGGCGCGAAACGAATCACCCATTGCACGACTTTGGTGACGGCTTTGGCAACGTCGCTCAAAACTTCGTGGAGTTCGTCGCCCGCGTTACGGAATGCCAAACCCATAATCACGCCCCAAGCAAGAATTCCGATATAATTTGCCGTCGTCAGCGCGTGAATCGGATTGTCAACGACGTTCATGATGACATTTTGCAAAACTTCAATGATGCCGCCCGGCGGAGTGATTGTCGTGTCCGCGCTGATTTGCAATTTCAATGTCGTTGGGAACAGGAAAGACGCCGTGACCGCAACCAGTGACGCCAGAAACGTTCCGATGACGTAAAGTTGAATTATCGGCTTCATTGTCGAATTTGATTCGGAGCGTTGGCTCATTGCGTTCATGACTAAAACGAAAACCAAAATCGGCGCGACGCCCTTCAACGCCTTGACGAAAAGTTGACCGAAAACCGCAATGAACGGCACGACCGCCGGCACGAACAAAGCCAACACAATACCGACAACCAAACCCACGGCGATTAATTTTATCAGCGCGGTTTCGCCGTAAGCTTTTGTAACTTTGGATAACAAGATATAACCTCCTCATTTGAAAATAAAAAACTCCGTTGCATTATACAACCGAATCAATAAGCGTGCAAAATTTTTTGGCTGTATCGACGTTGCGGCAGGAGCAACGTGACGTTGCATCCAATTTGATTGACGTTTCGACGAGCAATCGGCATATGTGAAGATTTTTATTTCGACACGGCAGGAACTTTTTCGGCGGGCGCGAAAACTTCAAAGCAAATTCAATTCGTGAAAACGAAAGGAGCATATTAAATGGTTGGTGTCAGAAAAGTTGTAGCGATAGTTTGCGGCGGTGGTCCCGCGCCCGGTATGAACGCCGTCATCAATGCGGTAACGAACACCGCGAACCGTCACGGTTGGGACGTTCTCGGCATGTACGACGGATTTTCGCATCTCGGTCGAGGCGAAAAAAGTTACATTCGCCTTGATTCGTCCGTCGTCAACAGAATTCATTTGACGGGCGGTTGTATTCTGCGCATGTCGCGTTTCAACCCCACGAAAAAAGAATCCGACTTGCGCACGGTCGTCGACACGTTGACTGAACTCGGCGTCGGCTATCTCGTGACAATCGGCGGCGACGATACCGCCTTCAGCTCATCGGCTGTTTCCGAATACGCCCGCAAACTCGGCAGGACGATTAACGTCGTGCACGTCCCGAAAACCATCGATAACGATTTGCCGTTGCCCGAAGGCATTCCGACTTTCGGCTTTGAAACCGCCCGCGCATTCGGCACGACGGAAATTCAAAACCTCATGGAGGACGCGCACACCTCGAACAATCGCTGGTACTTCACAATCGCAATGGGACGCACGGCAGGACATCTCGCGTTGGGCATGGGACGCAGTGCAGGTGCCGCCGTTACTATTATCCCTGAAGAATTCCCGCAGGAAAAAATTCGTCTGCAACAGGTCGTTGACATTATCACCGGCTCGATTGTCAAACGCTACCTTATCGGCAAAAATTACGGCGTTGCGGTCGTCGCTGAAGGCGTCATCGAAAAAATTGCTGAGGAAGATTTCCAAGAACTCGGCAACGTCGTCCTCGACGAACACGGCCACATTCGTTATGCGGAATTGGACTTCGGCGAAATTCTTAAGCAAAAAGTTTTGTCGGAACTCAAACGCCTTGATTTGAAATTCTCAATCGTCGACAAAGAAATCGGCTACGAACTGCGTTGCACGGCTCCGATCGCTTACGACATCGACTATGCCCGCAATTTGGGTTACGAAGCAATGCAATTCCTTATGCGCGGCGACAGTGGTGCACTTATCACGATTCAAGACAACAAGGCCGTTCCGCTCCGCTTTGAAGACATTCGCGACCCCGCCACGGGTAAAACTTTCGTGCGCAGAGTCAACATCGATTCCGTTCACTACAGAATTGCTCGCGGCTTCATGACTCGCCTTGAACGTGACGATTTGGATGACGCCGGTGTTGCCAACGCATTCCGCATGAGCCCCGAAGAATTCAAAAATCGCTACATGTATTTGTTCGACGAAGAACCGACGCTTAACAATGCGTAATGCGTAATGCTTAATGCGTAATTGAAAAAATCCCCGACGCTCGATTGAACGTTGGGGATTTTTGATTGTCGATTTAATTAACGCGCCGACGGAGCCGCCATTTCGCCGCGTTGAATCATCAACTCAAAAGCTTTTTCCATAATCACGCGCCCGATAGGAACTGCGGAAACCGCACCGAAACTTCCGTTTTCGACGATAACCGCGACGCTGATTGTCGGATTGTCAAATGGCCCGTAGCCGACAAACCAGCCGTGGTCGACGCCTTGAGAGTTTTCCGCCGTGCCGGTCTTGCCCGCGATTTCATACGGGAAGCCGACAAAGTTTCGCGCCGCCGTGCCGTTTTTGGTAACGTCATTCAAGCCCGATTGCACAAGCTCAATAACCCACGGCTCAACTTGCAACTCGCTGAGCAATTCGGGCTGAAAATCTTTGATGACTTCCTTATCTTGCGTGACGATTTGTTTAACCAAATGCGGCTTGTAACGTTTGCCGTTCGCCGCGATTTCGCCCATGACCATTGCCGCTTGCAAAGGCGTCACCAGATTGAAGCCTTGACCGATAGCCGCGTCCATGATTTCCGAAAGATAAAAATCGTCTTCGTAAACTTCGCGCTTGTATTCTTTCCAGTCGGAAAGTCCCGGCGATTCGTAAGGCAAATCAATTCCCGTCACGGAACCAAGCCCGAACATTCGCGCATAATGCTCAAGCAAGTCGGCACCGAGTCTGTTGCCCATTTCGTAAAAATAAACGTTATCCGAGTGTGAAAGCGCGGTGTGAAAATCCAGCCAACCGAGAGCCTCGCCGCCCGCGTTGCCTTTGGGAACGAGCCAGTGCGTGCCGCCGTCGAAAATCATTTCGTAGGGATCAACTTTGCCCGAAGCAAGAGCCGCCGTGCCAGTGACAATTTTGAACGTCGAACCGGGCGGATATTCGCCCGTTATCGCCTTGTTGTCCATCGGGTGGTAAGGATTTTCGTTAATCGCGTTCCAGTCTTTGGTTGAAATGCCGTGCGCGAAAAGATTCGGGTCGAATGCGGGACGAGAGACCAACGCAAGCACTTCGCCCGTCTGAGGATTCAAAACGACGGCAGCCGCCGCGTGACAGCCGAGCGCGCTCAACATGTCGTCGACGGCTTTTTCGGACGCTTCCTGTAAATCTTTGTCAATCGTCAAAATTAAATCGTAACCGGGTTTCGGCTCCTTCTTGCCGAGAATTTGGACGGGTTTGCCCGCCACGTCAACTTCAACTTGTTCACCGCCGTTTTCGCCGCGAATTTCTTTGTCGTAAACTTTTTCAAGCCCGAACTTGCCGATAATATCGCCGGACTTGTAGCCTTCTTCTTTTTTGCGTTCAAGTTCCGCGTCGGAAATTTCGCTGACGTAGCCGAAAGTGTGTGCGCCTTCCTGCTTGAGTATGTAATTTCTAATCGGCTGAACTTCGATAACGACGCCCGGGTATAAATCTTTTTGCTCCTCGATAATCGAAACGATGTCTTGCGTCACGTCGAGGCGAATTCGTATCGGATCGAAGCCCGAATGCACGGAAATTTTTTGCTGAATATCTTCAATCGGCACGTTCAAAAGTTTTGAGATTCGTGCGACGACTTCAGGCGAAATCGGCTCCGTTAACGGCAAAAGACTTACCGTAAAGCCCGGGCGATTTGTCACGAGCAGTTGACCGTTGCGGTCGTAAAAAGTTCCACGCGGTGCCATTGACGGGATAATTCGGATTCGGTTGCCGTCCGCCAAATGCGCGTAATATTCGCCGTCGTAAATCTGCAGGTAGCCGACGCGGGCAATCAAAATAAAAATTACGAGCGTCACCATTATCGCCAAAGGTTTAAGTCGCCCGATATATTCTTCGCCGTTGTTGTTATCTATCACGATAAAATTTCCTCCGCAAAATTTTTAGGTTATAATTGCCGCGATTATAGCACGCGAAGGAGATTTTGTAATGCGAAATAATTTTTACGCGCCGATTGTCGACGCCATGAAAAAATATTCGGCGGATAAAGTTTTACCGTTTCACACGCCAGGACACAAGCACGGTCGCGGCGCACATGAATTTTTGCGAGAACTGTTGACGCCCGAAGGTTTTCGGCAGGAAGTTTCGTTAATGGACGAACTGGACGACTTGCACGCGCCGCACGCCTGCATTAAACGCGCTCAAGAATTGGCGGCAAAACTTTGGCACGCGGACGAAACAATTTTTTTCGTCAACGGGACAACTTCCGCGATTCAAGCAATGATTTTCGGGACGCTCAAGCCGAACGATTTAATTTTCGTGCCGCGCAACGCCCATCGTTCGGTAATTTCGGGATTGATTTTGTCGGGCGCGACGCCGATATTTTTGCCCGTGGAATTCGACGCCGAATTTAATTTGCCGCTCAACGTCACAGTCAAAACGGTCACGCGGGCGATAAAAAAATTCCCGCAGGCAAAAGCGTTGTTGCTCGTGTCGCCGAATTATTACGGCGTGGCGGCGGACGTACGAAAAATTTCGGAACTCGTTCACGCGGCGGGCATGATTCTTTTGGTCGACGAAGCTCACGGCGCACATTTGCAATTCAGCGACGAACTTCCGCTTTCGGCTATGGATTCGGGCGCAGATTTGGCGGCACAATCCACGCACAAAATTTTAGGCTCGTTGACGCAAACTTCAATGTTGCACATGCGAAAAAATTTTTCCGCGCAGGTCAAGCGGGCGGCAAGTTTGTTGCAGACGACAAGCCCGAATCAAATTTTGTTGGCGTCGCTGGACGTTGCGCGATTGCAAATGGAAGTTGACGGACGCGGATTGATTCAAGCGGCGGTTGAGCTGTCGAAAAATCTGCGCGGGCAGTTGAAACGAATCGGCTTGAAAGTTTTCGACGCACCGAAAAATTTTTCATTCGACCCGACGAAAGTCACCGTCAACGTTTCGGAACTCGGCTTGACGGGCGCACAGGCTGAAGAAATTTTGCGGCACGAATTGAAAATCCAATGCGAACTTTCGGACGCGGCGAACGTTTTATTTTTGCTGACTTTCGCTGATGACGAATCAACCGTTACAAAACTCGTCGACGCGCTGAAACTTTTGCCCGCCCGCGAATCGATAAAAATTTCGTCGACGAACTTGCCGCGTGAAATTTCTCGTGCGAAACTTTCACCGCGAGAAACTTTTTACGCGCCGACAATTTCTGTCAAACTGCGTGACGCCATAGGAAAAATCTGCGCAGAAGAAGTAACATTTTATCCGCCCGGTATTCCCCTGTTAATGCCTGGCGAAGAAATTTCCGCGCAGGTCGTCGAACAGATTGAACGCGAAAAACTTTCGGGCGGGAAAATTTTTGGCGTCGAAGATTCAACATTGAACACGATAAAAATTGTTTGCTGAAAAATTTCATGATATAATGCCGTAAAATTTTTTGAAGGATAGGCGTTTAAATGAACGATAAATACACCTCGACAAAATTCATGGCGTTTTGCGTGGGCGCAATAATTTTCAACCTCGGTGTCTCAAGACTCGTCAAATCATTGGTTGACACGCCGCTGTATCTTGACACGGGCGGCACAATTTTTATTTCGGCACTCGGCGGCGTCGCGCCCGGAATAATCGTCGGCTTTTTGACGAACGTGACCGCGTCAATTATAAATAACGTGATGACATTTCTTGCGGACAACTCGGACGCGATGATTACTCTGGATTTCACGGACGTTTATTTCAGTGCAGTCAACGCGTTAATCGCGATAATCACGTCGTATTTGGCTCATCGCGGTTATTACACCAGCTTCAAGAAAGTTTTAATAGCAATTCCCCAGACTGTCATCATAACGACGTTCGCGAATATGTCGATTGAATTTCTTTTGGGCTTCACGGATGAAAATTTATTCCTGAGCGCACTGGAAACAAATTTTTTGCCGAATCTCGGACTTGAGACAATCGACAAAGGTTTAATGATTATCTCGGTTTATTTCGCGCTGAAACTCGTCCCGAAACAGCTCGGCAGAAATTTTCGTGCGTTCGGCAGACATCAAGCCAACTTGCCCGAAGAGGCGTTCAAAGAAGTTCGGAAAAGTATTTTTAATCTGGCGTCACTGCGCACGAAAATGATGCTCGCGTTGTTGGCGTTAATGCTCATCATTGCCGTTTCCGTGGCGGGTGTCGGCTACATGATTTACAAAGACTCGATTGTCAAAGACCGCGTACGAATCGCCGACGGAATAACTTCAATGATTGTGAGCGAAATAAATCCCAATCTTGTTGATGATTACCTTGAACACGGACGCGACGTTGAAGGTTACAACGACGTGGAGCGGAATCTTTATCGAATTCGCGCCGGCAATTCCGATATAAAATTTCTTTACGTCTACAGAATTTTGGAGGACGGCTGCCATGTTGTTTTCGATTTGGAAACGTCCGACGTGCCGGCTTCCGCGCCCGGTGAAATTCAAGAGTTTGACGAAGGTTTTCGAGCTTACCTGCCGGATTTGCTTGCAGGCAAACCCGTTCCGCCGATAATCACCGACGACACTTACGGAAATTTGCTGACGGTTTACAAGCCCGTTTACGATCACAACGGACGATGCGTCTGTTATGCGGCGGTTGATTTTTCAATGGGCGTGATTCACGACTACGGCAGGAGTTTCGCCGCTCAAATTACCGCGTTACTTGCCGGCATGTTCATTTTCATTTTCGTCTGCGTGCTTGTGTTTATCGAAAATAATCTTATCTTGCCGATTAATACAATGGCTTGGTGCGCCGAAAAATTTTCCTACAAAGACGAGCCGTCGCGCATGGAAAATGTTCGCTTAATCAGAAGTTTGGAGATTCAAACGGGCGACGAAATTGAACATTTGTACACGTCGCTGGTTAAATCGGCGGAAACGGACATGCAAAATTTCCACGACCTGCGCAAGGCCGAAATTAAAGTTGCCGTCATGGACGAATTGGCGCACACGGATTCGCTCACGAGCATAAAGAATAAAACTGCTTATGTGGAGCTGACGAAAAAAATCGACGAACAAATTGCCGAGGGCAGCGTCAAGCAATTTTGTATCGTGATGATTGACGTAAACTATCTCAAACGCGTCAACGACACTTACGGGCACGAGCGCGGCAACGAATATTTGATTAACGCTTGCAAACTTGCCGGTTCGATTTTCGGCATAGAAAATATTTTCCGCGTCGGCGGCGACGAATTTGTTGCGGTGTTGACGGGCGACGCCGTTGACAAGTCAAAAAAAATGATTCAGCAAATCAACGAAGAGATCAAAAAGTTCAAAGCAAACAACGAACTTCAGCCGTGGGAAAAAGTTTCGGCGGCGGTCGGTGCGGGTTACTATCGCGAAGGCGTCGACAAAAATTGTGAAGAAGTTTTCAAGCGAGCGGATACTCAAATGTACAAAAATAAATTGGCAATGAAGGCAATGCGCACGGATTAACACAGGAAATTATGCGGAATTAAATTCGCGTCAACAATTCCAAATTCACATTCCAAATTGCAGTTTCAGCGCACGGATCAACGCAAAAAGTTTTCGTGAACGCAATTTTTCGCTAAGCTTGACAAAGCAACTTTACAAATTATCAAACGCGGCGTAAAATCCCTAGCTTTAGCTATAAGCTTTAACAAACTTGCAAAATTCCTTTTTGAGTTCTATAATGTAAAAAAATTTTTAGTGAGAGGTGAGAATTAAAACTTGAATAGCGGATAAAGGTGTCAGGAAGACAACCCGGACAACCACCAAACAGGTGAGCTGTGGTCAAGAAGTCGCCACACCTCCGCAGGTTCGCCACACGCCAAGAGGGAGGGGCAAAGTTAAGGGTAAAATCGGCACTCCAGCGTTGGACAGACAGACCAAAAAGAAAAGTTCGCAAGAACACAGGGCGGGGCATCGTCCTGCGCAGGAGACCTTGTTAGTCTTCACTTTCATTAGAAGCATAGGTTGATGATAACGGAATCCCCCGACTTTAGCCGTGGGGAGTTTGTCAAAATTAATACAAAGTTTTAACAGAAAGGACGTTGCCTTATGCAAATCGGCGATGTTGTTGAGAAAAATTTTTTGCGACCAATCGACAACACGTCGGTTGTACAACAGGTTATCGACCGTTTGACTTACGCGATGATTTACAAAGAACTGCGCCCCGGTGACAAGTTGCCGACTGAAATGGAGCTTGCGGCAAGTTTCGGCGTCGGACGCAATTCGATTCGCGAGGCGATAAAAATTTTGGTTTCGTTCGGCGTGCTCGACATTCGCCGCCCCGAAGGAACTTTCGTTGCAAACGGCTTTTCGGACAAAATGATTAATCCGTTGCTCTACGGAATAATTCTCGATCAATCGGACTCAATCGATTCGCTGAAAGAACTGCGCGAGTGGGTTGACTTGGGCATTCTCGAATTGGCAATGGAAAAAGCCGCGCCCGAAGATATTTTTCAGCTCGAAGAACAACTGCAACGGCTGTTCCGGTCAATCGACGACGGAGATGCGGAAAAAGTTTTCCGTGCCGATGACGGTTTTCACGAAGCAATTTCAACCGCCGCGCATAATTCGTTGCTTGCACAAATCGCCAAACTTGTTCGGACGTTGACAAGCGAAATGCGCATGAACACGACGCGCAACATGCTTACACTTGGCAAAGGCGACGAACTCAAAAAAGCGCACGAAAATTTATTTAACATTGTCGAGCGCAAAAACGACAATTCGGCGCGGAAACTTTTGGTCGAAGGTTATTTTTACAAGTACAACATCTTGCGTAAGTAAATTTGAATTTCAAAACTCCTCTCGAACCGCGAGGGGAGTTTTTTTGTGATATAATCGTCAAAAAATTTTATGGGGAAATCTTTATGCATAAACTTTTGACGGAGGCTCTTCGCGACGAATTAATCAGAGACGCGACGAAAAAATTTTCGCGGCACGGAGAGTTTTTGATTTACGGCGTGGCAGGCACGCAAAAAGTTTTGGTCACGGCGACGGCCTGCGAACTTTATCCGCGTCCGACAATAATTTTAGTCAGCGAACGCGAAAAAATTTCCGAGTGGCGCGACGATTTAAATGAATTTTTGCCCGAAGTCGAAGTCGTCGAACTTCCCGAACTTGATTTGGCGGAAGTGAACGCGTCAACTGTCGGCATTGAACGGCGGGCGCGACGTTTTGAAATTTTGGCACGACTTCTGCGCGGCGAAAAAATAATCGTGCTTGCGACGGTAGCGGCGGCCGTCAAAAAAGATTTTTCGCGTGCGGATTTCTTAAAGTTTCAACTGCGCGTCGAAGTCGGACAGAAAATTTCGCTGGAAGATTTTTTATCGCGGCTTGTCGGTTTCGGCTACGAGCGAAGCGATGAAGTCGACGCAATCGGGAAATTCGCAGTCAACGGCGGACTTGTCGATATTTTTCCGCTGAACGAGTCGACACCGCTGCGCGTGGAATTTTTCGGCGACGAAATTGATTCAATCCGCTCAATCAGCTTGGAGACACGGCGCAGTTTGAAAAAATTTTCGTCGCTGACCGTTTTGCCGATAAAAAATTTCGCAACCGCAAGCGAACCATTTTTGACGTGCGCGGGCGAAGGCGGCACAATAATTTTCGACGAACCCGCAAGAATTTTCGAAGCGATTCACCGATTGACAGTCGAAGATCCTTCGCTCAAGAAAAAAATTTTCACGTTCGAGCAACTTGTCAAAAGTTCACGCGCAGGCAGTTTGATTCATCTGGAATTGATGCTGAAAAAAATTCGTTCGCTGGAGCCGTCTGAGAGTTTTGGAATCACGGCGGCAAACGTCACCAGTTTTCAGGGACAGACGAAATTTTTTCTGGACGAATTGGCGCATTTGCTTGAACTCGGACAAAAAATTTTCCTGTACTTCGCGAGTGAAGCAAAACTTCTCGGCATGGAAAAACTTTTGGCGGAAAATAATCTGCGCGGCATAAATTTGGAACTCGGCAACTTGAGCGACGGTTTTTCAATGTCGGGCGCAAAATTTATCGTCTTCACGGAGAAAAATCTTTTCGGCATTGCGAGCAGGCGGCGGCGGGCAAGTCGATTTGAAAATTCGGGCGAAAAAATTCGTGCGTTCAGCGACATAAAGCCCGGCGATTACGTCGTCCACGTCGACAACGGCATCGGAAAATATCTCGGCGTCGAAACTTTGGATTTTAACGGCGTGCGAAAAGATTTTCTGCATATTAAATACAGCGGCGAAGACAAATTATTTATTCCCGTCGAGCAAGTCGGCTTGTTGCAAAAATATATTTCGGATGACGGCACGGCTCCAAAACTTTCGCGACTCGGTTCCGGCGATTGGGCGCGTGCCAAGTCCAAAGCCGCTTCCGCCGTCGAAGACATTGCCGAAAAACTTTTGGAACTTTACGCCCGTCGCGAAAAGTCCGCAGGTTTTGCTTTCGCGCCCGACGACGCAAGTCAAGCCGAATTCGAGGACGCTTTTCCCTACGAAGAGACGCCCGACCAAATTCGCGCCGTTGCGGACGTGAAACGCGACATGGAACGCCCGCGACCGATGGACAGGCTCGTTTGCGGCGACGTGGGCTTCGGCAAAACCGAAATCGCGATTCGTGCGGCGTACAAGGCGGCAATGAACGGCAAACAATGCGCCGTGCTTGTCCCGACGACCGTTTTGGCTCAGCAACATTATCAAACTTTTTCGGAACGCTTTGCGGGATTTTTGCCGACCGTCGACGTTATCTGCCGTTTCCGCACGCCCAAAGAACAGCGAACCACCTTGCAAAAAGTCCGCGCAGGTCAAATCGACGTGTTAATCGGCACGCACGCAATTTTGTCGAAAAGAATTCAGTTCAAAGATTTGGGCTTGTTGATTATCGACGAAGAACAGCGATTCGGCGTCAAGCAGAAAGAAAAAATTCGCGAAATGAGCGTTGGCGTCGACGTGCTGACACTTTCGGCGACACCGATTCCGCGAACGTTGCACATGAGCCTTGCCGGTGCTCGCGACATGAGTTTGATTGAAACTGCGCCGGCGGAAAGATTTCCCGTGCAAACTTACATAATCGAGGACGACGACGAAATTATTTCGGAAGCGATTCGGCGCGAAATTCGGCGCGGCGGACAAATTTATTTCGTCTACAACAAAATCGAGACGATAGACCTTATGCGCGACCGTTTGGCGAAAATCGTCCCCGAAGCCAAAATTCAAACGGCGCACGGGCGAATGTCGGCGGATTTTTTGGAAACTATCATGATGGATTTTTACGAAGGCACATTCAACGTGCTGTTGTCGACGACGATTATCGAGAGCGGGCTTGACGTTGCCAACGCGAATACGATTATCGTTTACGACGCGGATAATTTTGGTTTGGCGCAACTTTATCAAATGCGCGGGCGTGTCGGGCGTTCGAGTCGGATGGCGTTTGCGTATTTCGTTCATCGTGTCGGACAAGTTTTGACCGAAACCGCCGAAAAACGATTAAATGCAATGCGCGAATTCGCTCAACTCGGCGCGGGCTTTAAAATTGCGATGAAAGACCTTGAAATTCGCGGCGCGGGAAATTTGTTGGGCGCGGAACAACACGGACACATTGCGGGCGTCGGTTTTGAAATGTATTGCCGACTTTTGGAAGATGCCGTCAACAAACTGCAACACAAAGATTCGCCCGAAAAAATTTCCGAACCCGATCCGATAATTTCGTTGCCGATCGAAGCTTTTATCGACAGAAATTACATTTCAAACGCCGCCGACAAGATTGAAATTTATCGGAGACTTTCCGCCATGCGCGAGGACGTTGAAGTTAAAGACCTGCGCGACGAATTGACTGACAGATTCGGAAATATTACTGAGCCCGTCGAAAATTTGTTACTCGTGGCGCGAATTAGGATTGCGGCGAAAAATTTGGATGTGAAGTCGATTCAGGAAAAAAATCTGCGCGTGGAAATTATTTTCGGCGACGTAAAAAAAATTTCGTCATACGGATTGATTCAGCTCGGAAAAATTTTCCGCAAAGATTTAAAGTTCGTCGAGAGTGCCCAACGATTATTTTTGACGTTCCACACGAAAAAAAATCTCCTAAACAAAATTTTCAACGTGCTGAAAGGTTTGACGCGGCGCGCTTGAATTTCAAACCGATTTTGCAACGAAAAGCCCCGACGTTGTGTCGAGGCTTTTTATAATGTTTGCCGAAAAATTTTTGCTTGCCGATAAAATTTTTGCTAAACTGCCGGCAGGGAGATGATTTTATGGCGAACGATTACGATTTTGCGGCAAGCTTGATGCGAATTCTGTCGGAAAAGTATCCGACGAAAGAATCCATCTACGAAAAACTGATTTACTTGCAATCGCGGCTGTTTTTGCCGAAAGACACCGAACATTTCATGAGCGACCTGCACGGCGAATACGATTTATTTTTGCACATACTCAACAACTGTTCGGGCGTGATTCGCGAGAAAGTCGAATATATTTTCGGCGACTTGCTTGGCGAGGACGAAATTGGCGAGTTTTGCACGCTGATTTATTATCCGAAAGAAAAAATCGCGCAGATTAAATCGCAGGGGCGGGCAACTTCCGTTTGGTATCGAAAAAATCTTGCTCGGCTTGTGAAACTGTCGAAGTTCATGAGTTTTAAGTTTCCGTCGTTCAAAATGCGCGACCTGATTCCGAATCGCTACGAAACGGTGATTTTGGAGCTGTTAAACACGCACCCCGAAGACGACGAGGCGCAGAAAATTTATTACGAAAAACTTTTAAATTCTGTCGTCGAAGTCGGCGGCGCGGAAGATTTTATCACAGCGTTAAGCATGTTGATAAAAAATATGGCGGTTCACCGTCTGCATTTAGTCGGCGACTTTTTCGACCGTGGCGACCGTCCCGACGCGATTTTGAATTTGCTTTAGAATTATCCGGCCGAAATCGACATTCAATGGGGCAATCACGACGTGGTTTGGATGGGAGCGGCTCTCGGCAGTGAAGTTTGTATCGCGACGGTTGTGCGGAATTCGTTGCACTACGACAACACGGACGTTCTTGAGCGCGGCTACGGAATTTCACTGCGTCCCTTGACGATTTTTGCGTCGAAACTTTATCCGAATGAAAATCCGACACGCGCCGCCGAATTTGCGATGTTAATGATGATGTTCAAGCTTGAAGGGCAAATGATTCGCAGAAATCCCGATTTTAAAATGGACAGCCGACTTTTGCTAGACAAAATTAATTTCGACGACTTGACGGTTACAATCGGAGACAAAATTTGCAAGTTGACGCGTTCGGACTTCCCGACCGTCGACAAAAACGGCGACAGATACGCTTTGACGGACGACGAACAGAAAATTATTGACGATCTGCGCGAAAATTTCTTGGAAAGTTCGCGACTTCAAGCGCACGTCGATTATTTATACAAAAAAGGCGGAGTTTACACCTGTCACAACGGAAATTTGCTTTTTCATGCGAACGTGCCTTTGACGGCGGACGGAGACTTCAAAAAAATTACTTTCGAGGGCAAAACGTTCAGCGGCAAAAATTATTTCGATTACGTGGACGCCCGCGCCCGTCGCGCATATTTTGAACGCCAACAAAACGATTTGGACTTCATGTATTTTCTGTGGTGCGGAATTTTATCGCCGATAGCCGGCAGAGAGTTTCGGACATTTGAGCGCGCCTTCACGGACGACAAAGACGTTCAAAAGGAGCCTGCCGACGCGTACTATGATTTGATTAACGACGAAAAAATTTGCGACAAGATTTTGATTGAATTCGGGCTTGATACCGAGCGCGGGCACATTATCAACGGGCATGTTCCCGTTCGCGTGCGAAAAGGCGAAACTCCGATTAAAGCGGGCGGCAAGGCGTTGTTGATTGACGGAGGATTTTCGACGCCGTATCACGAACGCACGGGCATTTCGGGTTACACGCTGATTTCAAATTCTCGCGGCTTGAGATTATTGCGTCATCAAAAAATTGCCGACGTGAAACTTGCGCTTGCTGAAAACAAAGACATTGAGTCGACGACAGAGACCGTCGAAATTTTGTCGCATCACATGACAATCGGCGACACCGACCACGGGCAAGGCATTCGTCAAGAAATTGTCGGCTTGCACAAACTTTTGCAGGCATATCAACGCGGAACAATTCAGCCGAAAAATTGACTGTTCAATAAAAAATTACCGACAGGATAAAATCCCGTCGGTTTTTTGTTTCGGAACAAATTTTTATTTGCTCATTGCCTCAATGCAAAGTTGACGAGTTTTCTTCGCACGTTCAAAATTTGGATTGAGTTCAAGAGCTTTGTCCAAACTTTTTATCGCTTGCCGGTAATCTTTCAGGAAATAATAAGCCGCGCCGCGATTGTTGTACGCCTCGGTATAATTCGGATTAAGCTGAATTGCTCTATCGAAATCTTTAACCGCCCGCTCGTATTGCTTGTTGTGGAAGTGAATAATTCCGCGATTATTGTAAGCCAAAGCATAATTCGGGTTGATTTGAATTGCCTTGTCGAAATTTTGAAACGCTTGCTCATATTGCTGTTTATGCAAGTAAGCGTTGCCGCGATTGTAATATGCTTTGTCGAAATTCGGATTGAGTCGAATTGCTTCGTCGTAATCTTGAATCGCTCTATCGTATTGATTCAAATTGTCGTAAACACTTCCGCGGTTATTGTACGCCAGAACATAATTCGGATTGAGTTCGATGGCCTTGTCATAATCTTGAATCGCCCGCTCGTATTGTCTCAAGTCGTCGTAAACGTTTCCGCGATTGTTATACGCTCCAAAATAATTCGGATTGATTTGAATTGCTTCGTCGTAAAGTTTCATCGCTCCGTTGTAATTTTTGGCGTAATAAAGTTTGTTGCCCGCGTCAAGTTTTTGCTCCGCTAAAAATTCACGGTCGGCGTCGTTTATCTGCTCGCGAATTTGATTTTTTTCGTCTTGAGATGTTGCGCTCCGATATTGTTCCTGCAAATTCTCGGCAAGCTCGTCATTTCTCTGAATCGCGTCTTGCAAGTCGTTATTCTGCCTCAGAATTGCAACTTTGTCTGTTTCGTCGCGGTTAATCCAATCGTAAATGCCGTCGGGGTCGATTTTCGCTTGAAGTGTCGCCGTATAAAGAATTGTCGTCTGACTGTCGCTGAGCGGAATAATTTTTTTGTCGAAGTTGACTTCGCCGATAATCTCGATGATATTGTTCGTGACCGCTGAAATTTCGTCTTCCGCAAGCTCAAGGTTGACGGTTTTTGAAAAAGTTTTGAGATAAACGCCGGCTTTTTTCTGAGCGTCGAGTTGAGCGCGTTGGCTTGCGCGAGACATTGCAATTTTTTGATTGTCGTCGTCGTTGGTGTGCCATTCGCCTTTGCCGTCAAAAATTTGTACGGCCGCAACGCAAATCGTCGCCGAAATCACACACGCGACAATAAAAATCGCCGTCAACGCCCGTCGAAAAAATTTTTTCATGTCGTCACCTCCTCTCGACAAAAATATTTTCGACGCAAATGTCTTTCGTCACGTGAATAAAATTCCCTGCGCGGGCAAAAAAAATCCTCTGCCGTAAACTTTCGACAGAGGATAATTGATTTTTATTGAACGTTCATGGACAGTTCGATAAATTTGTTCGACAATCTTGCGCGTTGCAGAACTTCTTCGGTGACTTCCGCGCCGGCTTCGACGACGATTGTGCCGCTGTCCGCCATAATCGTTTTGGTCGCGTGTTTTCCGAGCAAAACTCTGCGGCGGCGTTCGTCAACGGCTTTTTCGCGTGAAGATTTTGGCTTGTCTTCGGTGCCCATTGCTTTTTGCAACGCGGATTTCAATTCTTCCGCCTGCTGAGTCATTGCCGCGATTTTATCTTCGGCGGGTTGTTCGTCGAAGGTGGGCATTTCGTTGACAACGGGGATATCCGAAAGCGTCGGGATGTCAGCCGGTTGTTCTTCAACTTCGAGAGTTGGCTCTTCGGTGAACGGCGTAAACGGTTCTTCATTAACTTCCGCTTCAACTTCGGGCATCGGGTCGGGTGTCATCATTTCTTCGAGTGACGCTTGAGCTTCTTCGGGCGTCTCGTTGAAAATGTCGTCCGTGTTCGTTTGTTCTGCGGTTGCGTCGAAAGTTTCAGTCGGGAAATTTGCGGGCGCGTCAAAATTTTGCGTCTGAGCGTCGAAAGTTTCCTGCGTCACGTCAAAATTTTCTTGCGGAATTTCTGCAGGTTCTTCAACAGGCGGCGTCCAAGTATCTTGCGCGGGTTCTTCAGCCTGAGCCTCAACCGTCGGAGTGAATGCGGGCGCGCTCGTCACAAAATTATTTTTTTTTTCTGTGCCGGCGTCCACAACAGTGACTTGTTTGCCGAAAATCGAAATTTGATCTGCATCAACTTCGTTGGCGGAACCTTCGGGCGTGGTGATTTCGACTTTGACGATTTTGCCGCCTTCGCCGATGAAAACTTCGGTGACTTTGCCTTGAATGCGTCCGGTTTTGGTTATCGCCTTGGTGCCGATGACGCGAATATTTTCATTCAAGAAACGTTCGTAGTCGCCCGCCTCTTCCAAATTCAAAATGTTGTCGCTGTGCGTGATTGTAACGGCGTCCTCGCCGATAGCGATAACTGATTCGTAGGGAATGAGTTTGACGCCGCGATACCAGTCGTCGTCCTCTATCGTTATCGCCGCAACAACGCCGTTTTTCGCGTCAATAAGCAAGGTTTTACTCATGCCCAGTTCGCGACCTTCGGTTATGCTGATAATCGGCAGTCCCAGAATTTCAACGCTTTTTTTCATGCTTGATACCTCCAAAAGTTTTTGTCAATCGGATATGAAATGCACGACTTGACTTTATATCGCTTGCGGCGCGGCGTCAAGTGCTGCGATAAAACTTTTTTCGTCATTTGGCGGAATTGCGAATCTCGGCGTCGATTTCGCGCAAAAATTCTTTGGAAAGTTTGCTGAACGGCGTCGACAATGCGCGGTGTCGAAGTAAGACTGTTCGCACGGCGCGCAGGTACTCCAAATTTTTGACGAATTCTTTTTGTGTCTCGGTACTTCGTTCAACCGCCGGCAAAGTCAAAGCCTCTTCGTAAATTTTTATCGCCTTCGAGTAAAGAGCTTCCTCCTTGTAGACGTTGCCCAAATCAATCGCCACGAAAGGTGCGTATTCGTCGTTGCGGTAGCGTTCCAGTGCCTTGCGATAAAAATCAATCGCCTGCCAAACGTGTCCTTTTGAGCGTTCCGAATAAGCGCGATCTAAAATGTCGTCGAGCGTTTCGATTTTTTCTTCGAGTTCGGGCGACGGCTCATGGTGCGAAATTTTTTCCTCGTCCTGAATTTTTTCAATCGTTTCGGGCTTGACGGCGTCGAGCGGCTTGAAAACTTCTTCATACGGAAAAACTTCGCTTGGCTTCGGTTCGGGCACGGGCTTGGATTTTTTTTCTTCACGCGCAAACTTTTCGAGCTTTTCTATCGGCACGGTTTCGAGCGGCTTGAAAACTTCCTCCAGCGGAAATTCTTCAGCCGATTTTTTTTCGGAAGATTTTTCGTCCGATGATTTATTTTCAGCGGGCGAATCGGTTTCATCCTGCGCGGAAAATTCGTTGTAATGCGAAACGTTGTCGGAAGTTTCTTCAGCTTTTGCAGGTTCGGAAATTTCTGCGTTGACGGTCTCGACTTTTTCGCCCCACTCAAATTGTTCGACGGGGACAACATCATCTTTAACGTCGGGCGTTTCATCTGCTTTTGAAGAATCTTTTTCGACTTCGGCGCGATAGGCGGCACGAACTTCCTCGTTAAAATTTTTCTCCTCTGTTCGCTTTCGTTTGACAAAAAAAATATTCGCCAAAGTCAACACGACCGCTGACGCCGCAACCAAAATTCCCAGTCGCAAGAAAAAAGTTTTGTCGGCTGCGGGCGAAATGAATACCGCCGCAAAATCTGCCGCGAAAGCCGCCAAAGCCGCCGCGACCAATGTACCGTAATATATTCGCAACCCCATGCGATTTGCCAGCGCGTGAACGAACAGGACGCTGACTATCATGACGGAAGGCACTATCAAAAAAAATGCCAACTCCATCCCTCCACGAAAAATTTTCAAGTTCAGCTTGCTTGTCGATTTGACTTCGACGCGGCAATTAAAATTCCTTTTGGCAACAAAAATTATCGACAACAATTCTGCGCCGCCGCCGGAAATCCTTTAAAAAATTTCGGGCAACTGATATAATCGTCAAAAAGCTTTAAGCTCAAAGTTACAAACGGAGGCAACTCGTGCATCAAATTTTATTTTACGTCGGGGACTTCCCGATTCGTTCTTACGGCGCGATTTTAAGCCTGTCAATTTTTTTGGCGACGGGCGTCGGATATTTTATGGCGAAATTCGACGGGCGCGGCTACGAAAAATTTTTAATTGACATCGGTTTAACCGGCGGATTTTTCGGCTTACTCGGCGCACGACTTTGGGACGTGTTCTTTTTCGACTGGGATTATTACCAAAATCATCTCGACGAAATTTTGAACGTGTGGCAAGGCGGCATGGCTGTTCAAGGCGGAATTATTTTGGGCGTGACGGCGGGCGGACTTTATGCCTACACAAAAAAACTTGACGTGATTCATCTGGCGGATATTTTGGCACCGGCAATCGTCCTCGGTCAAGCTTTGGGACGTTGCGCAAATCTTTTGAACGGCGACGCATTCGGAGCACCGACCGGCGGAAATTTCGGCATAATTTATCCCGACACGACGCTTGCTTATCGAACTTACGGGGCGCAACCGCTTTTTCCCGCCGAAATTTGGGAATGTCAGCTTGACATTGTAATTTTTGCGTTGCTGTTGATTTTCCGTTGCACCAATTACGTCAAAGGTCAATGTTTCGCGCTGTATGTCATGCTTTACGCGGCGGCAAGATTTTTTCTGGAATTTCTTCGCGGCGACTATACTCAACAAGTTTTCGGCGTCTTGAAGTCCGCGCAGGTTACAAGCGTCGTGGCGTTCAGCGTCGCGCTGATAATTTTCGTTTATTTACAGTTCAGGAGGTCACGAAATGGCTAATCAATCCATGGAAGACGTTTTAAAATTGGTTCACAGCTACAACAACCCGCCGAACAGATTGCGTTCCGTGCAGGAAATTAACGCCCGTTACCTGCAAACGCTTGAGAATTACAAAAAAATTTGTTTCATGTCGGGCGACGTACGCGACCAAAAAATCGCCGTCCACGCCGAAATTAAAATGCTCGGTTGGGTTTTGGGCAAGCCCGAAAAGGACATTATCAAGGACATCAACGATCATTCCAATCGTCCGAATTTTCCTTTGCAACTATGAACGAGTTAAAAGAACTTCAAAAAATTTTGTACGAGGAGACCGCGCAGTTTCGGAAATTCTCGCGGAAGTTTTATTTCATCGCGGCGGCAATTTTTTTCGCGCTGGCTTTCGCGGTTGTGCTTTATCCGAAAGACGACACGCCGCCCAGTTGGCACGAAGAAATTTTTCCGTCCGAAAGAATCAGTTTTATTCGTGACGGAAAACTTGTCGCGTTGCCTGACGGAAATTATCCGCTTGCAATGCCGCCCGCAGGAACTTTCGTCGGGGAAGTTGCGCCGCTTATGCTCGTGCAAGTCGACGCCGAATGGTATCCGCTGAACATCGTCGACGATTCGATTATCCCGCGTCAAGGAAAACTTTTGCCACTGAAAATTTTATTCGGCTTCACGTCCGCGCACGCCGAAAACACGCTCAAGTACAAAGAAAAAAACGGCAACGATCCCGTCGCCGATTATCGGAAAAAAGCGTTTTATTATCTGTCAGTTGTTGACGGTTACGGTCAAGTTAAGCGCGGTTTTGAAATTAAAGACGTGCCGCCGAAAAAAAATTAGGAACGCGGCTCCGATTTTTAATTCCCAACGCCCAATTGCTTTTTCGCGGCGTCGATAACTTGCGCGGGCGTGACGTTTTGCAGGCAGGCGGGTTTCGGGAACGTCGGACACTGTTCGGCTTTGAAAGTGCACGGACAACAATTTTCGCGGCTCGTGAAAGCAATCGCATTCGGATTAATCGGGTGCCAGCGGTCGGGGCTTGTGCAACCGTACATCGTTATCATTTTGACGCCGGTCGTCGCGGCAATGTGCGTTGCGCCCGTGTCGACGGTGATAAATAAATCTGCGCGCCGAAAAAGTTCCGCCAAATCCGTCAGCGAAGTTTCGCCACAAAAATTTTCCACGTCAAAGCCGATTTCGCGAATAACTTCGTCGGCATAATCTTTATCATTCGGCGCACCGACAACGAAAAATGCCGCGTCATAACTTTTGTTGAGTTCGCGAACGACTTCGGCAAAATATTCTTTGCTCCACGTCTTGAGCGGAAAAGTTCCTTTGACACACAGCGCGATTTTAAATTTTTTATCGGGCAAACGTGCAAGCAACTTTTCTGCGACGGGCGAATTTTTTTGCGGGAATTTGGGCGTCTCGTGCCCGTCAATGCCGAAAAATTTGCGGACAATTTCTTGATAAGTTTCCGCCTGCAAAGTTTTGTTCAGATCGTGCGAAATTTCTATAACGTCGGTGTAAAGCATGGTTACGCGACTTTTGTTGTTGTCAAAAACTTTCGTCGGGCAAACTCTGCGCGGAATTCTCGCCAAAAATGTCAGCAACGCGGGACGAAGTTTTCTGTCAAACGAAATTGCCAAATCGAAATTCCGCCGCCGAATTTCTTTGATGAGCGCACGCATTTTGCCGAAAGAATTTTCCTTGGCGCGGTAGTCCAAAATTATCACGTCGTCGACAACGGGATTGTCAATCACGGCGTCTTTGACAACGGGCTTGACGAGCATCGTGATTTTCGTTTCGGGGAAATTTTTTTTAATGAGCGCAAGCGCGGAAGTCGTCAACACCACGTCGCCGAGATTTACCAGCGCATTGACCAAAATATTTTTAAACATCATTTTGCTCCGTTACATGAATATTTTCTTTGCCGTAATAATACAGCTTGACATATTTCGCCATCGTGTAGAAATAATGGAAGCCCGCCAGCACGAAGCCGATTCGCCCGTCGAGGAAGCCGCCGCGCAAAAAATACATGCGAAAACTCGCCCAAATCGGATGAAAAATCATATCCAAAATGTTCGCGGATTTGCCTTGCTCGTGCGCTTTTTTCGCGGCAAGCGTCGTGTAAAAGTTCAGCTTGTTAAAATAGTGATTCCAATCGCGATACGGATAGTGAACCAGGTACGCCGATTCGGGAAAATCTTTTTCGGTGCACGGGTGATGAATTTGCGGGTGAACAAAGCCCGTGACGTAACTGCCCTGCGTCGGGAAAAGTCGCGTGACGTAATCGGGGAACCAGCCGCCGTGTTTGAGCGGTTGACCCCAAAAATAACTCAGCCGCGCCGTTCGCCAAGCAATTTTTTTGTCGTCAGTAGCCAAAATTTTTTTTATCTCGGCGGAAAGTTCGGGCGTGGCGCGTTCGTCGGCGTCAATGAAAAAAACCCAATCGAATTTCGCCTGTTGAATTGCAAACGTCTGTTGCCCGCCCCAATCGCCCGCAAGTGCACGTTGCACGACACGCGCTCCGAGCTCGGCGGAAATTTTCGCAGTCGCGTCGGTGCTGAAGTCGTCGATAACAACAACTTCGTCCGCAAAATCCAAAACACTTTTTATGCACGCAGCGATAAATTTTTCTTCGTTCTTCGCCAGAATCAGCACGGAAACTTTAGCCATTAAATTCCTCCAAAGTTGATTTTAAAAATTTTTGTGATACAATCTTGTTGAAAGGAGTTGATTTTCATGTATGCAATCGCTTTTAATTTGAAAATTGACGACCTTAAACGTGAGTATGGAGACCCTTACAACGGTGCTTACGATGAAATTCGCCGTGAACTTACGACACTCGGTTTTGATTGGACACAAGGGAGCGTTTACGTCAGCAACAGCGAAAAAGATTCTTTGACAACGGTTTACAAGGCGATTATCAAGCTCTCAAATATCGGCTGGTTTAAGCGTAGTGTCCGAGACATTCGTGCTTTTAAAGTAGAAGATTGGTCTGACTTCACTGAAGTTGTTAAAGGTTGACAGAAAAAATCTTGCCTCGAACGAAAAGTCGGGGCTTTTTTATTGCAGAAATTTTTTCAATACGTTTGGCAAAATTCATGGGCGAGTCGCTCGAAAATTCAAGTGTTGATAATTTTTTCGATACGTTTGGCGAAATTCACGGGTGAAAAATTTTCTCCCGCCGCCTGCAAGTTCGCCGCATATGTCGGAAAGTTTTTGTCGAAGTCGTTGATAAAAGTTTCAAGCACGCGGGCAAGTTCGTCCAAATTTCCGCTCTCGAAAGTTTCGCCGACGCGGTACAGGTCGAAAACTTCGGGATTCATGTCGTTGCTTGCGACAACGGGCTTGCCGAAGCCGATCGCCGTGAAAAGCATTCCGCCCCAATGATAACGGTAACGCTCCGCAGAATACGGCATCAACAGCGCGTCCACGCCGAAAATCGCCCGTTGCCACTCCGCGCCGATTAAACCTTTGTGCAAAAAACTTAACCGTTCGTCGCCGCCGTATTGCCGAATAATTTCTTCAAAGTCGTCCGAATCCTCTTTGTGCATCGTCGAACCTTGAACTTGCAATTTAACTTTCCGCGTGTACTTTCCGCGTAAAAAAACTTCCAGCAACCCGCGCAGATTTTTTTCGCGACGATACTGCCCGAAGAAGCCGACTTTCAAAACTTCGCCCGCCGCAGAAATTTTCGGAGCAACTTTCAAATCTCGTGCGGTGTACGTTGGCGGGTAAATCGTGAAAATATTTTCGCGCCGCTGTCCGAAAATCGAATCGCCGAACGTCAAAACAACTGGCTTGATATTTCTGTTCGACGAAAGTTTTTCAGCTTCCGCCAAAAATTTCGGTGCTTCTGTCGGATTTATTCCGTGCAAGATAAAAATCATCGGGACGGAAATTTTTTTCAACGAACTGTGATTCAACGCCCGCAAATATCTGTAAGTCGACGTGGGGACAATCAGCGCGTCGAAATTTTTTTGTGCGTCGAAAAGCTGACTGTACCAGCGTTGACGATTTATTTCGCGTTTGGCGGCGGCAAAAATTTTCTTCAACCCGCGTGAATTCGTGTAAGTGACGGCGTCGCCATTGAGCCGCGTAACGGGCGTGTGATAATCGAATTGGAACGAAAAATTTTCGGGGACGTAAAACTCGACGCTGTGACCGAGTGCGCGAAATTCCTCAACGATAATTCTGTCGAATTCGACTTCGTGACCGCCGGGCGTCATTATGTTTTCAAAAATTGCAAGCTTCAACGTTCAAACCCCCGTAACGTGTCGACAATCGATTTATCCAGCTCATCAAGCAACGCGAATCGCCGACGATATTGGGCGCGTTTGTGTGACGGAATTTCTTCGACGGTTTTGCGCGTCTCTGTGAGCGGCAACTCGAAAAATCTTACGTCGTTCGTCTGCAAGCCGCCGACTTCCGCCCAAAAGTCGCTGAACGAAGTTTTTAATTTTCTGTCGCTGCGAATGTGATTGTTGGCGTAATAGCCTGCGTTCGTGACGGCAAAAATTTTCGTCAATCCCAAACTTCGGGCAACGGACTGCGCGGCGTAGAGAATCAAATTTTTCGTGCGGTAAGCGTGACATTTTTTCGTTATGCGTTTGACCAAATCTTTCGCGTCGTCGACGTTGGGGCCTTGCATTGCGCCAATCCACATCGCCCACGAGCCGTCGCGATTAATCAATTCGTCCCGCGCAATCCAAAACAAAATTTGATACACGGGCACTTCACCGGGCAAATTGAACATTACCGCCGCGAGACCTTCTTTGCGTTGACCGGATTCCGCGCACAAGACCAAATTCATTTCGCCTAAAGTTTCATCCAAAGCCATTCGCCACAGTTCGATTTTTTTGTCGCCGTAAAGTTTCAGCATGAAGTCATCGTTCATGCGTGCCGACAAAAATTCCATGTTTTCTTCGACAAGCCGCGCCCGTTCCTCGAACGTCGACTTGTGATAAAAAAATGCCCGCGTCGCCTGTTCGTAAACAAACGGATAACCTTCCGCGATTTTTTTGAACAGCTCCGACTGCCCGAAAAATTTTTCCAAGCGGCTCATGCGTTGCGGGTGCAAAAGACAGCGCGCAAGAAACACGGCGAATCGGTGCGCCTCGCGTGGATTGTTCAAGTCATAAATTTTTTTTCCGAGTTCTATAAAGTTGCTCACGATAATTTTTCAACCTCAGTTTTGACAGCCTCAAAAAGATTTCCGCCCGTGAATAAAATTCCGTCGCGAAGACCCGCCGCCCGTGCCGAATCAATGTCGCGTTGAGAATCACCAAACAAAATCGACCGCGCAGGATCGATTTGCAATTCTTCACACGCCCGCAAAATCATTCCCGGTTTCGGCTTGCGACAATCGCAGGTGACGGCAAATTCGGCGACGGTTCCTTCGGGGTGGTGCGGACAAAAATAAAACGCGTCGATATGTGCGCCGACCTCCGACAAACTTTTTTGCATGAAGTCATGAAGTTTGGCGACATCTGCGGCGGTGTACATTCCGCGAGCAATTCCGCTTTGATTCGTGACGACGACGACCAAAAGCCCGCGTTCGTTGCAAAATTTAATCGCGTCGCATGCGCCGTCAATCCACACGAATTTTTCAATCTGCCAAAGGTAACCGACTTCCGCGTTTAAAACGCCGTCTCTGTCAAAAAAAATCGCCGCGTTCATTGCTTCGCCTCCGAAAAAATTTTCGCTATCGTGATTCGTCGACGCGCCGTCAAATTCCTGCCGCAGTTTTGTCACAATAACGCGCCGAAAAAATTCCTAACTCCTAATTCCAAACTCCTAACTGAAAAAACGCTTGCCGATTTGATTTTTTACGGCTATAATGTCAAAATATCAAGACGAGGTGATTGATTATGTTGAACAACAAAGCGGACACGATTGAGAAATATATCCTCAGCCGACTGGAAGGCAACGAAGAGAAAAAAATTGAACTCAAGCGCACGGCTTTGGCGGACGAAATCAGTTGTGCGCCGTCACAGATCAGTTACGTTTTGAGTACGCGTTTCACGACCGAACGCGGCTTTGCGGTTGAATCGCGGCGCGGTTTGGGCGGCTACATTCGCATTGCCGTCATTGCCGAGGAGGTTGATCGCAAGCAACTTTTGTTCCGCGAAATGATTGAAGAGATTGACGAATACACGCCCTTTGCCCGAATCAAAACGATGCTTGATTTTCTGTTGAACAATCGAATTGTCACGCGGCGTGAGGCTGAACTTGTCGCGCAGATGTCGGCGAACCTGTACAAATCCGAGTTGGCGAAAAAAATTTCTCCGGAAGAACGCGCAAAATTAATCCGCTCAACTTTTGTGACGCTGGCAAAAATAACCTGACGGGTGACTTGACTTGAAACGAGAACTTGAACATTTTTATATCGGCGACTCTTACGGCGGGCAACAGGAATGGTATTCGCGCCTGACGAATTTCGGAATGCACATCGGCGGCTGCGCGGCGATAACTGCCTGCGACTGTTCGATTTACTTCACGAAATATTTCGGGCGCAAACTTTATCCGTTCGACGCGCAAAATCTCACTAAGGTTGAGTATTTGGAGTTCGGTAAAATTATGGAGCCGTACTTGTATCCGCGCTGGTCGGGCGTCGACAAACTGGAAATTTACATTGACGGCTACGGCAGATTTCTGCGCGACCATGACGAAAAATCTTTGACGCTTGCGCCGTGGTCGGGTGAAAATTCTTTCGAGGACACGCGGGAAATTGTTCGCCGACAAATTGACGCGGGCTTTCCGATACCCTGCCTGACGCTGAATCACCACGAGCCGGCACTTGAAGATTACAACTGGCACTGGTTTATTTTGAACGCTTACGACGAATGCGACGGGAAATTTTTCGTCAAGGCGGTGACTTACGGCGTCGGGCGTTGGTTCGACTTGCAGACGTTGTGGGACACGGGCTATCAGCGTAAAGGCGGCTTGATTTTGTTCGGATTTGACAGCAAAAATTAATAATGTTATCTTTAATCGCAAAACTTGGGGCGGAGCGACCCGCTTTAAAAGCGGGGGAACAGTTGGCGTAACTCGCAACGCTGTTACCGCGTCCCGACGTTTCAATCGACACGCAAAAAATTTGACAGCAAAAATTAATCGTGTTATCTTTAATCGCGAAACTTGGGGCGGAGCGAAATTCTCCACCGGCGGTGACAGTCCGCGAGCCTTTTTTCAGTTAGGAATTTGGAATTAGGAATTAGGAATTAGTTGAACGACTTAATTCCTAACTGCTAACTCCTCACTCCTAATTAAAAAGGTTGACTCGGCGAAATTCCGAGACCGACGGTTAAAGTCCGGATGTGAAAGTTTTGCAAACATCAATTTGAATTTACCCGCCCGAAGTGTAAAAATTTTTGGGCGGTTTTTGATTGGAGGGTTTGACCATGAAAAAAATTTTTGTCCTTGGCGTCATGTTGAGCCTGCTTTTCGTCGCGCAGTCGGCTTTCGCAATGACGTTTCAACAGCCCGTCAAGATCGGCAGAATCGGTTTCCCGGTTCAAGCACCGTATCACGGATTAATTATTGACGGCGCTAATTATAATGACGGCACGCCTTACCGCGAAAAAAGCAATAAAACAACTTACACGAAAGGCACGGCGCGTTTCGGCGAAGGGACGAACGCTCTTTGGTGCAGATATAATTTTGAGCGAAAAAATTCCGCTGATTGTTTCATTAAATTCGGCGGCGCGAATGATTTTGTCTTGACTCAATACATCGCTGACAAAGAGATTTTCCGAATCGACAACGACGCAGGCGTCGCGCTCTATGCAAGTTATCATATTTATTGCGTAACCGATTTGAAAATCCTCGGCACGCGAAAAGATGGCAAATGGGTTGTTTACATTGACAGTAAAAAAATCAGCGATAAATATTTTGGCGGCAAGGATTCTTACAAATTGGACGGCGGCGTTCTCTACGAAGTGCCAACCTGCGCGGGAGATACGTTGATTGTTCAATATCGTCGCTGGCATTGGTCAACTAACGGCGGCATATCTGAGCCCGAAGGCGAATTCCGTTTCAAGTGGGACGACAAGGCGCAGTGGTTCGGCGTCGAGCAGATTGTTTATTGAGGTGACGAAATGTTCACTGGGATTGTTGAGGAAGTCGGCAAGCTCAGAAGTTTGGACGGCGGGCGAATCGAAATTTCTTGCGCGAAAGTTTTGGACGACGTGAAAATCGGCGACAGCATAAACACGAACGGAATTTGCTTGACGGTCGTCGACTTCGGCGAAAATTTTTTTGCGGCAGACGTAATGCCTGAAACTTTCCGCAAAACTTCGCTTGACGAATTGAAACGCGGCGGCATTGTAAATCTTGAACGCGCCTTGAAAGTCGGCGACAGATTCGGCGGGCACATCGTCAGCGGGCACATTGACGGCGTCGGAAAAATTTTGAGCATTCGTCCCGAAGGCAACGCGGTTTTGATCGACGTGGCGGCAGAAAATTTTTTGCTCCGACAAATCGCGTCGAAAGGTTCCGTTGCGCTTGACGGAATTAGTTTGACGGTCGTGGACGCGGGCAACGAAAAATTTTCCGTGTCGATGATTCCGCACACTCGCGCCGTCACGAACTTTCAATCTAAGCGCGTCGGCAGTCCCGTCAACATTGAAACGGACGTTTTGGCAAAGTATGTCGAACGCTTGCTTAATTTCAAAACTTCCGCAAACGTGACGAAAAATTTTTTGGAGGCGAACGGTTTCATTTAAGGATGGATTGATCATGAAAAAATTTTTACTCGGCGTCGTTTTAAGCGTGCTTTTCGTCGCGCAGTCGGCTTTCGCCATGACTTTTCAACAGCCCGTCAAGCTTGGTGATTTTGTTTGGAAGCAAGTTCACCATAACAGCTTTGAAATTAAAGGCGCGACTTACAACAGTGGGCAATCGAACGTTGAGCCACGCTCGGGTAGGATTTATTATACAAAAGGCGTTGCGCGCTTTGGTGACGGCGATTCGGCGATCTGGTTACACTATAACAAAGAAAATCGTCCTCCTTTTGGAAAACTTGGCGGACAAAATTTCAATAACGTCTTGTCTGAAGATTTTTTGGGAACAGGCTACGAAATTTTTTTTATCGGCGAAGAGCGTGGCTTTAAATTTTACGCCATCAGGGGCGGCTACGACCTTCCTTCCGCTCAATTTCGTTACGAGTACGACATTATAGGGCGCAAGCCGGATGGTACTTGGGTTAAATATCTCAACACGGGAAAACTTTTGAAGCAGTACATCGGCAAAGATTACGCCTGTTCGATTCAAAACGTTACGACATCGGGCAATACGATCATCATGCAATACAAAATTCTGGAATATAAACTCAGACGCGTGACAGACGGTCGTTGCGGCGAACTTCGATTCAAATGGGACGAGACGGCGCAGTGGTTCGGCGTCGAACAAGTGAGGTACTGAAATGAAAATTTTCAAAAAATTAATCGCAGTCGTCGCGGCAATGATTTTTCTGTCGAACACGGCAATCGCTCAACGGCACGAAAGCCCCAAATCTTGGCTGAAATATCTTTCGGGCGATTGGTACGACAACAACGGCAAGCTTGTCCTGTCGATTCACGACGGCTACATCAACGGTTGCAAAATTTTGTACTGCCAACGCGTGGCGGGTGGAGGCGGTTTGGCGGGCGGCGATTTTTGTATTTCGGAGGGCGCGGGCAACAGGTTGATTCATCTGTCGTGGAATATTCAACATCAACAATCCGATTCATTGGCAGTCGACAGGCGGCAAACTCTCCACAAATTTTTTCCATTCCATTTCGAGTCGGTCGGCGGAGTTCATCTGGGCATGACGCGGGACGAAGTCAACAAAAAACTCGGCAACGACATCAAGAAAATTTCCAAAAGCGAAGTTACCAGATTAACGGGCGACACTTTCGGTTTTGACGACACATGGTTTGTTGAAAAACTCGGAGTAATACTGACGTTCGAGGCGGGCAGCGTTGACAGAATAATTCTGTTGAAGTCGAGTAAAAATGTTTTGGAGCATTCGCGCCTGAATTGTTCAAACAGTTTAAAAGAATTTGCCGCCGCATATCAAAAGCCGCTCCCAAAGAAATATTTAGGCATCGGGCACGGCGAACATATTTCTTTCGGCGAAGGAATGCGTTATATCATGCTGTCGAATTACAACAACTGAACGGAGGTTTTCACCATGAAAAAAATTTTTGTCGCCGTCGTCGTGAGCGTGCTTTTTGTCGCGCAAACCGCTTTGGCAATGACGTTTCAACAGCCCGTGAAAGTCGGCAGGGTCAGCGGAACACCTCAAGGCGGTTTCAGCATTGACGGCGCATCTTATAACAACGGCACTTCATTTCAAAACGGGAAATTGGATAAACAATGGGGCAAGCTTTACGAAAAAGGAATTGCCCGTTTCGGTGACGGCGATGCCGCGTTGTACATGCATTACGATTGTTCGCCGAACAAAAGTCGACAGTATTGGGACGCTTACGCGCCAAAATTCGGTGACAAGGACGCCAAAAGAACTGTTTCATTGTGGGCTGGCGAAGGCGAAACCGTTACGATATACACAACAAAAAATGACGGCAATGTCACTTTGTATTTGCTCAGGGGTGAAGGTCCGATAGCGGGAACGACAAATTACATTCTTCTTGGCAGACGCTCGGACGGGATTTTTGTCAAATATTTCGACTTGGAAGACATAAACATCAAATACTTTGGCTTGCAAAAAAACAAATACGGCACGACGAGAGGACGTTTGAGCCCGTGGTATAAAAACCTTCGTTGTCAAGGCGATACGATTATAATCGATTACGAACGTTCACACGGGCGGAGCGGTTACGTCAAAGAGGGCGAATTCCGTTTCAAGTGGGACGAGGCGGCGCAGTGGTTCGGCGTCGAACAAATTATCTATTGAGGTGAAAATTTTTATGAGTGAATTTGCAACGATTGAGCAGGCTATTGACGACATTAAGCGCGGCAAGATGATTGTTGTTGTCGACGACGAAGACCGCGAAAACGAAGGCGACTTGATTGTTGCCGCCGAGACCGTCACGCCCGCCGACATAAATTTTATGGCGACGCACGCCAAAGGTTTGATTTGCACGCCCATTGACGGCAAACGCCTTGACGAACTGGAAATCGGGCAGATGGTCACCAACAACACCGACAATCACGAAACGGCCTTCACGGTGTCGATTGACGCTTACGACACGGACACGGGCATTTCCGCTTACGAACGCTGTCACACGATTAAAATGTTGCTTGACCCTGCCGCGAAGTCTTCAAGTTTTCGTCGACCGGGTCACGTCTTCCCGCTACGTTCGGTTGAGGGCGGAGTTTTGCGCCGCGCCGGTCACACGGAGACGACAACCGACCTTGCGCGATTGGCGGGCTTTTATCCTGCGGGTTTGTGTTGCGAAATTATGGATGACGACGGGCACATGATGCGCACGGAAAATCTTAAAAAATTCGCGGACAAACACGGGCTGAACATTATCAGTGTTCGGGCGTTGATTGAATATCGCAAGCGCACGGAAAAATTCGTCAAGCAAATTGCCGACGTGGATTTTCCCAGCAAGTACGGGCATTTTCGGCTTAAAGCTTATGAAAGCACGCTTGACGGCAAATGTCATCTGGCGATTGTCAAAGGCGACGTTGCGGGCAAGTCGAACGTTTTGGTTCGCGTGCATTCGGAGTGCCTGACGGGCGACGCGTTGGGAAGTTTGCGTTGTGATTGCGGCGATCAACTTGCCACGGCGCTGAAAAAAATCGACGCGGCGGGCGAAGGCGTTTTGCTTTACATGCGGCAGGAAGGTCGCGGAATCGGACTTGCCAACAAAATTCGGGCTTACGCACTTCAAGACGCGGGCAAAGACACTGTCGAAGCGAACGTTATTTTGGGATTCAAGCCCGATCTTCGCGATTACGGTATCGGCGCGCAGATTCTTTCCGACTTGGGCTTGACGACGATAAAACTTTTGACGAACAATCCCGCCAAACGCGCAGGACTTGAAGGGCACGGCTTGACTATAACCGAACGCGTCCCGATTGTCATTGCGCCGACGAAGTTCGATAAAAATTATCTCACCGTCAAAAAAACTAAAATGGGTCACGTATTGTAAGCTTTTAGCTTATGAGCTTTAAGCTTTAAGTAAAATTTTCGTCACTCCCTTAAAGCTCAAAGCTTGCAGTTTAAAGCTAATTTTTCGGAGGCGATTTACTTGAAAATTTACGAAGGCAACATCAGCGGCCGCGATTTAAAATTTGCGATTGTCGTCGCAAGGTTTAACGAATTCATCACGAGCAAACTTTTGAGCGGCGCGATTGACGCGTTGAAACGTCACGAGACGCCCGAAGAAAATATTTCCGTCGCATGGGTGCCGGGCGCGTTTGAAATTCCGTTGGTTGCCAAAAAGTTGGCGGAGACCAAAAATTTCGACGCGATAATTTGTCTGGGCTGTGTGATTCGCGGATCGACAACGCATTATGATTACGTCTGCAACGAAGTTTCCAAAGGCGTGGCTCAAGTTGGTTTGCAAAGCGGCATTCCGACAATTTTCGGCGTCGTCACAACCGAAAACATTCAACAGGCGATTGAACGTTCCGGCACGAAAGCCGGCAACAAAGGTTTTGACGCGGCGATTTCAGCAATGGAAATGGCAAACCTGTTAAAAAATCTTCCGAGCGTCGAAATAAATTTTTGAGCGATTCTTTCGCGGCGACAAAATTTGAATTGCGACAAGGACGCGTAGCGTCAACTGTTTGGTTACTTTTTAAAAGTAACCAAAAAAACCCTCTCCAAATTCGGAGGGGGCTTTTTCGTTGCAAGTTGACATCAAGATTTTTTCTGTTTGGCAATGACGCTGACGGTATCTTCGTCTTCATCAATTTCCGCGCCGCAACGCGGACAACATTCGTATTCGGTGCCGTCGGGCAAAGAGCGTCTCCCCTTGCATTTTTGGCAGAAAATCAGCGAGCAACGTTTGCACTCCAAAATTTCGCCAAAATCTTTGCGCCCGCATTTCGGACAGCTGACATATTCTTTCGCCATGATAAATCGCCTCCGTTCAATAGTGCGGATTCGCTTTGACGTAATCGACGGGGCGGCTCCAATCGACGTGAACGCCCGTAGCCTCCCAAAGCCGCGTCAAAACAATTTTCAAACTCTCTGCGCTTTTGTTGGCATCGAAAGTTTCTTCGGTGAAGTCCAACAGTGTTTCGTGCGGAACTTTTATTTCGTGCGGCGTCGACAAAAATTCTTCGGCAAGCTTTTTGCCTTCGTCGTCGCCCAAAAAAACTTTTGCGCGTTTTTCCGCTTCGTCGTATTCAACCCAGCCGAGACTTCCTTTGAAACTTATCGCCACGCTGAAATTCTCCAAACAAATCAACTCCCTGAAACTCACTTAAATATATCTGCCGATAATTTTAGCAAAAAAATTTCAACCGTCAACGAAAAAACCCCCCGACATTTGCCGAAGGGTTTTTTGTTTGCGTTGCGACTTATTAACTGGTTATCCAGTCCCAAGCCTGTTTAATCTTGTCACCAAGTGCACTGCCGCCCGCCACGTTGTCGAGTTCCTCGTCGCTGAGTTGCTCCAAATCGTAGCCTTCAGCCTTCGCCAGCGCGATTGCTTGCGACTCGTTTTCCACGCCTTTGAATTTTGCGGCAAATTCCGCGTCGCTCTCGATTCTTGATTTAAATTCCTTGAAACCTTTCATGATTATCATCCTCTAAATTGTAAATTGTTTCTTTCTGCACCTTATACGTTGGAGTTCCGATTTCGTTACACACTTTAGCAGAAAATTTTTCAGCCGCAAAGAATTTTTCATTACGCATTACGAATTACGCATTACGCATTGAAAAAACCCTCCGACATTTGCCGAAGGGCTTTTTTTACTGCCGAGACGATTTTTTTACCATTTCCAATCTTTTTCCGTCATGTAGTGTCCGGTAACTTTCATTGCGTGCTGACGCGCCTGTTCCTGCGTAACTTGCTGACCGTTGATGAAATATTTATTGGGGGCTCCTTCACCGATTATATAACCCGAATGAAGTTCTGCCTTGACTCCGACTGTTGCCCAAGCTTTTGTGATTTCTTCGCCGTGCGATTGATTTCTAATTCGCCATTCACCATAGCGGTCGCATGAGCCGTTCAAACTGTTCAAAAAGCGGCTGTCATCTGCCATTTCAGTTGTAGTGCCGCCCGCGACCCGGTCGAGTTCCTTGTCGTTCAACTTTTCCAGCTCGTCGTTGATTTTTTTGAGGTTTTCTTCACGTGTTGCCATTGTTATCAATCTCCTTTGATTTGATTAAAAATTTTTTTCGGCAGTGCTGTCAATTCAGCGTGTCCCTTGCGGCTCTGTTTTTCTGACTGTTATACGACGTGAAACGCATTTCGTTACAGAATTTAGCAGAAATTTTTTGTCCGTCAACGAAAAAAACCTCCGACGTGTGCCGAAGGGATTTTTAACGATTGCGACCGTGCGCCGCATTTTGATTCAACCCCACGCAACCGATCTTGCATGAGCGTACGCTTCGTCGCGGGAAACATCCTTGCCATTGACTTTATATTCGTTGTCGTAAACCGCGCCGCCGTGCCACTTAAACTCAACGCCGTATCTTGCCCATTCTTCCTTGATGAGATTTTCAGTAACTGTACCGGGCGTAAACGCAAGTGCAGCTTCGTTGATTTCATTAAAATCGGGATTCAACGTGTGCAGAAAATGACTGTCGTCAGCGGTTTGATGCCAAGTGCCGCCCGCGACCTCTTCAAGCTGTTCGTCGCTCAATTTTTCGAGTTCGTCATTGATTTTTTTGAGATTTTCTTCGCGTGTTGCCATTTGAGATTTCTCCTTTCATTGAAGGTTCCGAAGATTATTTACCGAAAATGCTTTTCGCGTGGTTGATAGCTTCATCGCGGGAGACTTTTCTCGTGCCAATGTAGTATTCGTTGTCGTAAATCGCGCCGCCGTGCCAAATGAAGTTTATGCCGCAAGCTTTCCACGCCGCTTGAACTTCTTCCTCTTTGCTTGAGCCGGCTGTAAATGCGAGTTCAGCACCGGTGTACTTTTCGCACAAGTCCGCCAAGTTATGAAGAAATTCACTGTCATCAGCAGTTTGACCCCAAGTGCCGCCCGTGATTTGTTCAAGTTGTTCGTCGCTCAACTGTTCGAGCTTGGCATTGATTTTTTTGAAGTTTTCTTCGCGTGTTGCCATGTTAATCAGTCTCCTTTCTTATTCGCGACCCAAGAGTTTCGAGGCGTAAGTCCATGCCTGTGATTGAGTAAGTTTTTCGCCGGTATCCTTTACGACATAATCGTTAGTGGGACCAAGAATATGTTCGGTAAAATCAATGCCCAGCACACCCCAAGCTTTTTTGACATCGTCCGGACTCGCGGTGCGAGTTCTGATAATTCCCAACAACATCGTATGAACATCAGGTCTTTTAGGGGCATCGGCGGTTCCCTTCAAAAGAGCGTTCAGAAAGGAAGCGTCTCTTATGGTTTGGGTACGAGTGCCGCCCGCGACTTGTTCAAGCTGTTCGTCGCTCAACTGTTCGAGTTGCTCGTTAATTTTTTTGAGATTTTCTTCGCGTGTTGTCATGTTGAACGGTCTCCTTTCCGATAAAAGTTTAATTCGCTGTGCTGTCAATTCAGCTTGTCCCTTGCGGATTGTTTCTTTCTGCATGTTATACGCCGTGAATCCGATTTCGTTACGCACTTTAGCAAAAAATTTTTTGCGGTCAATTTTTCCCATTGAGGTAAACTGCCGCATACATGACGGGCAAAACCAACAACGTCAAGACCGTCGCCACGAGCAAGCCGCCCGCGATTGCAACCGCCATCGGTGCCCAAAAGACGCTTAACATCAACGGAAACATGCCGAGAATCGCCGCCGCCGCCGTCAACATTATCGGGCGGAAACGCAAAATTGCCGAATCGATTATCGCGTCGTGAAGATTTTCGCCCGCCGTGACGTGTTGTTGAATTTGGTCGATTAAAATTACCGAGTTGCGAATTATCATGCCCGACAGCGCGATAACGCCGAGTTCCGCCACGAAGCCCAAAGGTTTCGACAAAATTATCAGCGCGAAGATAACGCCGATTAATCCGAGCGGCGCGGTCAAAAGCGTCAACACCATTGCTTTGGCGTCGTTGAGCTGAAACATTAGCAACGTCATTATCACGAACACGACAAGCGGCAACATTGCGGCGAGATGTCCCGTCGATTTTTCGGATTGCTCCAAATCGCCCGCAGGTTCAATCGAATAACCGAGCGGCAAATCTTTTCGCAAGTCTTCCGTTGCGTCGAAGGCTTTTTTGGTTGCGTCGTTCGCCGTGCCCGATAAAATATTCGCCTGCACAGTAATTGTCGGTTTCAAGTCGCGTCGGACAATCAAGCCGTATTCCGCGTCGAAAGAAATTTTTGCAATTTGTTCAAGTGGCACGTAACCCGCCGCGCCGAGATAAATCGGCAAATTTTTCAACGCGGCAAGATTATTTCTGTCCGCCGCTGCAAGTCTCAAATCAATGTCAATCGTCCTGTCGCCCGTGTAAAATTCTGCCGACTTCGCGCCCGTGATTTCCGTGTACAGTGTGGACTTGACGGCTTGACTTGAAACGCCGAGCGCACGAAGTTTATCCTGGTCAAGCTCAATGCGCACGACTTTAGATTTTTCGTTCCAGTCAAGGTGAACGTTCACGGCGTTTGGATTTTCGGCAACGCGGTCTGAAACTTTTTCGGCGAGCGCGTGAACTTTTTCAATGTCCGTGCCGGAAACGCGCAACATAATCGGATAATCGGCGGGCGGCCCCGTTTGAATCAGCTGAATATTTGTCCGCACGTTCGGAAAATTTTCGGCAAGTTCGTTACGGATTTTGTAAATCAAATCGTCGCGAACGTCTTCGGATTTTGCGGTAACGACGAATTTTGCGCGATTGTCGGCGTCGGTTTTCGGCGCGATAGTCAACACGAAACGCGGCGTGTCTTTGCCGACATAGCAGGCGAAATTTTCAATGTTATCGCGTTCAGTCTCCAGAAATTTCGTGAACTCGTCGACTTCGGCTTGAGTGGCGGCGATTGAAGAACCTTCGGGCAAACGCATTTCGATTAAAATTTCGGGACGAATCGACGGCGGGAAAAATTCCAGCTGCACGAATCCTGCCGCGAAAATTGTCACTGCGAAACTTGCGATTGTTCCGGCGAGTACCAAAATTTTGTTGTCCAAAAAAATTTCAAGCACGCGCCGAAAACTTCTGTAAAAACGCCCGTCGTAAAGTTCGGCGGGAAATTTTTTTTCGACTTTGATTAAGTGCCAACCGAACAGCGGCGCGACCATAACCGAGACAATCCACGACAGCAACAGCGCGATTGACACGACCCAAAACATGTCGCGGCAAAATTCGCTTGCCATGCCTTTCGCGAACGCCACGGGGATAAAGCCCGCGCAGGTTATCAGCGTGCCCGTCAGCATCGGTTTTGCCGTGACGTTGAACGCGTGACAGGCGGCGTCGAATCGTGACAGCCCGCGCTCAAGTTGCACGCTCATCATTTCCACGGCGATTATCGCGTCGTCGACGAGCAACCCCAACGCGATTATCAGCGAGCCGAGCGAAACTTTGTGCAGGTCAATTCCGAGCACGAACATAAAGCAAAATGTCCCCGCCAAAACCAGCGGAATGCAACCCGCGACGACTAAACCCGTTCGCACGCCGAGACTTGCGAAACTCACGCCCAAAACGATTACGATTGCCAAAACTAAAGTTTCAATGAATTCGCTGATTGATTCTTCGACGACTTCAGGTTGATTTGATACTTGATGAAGTTCCAAACCCAGCGGCAATTCGGATTGAATTTCTTCCGTCATGACGCGCAGATTTTCGCCGAGTCGCAAAATATTTCCGCCTTCTTCCATTGACACGGCAATTCCAATCGCGGGCTTGCCGTCGAAAAACATTTTCGGTTCGGGCGGGTCAATGTAACGTCGCTCAACTTTGGCAATGTCTGCTAGCCGAAAAATTTTCCCGTTCGCATTAATCGGCAGATTTTTTATCGCATCCACGTCGTCGAAAATTCCCGTCACGCGCAAATAAACGTTGTCGCTTGAAGTTTCGACCATGCCGGCGGGCGTCATCGAATTTTGCGCGGCGAGCGTGTTTGAAATTATTTGCGGACTGATTCCGAGTTCCGAAAGTTTGACGTGCTCAATTTCGACGTAAACAATTTCGGATTGCACGCCGACGAGTTCAATTTTTTTCACGTCGTGAACGTCAAGAAGCAAGCGGCGAATATTTTCCGCGTGTTGTCGAAGTTCTTCATAAGTGAAGCCGTCGCCCGTCAACGCGTAAATCGAGCCGAAAACTTCGTCGTAAGTGTCATTAAAAAAAATTCCCGCAACACCTTCGGGCAGTTCGCTTTTGATGTCCGAGCAATAATTTCGCACGTCGCGCCACGTCGGACGAATCTGCGCGGTCGGCAATTCGTCATTCAGCTCAACATAAATCACGGTGGAATTCGGGCGCGTTTCGCTCCGCAAATTGTCAAGTCCGGGAATATCCTGCAATTTTTTTTCGAGCTTGTCGGTAACCTGTCGTTGCATTTCGTCGGCGGTTGCGCCCGGCCAATACGCGGCGACAATCATTTGACGGACGACAAATTTCGGATCTTCCATGCGCCCAAGTTTGAAGTAAGAAAAAATCCCGCCGATAACCGCGACAAAAATAAAATACCAAATCAGCGAACGATTTTTGAGCGACAGTTCCGTTAGATTTCTCAAGCGCAATTCACCTGCCAGAAAATTTTTCAACGTATGCGAACGAAAACAAGTCAAAGTTATTCCAACTGTTCCGCCGCTTTTAAAGCGGCCGCACGTCAATCACCCGTCCTGACTTGCTGCCCGTCGCGCAGTTTGTGCACGCCGGCAACGACAACTTTATCGCCCGACTTCAGCCCGCGCACGCGCACGGAATTTTCGTCGAACGCGGAAACTTCAACTTGACGCAACGAAACTTTATCGCCGTCGACAAGCCAAACTTGAGCAACTCCGCCCGTTTGATAAATCGCGCTGAGAGGCACAACAATCGCGCTTGAAGAAATTTTTGACGCCGGTGAAACGCTTGCCGTCATGCCGAGCCGAATATTGGGCACGTCGGGCAAAGAAATTTTCACGGCGAACGTTCGGGACGCGGGATCAGCCATCGGGGAAATTTCGCGAACGGAACCGCTTACACCGTCGCCCGTCGCCCAAAATTTTATCGTGACGCGTTGACCGATTTGCACAGAAGAAATTTTGTTTTCGGGAATGTTGACGACGACATCAAAATCATTTGTCTGCACGAGCGTCAAAACGGTTTGCCCCGCCGCAACGACTTGACCGATTTCCGCGTTGACGTTCGAGATGACCCCGTCGGCGTTCGCGGTTAAATGCGTGTAACCCAGCGCGTTTTGACTTTGGCGGGCTTGAGCAACTGCGGCGTCGTAAGTTGCCAAAGCGGCGTCGTATTGAGTTTTGTATTGATCGAGCACGGCGGCGGCTATCGCTTCGGATTTAAAAAGTTCCGTATATCTGTCGAGATTCGCTTTGGCAAGTTGCAGTTGAGCTTGAGCGGAGGCAACCTGCGCGGCGGCGGAATGCGATTGTTCGACGATGTCTTTCGGGTCGAGCGTCATTAAAATTTCGCCCGCGTGAACCAAGTCGCCCGTTTGCACGTCGCGAGAAATAATTTTCCCGCTGACTTGAAACGACATATTTGTTTCGTAACGGCCTTTGACGACGCCCGAATAATTTTCTTCGTCGGCGGTGTCGGAAAGTTTGACTTGCTGAACTTTGACGACGGGCGGTTTCATCGGAACAACAACTTCGTTGCACCCCGTCACAAAAAAACTCGCCGTGATTATTCCCGTCACAAAAAAATTACGCATTACGCATTCCACATTCCTAATTGCTTTTCAGTCGTCCATCCACGCGCTCATGCCCATATTAACGACGTATTCTTTCGCGCACTCGTAATAATGCATCGCTGAAGTTCTCAACGCGGCAATTTCGTCTTGACGCAAGGCACGCATAATTTTTGCGGGGTTGCCGAAAACCAAAGAGTTATTCGGAATTTTTTTGTACTGCGTGATGACGGTGCCCGCGCCGATAATGCAGTTGTCGCCAATTTCGGAGTAACCCAAAATAATTGAGCCCATACCGATTAAACAGTCATTGCCGATTGAGCGGCAGTGAATAATCGCGTTGTGTCCGACAGTGACATAATTGCCGATAACCGTCGGCTCGTCGCCCATGACGTGCACGGTGCAGTTGTCTTGAATATTCGTGTAGCAGCCGATTCGCACGGGCTGAAAATCTCCGCGCACGATGACACCAAACCAAATACTTGAGCCTGCACCGATTGTCACGTCTCCGACAACAGACGCACTCGGCGCAACAAAAACGTCCTTAGCGATTTGCGGTTGCTTGCCCTTGTACGGCAAAATGACAGGTTCCATTTAATCAAACCTCCGTAAAAATTTTGAACGTCGAATAAATTTTTTTGAAACGGCGAACGCGTTCGTCGTGAATCCATTTGCCGATTTCGACGCCTTTAAGTTCGGGCGGGGCATGTCGTCCGCCGATTTTCAACAGCTCGGAAATAATTTCTTCCGCGTGCTCAAGATACGGCGGCAGTCCGTGATTGTCCGCGTTGATTATGTCGCAGAAATCCCGCACGGAAATTTTCTGCGCGTACATGCCCAAAAGCAAGTCGACGATTTTACCCGCGTGGCTCAAGTGCGGGGCGCGCATGTGTTCGCGAATAACGAATTCGGCAGATTTTTTCCAGTCGCTCGGCAAAATCATTCGTTCGCCCATTTGCTTTAAAACGTCAAGCCCGCGTCGTTCGTGTTTGTAATGGTGCGGCAACATGTCCGGCGGCGTGGTGCCTTTGCCAACGTCGTGCATCAACGCCGCGAATCGCACAATCGGTTTCGGGTTGACTTTCGCCACTTCGTCCAAAATATTCAGCGTGTGTTCGTAAGCGTCGCCTTCGGGGTGAAATTCCGTCGGTTGAGTTTTGCCGCGCAGATTTTCAATTTCGGGGAAAGTTATCGCCAACAAATCCGCCCGCTCCAAACTGCGGAAAAAAATCGACGGCTTATCGGTTTTGAGCGCGGTCGCCAGTTCGTCGAAAATTCTTTCGGTCGGTTCGTTGGCAACTTCTTCGCCGCAAAGTCTCATAGCGTCAATAGTTTCCGCCGAAATTTCAAAATTAAATTGAGCCGCCTGCCGCGCCGCCCGCAACGCACGAACGGGGTCGTCGGTGAAATGTTCGCTGACCGCACGAATTTTTTTGTTTAAAACGTCTTCGCGCCCGCCGAACGGGTCGACAAGTTCGCCCGACAAAATTTCAATCGCCATTGCGTTAATCGTCGTGTCGCGCCGAAATAAATCTTGTTCAATCGTCACGTTCGGCGAAAACAAAATTTCAAAGCCGCGATAACCCGTGCCGATTTTTCTTTCCGTGCGTGCGAAAGCAACTTCGCAATGCTCGCCGTCAATTTCAATCGAATACACGGGGAAACTTTTGCCGAATTTATCCGCGTCGGGGAAAATTTCCGTGAAAGTTTTTTCGTCAATGCCCGTGACGCAATAATCGCGGTCGTGAGCTTCGACGTTGCGAAATTTGTCGCGAACCGCGCCGCCGACAAGGTAAGCCGTGCCGCCCGCCTCGCGAATTTTTTTTGCAAAATCAAGTTCAGTCATTGGCAAATCTCCATGAATTTATATGACGCCGGAAATTATACAACAAACGCGGCGGCTAATCCACTTCGCGGCAAAAAAATTCGACACGCTGAAAATTTCAACGTGCCGCGTGAAAATTTATGACTGCATGAAAAAATTTTTACGTCCGTGAAAATTGGTCTCTCAGAATTACATCGTGACTGCCGCCCTCGACAATGCTGGTCGACGAAACCAAAGTCATCCGCGCTTTGTCGCGAAGTTCCGCCAAATTCAATGCGCCGCAGTTGCACATAGTCGAACGAATTTTTGACAGCGTGATATTAACGTTATCTTTGAGCGTGCCGGCGTAAGGAACGTAAGAGTCAACGCCTTCCTCGAACGAAAGTTTTTTGTCGCCGCCCAAATCGTAACGTTGCCAGTTGCGCGCACGGTTGGAACCTTCGCCCCAATACTCTTTGTAATACGTGCCGTTGATTCGGATTTTGTCCGTCGGCGATTCGTCGAAGCGCGAAAAATATCTGCCGAGCATGAGAAAATCCGCGCCCATTGCAAGTGCAAGCGTCATGTGATAATCGTGAACAATGCCGCCGTCGGAGCACACGGGAATATAAATTCCGGTCTCCTTAAAATATTCGTCCCGCGCACGACACACGTCGATAACCGCCGTCGCCTGTCCGCGTCCGATGCCTTTCGTTTCGCGTGTAATACAGATTGAGCCGCCGCCGATACCGACTTTGACGAAATCCGCGCCCGCCTCCGCCAAAAATCTAAATCCGTCAGCGTCGACGACATTGCCCGCGCCGACTTTGACATCTTCGCCAAATTCGCGGTGAATGTAATCGAGCGTAATTTTTTGCCATTCGCTGAAACCTTCGGAGCTGTCGATACACAAAACGTCCGCGCCGGCTTTGAGCAACGCGGGAACTCTGTCAGCGTAGTCGCGAGTGTTTATGCCCGCGCCGACAACGTAACGTTTCCTGCGGTCGATTAATTCAAGCGGATTGGTTTTGTTGTCCGTGTAATCTTTGCGGAAAACCATGTAGCGCAGACGTTGTTTCTTGTCGACGAGCGGCAACATGTTGAGCTTGTGCTCCCAAATTAAATCGTTCGCCTTCGGGAGAGTGGTTGAATCGGCGTCAGCGTAAATTAATTTGTCAAACGGCGTCATAAAAGTTTGAACTTGTTCGTCGCCCGTCATGCGCGTGATTCGATAATCGCGGCTGGTGACGATGCCCAAAAGTTTTCCCGTGGGCTTGCCGTCTTCGGTGACCGCCATTGTCGAATGTCCCGTTTCCTGCAACAGCTCCAACATTTCGCGCAACGTCGTTGTCGGTTTTAAATTCGAGTCGCTGGACACAAAACCCGATTTGTAATTCTTGACGCGGGTAACCATTGCCGCCTGTTCTTTGATCGGTTGCGAGCCGAAAATAAACGAAATGCCGCCTTCCTTCGCAAGCGCGATGGCCATCGTGTCATTTGAGACCGACTGCATTATCGCCGAGACAAGCGGAATGTTCAGCGAAAATTTGCACTCTTCGCCACGCTTGAACTTGACGAGCGGCGTGGACAAGTCGACGTTTGCGGGAATGCAATCTGTCGACGAATAGCCCGGCACCAACAAATATTCGCCGAAAGTGTGAGACGGTTCCTTGTAATAAAATGCCACTTCAATCCCTCCCGAAAAATCTTTTTCGCTAAATTCGGCGACGGGCGGGATAATTCCTGCGCGGAAGTTGACGAAAAAATTTTCCGCCGCTTGACGAAACAAATTGCGGTGTTAAAATTTTTCTTCGGTGATTCGGATGTTGCAAAATATAACGTTGGGGCAATTTTTCCCCGGCAAATCAATACTCCACAAGCTTGACCCGCGCACGAAAATAATTTGCCTGTTCGCGCTGATAGTGTTAATTTTCGCAGTCGACGGTTGGCCTGCTTATGCGGCGTTGACGGGCGTGACGGTCGCGCTGATTTTTTTGTCGCAAGTGCCGCCGCTCACCGTGATAAAATCCGTCAAGCCGTTGTCGTGGATAATTTTATTTACGCTACTGATTCATTTCGTCAGCCACGACGGAGAAGTTCTCGCGAAATTTTTCGTGTTCAAAATCACGGCCGAAGGAATTTTTTACGGCGTGCAGATAAGTTTGCGATTGGTCTTGCTGATAATTTTGTCGAGCCTGTTGACGTTCACGACTTCGCCGCTGAAATTGACGGACGCGACGGAAAAACTTTTGTCGCCGCTGGAAAAAATCGGCGTGCCCGCACACGAATTGGCAATGATGATGACAATCGCAATTCGATTCGTGCCGACGTTGCTTGAGGAGACCGACAAAATTATCAAGGCGCAAAAATCACGCGGGCTTGACTTTAATTCGGGCGGAGTGGTCACGCGGCTCAAAGCGTTCGTTCCGATTTTGGTGCCGTTATTTCTGTCGAGTTTTCGGCGTGCGGAAGATTTGGCAATGGCGATGGAGGCGCGCTGTTATCGCGGCGGCGAAGGACGAACACATTTGAAGGCGTTGAAATTTTCGCGTGCAGATTTTTTGGCGGCGGGCGTGACGATTTTAATTTGCGCGGCGGTCGGAGGTTTAAGTTATGCGGGCTGAAAATAAAGCACAGATGAAATTGCGGCGGCGAAATATCGCGTTGACGGTCGCTTATGACGGAACAAATTATCACGGCTTCCAGTGGCAAAATCCTCCGCGAATTGCCGTGCAAAACGTTTTGGAAGAACGATTGGAAAAAATTTTCGGCGACAAGATTGAATTGGCGGCGTCCGGTCGAACTGATGCGGGCGTCCATGCTTTCGGGCAAGTCGTCAACTTTTTCACGGACGGACGAATCGCTGTCGACAAAATTCCGATTGCGGCGCGTTCGGTTTTGCCGGATGATATTGTCGTTCGCGAGGCGCGGGAAGTCGACAAAAATTTCAGCGCGTTGCACTCGGCGAAGAGCAAAATTTATCTGTATCGAATCTTGCGCGGCGCGGCGTCGAATCCGTTCGTCAATCGGTTTGCGTGGCACATTTTCCGCCCGCTTGAAGTTGAGCCGATGCGCGAAGTTTTGAGCCTGTTGGTCGGCACGCATGATTTTTCGTCGTTCAAATCGGCAAGCAATGTTCAAAGAGACCCCGTGCGAGAAATTTTGGCGGCGGAAATTTTTAACGAAGAATTTTTCGGTAGCGAAGTGCTCACGATAAAAATTCACGCGACGGGATTTTTATATCACATGGCGCGAAATATCGTTGCGGCGGTCGTCGAAGTCGGGCGAAATCGTTGGAGCGTCGAAGATTTCAAAAAAGTTTTCGCCGCCCGTGACAGGTCGCTTGTTCCCGCAACTGCGCCCGCCTGCGGTTTGTGTCTGCAAAAAGTTTTCTATTAAAAAATCCCGTCGAGGTTATCGGCGGGAAATTTTTTCGCGAAAATTATTGTCAGCCGTTTTTCAGCTCGTCAAATTTGGCAAGCGCGTCGGAAAATCTTTTTTCAACGTCGCTGAGCAAATACAAGCCGTCAGAATTCGTCTGCAAGCCTTTCAAGCGCAACGGATAAATTTTCGGCGGATTTTCAAGCGTGAACGGCGACAAATTTTTAATCTGCGCGTCGCTCATGTAAACAAAATTCAACGAAACGTAATCTTGACCGTCTGAAATATTTTTCCAGCGTTCGATAAGAATTTTCCCGCCAATCGGCGTGCGATACTCGACAGTTTCGGGCAACGAATAATCTTCGACGTTCAAGACCGACAAAATTTCGTTGATGTTCGAGTCGTGACCGCAGACAAACGAAAATTTTCTGTCGCTTGCAAGTTCGTCGCTCAAAAATTTCATCAGCGGTTGCGAAACGTTCACCGCAATATTTTCGATGCCGATCATGCCGATAGAAAATTCTTTGACGTTGCCGATTTGGTGCCATTGCTTGTCGCTCAATTTTTTCCCGAACGCCGCGCCTGTTTCGTAATATTGCATAATCAGCGCGTCGGCGGAGGAGTAAATCGGCAACATTGAACCGCGAAACACCGGAGTTTTGTCAAGCTCCAAAATAAATTCGGTGGCATTCGTGCTCATTGAAGTTTCGCCCGTTTTTCTCGCGTAACGGGAATTTTTGAAGTCCAGAACGTTTTCGAGGAGCGCGATTTCATTTTTCAAATTCGACCCCGTAAGGCGCAAATCTTCGACGCCGCAATATTCCTTAAGACTTTTCGTCACGTCGGCAAGATATTTTTCGTTCATGAAATTAAATTTCGCGTTGAAAACGTCATCCCAATTTCCGAGCGGCAAGGCGTGTTCGATTTCGACATTCGCGACGGGCAAAAGTCCGCTTGAAAAATATTTCGCGGTCGCAACCGTGCGTTGAATCGAATTCGCATAAAATCTGAACTCGCCGGCAGTCGGCTGATAATTTTCCGTCATGAAATTTTCGTCGACAAGATACTTGCGAAAATATTGCCCCAGCGAAGTTTCAAGCAGTCCGCCGCGCAGTGAAAGTTCGCCCGAAGCCGCCGTCCACTTAAACCATTTTTGCGGCGTCAAATCTCGCGTTCTGTCGATATTCGGCGAACGGATGTTGTGGCGGCTGAAAATCAAAACTTTGTCGAGCTGATAATTTTCGCCGAATTTTTTTGCCTCGACTGTCACGAACGACGAAATTATCACCGCGACAACCAAAAGCGTCAGAAAAAATTTTTTCATGTGCAAACCTCACTTCACGAAAATTTTTGAATCAATTTTTCATTGCGCGTTCAAAGTTCGCAATCGCGGCGGCCGTCCCGATGACAAAAATTTTATCGCCCTCAACAAAAATTCGTTTCGGCGGCGGCGTCACGAGAGTTTCTCCGTTTTTCGCGACAATCGCGGCGATATTCACGTTGTAAGTTCCGCGCAGATTCGCTTCGATAATATTTTTCCCGACAAATTGTTTCGGAATCGTCAAGCTCAAAATATTTATGCCCACGTCAACGCTTATGAAGTCAACCGAATTCGTCGAAACCAAACTCATTGCCACGCGCCGCGCAGTGTCACGTTCGGAAAAAATTATCTGCGTTGCACCGAGTCGCCGCGCCATTTCGGCATGACGTTCGTCAATCGCTTTAACGACAATTTCCGAAACGTTCATTTCTTTGCAAAGCATCGTTGCCATCAAACTTGCTTCAAGATTTTTCGACGCGATAATAACCGTGTCGAAATTTTCAATGCCGGCCTCTTCAAGGGCGCGCACGTCGCGAATGTCAAAACTCACGACGCGAGTCAAACTTTCGGACAGTTGATCGATAACATTTTCGTCTTTGTCGACGCCGAGCACGTCATAGCCCATTTCTTCGAGCGTCAAGGCAACGTTCCTGCCGAAACGTCCCAGCCCGAATACCGCAAAATTTTTTTTCGCCAAAATTTTTCACCTCAGCCAATCATAATATCTTCGGGCGGATATTTTATCCGATTTTCGTGTTGCGTAATGAGCGACAACATAAACGTCATGATTCCGACCCTGCCGACGAGCATTGTCAACACGAGAATTAATTTTCCCCAATCATCCCATTCGGAAGTTACGCCGACGCCCATTCCAACCGTCGCGAAAGCCGAAACCGTCTCGAAAAGCACATGGGTGAGTTTGTGAACTTCGCCGTCAATCGCCGACAAAATCATTGCCGCCGTTACAACCCAAATCGTGCCCATTGTGAAGATTGCGAACGCCTGATCGCGGATTTTATCGGAAATTCGCCGCCCGAAAACGACAATATCATCTTTGCCGCGAAAAACCGCCCACATCGACATAACGATAACAAAAAATGTCGTGCTCTTGATTCCGCCGCCGGTTGACAGCGGAGCCGCGCCGATAAACATCAGCAAAATCATCGTCAGCATCGTAATTTGTTCCGCCTCATTCAAAACGAAAGTATTCATGCCCGCCGTCCTGCAAGAAACGGACGTGAAAACCGATTGCGCAATTTGTTCGCTCAACGGCAAACCTTCCAGCGTGTACGGATTTAAACTTTCGACCGCGAAAATCACCGCGCCGCCGATAAAAACCAGCGCAAAATTCATGACGATAACAATTTTTGTGTGCAGAGAAAATTTTTTCCACTTGCGGCGGTGAATCACGTCATAAATTACGGTAAAGCCCGTGTTGCCCAAAAGAATCAGCGAACCGATACACGTCAGCAGAAAAAAATCATCTCCGCGCCCGCAAAGACTGTCATAGTTGCCGAACAAGTCAAAGCCCGCGTTGCAAAATGACGAGACCGAGTGGAAAATTCCGTAACCGACGGCATTGATCGCGCCAAATTCGGGCACGAAATGAATCGTCAGCAACACGGCGAAAAATCCTTCAATCACGAACGTATATTTGATTATTCGAGCGATTAAAGTGACCAAACCCGCCTGCGAACGTTGATTCAGCGACTCTTGCAAAATCAAAGTTTCTTTAAGCCGAAAACGATAGCCCATTGTGTGAATTACGAGCGTCGCCAACGTCATTATGCCGAGCCCGCCGATTTGAATCAAAATCACCATAACGACTTGCCCGAACAAAGTTAAATCGTTGTGCACGTCGACGACCGTCAAGCCGACCACGCACGAGGCGGACGTTGCGACAAAAAGCGCGTCAAAAAAATTCAAGCCGAGATTGTTCGTCGTGCTTATCGGCAACATTAAAAAAAAAGTCCCGATTACAACCATCAAGACAAAACTCAAAATAATTATTTGAGTCGGCTTCATTCGGAAAGTTTTTTGCAGACGCGAACCATCAAATTTTTTTTCGAGCTTTAAAATCCCCATTGATTGTCCTTTCACTTCAAAATTTCGTAATCATTTCATGCGCAACGAATTCGCCAAAATTATCGCGGCGAAAATTGCGACGCCCGCAACGGACGCCAACGGATGCCACGGCAACGGCGAATTTTCCAGCGCGGAAACGACTGCGGGCGGCACCAAAATTACCCACGACGCCAATGCCAGCCGCCGATTGAGTTTCAGGACGCTGATAACTTTTCGGGCGATTGAGTACACCGCCAAAAATTTTTCGAGCGACGGAATTTCAAAGTCGATTTTTATTTCGTTCAGCTCTTCGGGATTCAACGAGCCGTCCGCCAGCAAAAATGAAACGTCCGCATTAATCATCGCGGGCAAGTCATGAAATTCGTTTCCGACGGCGGCAACGATATTTCCCTTGGCGCGGAAAATTTGAACTTCGCGGGCTTTACCTTCGGGCGTCAAATTTGTGCGCACGTGATTTAACGGAAAATCTTTCGACAGACGACTTGCCATTTTTTTCGGCGCGGCAGTCAAAAGCAACGTTTCAATTTTGCGCAACTGCAACGCCGCCAAAAATTTTCTCGCATCTTCGTTCAAGTCGTCTTTGAGCGCAATAATTCCGCGTGCAACTTGATTCATGCTGAAAAGCAAAACCGTTTTGCCTTTGACGACGAGTTGATCAATTTTCGTGCGCAAATTCGCGCTGACGGTGGCGCCTTGACTTTCAACCCATGCGGGGTGACCGACGCGCACCAAAGTTCCCGTGACGTTTGCTTCAACGCCGCGACCTGCCAATTCCCGAAAATTTGTCGAGCCTTGCAAACGCAATGCACGATGAGCCGCCGTGTCGTAAATCGTGCGTCCCAAAAGATGTTGGGCGTCGCGTTCGGCACTTGCGGCGATTGTGAGCAACGCGGCCTGCGAAAGACCTTCCGGCACCAAATCCGTCACGTAACATTCTCCGCACGTCAAAATTCGGTTGTACGGCAGGGCGAAAACATTCACGTCCGCCAAAGTTTTCAGCGCGGCAGGATTGTTAATCGTTACACCCGCTTCGGCAATTTTTCTGCCGGCAAGATAAAGCGTGAACGGCGCGGCAAGTACAAGACATATCGGCGAAAACGCGATAAAGACCGACAGTCCGACCATGAACGCTTCATCAAGTCCACGCGTCATGAAAACGTAGCCGCCGACTGCCGCCGTTGCCAGCACGTCCAGAAACAGAAGTAAAATTATTTTTTTCATGTCAGTTGACGACGTTGACGGGCTTGCCCGCCAGAAAAGCTTTAACATTTTCGACGGCGATATTCATCAGACGCACGCGGGATTCTTTCGGTGCCCAGCTGATATGCGGCGTGATGAAACAATTTTTTGCGCCCAAAAGCGGATTGTCGGCTTTAATCGGTTCAGCCGACACAACGTCAACGCCCGCCGCGTAAACTTTGCCGCTGTCGAGAGCGTCGCGCAAATCCTGTTCGACAACCAAACCGCCGCGCCCGTTGTTGATGATTATGACGCCGTCTTTCATCTTCGCGATATTTTCTTTGCAGATAATTCCCTGCGTCGACGGGAACAACGGACAATGCAAGGCAATAACGTCCGAAGTTTTAAAAAGTTCGTCAAGCTCCACGAATGAACAATCGCCCAATTTCGTACCGATTTCACGATGAGGAGCGAACGCGATAACTTTCATGCCGAACGCTTGAGCAAGTTTGCCCGTGGTTTGACCGATTCGCCCGTAACCGATAATGCCAATCGTCTTGCCCGCAAGCTCAATCAGCGGATGTTCCCAAAAACAAAAATCGGCGGAACTTTCCCAACGCCCCGCATGAACGGCCGCGCTGTGGTCGCCGACACGACTGCAAATTTCCAAAAGCAACGCGAACGCAAATTGTGCGGCGGCTTGCGTGCTGTAGTTCGGGACGTTCGTAACGGGAATATTTTTTTCGCGAGCGGCTTGCACGTCGACAACGTTATAGCCCGTTGCCAAAACTCCAACGTAGCGAATACTTTTACAGGCGTCGAAAATATTTTTCGTTATCGGCGTTTTATTCGTGATGATAATCTGCGCGTCGCCGATACGCGAAATAATTTCCGCTTCGTCGGTTAAACTTGTGCGGTCGTAGATTTTGCATTCGCCGAGCGCGTTAAAGCCGTCCCAGCTCAAATCGCCGGGGTTGAGCGTGTATCCGTCCAAAACAACAATTTTCATGCGGCAACCTCCAATCAGTGAGGAGTTTGAAGTTAGGAGTTAGGAGTTAATCTCGTCTTAATTCCTAATTCCTAATTCCAAATTCCTAACTCATAATTGCTTTATCGACGCCCGTCTCGTCGAAAGTTTTCATTTCGTTTAACATGGTCAATGCCGCTTCGACAATCTCGACGCCCGCGCAGGATGCCTCGCCGTCAAAACCATTAGGCGTGCCGTCGTCGGACTCATAAACAATCAGCCTGTCGACGCGCAAAATGAACGGGCGAATTTCGGGACAAATTTTTTCCATGTAGCGGGCAATGATGTCCGCCGCGCCCGTGTCGACGACAATCAACGTGGAATTATGCGCCGCCGCGACAAGTGCCCCGATAATCGCGCCGGTCATTGCCTGATAATTTTTCGGGACGTGACGCAAAAATTCTTCGGGCGGGAATTTTAAATCGCCGTCGGGCGTCAACAACGCGTCGTAAAATTTTTCGGCAAGTCTGTCCTCCAAAAGGTTACCCAAATCCGTGAGCGCAAGAATCGGCGTTTCAAAAGAAATTTCTTCGGCAAGGTTGCGTCCGAAATTGAACGCGGCATTTAAATTTTCTTCGGGATTGATGACGCCCAAAAAAATTTTCATGCCGAAAGTTCGAGTCGTCGCGCTGAAATCCATTGCCAAATCACGGCGACCGCCCTTCACGTTGGGATTGTAATTTTCGTCGGTGAATGACGGGCAGTTTTCAAAATTCGTGAAGGCAAGCGCGGCATGACGCAATTTGTTCGTCGGACAATCTTCGTTGGAAATTCCCGCCGCCTGCACTGCAATTTCTTCGAGATAACCCAAACTTCCACGCGGCTTTGTCAAGTTGTCGATAAGTTCGCGGCAATTTTTCATTGCACGGTCGTTGAGTTTCGGCATCGTCTGCAGATAAAAATTAAAAGTTCTGTCGGTCGCGACAACACGGTCGTCGTCGTCCTCGCCCATGACGCGCACAGCCATCGGATAAGCGCGGGGAATGTTCATTTTGTTCGTGTCGAACGGCAATTCAATGCTGTCCATGCGGTGTTCGCTGACGTGAAAGTCAACGGGAATTTCTTCGATTTGAATTTCGTCGCCAACGAATTCGCGCACGTCCTCAATCGTCTTAAGTTCGTCCATGTCACCGAGACCGAGTTGTTGCTTGAGATTTTCAAGCGCAGTATCCGGTTCGGTAAATTCGCCGTCAAAATCCGCGTCGGGTTCGCAGACGAAAATATAAACGAGATTGTCTAAAATTCTCGCGGCGATTGACGAGCCGACAGCTTCGCCGAGCGCAAGATCCAAATTAAACAGCGGCTTTAAGTTCAAGTGACGCAGAATCGCGGCGTGCCCGATTTCACGTCCGACATGAGAGGCAATTAAACATTCGGTCGAGCGCGGCAAAATTTCTTGAGCGATGAGCGCGGCGACTGATGAATTAAAACCGTCCAAAATCACAATGCAGTTGTGATGAAAAGCCGAAATGATGACGCCCGCCATTGCTCCGAATTCAAAGCCGCCGACTTTCGTAAGCACGTCAAGCATACTTTTTGGATTGGGGCGATTGACTTTCAAAGCACTCCGAACGACTTCGATTTTGTGCGCGAATTTTTTATCGTCAATGTTCGTGCCGCGTCCCGTGACAGCTTCGGGCGGCAAATTCAAATAAGCGGCAGTCATTGCGGCGGCGGCTGTCGTGTTGCCGATACCCATTTCGCCAATCAAAAAACAGTTGCAACCCGCCTCAATCGCTTTGTCCGCCAGACGTTTGCCGATTCGCACGGATTGCATTGCCTCTTGAAAAGTCATTGCCGCACCTTTGGCGATATTTTTCGTGCCGCGAGCAATTTTTCTGTTGACAAGTCCGGGCAAATCCGAAATGTCCGCGTCAACGCCAACATCCACGACAACCAAATCCGAATAGGCAAATTTCGCGAAAACGTTGGCGGCGGCTCCTTCGTCCACCAAATAATTTTTCACCATTGCGGCGGTCGTCGACTGCGGATAAGCGCTCACGTTCGACTTTGCAACACCGTGATCGGCGCAAAAAATAAACGTACACTTTTTGGATTTGCCGATACTGCGATAGAGGCCGGAAACCACGGTAAAAGTCATTCGTTGCCCCTCCGCACGAGTTTTTTGACGACTTTTGCGCCTGCATTTTTCACGCGCCGAAGTGGTGCCACGCGAACTTGTATTTTCGGTTTTATCTCGCGTTCCAAACCGAAATCGCCGCGCTTGAGGAAAGTCGATTTAATCTTGTCGGGACGGAAAAATTGCCGAATCGTCTTCGCAAGCTCTTCGGGGTCGTCGTTCTCCGTGCAAGTAAAAATATCGACGGCGACATAGCGCAATTCTTTGTAGACGTGCAGGGCGATATGTCCCCCGTCAAACGCCCCGACAATCGAACAGTGCGTTTCGGTCAAGAATTCGCCTTGAAGTCGCGGCTCACTGCCCACGACGCTTTTCAACATGTCTTTTATCTCGTCGACGGTGCCGGCTTGTTTCATATCGCAGTTATACAAATCCAACGTAAGTTGTCGTGCCAAAATCTTCATTGCGTCCTCCAGAAAATTTTTTGTTGCGATGATTATAGCAGGTATCTTTCAAAAGCACAAAAAAATAATGCGCGGCGGCAACGAAACGGCGGCATCTTGCGGCTAAAATCTTTTGTGTTATAATCGGCGTCGACAATTTTAATCCGAAGGGAAAATTTCTTGATGAACCTTGCGAAAAAAATTTTTGCGGCGATATTGGCGGCGGCGACATCTTTCAGCGCATTTTTTTCGGACGCGCACGCTGAAAATACTCCGTCGACCGTCATGCACAAACTTGACGTTTATTCGCGTGACAGCGGCGGCACTTTGATTTTTTCCGACAGCCCCGAATACGTCAACCGCAACGGAATTTTATACACGGACACGGTCAGCGGCGAAGCGCGGGTTTTGTTTTATCACCTGAACGATACGGGCGTCCGCAAACGTTTCGCAATAATTTTCGAAAACGTTTCGGACGACACAAATTTTGTCGATATAACTCGCGGCGGCTTGAGCGTGCCGAATAAAAATTATTTGAGCGTCGGCAAAGTCACGCAGACAATGTACATGGAAGGCGATTTCCGCGACGATATTGTTTTGCAACGTTATGAGCGAAAAGTTTACGCGCCCGATGAAAAATATTTTCTGCTTAAACCGGGGCAGTTGATTCACGGCGTGTGCGATTTTGTTGCGGAAAAAGACGTGCGGATTTATCTGATGATGTATCCCGAAAACGCCGATCCGCTTGAATTCCTCAGCCGTGCAGAAATTTTGCCGAAAGACGAATACAAATTGCGCGGCACCTTCAAAAACATGAATCGCACATTGACGCTGAAAAAGCCATACGATTGGGAGCGCGACGGGCTCGGATATATTCTGATTGGCGACAACGTCAACGACCGCTTTAAAACGGGAATCGACGCGACGGACGGCACGGCTGTCGTCAACTACGGCAACTACGGAATAAATTACACGCTGAATTTCAACACGCGATTTATGACGCGCTTTTGTCTCAGTCCGCTCGGCGGGCATTACGCGGGTGCGCTTCGCTACAAATATTACGGACGCACGGGAGTTATTCAGACGCCCGACCGAAGATTATTTTTCGGCGACAAGACGCCGCCCGAAAGTCCGAACGTTGCACAAGCTCGCGTCGAAGGAATTTCAATCATGACGAACACAACGGAACTTTCGGAGCTGGGCAATTATCGCGGACATGTCAGCTTTGAATATTCACCGCCTGGCGCGTCGAACTTGCCGATTAACATTGTGCTCATGCCGTCGAAAAAGTGAATTGCGAAATAATTTTCATCAAAAAAAATCTCCCCGTCAAACGGCGAGGAGTTTTTTTGTTCGATGAAATTTTCAGCGCATACGCGGTGGAGGTGGCGGGGGAAGTTGTCCGTGATGCGTAGGCGGATGTCCGTAACGAGGCGGGGGCGGAGGCGGCGATCCGTAACGAGGTGGCGGCGGCAACGGACGAGGTGGCGGCGGCAGTTCATGGCGATGGCGGCGTTCCCACTCTTTACGTTTGCGACGTTCCCTGTCGGATTCGCGTCCCAAAATGACTTCATCTCGGAAATTTGCCCAATGTCCCATTTCCCGTGTTTCAACACTCTGCAAATCCAAATCCACGGCTTCAATCGTCGAGGCTTCGACCTCAGCTTGTCCGCCGAAAATCAACAAGCTTGCGGCGGCGGCGACCAAAAATTTTTTCATCAGGTTCACGCTCCTTTCTGATAAAGTTTTGTTTAAATTTTATGTTGAAAAATTTGCTTTATCCTTTGGAGTGGATTAAGTCTCTATTAAAATTCCCGCGAAAATTCTTCCCGTCGTGACGCCAACTTTCCCGTCATGACGCGCTTTTAGTTCGTTGGCGGTTCCGTTCGTTTCGGTTCGTAGCCTGCAAGTAGCCTTTAAATGCGGTTTATCGCGTCGAGCAGTTGCGCTTGCGTTTTGTGAGTGTAAACCTTGCTCGTGTCGGTTGCGCTGTGACCGAGAATTCGTTAGAGGGTTTGAAAAAGCCTTCAATCAGCGGGAAAATCTTTTCGGCGATTGGTATCAATCGATTCTTGCCCGCCGCAGTCTTTATCCCGCCGCGCATGAATCGCGCCGTCAAGTCAACGTCCGACGTTCTAGTTTGAAGTTAGGGGCTGTTGGTAAATTCAAATAAAAGAAAAGACAGGAGCAAATCTTTGATACAATAAGTTTGAAAAGGTGAATGCTCATGTCAAATTTATTGTACCACAAAGATTTAACAGACGCACAATGGAGCAGAATAAAATTTTTATTTGAGGAGCGCAAGAAAGTCGGACGCCCGGCACTTAATCCTCGCATGGTCTTCAACGGGATTTTGTGGATACTCAAGAGCGGAGGGCGTTGGCGCGACTTGCCCTCTCGTTACGGCAACTGGAACGGTGTCTATCACAAATTTCGTCAATGGTGTAAATGCGGCTTGTTTGAGCGACTCTTGAAACTCGTAAACCGCAACGCCGAGAATTCTTCGCTATTTGAGATTGATTCAACGTTTTGTAAAGTGCATCAGAGTGCGTGTTCCGGACTTGAAGCCCAAGCAATCGGCGCGTCGCGGGGCGGCAAGAAC
>JAFWFO010000005.1 GCA_017515635.1 Selenomonadaceae bacterium
AAGTGGTTAACACGTCGGATTGTGGCTCCGATATGCGTGGGTTCGATTCCCACGAGTCGCCCCACAGGGGTATAGCTCAATTGGTAGAGCAACGGTCTCCAAAACCGTAGGCTGAGGGTTCAAGTCCTTCTGCCCCTGCCACATGAAATCCGTGCCGTGTTTGCGAACACGGCTTTTTGATTGTCGGAGGTGTTTGTCATGAATGTATTGATGCGTTGGGGAATTCGGGCAATAATCGCAGTCGCGGCGGCTCATTTGATTTTTTGCCTGTTCATGTTGATCAAGGTTATGACTGCCTGAATTAAACGCCGTGAAGCTGTCGTGCCAAAAACTCAATGCGACGGACGTTAGCGATTACTCGACACGTGAAAAAATTATTCGTCGTGATTGCGGCGGGCGCGGTCGTTACAAAAGATGTGCCCGACAATTCCTTGATGACCGGCGTGCCCACGAAATTAATAAAAATCATTGCAAATGACGTGGAGTGAATTTATTCGACTCTGCAAGAAAAATTACGCACCAAAAAACGGCGGGAAGATTTTTCCCGTCGTTTTAAATTTCCGTGACAAAATTTTTTTATCTGCGGCCGGCCTTCGCCTCGTAAGCGACCTGCATGTTCTGAATTGCGGGCTTGAAGTTTTGATTCACCGACAAGGCGCGAGTGTAGCAGTCAATCGCCGCGTCGTAATCGCCCAATTCGTAGTAGCACAAACCGAGATTGTTGAACGCGTTGGTCAAATCGGAGCCAAGCTCAATCGCTTTTTTGAAGTCGGCAATGGCACGTTGATAATCTTTTTTGTCGTAGTAAATCGTGCCGCGATTGTTGTAGGCCGTGCCGTATTTGGGATTAATCGAAAGTGCCGTGTCAAAGTCCGCAAGCGCGTTGTCGGGTTGACTAAGCGACCTGTAACAAGCACCGCGAGCCGAAAAAATTTTGTCGGTTTTTATGCCGAGTTCAATGGCGCGAGACAAATCTTTGACTGCAAGATCGTTTTTGCCCTGCCACGAATAAACCGCGCCGCGATTTTGATAAGCTTCGGCGTAATTCGGATTCAGTTCAACGGCACGAGTCAAATCGCTGATTGCGCGGGCGTAAATTTCGGTGTGGCTTTTACCGGACTTCTGTTGATAATCCGCCATCTTGCCCGTGATTAAGCCGCGATTGCTGTAGGCAACGGCGTCATTGGGATTGAGTTCGACGGCGCGATTGTAGTCGTTGTAAGCGTCGTCGTAGCGATTGAGACTTTCATAAACCGTGCCGCGATTGTTGTAAGCGTCCGCGTAATTCGGATTCAGCTCAATGGCGCGTGTGAAGTCGGCAACGGCTTTGTCGTATTCCTTTTTCAACTTGTAAGCATAGCCGCGATTGTTATAAGTAACGGCGTTTGTCGGGTCGGCTTGAATTTTTTGCGTGTATTGAGCTATCGCGCTGTCGGGGTCGAAATTCAACGGCGCGGCACTTGCGGGCGTTGTCAACAGCGACATTGCCAAAAATCCGCCGACGATTATTCGGGAAAAATTTTTTCGCAACATGTCAAGCCCTCCTCAGTAAAGGAAGACAACTGCAGTTTTGTTGAGAAAACCGCTTGCGCCGTTTTCGATAAGCAGGCGGTTGCCGTCCGCCACGGAAATGACGGGATTGGCGTTGTGATCGTCAAGTCGTTCGGCTTTGAAAATCAACGGCTTGGAACCTGCGCGGGCAGCTTTGCTTTGGTCGTTCGCGTAATCGGCCATGCCGTCGCGGACAACAAGATCGTAATTCAAATTTTCGTGACCGTAAAGTTTGACGCCGTTGGAATTTTTGATTACGGGGCTCATGACGGGATTCAATCCGAGACCGCGGCAGTCAATGATAATGCCCGTGTAACCGCCGATAGCCGACATTGGGGACTTTTCACCGCCGCCGATAACCGTAAAACCGGAGGCACCGCCGGTGTTGCTGTCGGCAGGCATTGACGGAATAACTTCGGGCGCGGGTTGCGGGAACGTTTCAATCACGGGCGGAGGCGGAGGCATAACGGCGTTGGCAAGCCCGTTGTCGCCGAACAGCGGCATTTGCATTGTGACGGAATATCCGCCGCCGGCTAATTCGCCTTCGGAAACGATTTGCGCGCCTTTGATAACGGCACTGACTTTTGTTCTGACAACGTCGGAAGTAAGCATCATTTGTTCGACGGTCGTTTCGGCGTCGACTTGCACGCCGTGAACCATTTCCGCCAGCTGACGATAGGCATCCGCAATCGCCGCACGTTTGGCAATCATTATGGCTTGTGCGGGAACTCTAACCAACGCGGGATTGGCGGCACCCATACCCGTGACGGTGATGTATTTTGTGCCCCAATCGACTGCCGCTTCCGCACGCACGCCCGCGAACAAAAACATTGCCACGAACAACGCAGTCAAAAACGAAAACAACTTCCTCATTTAAACCATCTCCTTAAAAATTTTCTGTTGACGAGCTTATTTCGCACGTTCGGAAATATTCCTGCGCGGCTGAATTAAATTTGCGTTAAATCCGTCACTCTTTCGTGATGGCGTCGGCGGCGGCCTGTCGTTCTTTTTTACTCGGATCTTTTATGCCGCGTGTCTTCTTATATTCGTTCGTCGCCTCTTTCAGTAATTTGGAACCTTCACTGCGAACTTTCAACAACGCTTCAACTTCTTTGGCGACTTGGATAATATTGCCGAGCCCGCTCAAATTGCCCGACGTGATATTTTTGACGCTTGACGCGATAATCATGCCCGCTTGTGCACTCGCGACGCCCGCCATAAAATCGGAAAGTCCACGCTGACTGTTGGCGGTTTTGACAAATTCGTCGATTTTCTTGAGTTTTTCCTCGTCGCCCGAAGCAAGCGCGTCCGCAAGATATTTTTTTGCGGCCTCCGACTGCTGTTTTCGTTCGGCGGCACCGTTTTTCATGTTTATGCCCGCGTCGTTGCTTTTCACCGCAGATTTCGCGACTTGTTGAGTCGTGATGAGTTCCTTGTTGGCAATGCTGTCGTTGGTTGCGGTTGAAATGTTTTTGTACGCGCCGTCAAGCAAAGCGATTGAGTAGTAAAAGTTTTCGAGCATCTTGTCATGAGCTTTTTGGGGGTCTTTTGCGGTGATTCCCAAAGCATCGCCGACAGTGCCGAGAATATTGCCGAACCCGCCGGCCTGCGCCGTTTGAATGTTCGCCGTGAAAGTTACCGTTGCGAAACTCACCGCCACAAGTCCCGCCGCCGCACGTTTAAAAAATTTTTTCATTGAAGTAAACCGCCTTTCGTAAAAAAATTAATTGTTCGACCAGTACTTGACCAAAGCATCAGTGATTGACTTCGAGGACGTGACTGCAGCTTTTTCAAACAGGAAACGCCCGACGCGATTTAAATCTTTCATGCGCAAAATGTCGCTGCCTTCGTAGTTGTCAATGACTTTGAAATTGTTCAGGCAATCCAACGCCCGAATGTTTATTTCGCAAGATGCGGTAAAGCCGTCCGCGTCTTCCTCCTCTTTCGCCATAACAATTTCGCCGACAATCGCCGTGCAAATCGCGGGATTTTCGGCGGATTTTTTCTTGACGAATTCGACAAAGCCGTCAAAGTTCATCAAGCGCGTTTGATTGAGTGAGCCGACAACTTCATCCGCGTTGGCGACGATAAATTTATTTTCGGTAAGGCGCGTCATGTATCGCTGAAGAATAACATTTTCGGCAGTTTGAATTTGTTCCTCGCTTGCACCGTTTCCGACAAATCGAACGAAGACATAAACTTCGCGGGTTGCGTCACCTGCGTGAGCGTCTTTGACGAGTCTGCCCAGTTCCGCTTGCAGTTCGGTATATTTGATTTCAATTCTGCCCGTGACGACGAACGCGCCCGAAGAATTTTTGCTTTTCTTGTCGACGTGAACTTTGTCGATAAATTCGCCGTAGCGTTTGACGAGCTGTTGATAGGGCGAATCGGGGTCTTCGTTGCGTTCGGTGATTTGAGCCAACACGCGCTTAATCGTCGAAAGTTTCATGTCCTCAATCGCGGCGACTTCCGTTTTGCCTTTGCCGCCCGAAAGAATTCCACGCGGCGGGTCTTTGGCGAAAGTCACGGGCGACAAAAAAATTTGCACGAGGAACGCAAGCAACGTCGCGAGAAAAATTTTTCCGAAAAGATTTTTCATGTCGTCACCTCAAAATATCAGTTGAATTTTCGTTGCACCGAGATCGCCCGCACTGCCGCTGCCCTGTTGAATTCCGGGGATTGCGTCAATCAAAGCTTGCACCAGTTCGCCGATAACCGAATAAGCGTCCGTCGACACGAAGAAAGATAACGTCGTCGGATTCGGGCGCGTCATGCGGATAACTTTGCAATGTGCGTTTTCCAGTCCGGCTTTAATCGCAGGATATTGCGCCTGATAGTTCGTGACGTTCGAGACAATGACGGTCGTTTTTATGTTGGTGTAACCGCCGCGAGTTTCGCGTTGCACGGTCTCCAAAGCTTGTTTCGCCAAAGATTCCATTGCCTCACGCGTGGCAGCTTCTTTGGCGTTGAAAATGGCTTCGTTTTGCGTGGCGGCGACACCCTTGACGTATTTGCTGAACACGTCGACTTCACTTGAATCAAGTCCGATTAACTCAAATGACGCGTGAACCGTAGCTTCATAGACGCCGTTGACTTTACGAACGGATTCTTCGGACAAAGTGCCGCGCAGTAAAGCGTTTTCCTCTTCGCGAAATTGATTGGCAAGGGCTCTGGCTCTGATTCGCACATCGGGCGCGGAATAATTGTTGATGAGATAATTGACAACGTTGTCATTCGTCACGGCACGCAAGCCGACTTGTTTCAATTTCGCATTGAGATAATCGCCGACAAGTTCGGGCGTGTAGCTGTATGTGCCGGAAAGATTTTTTTGCACGACGGCAACCATTATTCCGCCGCGTGAATTCGATTCGTTGACGTTGGCATCAAGTTGAGATTTCAAATCCTGAGCGAATTCGCGAATTCTCTGCGCGCTTGCCTCAACGTCAAGTTCGACGTAAAAAAGTTCGCCTTGAATTTCCTCTTTGATGACGCGGTTAATATTTACGTAGCCATCGGATTTAACGGAAATTTCGTCTTTGACAAGCATGAAGTTGGCGACTTCGGTTGTGCCTTGAACGTGAACGCCGACTGCCGCTTCAACTGCCTCACGCATTGCCTGTTTGCGGGCTTCTCTTTTGGCACCGTCAATGTCGCCGTTGACAATCGGGGCGTAACCTTTGGCGATAACCGCTTCGGCGGGCGAAATTGTTTCGACGAAAAAAGCACAGATCGCGAAGGTCAGCGCAAAAAATTTCAGCAAAAATTTTTTCATCACTTAACCTTCTTTCCGGCCTGTGCCGCCGCCGATTTAACAGCCGCACCAATCATCAAGCCGCCAAAAATTTCAACCTCGCTTTTGATAATTTTGTTCGGGGACGACATGTCCTTGAGATATTCTTCGGTAATGTCGTTGGTCACTTCGATTTTCTTGCCGTCAACGGTGCTTTCCATCCACAGACGATAAGCCTTAAAGCCGTTGATATTTGAAACTTGTTTGGTTTCGACTTCTTTGGAGCCGATACCCGAAACGTTCAGATAAATTTTGTGGTCAACGTCCTTGGGCATACGAACGGTTTTTTCGCCCGAATGCGACGTGCTCATTTTCGCGACGTAAAAGCCCTGTGTGGCGTCAATCGTCCAGTTTGAGTTGTCGCCTTCAAGAATCATCGGGTAAACGACGTTGCCCGTGTGCGCGGCAAAATCGCTCGTGAAAATGTTTCCGCAAATGCGTTGCATAAGTCTGTTCCCGCCCAAAATGCCTTTGGCTTTTTCCGACGTGTAGGAAACATTTTCGACGCGATAAGTTTCGCTGACCATCTTTTTATCTTCCAAACGTTTGATAACTTTTTTGTACTTGGTAAAATCCAAATTCTTTTTAATCATGTTGACGGTAAAATTCGTGTAGATTCGCGCAAGTTCCGCCCGATCGTGATGCGTCATTTGCTCAAAAGAATTCGACAGCGGAATCGACTCGTAATAATGCACGGGAATATTGCCCAAAATCGTCAACGCGCCGTCATCGTCTTCGCTGCAAAAAGCAATGTCCAAAGCCGAAATGATTATGTACTTGTAGTGCGGCTTGCCGTTTATCTGGTAGACTTGCTCAATCGCGTAGTCAATGACGACAATCGGCACGAGCGCAATGGGAGCGTCGCCGACAGTCGCGTCCGAAAGTTCGTTGTTCATTTCGGAAACGTTGTCGCCCTCGAAAGATGTTTTGAGTTTGAACGGCAACTTCGCGCCTTGTTCCTTGAGTTTGGCGTCAATCGCGGCGGCAATTTTTTCGCGATTTTCTCGTTGCTCTTCGGCCGTGCCCGTGTTCAAAAGCTGATAGCCGCGTCGTCGTTGAGCCGCTTGGTCGTCGCCCGCAACGTTCATGGTGTAAACGTCGTGCGCCCAAACAATTTCCGGCAAAGGTTTCGCCGCGTTCGCCGTGCCGAAAAATCCGAGTGCAAAAATCGTTGCGACGAGAAAAATTTTCGCGCAACTTCGCTCAAAAAAACTTCTTAAACCGCTGAAAGTTTTGCCCATAAAAATTCCTCCTTCATGGCAATAAACTGAAAACAAAAAATCTTCGTGTGATTATTTTAATACACAATATGGGGGTGCAGTCAACAGTTTTTTGTTGAAGTTTTTCTGAAATTTATGACGTGTCCGCGCATTGTGATAAAAATTTTTCGTAAGACTTCGCTCAAAAAATTTCTTCACGCCGCCGAAAATTTTACGCATAAAAAATCCCCATTGCGGACGCAGCCGATTGTTGAAATCAGCATACAACACAACAGGGAGCTTGTGGTTACTTGACAAGTAACTTTTTTTAAAGCGTGTTATCGATTTGTCTGACGGCTTCCGACAAAATTATCGCGGCGGAAGTTGCGACGTTTAAACTTTCGGCATGTCCACTCATCGGGATAAAAATTTTTCGTGCGACGGATAAAATTTTTTCCGAGACGCCATTAGCCTCTGAGCCGAAAACTATTGCGACGGGGCTTTTCGTGAAGTCGTGACGGAAATAAATTTCTGCCGACGAATCAACCGCCGCCGCCAAAATTTCCCGCGAACGCATTGCCGATAAAAATTCTTCGTGTGCCAACGTCGTGACGGGCAAATAAAAAATCGCACCCATCGATGAGCGAATAACTTTCGGGTTAAAAATTTCTGCCGAGCCGTCCAATAAAATTATTCCGCAATCGAACGCCGCCGCCGTCCGCAGAATCGTCCCGACGTTGCCGGGGTCTTGCACGCCGTCCAAAACCGCGATAATTTTTTTTACCGCGACTTCCTCAAGCGTCGAAAATTTTTGTCGCACAACCAAAAGAATTCCCTGCGGCGTTTGCGTGTCGGAAATTTTTTCAAGCGTCGACGACGGAATTTCTTCGAGCGGCGCAAATTTTTTCAAGCGTTCGATTAAAGCCGCTGACCGTGTATACGACAAAAATTCCCGCGTGTAAAATCCGAATTCAATCTGCGCGGGCGGAACTTCTTCGCAGAGCCGCAAACCTTCCGCGACAAAAAGTTTCAACTCGTTGCGGAATTTTTTTTGTGCAAGCTTGCGAACAAGTTTTATCTGTGCATTTGACATTTAAAATCCTCCGCTATACAATTTCGGGCGTATTGATAAAATTTTTCAGGAGATGATTGACTTGAAGAAGACATACAAAATCGACGTGGACTGCGCCAACTGCGCGAACTTGATGGAGACCGAGGCGAAGAAAACTTCGGGCGTGAAAGATGCTGTGGTTAATTTCATGACGCTCAAGATGAAAGTCGAATTTGATGACGGCGTCGACGTTCGCGAAGTCATGGAGCGCGTCCGCGAAAATTGCAAGCGCGTCGAAAAGGACTGCGAAATCTTTTTATGAACGCCAAGCAGAAAAAAAATCTTGCTCGAATCATAATCGCGGCGGTGTTGCTTATTGCGCTGAACTTCGTCGAAATTTCGGGCGTCACGCGATTTATTTTTTATCTCGTGCCCTATCTGATTGTCGGCTATGACATTCTTTTTAAAGCGTTGCACGGGCTGAAAAATCTGCGCGCACTCGACGAAAGTTTGTTGATGACAATCGCCACGGTCGGAGCGTTCGCGTTGGCGATTCACGACGACGGCGATTACAACGAAGCCATTGCGGTTATGTTATTTTATCAAATCGGCGAATGGTTTCAAAGTTACGCGGTCGGGCGAAGTCGCAAAAATATTTCCGAACTCATGGACATACGCCCCGATTTCGCGAACGTCGAGACTGCCGGCGGAATTGTGCGCGTTGATCCCGATGAAGTCGAAGTCGGCACAGAAATTGTCGTTCAGCCCGGCGAAAAAATTCCGATTGACGGTGTTGTCGTCGAAGGAAATTCCACGCTGAACACAATCGCGCTGACGGGCGAAAGTTTGCCGCGTGAAGTCGGCGAAGGTTCTGAAGTTATCAGCGGTTGCATAAATTTAAACGGCGTCTTGAAAATCCGCACGACGAAAGAATTCGGCGAGTCAACCGCGTCGAAAATTCTTGAGCTGGTCGAAGACGCAAGCTCGCGAAAGTCGAAGTCCGAAGATTTTATCGCGAAGTTTGCACGAATTTACACGCCCGCAGTCGTCGGTTGCGCACTTGCTCTGGCGATAATCCCGCCGATTTTTACGGGCGATTTCGGGACGTGGATTTATCGTGCGCTGATTTTTCTGGTGATAAGTTGTCCGTGCGCGTTGGTAATAAGCATTCCGCTGAGTTTCTTCGCGGGTATCGGCGGCGCAAGTCGCGAGGGAATTTTAATCAAGGGCTCCAATTTTCTTGAGACGCTGTCGAAAGTTCAAACCGTCGTCATGGATAAAACCGGCACGCTCACGCAGGGAATTTTCGAGGTCGACGCCGTGCACAGCAAAAATTTGCACTTCGACGCCGAAAAACTTTTGCATCTTGCCGCGCACGTCGAAAGATATTCCACGCACCCGATAGCCAATTCGTTGCGAAAAGCTTATCCGAACGAACGCGACGATTGCACGGTCGAAAACGTCGAAGAAATTGCCGGTCGCGGAATTCGGGCGACGATTAACGGGCAAGTCGTTTGCGTCGGCAATGAAAAATTTATGGACGAACTCGGCGCGGCGTGGAAAGCTTGTTACAAAGTCGGCACGGTGATTCATGTCGCGGTAAACGGCGAATACGCGGGGCATGTCGTCATTTCGGACGCGCTCAAGCCGCACGCCAAAAAATCAGTTGCCGACATGAAAATTTCTGGCGTCGAAAAAATTTTTATGCTCACGGGCGACAGCGAAAAAATTGCCTCGAAGGTTGCCGCCGAACTCGGCATTGAAAATTATCGCAGTGAACTTTTGCCAGCCGATAAAGTCACGGAGTTTGAAAAAATTTTGTCCGCGTCGACGGGCAAAGTTGCATTTGTCGGCGACGGCATTAACGACGCGCCTGTTTTGTCCCGCGCAGATGTCGGAATTGCAATGGGCGCACTCGGCTCGGATGCGGCGATTGAGGCGGCGGACGTTGTCTTGATGGATGATGACCCGTTGAAAATTTCGCGGGCAATAAAAATTTCGCGCAGGTGTCTGGCAATCGTCAAACAAAATATTTGTTTCGCGGTCGGCGTAAAATTCGCGTGTTTGATACTTGGCGCGGTCGGTCTTGCGAACATGTGGGCGGCGATTTTCGCTGATGTCGGCGTCATGATTCTCGCCGTGCTTAACGCAATCCGAACGCTTGTTATCCCGAAATAAAAAATCCCGTCACTAACGACGGGATAATTTTTTTACATTTCTACAAGTCTGCCGCTGCCCAACAGGTACAAATATTTTTCGCTGATTTTGAGTTTGAGCAGAGCTTCCAACGCCGCCGCATACAAATCAATTTGCAGTCGGTAACGGTCGGCAATGTCGTCCGAATCGCGGTCGGTTTTGTAATCAAGCAGAACCCAACGCCCCGCCGCGTCACAAAACAGCAAGTCGATTATGCCTTGGACAAAAATTTTTTCGTCGACGTTGAAAAATTTCTTCGCGTCAATCGGGCGACTGAACGGCATTTCGCGATAAATTTCCTGCGCGGCAAGCAGACGTTGACCGAGTTTAGTTTTGAAAAATTTCGCGATTTCGTCCGTGCGAACATTTTTGGCGTGTTCTGCGGGAATAATTTCGCGGCGGGCAAGTTCGTCGACCTGCGCGGCAATTCCCTTTGCGGACAAATCACCGCTCAAATTCAAGCTTTGCATGACTTTATGCATGAGCGTGCCAAATTCTGCGCCGGAAAGTTTTTTCGTCTGCAAAAAGTTTGGTCTGCGATAAATAAATTTCGCGGCAGATTTTTTCGCGACGTTTTCAAGTTGCGGAAGTTCGTCCTCCTCTGCGCGGCGTTTGAGTTCGGTGACGGAAAGTTTAGCGGGAATGTTTTCCGTTGTCGCTTGAAATTTTTCGGGCGGCTGAAGAATTTTTTCTTGCACGGCGTCAATCGCACGTTCCTGTATCGCCGACAAAATTGCCGTGCGCGTGACAATTTCCGTGTCGATGACGTTTGCAAGCGCGTCTTTTATCGGCAACAACCAATCGAAAAATTGATTCGCCGACAAAATTTCTTGCGCGGACAATTTGTCGACTTGTTGAGCTGTGAGACCTTTTTTTGTCGCCACGCCGACGAGAATTAATTTTTCTTGCGCCCGCGTCAACGCAACGTAAAGCGTCCGCAATTCTTCGGCGAGTGATTCTTCCGCAATTTTTTTCGAGACCGCCTGAGTTGCAAGCGTCTTGATTTTCATCTGCGAGCCTTTTGGCGTTCGATGTGCACCGATACCAAGTTCGCTGTGGTGAAAAATTATTCCCCGCGTCGAATCGTCCGCGTTGAATTTTTTGCCGAGACCCGCGACGAAAACCACGGGATATTCAAGCCCCTTGCTGCCGTGAATCGTGACGACGCGCACGACGTTTTCGGTTTCGCTGAGCGTTTTGGCGTTCGATAAATCTTTGCCGAGGCCGCGCAGTTTTTGAACGTATTCGACGAAACGCGACAGCCCGCGAGCGTTTATTTCCTCGAAAGTTTTTGCACGGTCAATCAGCATTCGCAAATTCGCCTGACGAACCGCGCCGCGATCTTGTTGCCCGACGAAATCATAATAGCCCGTTTCGCGATAAAGTGCGCTCAAAAGTTCCGGCACGCTTAATTGACGGGCTTCGTCGCGCCAACGTTCGATTGTCGCCAAAAAATTTTTGCACTTGTCCGAGCCGCGCTCCACCGCCGTATAAAAATCCGTGTAACGTTCGGCAAGTCGCAGTTCCGCAAGTTCTTCCGCGCTGAATTTTCCAATCGGGCTGAGCATGACTGCCGCAAGCGGAATGTCCTGCCGTGCGTTGTCCAAAAGCGTCAACAGCGACAACATGACTTGAATTTCAGACGCCTTGAAATAATTTTCTTCGTCCGGCACGTGAGCCGGCACGCCGAATTTTTTCAGCGTGTCAAGAATCTCGAACGCTTTCGGCTTCGGCGATTGGTGCAAAATTACGATGTCGCGCAACTCGACGGGACGATAACTTTCGCCGTCGCGCACAAGTTTTTTCGACGCAATCAGTTCGTGAATTTTACCCGCGATAAAACGCATCTCAAGTGCAATGTCTTTGCCGTCGTCGTCGGATTTTTCGTCGTTAGTTTTTTCGGTATCGATGATAAACATTTCGGGGCGTTCGTCGAAATAATTTTCGCCGTCCTCGTAAGTTGCGCCCAACTTCAAAGCCGCCGCGTCGTCGTAAGTAATTTCGGTTGAATCGCCAATCATGAGCCGCTTAAAAATTTCGTTTATCGCGTCAAGAATTTGTTTGCGACTGCGGAAATTTTGCGCAAGGTTGATGCACTTGTAAGCGGTCATTTTTTCGCGGAAATTTTTTGAATCGACCAATCGGAAACGGTAAATTGACTGCTTCACGTCGCCGACGAAAAATAAATTGTCGCCGCGAGAAATTTTTTGCACGATGGCTTCTTGCACGCCGTTTGTGTCCTGGTATTCGTCGACCATGATGAATTTAAATTTTTCGCGGTAAGAATCGGCGACGGTCGGCGAAGTCTCGAAAATTTTCAGCGTGAAATGTTCCATGTCCGCGAAATCGATAATCCCGCGTTCACGTTTGGCGGCAGAAAATTTTTCGGCAAAATTTTTAGTAAGGCGCACAAGTTCCTTAATCGGCTCGTGAAGTTCGCGCAGATCTGAAATAAGTTTCGCCGCGTCCGCAATGAAAAATTTTTTCGTCAGCATCTCGACTTTGCTTTTGTAACTGTCGCGCAGATTTTTGACTTCGGAGCGTTCGTCCTTCGTGCCGCCGCCTGACGCACTGTACCTGCCAAATTCAATCGACGAAAGTTTTTCGCGCAGTCTGTCCCAATCGCTAAAATTTTTTCCCAACGCTTCAACTTGCGGGCACTCGTCGGCGAAAATTTTTATCGTGATTCGGTATTTGTCGGCAAGACGTTGAGCTTCGGCGCAGTCGTCGGAAATTTTTTTCAGCGTGTCGGAAATGTGCGGCTTGAGAATTTTAAACCAGATGGTGTCTTCAAGTCGGGCGTTCTCGGGCAAATTGTACGGCGCGGCAAGCGAATCAAGCCAACGTTCGGGATGCGCGATACTCAACGAAAATTTGTGCAACTCGATAATCATGTCGTGAATTTTTTCGTCGCCTTTGACGGTGCCGCCGAATTCGTCCGTAAAATTTTTGAACGTCTCACTGCCCGAAGAATAATTTTCCTCGAAAAGTTCTTCAATGACTTCATGCTTGAGCAAATCCAATTCATTTTCGTCCGCCGTGCGAAATTTCGGATCCAATTCGATACACGAAAAATTTCTGCGCAAAACTGTTTGGCAAAACGAGTGGAATGTTGAAATCTGCGCGCCGTTGAGCAAAATCAGCTGACGTTCCAAGCGCGTTTGAATTTCTTCGTCAAAAGTTTCCTGCAAACGTTTTTCCAACGCGGCTTGAATTCGTGCGCGCATTTCTCGTGCCGCCGCCGTCGTGAACGTGACGATTAACATTTCGTCGACGTTGCAGGAATTTTCTTCGACGAGTTTTAAAACACGTTCGGTTAAAGTTCGTGTTTTGCCGGAACCTGCCGCCGCCGCGATTAAAAAATTTTCGTCGCGTGCGTCAACTGCCGCCTGTTGTTCGCGTGTGAGTTCCATGATTAAAATTTCAATTCGCCGCGCTCAAGACGTTCGCGAAGCGTCGGAGCTTTGGCGTCTTTGTCGGCAAGAATCGTCGGCTCGAACGGCCAATCAATTTTAATGTCGGCGTCGTCCCAACGAATATTTCCGTCACAATTCGGCGCGTAAAAATTATCCGCCTTGTATTGAATTTCAACGTCGTCGGTCAACGTCAAAAAGCCGTGCGCGAAGCCGCGAGGAATCAACAACTGCTTTTTGTTTTCGGCGGTGAGTTCGACGGCAACCCACTGTTTGAAAGTTTCGGAGTCTTCGCGAATGTCGATCGCCACGTCCAAAAGTTTACCGCGTGTGCAACGGACAAGCTTTAATTGAGCGAAGGGCGCAGTTTGATAGTGAAGTCCGCGAAGTGTGCCGCGTTGAGCCGAGTAGGATTGATTGTCCTGCACGAATTCCATCGTCAAGCCTGCCGCCTGAAATTTTCGCGCCGACCAAGTTTCCATGAACCAGCCGCGTGCGTCCCCGAAAACTTTCGGCTCCAGAATCAAAACGCCTTTAAGTTTAGTCTGTGTAACCTGCATAAAAAATTCCTCCCGTAAAATTGATTGTTCGTGCAAAGTTTATCCTGTTTGCGATTGAGCGTCAACTTTCAGCGTAACAAAAAATATTTCCTGCGTGCTGTACTTATTATCAAAACATGTTATAATTCCCCGCGATTATCCCAATAAAACTCAAGGAGGTCTCCGAATGAAATTTAAAGTTCTCGCGCTGACGTTGCTCTGTTGCCTGATGTTGGGTTGCGGCGCGGCGGGCGGCGGCAACAATTCCGACAAAGTTGTCTACGTCTACAGCTGGGGCGATTACATCAACCCCGAAACGCTCAAGCTTTTCGAGCAGGAAACGGGCATCCACGTCACACTTGACGAATTCGATACCAACGAATCAATGTTCCCGCGTGTCAACGAAGGCGCAGTCCATTACGACGTTATTTGTCCGTCCGATTACATGATTCAGCGAATGATTGAAAACGGTCTTTTGCAACCGCTTGACTACACCAAACTCCCCGATGCGAAAAAATATATCGGCGCAGAATTTTTCAAGCAGGCGGAAGCTTTTGACCCCGGCAACAAATACGCCGTGCCCTACTGCTGGGGAACCGTCGGCATTATTTACGACAAGACGAAAGTCACCGATCCCGTCGACAGCTGGAGCATTCTTTGGAACGAAAAATACAAAGGACAAATTTTGATGCAAGATTCCGCCCGCGACGCGCTGATGATTCCGTTGAAGCTCATGGGCAAAAGCATGAACGAAACCGACAAAGCCGTCCTTCAGCAGGCTCAAGAAATGCTTATGCAACAAAAGCCGCTTGTTCAGGCTTATGTCGTCGACGAAGTCAAAGAAAAACTCATCAACTCCGAAGCGGCAATGGGCGTCGTTTTTTCGGGTGAAGCACCGAATATCTTGAAAGCAAATCCGAACATGGAATTTGCAATCCCCAAAGAAGGTACAAATTTCTGGATTGACGGCTGGGTTATCACCAAGAACGCCGAAAACGTCGACGCCGCGCACAAATTTATTGACTTCATGTGCCGCCCTAATATTGCCGTCATGAACTTTGAACATCTGGGCTACTCCACTCCGAATATCGGCGTCAGAGACCTCGTCACGGACGAAGAACTTAAAAATTCGCCGATTGCGTTCCCGCCGCCCGAAGTCTACAAAAATCAAGAGACTTACAAATATTTGGGCAACGACATGGACGAATATTACAACAGCCTGTGGATGAAGATCAAAGTTAATTGAAACTGCCACGCGAATTTTATCTGCGCGACGGCTTGACGGTTGCCCGCGAATTAATCGGCAAGAAAATTGTTACGAACTTGCCGGAAGGTTTGACGGGCGGAATTATCGTCGAAACTGAAGCTTACATGGGCACACGGGACGCGGCGGCGCATTCGTATCGCGGCAAGACCGAACGCACAAAAATTTTTTTCGGCGCGGGCGGCTTTGTCTACGTTTACTTGATTTACGGAATGCATCTTTGTACGAACGTCGTCGCCAACGTCGAAGATGTTCCCGAAGCGGTGTTGATTCGAGCACTTGAGCCGACTGACGGAATTGAGCTGATGAAAATTCGTCGCGGCAAAAAAAATCTTCGCGAGTTATGCTCCGGTCCGGGCAAATTGTCGCAGGCTTTGGGCGTCACGAAAAATTTTTACGGCGCGGATTTGTGCGGCGAAGAAATTTTTATCGAGACGACGGATTTTCAAACGGAAATTTCGGCAACAAAACGAATCAATGTCGACTACGCGGGCGAAGCGGCAAATTTTCCGTGGCGATTCATTGCGGCGGGAAATAAATTTCTCAGCGTCAAAGCAACGTAAACTTTCAGCGTTAAATAAAAAAACTCCCCGTCATAATCGGCGGGGAATTTTTTTGAGTTATTTTATCGTGACGAGCGTCGCGCCGGTACCGCCTTCGTCTTGGTCGGCGAATTGGAAATTTGCAACGGAATTATTCCTGCGCAAAAAATTATGGACGCCGATTCGCAATGCGCCCGTGCCTTTGCCGTGAATAATCAAAACTTGCTTGAGTCCCGAAAGTTGCGCGTCGTCGATAAATTTGCCGCAAACTTGTTCCGCCTCGTCGACAGTCATTCCGCGAATGTCGATACTGCGCGTGACTGTCGCCATTTTTTGCAACAAACCTGTTGAGCCGCGATTTTGATTCGACGGTTGAGGCGAAGAATTTTCCTGCGCGCCGTGACTGACGAATCTGCAAGCCGAAAGTTTCACCGTCGTACGCAACGCGCCGATTTGCACGCAAAGTTCATCGCCGTCTTTTTCGATTGACAGCACGGTTCCTTTTTGGTCGAGCGGCTTGATGTAAACCGTGTCACCGACGAAAATTTTTTTCTTGTCAATGCGCGTACCGACAAATTTATCCGCGATAATTCCCGTCGCCGAATCGAGTTCCGCCTCACGCAGTTTGTCACGTGCCTGTTGAATCACCTGCTGACGACGCTTGACGCCCGAATCGTCGAATTGTTCTTTCAACGCCGCGATAATTTCTTCGGCCTCGCGTTTCGTCTCGCGCACCATTGCCGCAGATTTTTCTTTCGCCTTGCGGATAATGTCGCCTTTCGTCTTGGCAATTTCGTCGCGCATTTCGGCAATTTTTTTCTCGTGCTTGACGATCTGTTGTTGCCGCTCAAAAATTTCGGCGTTGCGCTGTTCGTAAAGCAGACGTTCACTTTCCAGCGCGGAAAGAATTTTTTCAAAGTTCGCGTGGTCGGCGGTGATTAATTGTTTGGCGCGTAAAATTATGCTTTGCGGCAGTCCCAGACGTTGACTTATCGCGAATGCATTTGACGCCCCGGGTATGCCGATTAACAGCCGATACGTCGGGCGAAGTGTTTCCGCGTCAAATTCCACGCAGGCATTTTCAATCCCGTCCGTCGAGTAAGCAAAAGTTTTCAGTTCCGAATAATGCGTTGTCGCGATTGTCGCCGCGCCGATTTGCAACAGTCGTTCGAGTATCGACATTGCCAACGCCGCGCCTTCGTCGGGATCGGTGCCCGCGCCGATTTCGTCGAGCAAAACCAAATCTGTTTCGGTCACGTCGTCGAGTATCGCGACAATTTTTTTCATGTGCGCCGAAAACGTCGATAAACTTTGCTCAATCGATTGTTCGTCGCCGATGTCCGCGAAAATGTTCGTGAAGACCGAAATTCGCGAGCCGAACGCCGCCGGAATATACAGCCCCGATTGCGTCATCAACGCCAAAAGTCCCAGCGTTTTCATGGAAACGGTTTTGCCGCCCGTGTTCGGCCCCGTCACCAAAAGCATTGAAAAATTTTCGCCGAGCCGAATATCGACGGGCACGACTTCATTTGCCGCGATCAACGGATGCCGCGCAGATTTCAAATCCGTAAATTTTTCGAGCAACGGTTCAGTCGCGTTCATGTCGCGGGCAAGTTTGGCTTTGGCGAAAAGTAAATCGAAGTCCGCCAAAATTTTTATGTTGTCGGTGAGCGCGTCAAGATTTTTTCGGACGGCGTCGCTCAAGTTCCGCAGAATCCGCGCAATTTCGTGGCGTTCGGCGGCTTCGAGTTCCTTGACACTGTTATTTAAATTCACGACGCTCATCGGCTCAATAAAAACGGTCGCGCCGGTCGCGCTTTGGTCGTGGACGATACCGGGGAATTGCGATTTATATTCGAGCTTGACGGGCAGGACGTATCTGTCGCCGCGCATGGTGACAATGGCGTCTTGAAAAAATTTTTGCTTGCCCGCGTCGTGCAGGATATTAAAAATTTCGTTTTTGATTCGGCTTTGAGCAGACCTTAAATCGCGGCGAATTTTTTGCAATTCGACAGTCGCCGTGTCGCGAACTGTGCCGTGTTCGTCAATCGCGTTGTCAAGTTGGCGTTCAAGGTTGCCCAAAATTTCAATTTCCGTGGCGCGTGACTTGAGTTGCGGCGCGTCGATTTCGGTTTCCTTGAAAAAAGTTTTGACTTGCCGCATGGCGTACATCGTCGAGAGCACGTCCAAAAATTCTTCGGCGTCGGCAACACTTCCGAGTTTGATTTTTTTGAACGTTTCGCGCACGTCACGAAAACCACCGAACGGCGGCGAACTTACCGCGAAAATTTTTACTGCCTCGGTCGTCAGCGACAAACTTTCGCGCACGGTTTCAAAATCGTCGGCGGGCAAAAGTTTTTCCGCAAGTTCCTTGCCGAAATTGCTTGACGCGCAGTCCCGCAGTCGCGACAAAACTTTATCGAATTCCAGCGTTCCGAAAGAATTTTTCAGCATTTAATCACTCCGAAATTTTTTTGTTGACATTATAACACGTCACGCAAAAAAATCCCGCCTGTTCGTGACGGGAAAATTTTTCAACCGCGCAGAACGTCTTTGTTGTCGAGAATTTCAAGCGCGACGGTGCACGCCATACAGTTGCAATATTTTGCGCCGGCAGCTTTGAGCGCACGGGCATTTTCCGCGAATATTTTTGCGCCTTCAACGCCGAAATGTTTTACAAGGTGATCGAAATCATGTTCGACCTCCAACAATAATTCGTCAACATCGACGACATTGTCTTCAAGCACGGCGATTAAATTGTTGACGGCAACTTGTTCGACTGCCAAAGCCGCGAGATAAACTTTTACAGCCTGCTTGACGGGGTCGCTGGCACTGGGCGACGCCGCCATAGCTTTGAGTTTTTCAATCAATGTATGTTTGTTCAAATTGTAACCTCCAAAAATTTTCGTTCAATCAAGGAGCACATCTTTTTCGGCAAGAACTTCGCGGGCGGTCGTGCAGGCGAAACAGTTGCAATATTTTGCGCCGGAAGCTTTGAGCGCGTCGGCATTTGCGGCGAAAATTTTTGCACGTTCGGCACCGAATTTTTGGACGGCTCTGTCCGAATGCGAAAAAGCAACCAGATGATTAATGTCGGAAATATCCGATTCAAGTTCCTTAAGCAAATTTTGCGCGGCATTTTTTTCGGCAGTCAACGCGCTCAAATAAGTTTTCGCCGCATGTCTGAGGACGGGGCAACAAGTCGGAGTTACCGCCATATCTCTAACTTTTTCGATTAAGGTTTGCTGACTTAAGTCAAGTGCCTCGTTGAGCGAAGCGAGAAAACTTTTTACGGCAACTTGCTCGAACGCTACCGCACTGAGATAAGACAACGTCGCCTTTTGGAGTTCGGGGCAACAACTGGGCGAAATCGCCATTGCCTTGAGTTTGTCGATTAATGCGCGTTTTTCGCCGGTTTCCGGTTTGTCCATAATGAAAACCTCCAAAAATTTCTCAATGCGGACGAACGATTTAAGCGAGGAGCAAATTTTTATTCGCGAGAACTTCGAGACCGTTGGCACACGCGCCGCAGTCACAATATTTCGCGCCGGAAGCTTTGAGTTCGTCGGCATGAGCGGCGAATTTTTTTGCACCTTCCGCGCCGAAAATTTGAACGGCAATTTCGGAATGCGCGAACGGCACCAAATTTTCGACGGTGGTGATGTCCTCTTCGATTTCGGCAAGAAGATTTTTCGCGGCAGATTTTTCGTCAGCCGTGCCAGCCGCGTCGAAATAAGCTTGAGTCGCCGCTTTGAGTTCGGGGCAACAGCTCGGAGCCGCCGCCATAGCTTTAATTTTTTCGATTAAAATTTCTTTCGTCATGGTGAAAACCTCCAAAAATTTTTTATGCCGTGCGAGACTTCAACGCCTCGTCAATCGCGATTGCAAGTTGATCGGCGCAACTGGTTCCGCGTCCGCCGCAAAGATTTCCGCGCAAAATGTTTGCAATTTCCGTCGCGTCTTTGCCTTCGACAAGTTTGGCGATTGCGGGCAAATTACCGGGACAGCCGCCCATAAAAAGTACGCCGTGCAAACGATTTTCTTCGTCCAAGTCGAAAGAAATTAATTTCGCGCAAACGCGTTGCGGCTTGAAAGTGTAGCTTTCCATTAAAATTTCTCCTTTAAATATTTCGCGGGGACATGCTCCGTCATGCGGCTTTGTTCGACAAAGAACGTCGCCCCTCAACGAAATTTTTTCAAGCTTAAAGCGGATATTCCAAACTGTCAAGAAAAAATTTCCGCGACGAACACGCAGGTTTTCGATAAAATTGCGAAGCCGACAACATCTCCCAACTGTTCCGCCGCGTTTAAGCGGCTCAAGAAAAATTTGCGCTAACGGGATTTTTGCTGTAAAGTTGCGGGAAAAATCTTGGAGTGAATGCTTATGAAAATTATCGACAGCTCAAAAGTCGGGCGCGGCGAAGTCGAACGGCTTTTGACGAAAAAATCTTTTGACGAAGTGGAACTGTCGCCAAAAATTCGCGAGGCCAACAAAAAAATTTTCGGCGAAGATTTGAGCGCGGTGGAAATCGTGCGGAAAATTGTTTCGGACGTGCGAAAACGTGGCGATGAAACTTTAATCGAGTGGACAAAAAAAATTGACAACGCCGAGTTGAAAAATTTCGTCGTTGATGCTGAAAAAATTTCTGACGCGGAAAATTTGGTTGCGCCTGAAGTTTTTGCGTCACTCAAACGCGCCGCCGAAAATATCAAAAATTTCCACGCCGAACAACTTCCGAAATCGTGGATAACTTATCGCGGCGAATCGATTTTGGGACAATCCGTTGTTGCGCTTGACCGTGTCGGTGTCTACGTCCCGGGCGGCACGGCGGCTTATCCGTCAAGCGTGCTGATGAATGTCATTCCCGCCAAAGTTGCGGGCGTTCGCGAAATTTTTATGTGCACACCCGCTCGCGACGGCAAAATTAATCCGACTGTGCTTGCGGCGGCGAAAATTGCGGGCGTCGACAAAATTTTTTGTATCGGCGGTGCGCAGGCTGTTGCGGCTTTGGCTTTCGGCACGGAAACAATTCCCCGCGTCAACAAAATTGTCGGCCCCGGAAATATTTTCGTCACGCTCGCGAAAAAAGAAGTCTACGGCCACTGCGATATTGACATGCTTGCCGGCCCCAGCGAAATTTTGATTGTCGCGGACGAAAACGCAAATCCCGTGTACGCGGCGGCCGATATGCTCAGTCAGGCGGAACATGACCCGCTTGCCTGCAGTATCGTCATCACCACGAGTGCTCAGCTTGCCGAAAAAATTTCCGCGCAGGTCGACGAACAACTTGCCAAACTTCCGCGCAAAGAAATTGCCCAAACTTCAATCGAACGCAACGGCTTAATCGTCGTGGCGAAAAATTTGGACGAGGCGGCAGACTTCGCGAACTTTTCCGCGCCGGAACATCTTGAACTTTTGGTTGACGCGCCGTTTGAACTGTTGCCGAAAATTCGTCACGCGGGAGCGATCTTTTTGGGCGAAAATTCACCCGAACCGCTCGGCGATTATTTCGCGGGGCCGAATCACGTTCTGCCGACGGGCGGCACGGCGAAATTTTATTCAGTGCTCAACGTCGAAACATTTTTGCGGCGCACAAGTTTAATTTCCTACACGCGAAAAGATTTACTCGCGGCGGCGGACGACATCATCAAACTTGCGCAATCGGAAGGCTTGGACGCTCACGCGGCGGCAATAAAAATTCGACAAGCGTAAAAATTTTTTAATGTCACTTTCAAAACGACCAAATTTTTCAAAATACGTGCTATAATCGTCTCAACAAATTTTGGGAGGCGATTTTTTTTATGAGACTCCTTCATACGTCCGATTGGCATCTCGGAAAATCTTTGAGAGGACAACCGTTGCTTGAAGACCAAAAATTTATCATCGACGAAATCTTTCACGTCATCGACGACGAAAAACCAGACGCAATTATCATTGCGGGCGACATTTACGACCGCGCAGTTCCGCCCGCTGAAGCCGTCGACGTTTTCGACGAAACTCTTGCCCGCCTTGCGGAAAAAAATCTTCCGACGCTGATTATCGCGGGGAATCACGACAGCGCGACGCGTTTGAATTTCGGCAGCAGAATTTTTGCCGACAAAAAAATTTTTATCGCGTCCAAAGTTGCAATGGAGCCCGCGACCGTCGTTTTGCAAGACGATTTTGGAGAAATTTATTTTTCGTTGATTCCGTTCTTTGACACAGCCGACATTCGCGAAAAATTTTCCGTCGAAAAGGCTGATGGCTTTAATTTCAGCGACGCGAATAAAATTTATATCGAGGCGGCACGTCAAAAAATTCCTGCGGGCAAACGTAGCGTTGCCGTTGCTCACGCTTTCATTTCGGGCGCGGAAAAAACCGATTCCGTTCGCGAAATTGTCGGCTGTGCGGAAGGTATCGGCGCGGAAATTTTTTCTGATTACAATTATGTCGCGCTCGGTCACATTCACAGTTCGCACGGCGCGGGTAAAAATCTTCGTTACAGCGGCTCGCCGTTGAAATATTCCTTCGACGAAGCGAATCATAAAAAAGGTGTGACGATTGTCGAAATTGACGGCGCGGGAGATGTTACGACGAAAAAAATTAAACTGACGCCGCGTCATGACGTGCGAATCGTCAAAGGTAACGTTTACGAACTTCAAAAACTTCCTCGGACGGAAGATTATATCTGCGCGCAGTTGACGGAACGCACAGTCAACGCGGCCGACAAACTCGGCAACGTTTTCCCAAACCTTTTGAAGGTCGAATTTATTTTGAATGAAAATTTTTCCGACGACGCCGAAAATAAAATTTCTCGTCAAAAAGGCGGCTCGACGCTCGATTATTTCGCGGATTTCTTCAAAGAACAGACGGGCGAAACTTTAAGCGACGAATACGGCGCGGCAATGAAAAATTTGTTTGCAAAACTTGCCCGCGACGAAAGAGAGGCGTAAATTATGCGACCGATTAGATTGAAAATGACGGGCTTCGGCCCTTACGTTAAAACTGTCGATTTGAATTTTGAAAACGGACTCGGCGGCGAAAATTTTTTTCTGATTCACGGTTTGACCGGCTCAGGCAAAACGATGATTCTTGACGCGATTTGTTTTGCGCTTTACGGCGAAAGTTCCGGTGGCGGGCGTAAAAGTTCAATGTTTCGCTCGGAATTGGCGGCTCCCAATGAAAAAACTACCGTCGAATTTATTTTTTCGTTGCGTGATAAAGTTTATCGGATTGTTCGCAACCCGAAATATCAGCGTGCAAGTCTTCGCGGCGACGGTTTGACTGAAGAAAAAGCTTCGGCAGAAATTTTCGAGGGCGACGCGAAAATTCCCGTTCGCGACGTTTCCGATTACGTGAAAAATCTTTTGAAATTCGATTGCGATCAATTTCGTCAAGTCGTGATTCTGCCTCAAGGTTCCTTTCAAAAATTTTTAAAGTCAAAATCGAACGAGCGTCAGGAAGTTTTGGATACGCTTTTCGATGCGGAATTTTTCCGTCGCGTGGAAGATGAACTTAAAAACAAATCAACCGATGCGCAAAAAATTTTTGAGCAACTCGACGGCAACAGGAAAAAATATCTTGAAGACGCCAAAAACGAGAGCGGTGACGAAAATTTTGACGCCGGCAAATTTCCCGCGCTGACAAAAAAATTTGCGGACGAACTCGAAGCGGTGACAACTCAAATTCAATGGCTTGACGCTCAATTTAACGCCGCGCAGAAAAATTTGACAGAAGGCGAAAAAATTGCCGCACTGTTCAAAGACTTGGATAAAAAATCTCAGGCATTATCCGACGCCGAAAAAGTTTTGGAAAAAATTTTGTTCGAACTCGCCGCCGCAAAAGCCGAACTCGAAAAACGTAATGCAGAGGAAACTCAACGCGAAAATTTGAAATTGTTGCTTGCGAAACTCGAAGAGAAAAAAACTGCATTGAAAAATTTTGCGGCAAAACAGGCAGAACTTAAAGCGGCAATTACCAACTCCGAAAAATCTGCGGCAGAAGTCGAACGACTTATGAAATATAAAAAATCCTGCGATGTCACAATGGCGCAACTCCAATCAGACGTTGAAAGATTGCAGGACGCGCCCGCCAAAAAAGTTTCTGCAAAAAAAATTTGGGATGACGCAATCGCCCGCGAAAAACTTTTGCGCGAAATTGAAGACTTGCGCGAACAAATTTCGACGGCGGAAAAATCTGTGGCTGACGCTCGAAAAAAATCCGACGACGCCGAAAAATTTCTTTCGGAACTTCGCGAACGTCAAATTTCGGGGAGTGCGACACGTTTGGCGGAAACTTTAATTGACGGCACGCCTTGTCCCGTTTGCGGAGCGATTCATCACCCGAAACCAGCGAAATCCGACGCTACTATCCCAACCGACGCGCAAATTAAAGCCGCCGAAACGAAAGCGAAAACTGAGGACGACAAAAAAAATTCCGCTGAAAAAAATTTGGCATCGCTCAAAGACAGGCTTGCCGACAGAGAAAAAACTTTGTCCGAAGGCGAAAAAGTCCCGACCGTTGCGGAAGCTAAAGCGGAGTTCGATAAAATTTCGGCTGACCTTGAAAATCTTTATAAGGCACGCAATCGAATCAAAGACGGCGAAGAAAAAACTCGCAAAGCTGAAGAAGATCTCGCCAATGCTCAGAACGCGGACAGAAAATTTTCGGGCGAAGAAAAAATTTTGCGCGGCGCAGTTGAAAGTATGAAATCAAACATTGAAGAAAAATATTTGTCGAATCCGCGCTTGATTGACGAAGAAATTTCTTCCGCGAAAAAAGATCTCGACAAACTCAATGCCGCGTTCAAAAATGCGCAAGATAATTTCAATCGGCTCAACGAACGTGCGGCGGCTCAAAAATCCACGGTCGACGCGGATAAAAAAAATCTCGACGAAATTTCCGCGAAGGTTGAAGGAAAAATTTTGCCTGACGTTGACGCGCTGACAAAAATTAGTGACGACGCACGAACGAATCACATTAAAGCCGTCGAATCTCGAACGAACTTAAACAGTAAACTCAAACGCCTTAAAGAACTTGAGCAAAAAATCTCCGCGCTTGCCGACGATTTGAATTCCGCCGAAAAAAATCTTTTGATGTGGAAAACGCTTTCGGACGCGGCTAGCGGCAAAATTACGAAAATTTCTTTCCGACGTTACTATTTGGCGACAATGTTTAAAGAAGTCGTCGACGAGGCGAATAATCGGCTTGAAAAGATGAGTAGCGGGCGTTATCGTTTCCAAATTCAGCGCGAAGTGACTGACCGCAGAATTGCCGGCGGGTTGGATTTGGAAATTGTCGACGAATACACCGGCTCAGCGCGTTCGGTCGAAACTTTAAGCGGCGGCGAAAGTTTTTTGGCGTCGTTGTCGCTTGCGCTTGGATTGGCGGCCGTCGTGCAGAATAATTCGGGCGGCATAAAACTTGACACAATTTTTATCGACGAAGGTTTTGGCACGCTCGACAGTGAAACTTTGGAAATTGCAATGAAAGCTTTGATTGAATTGCAACGCGGCGGCCGGTTGGTTGGAATAATTTCGCACGTCGAAGAGCTGAAAAATCAAATTCCCGTTCGCCTTGAAGTTACGAAGACAAAAAACGGTTCGACGGCAAAATTTATTTCCTGACAAAAATTTTACGCTGAAATTTAAAATCGCCCGCCGATTTTTCGACGAGCGATATTTTTTGCTCAAAATTATTTCGCGGCGACTAAATCTTTCGCCAAACGCACGGCCTCCACGCCGTCACGGGCATAAGCGTCCGCGCCCGCAGAATCGGCATATTCTTGAGTCAAAGCCGCGCCGCCGACCATGACTTTCGCTGACGAGCCGGCCGCTTTGAGTTCGGCGATAACCTTGTCGATTTGAATCATCGTCGTCGTCATGAGCGCGCACAAGCCGACAATATCGGCGTCGTTTTCGATCGCGGCACGAACAATTTCCGCCGAGTCAACGTCCTTGCCGAGGTCGACGAGTTTAAAGCCACTGTTCGAGACGAGCGCGCCGACAATATTTTTGCCGAGGTCGTGCACGTCGCCTTTGACTGTCGCGATAACGAAAGTTCCTTGATTTTTCGTTTCACGGGCGGGCAAAAGTTTTTTCAATTCGTCAAAGGCAAGTTTCATTGTTTCGGCGGACAACAGAACTTGCGGCAGAAAAATTCTTCCCGCGCCAAAATCTTCGCCGAGTGAATTCATTGCGGCAGTCAAACTTTTTTCGGTAATTTCGTCGGAAGAAAATTTTTCGTCGACGGCCTTGCGAATCAACGCAGGCACTTCGTCTTTGTCGCCTTCGACAACCGCGAGCCGTATTGCGCTCAACGTGTCAACGGGCGTTTTTTTTTGCGTCGCGGAATTTTCGGCGGCAAATGTCAATGAACCGCTTAGCTGTCCGAGTTTGCTGAATTGTAAACCGTTCGGGTCGTGACCGAGCAACGCGGCGGAAGCTTTGAGCGCGTTCATCATCAATTCGTCGTAAGGATTCATAATCGGCGCATCAAGCCCGTTCGCAAGACACATCGCGAAAAATGTCGAGTTAATCAGCGGGCGATTCGGCAAGCCGAAAGAAATATTGCTCAAGCCCATTGTCGTCGGCAGATTTAATTCGCCGTAAAGTTTCAACGTGCGCAAAACTTCGCGGCAAGCGTCTTTGTCGGCGGAAATCGTCATGACAAGCGCGTCGAGCAGAAAATCTCCGTCGTCAAGCCCGAATTTTTTTGCGGCGTCGATAATTTTTTTCGTGACGGAAAATCTTTCGTCGGCATTTTTCGGGACGCCGCTTTCGGTTATCGGCAAAACCAAAATCGCCGCGCCGTAACGTTTCGCAAGCGGTAAAAATTTTTCGATTCGTTCAGGCTCAAAACTGACGGAATTTATCAGCGCACGGCCGGGGAAATTTTTCAAGCCCGCTTCCAAAGCTTCGGCGTCGCTCGTGTCAATCGAAAGTGGCGCGTCGGTAATTTGCGCAATTTCGCGGACGGCCTTCGACATCATTTCGGGCTGATTAATTCCGCCGACACCCATGTTGACATCCAAAATCTGCGCGCCGGCTTTGACTTGATTAATCGCGTCGCGTTTGACGCCGAGCAGGGAACCTTCGCGAATTTCGGCGGCAAGTTTTTTTCTGCCCGTGGGATTGATTCTTTCGCCGATTAAAGTTGTGGAATTTTTATCGACGACGACGGTTTTTGAACGGCTTGCCAACATCAACGGACGTTTGAAAGTTTTTTCGACGGGTGAAAGATTTTTCACGGCGTTGGCAAGTTCGCGGATATGATCGGGCGTCGTGCCGCAACAGCCTCCGAGGTAAGTTGCGCCCGCATCGACGAGGGCTTTTCCCCAACCGCCGAAAGTTTTTGCGTCCATGGGGAATTTCGTTTTGCCGTCTTCAAGGTAAGGCATTCCCGCATTCGGCTGAACACTGACGGGCACGCGACAATTTTCCGCCAAAATTTTCACGACGGGCACGAGTTGCGCGGGGCCGAGCGAACAGTTCACGCCGATAATTGACGCGCCCATTGCGTCGAGAATCACGGCGGCGGATTGCGGATCTGTGCCGGTGACGGTGCGGCCGTCTTCGCTGTAACTGAGCTGACAAATCACGGGTAAATTGCAAGCGTCGTGGGCGGCAAGCAAAGTTGCACGCATTTCTTGAATATCAATGCACGTTTCGATAATCAAAAAATCCGCGCCCGCTTCAGCCAGTGCCGTTGCTTGTTCGTAAAAAATTTTATAGGCGTCGTCGAAACTCAAATCGCCGAGCGGCTCAATAAATTTTCCTGAAGGACCGATGTCGCCCGCAACTTTCGCCCGTGAGCCGGCAACTTCTTTGGCGATTTTCACGGCGGCAAAGTTCAATTCGCGAACGCGGTCTGCAATTCCGTAATGAGCAAGCTTTAAACTTGACGCGCCGAAAGTATTTGTCGTGATAATCGTCGAGCCGGCGTCAATGTAAGCGCGGTGAATTTTTTTCACGACTTCGGGAGCGTCGACGTTCATCAATTCGGGACACGCGCCCGCCTTCAAGCCGCCCGCCTGAAGCATGGTGCCCATTGCGCCATCAAAAATTTCAATCACGTTGCTCACTTCTTCTTTTTCTTTTTGGATTTTTTCGGCGAACGGGTTACGTTGGCGAATTTGGCTTTGATTTTTTCGGTCTCCGCCTTTTGTTTGTCGGAAGTTTTTTTGTCGCGTTGCATTTTGGCGTACTCCGCGCCGAGTCCTGCCAATTTGTGCTTGACGGTCATCAGCGGGTGGCTCAAAAGCATTTTCTTTTGGCCGCCCTTCATGATTTCCAAAAATTCATTCGTGAAACGTTCGCCGAAACAGGGCGTCTCGCATTGTTCGCAAATCGGTTTGCCGATACCGTAAGGACAGCGGCTGATTTTTATCATGACGTTTGACAAAATCGCCGTGCATTTGGCGCAAAGTTTTTCGTCCTCCGTGCCGTGATTTGCGTTGCAGTATTTGCCGAACGTCTTGCGGATTGTTTCTTTTTCTTTCGGAACGTTGTTTTGCAATTCGGGTTCCTTGCGCTTGGGCAAGAGACTTTTAATCTTGTCAAGAATTCCCATAACCAAACTCCTTTCGCGTTGGGATTGGTTAATTTTAATTGCCGCGCAGGATAAAAGCAAGCCCGTCAAATTTTTGTTTGACACGGAGTAAACTTCATCGCTAAAATTAATCACGAAGAAAAAATTTTTTGGGAGGTTGATTACATGACGCTTGAAGAACTCAGACAAAGTTTCGCCGATGAAAATCATCCCGCGAATAAAAATCCCGAACGCTTAAATTTTTTCCGCGAACTGTGTCAGGACAGCCGCCGAATCGAAATGGAGCTGAACACGGTTTATCACACACCCGAAGAAATTGTCGAGATTATGTCGCGGCTCACGCGCAGGGAAGTTGATTCGACGTTCCGATTGTTCCCGCCGTTCACCGCAGATTTCGGCAAAAATATTTCGTTCGGCAAAAATGTTTTCATCAACGCCGGCTGTCACTTTCAAGACCAAGGCGGAATTAAAATCGGCGACGGCGTGTTAATCGGGCACAATGTCGTTCTTGCGACGGCGAATCACGATTTGGAACCGTCGAAGAGCCGCAAACTCCATTACAAGCCGATTGTCATTGGCGACAACGTTTGGATCGGCTCAAATTCCGTGATTCTGCAGGGCGTCACTGTCGGCGAATGGGCTGTTGTTGCGGCGGGTGCTGTCGTCACAAAAGATGTCGAGCCGTTTACCGTTGTCGGCGGCGTGCCCGCGAAATTTATCCGCAAAGTCGACGATGACCGCGATAAAAATTCTTCCGTCGATTATCTTGAGGCGCACATATGAAAAAATTTTTTGCGACAATCTGCGCGGCGGGAATTTTGCTGACGGGTTGCGGCGAAAATCTTGCGGCGAATTCTGCAATCGTCCCGCCGACAAAAACTGAAGTCACGGAGGCGAAAACTTTGAACACGATAAAAATTTCAGTCAACGGACAAACTTTCACGGCGACGCTTGAAGATAATCCGACTGCCCGAGCCTTCGCCGAAATGTTGCCGCTTGAAATGGATATGCAAGAACTCAACGGTAACGAAAAATATTTTTACCTCGATAAAAATTTGCCGTCCAATGCCGCTCGTGTCGGGAAAATTTCTTCGGGCGATTTGATGTTGTTCGGCGATAACTGCGTCGTAATTTTTTACAAAGATTTTTCGACAAGCTACAGTTACACGCGACTGGGCAAAATAAATTCCGCCGACCTTGCAAAAATTTTGGGTGACGGAAATATTCGCGTGACTTTCAACGGAAGTGATTGACATATCGAAAATTTTTTGCAGACAATCTGCGCTGAAAATTTTTAGCTGTCTTCGTAAGGACGTACTCTAAGCGTCAAACCTCGTTCGTCGCAAATTTTTTGACAGGCGGAAATTTCTTCGGGCGGCGTGACTTTATCGACAATCGTCAATACAACATGCGGCACAAAATTTTTCATGTGTTCGGCGAAAGTCAACATCGCGTCGAAAGATTTGAGCCCGTAAGTTGCGCGGGTCAGCCTGAAATATTTTTCGGCGGTCGCGGCGTTGAGGCTGATTGATGCCGTGTCCAAAATGTTCGCGAAGTCCGCCGCAATTTCCCGCCCGTGATAAAGTTCGCCCAATCCGTTTGTGTTCAGGCGCGTCGGAATTTGCGGGCGAATTTTTTTCGCGTAAGTCAACAGCTCCACAAGTTCCGCAAGACGAATCGTCGGCTCACCGAATCCGCAGAAAACCAATTCCGTGACGAGATGCCAAGGCGCGGCGTCCAATTCGGCTTTGACTTCGTCGACCGTCGGCTCGCGCTCCAGCCAAAGACTTGATTCACGTGCCATGGATTTTTTTTGCCGCAGACAAAACACGCAATCGCAGTTGCAACGGTTGGTTAAGTTCACGTAAAGCCCGCGTGGCGTCGTCGCGTCGAGTTTCAAACTTTCGCCGACGGGAAAATATTTTCCGCCTTTGTGTGTAAAGTAAACAATCATTTAAATCACTCCCCAAAAATCAAAAAGCCGAGAGTCGCGAAGACTCCCGACTTTTTTTGTTGCGTTGAAAAAAATTTTATCCGAGGACGCCGCAAGCCGAAGCAACGACATAAGCCAAAGCACCGCCGACGAGCGGGCCTGCAATCGGAACCCAAGCGTAACCCCAATCGGAACCGCCTTTGCCGGCAATGGGCAGAATCGCATGAGCCAGACGCGGGCCAAGGTCACGAGCGGGATTCATCGCGTAACCCGTGGGGCCGCCGAGCGACAAGCCGAGTGCCCAAATCAAAACGCCGACGATATACGGACCGTAACCGGGAACGAGTGCGCCGACCGGTTTCGAGAAAATCATCCAGATAACGAACATCAGGAAGAACGTCGCAATAACCTCGCAGAGGAAGTTCGCGCCGGCACTGCGGATAGCGGGCCCCGTTGCAAAGACGCCCAATTTCGTTGCGGGGTCGTTGGTTTTTTCCCAGTGCGGCAGGTAAGCCAACCAGACAATCGTTGCGCCCAACATTGCGCCGACGAGTTGCGCGGCGGAAGTTGCGATAAATTGTCCCGGGGTGTAAATGCCCGCCATTGTTTTTGCGAGCGTGACAGCGGGATTCAAATCGCCTTGAGGAGCACCGAGCGTGATCGACGTAAAGACGCCGAGCGTGACTGCAAATCCCCAGCCGACTGCTATACAAATCCAGCCGCCGCCTTGTCCTTTGGATTGCGTGAGCGACATGTTTGCGCAGACGCCGCAACCGAAGACAATCAGCACCATTGTGCCCATGAATTCGCCTAACAAATTATCCATGAATAATACCTTCTTTCCGTCAATGAGGAATGTGGAATGAGGAATTTGGAATTCATGTTACATCGGTATCATTCCTAATTCCTCACTCCTAATTCCAAATTGCTTTTTAGTCGTCGTTGAGCCAGTTCATTGCGTGTTTGACAGCTTTGCGCCAGCCTTTGTAGAGCGCGTCAGCTTCATAACGTTTCATTTCGGGTTCAAAGCGCGTTTCGAGTTGCCACGCGGATTTGAGTTCTTCTTTGTTCTTCCAGACGCCGACAGCCAAGCCCGCAAGGTAAGCCGCACCGAGAGCCGTCGTTTCGACGATCTGCGGACGATCTACGGGCACGCCGAGCAAGTCAGCCTGGAATTGCATCATCAAGTTGTTGGCAGAAGCACCGCCGTCGACTTTGAGCGCGGTAAGTTTGTCGCCGCTGTCCGCTTCCATAGCCTCAAGCACGTCGCGTGTCTGATAAGCAAGCGAATCAAGCGTTGCGCGGACAATGTGAGCTTTCGTCGTGCCGCGAGTCAAGCCGATCATCATGCCGCGAGCGTTCATATCCCAATACGGTGCGCCGAGTCCGACGAACGCGGGAACGAAATAAACGCCGCCCGTGTCTTTGACTTTTTTGGCGACCCATTCGGAATCGGGGGCACTGTCGACCATGCGAACGCCGTCACGGAGCCATTGAATTGCCGAGCCTGCAACGAAGATCGAGCCTTCAAGCGCGTATTCGACTTTGCCGTCGAGACCCCAAGCGATTGTCGTGACAAGACCGTTTTTGGATTTGTGAATTTCCGTGCCCGTGTTCATGAGCATGAAACAGCCCGTGCCGTAAGTGTTTTTCGCGGTGCCGGGTTCGAAGCAGTTCTGTCCGAAAAGTGCCGACTGCTGGTCACCTGCCGCGCCCGAAACGGGAATTGCCGCGCCGAGAATTGTCGGGACGCTTTCGCCGTAAATGCAGGACGACGGTTTGACTTCGGGGAGAATCGATTTCGGGATGTCCAGATATTTCATCAACTGTTCGTCCCATTCAAGCGTATTGATGTTGTAAATCAGCGTGCGGGAGGCGTTGGAATAATCCGTGACGTGAACTTTACCGCCCGTGAGTTTCCAAATAAGCCACGTGTCGATTGTGCCGAAAAGCAATTCGCCGGCTTCGGCTTTTGCGCGTGCGCCCTCGACGTTGTCAAGCAACCATTTAATTTTCGTGCCGGAAAAATACGCGTCAATCTGCAGACCGGTTTTGTCTTGGAATTCGGCGGCGTGTTCAGCTTTGAGAGCTTCGGCAATGGGCGCGGTTTGACGGGATTGCCAGACGATTGCATTGTAAATCGGGCGACCCGTTTTCTTGTCCCAAATGACCGTAGTTTCGCGCTGGTTGGTGATACCGATAGCCGCGATGTCTCCGCCGTTAAGTCCCGAATGTTCGAGAGCTTCTTTCATGACGGCAACCATTGTGCTCCAGATTTCGTCCGCGTCATGTTCGACCCAACCGGGTTTCGGGAAAATTTGCGTGAATTCGCGTTGTGATACGCCGACGATTTTGGAATTTTTGTCGAAGATGATGGCGCGGTTGCTGGTTGTGCCGGCGTCGAGAGCCATTACGTATTCTTTTGCCACAGTAAAAAACCCCTCCTCAAAAATCTAAACAAATCTTGTCGCAAAACTCACTGCTTGAAAGTTTTTGTTTTCCGTGAATCACCTCCGAAAAAGCAATTAGGAATGTGAAATGAGGAATGAGGAATGAAAATCTTCGTCGAAACAATTCCTAATTCCTAATTCATAATTCCAAATTATCTGTACGCCCGCGCCAAAACTTCAATCGGGTGAACGGGCTTGATGTTGGTGCCGTGGTGAATCTGCATACGACAAGTGCCGCAGTCGCTGATGACTTTTTCAAAGTCTTGTTCCTTGACGCGCTCGAAAAGTTTCGCGCCGATCTTCATTGAAATTTCGTATTTGTCTTTACGGAAACCGTAGTTGCCCGAAATGCCGCAACAGCCCGCGTCCGCCGTTACGACTTTCGCGCCCGCTTCTTCCAAAATGTTTTGTGCGGGAAGACCGATTGCCTGCGATTTCAAATGGCAGGGCACGTGATAAAGCAACCGCTGATTAATCGGATTGAGGTTTTCGTTAAACTGCCCGCGTTCCTGCAGAATTTCCAAGAATTCAAACGCGTCATAAACATTTTCCGCCGCCTCGTGCATTTGGTGTTCGCCGAAAAGTTCGTGATATTCTTCCTTCAACATGAGTGAACAGCTCGTGCACGGCGTGACGACGGGAATGCCTTTTTTCTTCCATTCGAGAATTCGGGCAACGTTATTGTCGGCATGTTGACGCGCCTCGTCAAGAAAGCCCGTGACGACCAGCGGCGACCCGCAACAGTTAAAACCTTCGTCGATTAAAACTTCATAGCCGTTCGCGTTCATGACTTTAACAAACGCTTCGCCGACTTGCGGCTCGTTGTCGTTGATGTAACAGCCCGTAAACAGGACAAGTTTTTTGCTCGCGGAAGTTTGTTTGATTCGTTTATGCATATCTTTAAACGATGTCGACGCGTAAGCCGGCATGTTGCGTTCGCCCGCAAGTCCAAGCGCACTGAACACGCCCAAAGCCTTGCCGATACTCATGCCGATATTCGAGAACGTCGCGCCGAAAGGCATCATGCGAATCATTTTTGCCATGCGTTCGCCGTGAGCCAACATGTCTTCGGAACGCATATGCTCATGTTTTTTGTAATACTCCGCCCGTTGCAACATGTTGAGCGTCGAGACCGCCACGCCCGACGGACAAGCGCGGTCACAGCTTTTGCAGTTCGAGCAGTAATTTAAACTTTCTTCAACGTCTTCCTGCGAAAAATGCATACGTCCATGCGCAGGCCCGACGAGTTTGGGGCCGCGATATTCTTTGACGACTGCCATGACGGGACAATTCGCCATGCAGGACGTGCACGAAAGACAGCGGTCGCCCGTGAAAATTGCTTGTGTTTTGTCGCTCATGATGTCGCCCCCTTAAATCGTCGCTGCCTTGAACGCCGACGAAATTGCAATGCCGCCCGAAGACCGCTCAAAAATTTTATCACAGCCGCCGAGATTTGCGCCGACGACGTGCAGATTATCGAACAAAACTTTTCCGCTTGAATCGACGGGACGCAATTTGTCATCCGTTAAAATTCCCGTCGTCGAAAAACCTTGCGGTTTGCCGCTGAAAAGTTCGGTGTTGCTCCAATTTTCCGCGCCTTCGGGGAAGAAAACCGGCAGATCAAAAATCGGTTCTTTCGGCTTGTCGAAGTCGCGCAAGGTGATTCCGCCGCTGTAAAATCCGCCCGTCGCCAAAATGACTTTCCGCGCAGGGAAAGTTTTTTCGCGAACGACATTTTCAACGACAACGCCCGTGACTTTTTTGCCTTCGACGACGCCGCGAACGACTTTGGAATTCTCCAGAATTTTGACGCCCGATTTCTGTAAATATTTCATGAACGCACGTTGCAGACGCATTCCCGCAGGTGACGGCGGTAAACATGTCGTCTCGAAAATATCTGCGCGGAGCTGAGTTTTAACCACGTCGCGAGAGAAATTGCCCGCCACGCCCAAAATCGGCGGAATGATAATCGCATCGTCGGGCGTCGCGTTCAAAGCTTTTAACTCGTTCGCAAGCGGCTGTTCGTTGTCCGTCAAAAGTTGCGCGGCGTCCATGCAAGTTATGTCGCGTCCGCCCAAAAGTTTCAGGTCGATTTTGACGGCTTGGAAAGTTCTGTCGTGGAAATGTTTTTTGAGATTGTCGATAATCATTGAGGCGTAAAAATCTTTCAAGCCCGCGATTTCCACAACGAAAATTTTACTCTTGGAAATAATTTTTGAAGCGTCCATTGATTCGGGGACAAGCGCGGAATATTTCAACGTGCCGACTGCCGTCACAATGGGAATTTGCGTGCTGAGCCGTCCGACGTAAGGCAAATTGGCCTGCGCGGTAATTTCGCAGAAAAATTTCGTCGCATCGTCCAAAGCTTTGGCACCGATTTTTTTGTAAGGATGCGTGTCGGGCAAATCTTTAATCGCCGATTCGGGAATTTTCGCGTCGAAAAAATCAATCGCGCCGCTCGCCAAAGGCAATGAACCCGATCCGTAAGTCAACAGCGTGACACTTTGCTTGCGACTTGCCGCCGCAGCCGCCGCCATAAAGCCCGCAAGCCCGCCGCCGATAACAATCACGTCAGAAGTTTTCACTGAGGCTCGCCTCCCGTCACGTTCATTGAAAGTTCGTAAATTGAGCGCGTCATTTCGGTTTCACGCAACGTGCGACCGAGTAACACGGGGCGAATTCCCTTCCAACGTCCTTGTAAAAATTCTCTCATGCGGATCAGCGAATCTTTTGCCGTGGACTCGACGCCCATATCGGCGAAGACCGCCGCCGCTCTGAGCGCGCAGAAATTTCCTTGACAGGTGCCCATGCCGATACGTGTCCGACGGCGAACGTCGTTGACGATAAAGCTTGTGTCGGATTTGCAAATTTCCTCAACTTCTGCGCGGGTGACGTTTTCGCATTCGCAGACGAGTTGACGACTTTCGGGGTCATTTTCCAGACGTTCGACAACTTTTTTGAAACGTTCGACGCCCAAACGAGTTGCCGCCAAATTTGTGCCGTAAGACGGGAAAAATTTCTTCGCACGGGCTTTGTCGTTGTCGGAAACTTCCTCAACGAGCGGTTCTTCCGCCGTGCGACAAGCCGTCTTGTTATTCAACTTCGCGCAGATTTGATCGCACATTTTTTCCGCCATCAATCTGTACGTCGTGAACTTGCCGCCGACAATCGTGAAGAAACCTTTCAAGCCGTCGTTGGCGTGGTCGACGATTGCAAAGCCGCGAGACGCCGAACGTCCGACTGCGCCGCCGGGCGGAATGTAAAGCGGTCTGGAACCCGCGAACGTCCGCAGAATTCTGAAGTCGCGCAAGTCCTCAAAAGTTTCCTCGCCGATTTTCAACAGGCTTTCAACTTCTTCGCGGCTTGTCGAAGTATCTTCGGGATCGGGAACGCTCATTGACGACGTGCCCAAAATTGTAATTGAGCCGTGCGGAACAAAAATATCGCCGTCGGAAGACTTGTGCAACCGATTGACGACGTGATTGGTTATTCTTTGGTTGAATGCGATAAGCGTGCCTTTGTCGGGTTGAACGCCGATTTCGACGTTGGCAAGTTTGCCGACAAAACCAGCCCAGCCGCCTGCCGCGTTGACGGCAATATCGCAACCGATTTCGTAAACTTCGCCCGTGAATTGATTGCGAACTTTAACGCCGCGCAATTCGCCGTTGACGCTGTCGAATCCGACAACTTCAGTGTAAGTTTTAAGTTGACCGCCGTAACGTTTCGACGAATCAATAAGTTGCCACGCCATACGAAAACCGTCGACAGCCGCGTCGGGAACAAGGTATGCGCTTTTGACGCGTTTGCGGGAAAGTCTCGGCTCCAATTTAAAAGCTTCGTCCAAAGTTATCGGCGTCGCTTCAATGCCGCTGTCCGCACAACCTTTAACCCAAAGTTCTTCATAAGCGGGGTCGTCAATGTCCAGACGCGTAAACATGCCGCCGCACGGTTCCACGCACGACTTGCCGATTTTGCGCATAATCTGATTTTCGATGATACATTCTTTGGCGGCTTCCTGGTCTTTGACCGCGTAACGTCCGCCGCTGTGCAAAAGTCCGTGGTATCGGGAACTTGCACCGTTGACCAAGTCATTTTTTTCGACGAGCAGAGCTTTGACGCCGCGCATAGACAAATCGCGTAAAATGCCAAGCCCCGTTGCTCCGCCGCCGATAACAACGACCGTAGCTTTTTCCATAACACTCACCTTTTCGTTAAAGACTCCATTGCTCAATAAACCTTATAAGAATTTTACAGCGAATATTGCCTGCGGTCAACGCCGTAAGAAAAAATATTTCTGCAACGTTCTACAATCAAAAATCCCCTGCAAGCGCATGACGTTTCAGCCGTCGAAAAAATTTTTTGTGGACGATTGACGATTTAATTCGCCGCAACAAAAAATCTCCCCGACAGAAGTCGAGGAGACTTTTTATAAAATTTATTTCAAGACAAAGACGGTAACATTGCGCCGCCCGAAGTCCATTGCTTCATCATAACTTTCCATGCAAAGATCGATTCTGTAGCCGTAAATCGCGCCGCCCGTGTCCGCCGCAATAGCTTCGCCGTAACCGGGGATATACACCCGCGAGCCGAGCGGGATAACGTCGGGGTCAACCGCTACAATGCCGTAAGTCGCGGGAATTCCCATTGCCGTCAAACCTTCTGCACTGCCGTCGGTGGGAAGGTAGGCCGTTGCTTCCATTCCGTACATCTGCGTGTAAGGCACAAGTCCGCGTGAAGTTTCGATAACGTTTTCGGGAATTTCTTCGACGGGTTTAACTTCCTCGATTGTGGAAATTTCCGTTGCCTGCGTGTCTTGTCCCGCCAACGTTTCTTCAACAGCTTTATTCACGTCCTGCGAATTTTCCACGAGTTCCGTGAGGGCTTTGGACAGTTCGTCATCTTCGCTGATTTTAATTCGTCCGTTTTCGCCGATAGCGATTGCCGTCGGTTCGGTTGCGCTTGTCTGTTCGATTTCGATTTCTTTTGCAGGTTCGTCGACGAATTCTGCTTGTTCGGTAAAACCGGTGTTCATCATCGTGAAGCCCGCCAAAACCAAACACAGCGCGATTTTCTTTTCAACAGTTTTAACTTTCTCGAGTATTTTTCGCTTCATCATTCCGCCGCTTAACGCAACACCGCAGTTGCGTCCCGAGCAGGACGACCCATTGAGTCGCCGCTTTGCCTTCGGAGCAGCATTCACTCCTTTCAATGTCAGAGAAATTTTTCACGCCGCGCATTGTTGCACACGCCGCTGAAAAAGTCTTGAAAATTTTTAATCTGGTCGATTGATTTGCGAATTGTATACAATCATAATCGTCACTTAGTATTGTGGCGTGTTGAATAATTCACGTCAATCAAAAACCGTCGCGTAATATACTGCGCGACGGCGAGTTTGTCAAATGTCTGAATTTTTTGCGGCTCAAGGTGACGCTATCTCGCGAAACTTTTGGTCGTCTACCGCGTGCCAAAAAATCTGCGTTGTCATTACCGAATCAATTCTTACGTCGTGAAATTCCATCGGCAAATTGTCGACAAGTTGAAAATCGTAAGCTAAGGCAATTTTGTGAGCTTTGACGGTGCGCAACAAAAATCTGTCGTAATAGCCGCCGCCCATGCCGAGTCGTCCGCCGTGAATGTCGAAGGCCGCGCCCGGGACAATCACGCAGTCAATTTCCTCAGGTTCGACGAATTTGCGCAGTTCGGGCTTGACGGTAAAAATGTTGAATTCGCCCGGCTCCAACGCGTCAAAACTCGGCACTTCAACCGCACGCATTTCGCCCTTGTCAACGATAAGCGGTATCGCCAAAGTTTTTCCGTCGGCAAAACACGCCTCAAAAAGTTCCGTCAACTGAAGTTCGGCGAACATTGACGCGTAGGCCATAATAATTTTCGATTCGCGATAAAGTTCCGTCGTCAAAAATTTCTGCACAAGTTTATGGCTGACTCTGTCGCGTTCATTGCGCGGAATGTTTGCTCTTCGCGTTAAAAATTCTCGACGCAAAATTTTTTTCTGCTCCTGCACGTCGTCACTCATCACCGTCGTTTTTCGCCTCGTTTACTTCGGGAGCCACGCCGTTAATTGAACCGCGAGCAACTTCAATCTCGACTTTTTCGGCGACTTGAAGTCGAACAATTTCGTTACTCAAGCCGACAATCGTCCCGTAAATGCCGCCGATTGTTATCACGCGTGCACCGACTTTCAAGCTGCTCAACATTGCGTCGCGTTCCTGGCGCGCTTTTTTTTGCGGGCGATACAGCAAGAAATAAAAAATCAAAATCATCAGGGCTATCGGCGCGAAATTCGCCAAAGCCGCCGCAGTTTCATTACCCATTTAAAAAGTTTCCTCCTCAAAAAATTATGTGTTGTGTTTTCAAATTGCTTAAGCGTTGGAGCCGTTGTCGTAAGCGTCAAAAAATTTTTCACGGAACTCGCTGAACTTGTCGGCAAGAATCGCTTCCCGCATTTTAGCCGTGAATCGTTGCAGATAGCGCAGGTTGTGCAACGCCAAAAGTCTCAAGCCGAAAATTTCATCTGCACGGATAAGATGCCGAATATAAGCGCGAGTAAATTTATTTCGGCAAGCGTAACAGTCGCAGTGACTTTCCAGCGGCGAAAAATCTTCCGTAAATTCGGCGTTCTTCATGACGAGCCGGCCGCGTGGCGCAGTTTCGGGCGAAACCATTGCCATACCGTTTCGGGCGACGCGTGTCGGGAAAACGCAATCGAACATATCCACGCCGCGCAGGACGCCTTCAATCAAGTGATCGGGAGTGCCGACGCCCATAAGATAACGCGCCTTGTTTTCGGGCAAAAATTTCGTCGAGACTTCCAACATGCGGTACATAAGTTCTTTCGGTTCGCCGACGCTCAAGCCGCCGACAGCACAGCCCGCACAGTCTAAGCCGCCGATAAATTTCGCGCTCTCTTCGCGCAGGTCTTCATACATGCCGCCTTGACAAATGCAAAAAATTCCTTGCTTCGGATTTGTCGCCGCTTCAAGACTTCGCAAAGCCCAGCGATGAGTTCGTTCCGTGGAAGTTTTTGTGTAATCGTAATCGGCGGGATATGGAATGCATTCGTCGAACGCCATTGCAATATCTGAACCTAGCGCGGCTTGTGTGGCGATTGAAATTTCCGGCGACAAAAATTTTTCCGAGCCGTCAATATGCGAACGAAAAGTTACGCCGTCTTCGGAAATTTTTCGCAGGTCGCCGAGACTGAAAACTTGAAAGCCGCCCGAATCCGTCAAAATTCCGTGCGTCCAATTCATGAATTTATGAAGTCCGCCCGCCTTTCGGATGAGTTCCGCGCCGGGGCGCAAAAATAAATGATACGTGTTCGCCAAAACGACGCCCGCGCCCAAATTTTGGACTTCGTGCGGCGAAAGTGTTTTTACCGTTGCTTGCGTGCCAACCGGCATGAACAGCGGCGTCAAAAATTTTCCGTGCGGCGTGTGCAAGATGCCTGCGCGTGCGCCCGTTGCCGCGTCTTTGTGAATGAGTTCAAATGTTACTGCCGCCATTGAGCCAGCTCCTTAGAAAATCGAATGTTTTGCAAAGCATCCCGCCTTGAATTTTATTCCGTTAAAGATTTTTCGTATGCCAAGCGCAAAATTTTTTCGTCGAGTTTCGGATACAGTTTTTTAAGTTCGCGCCTTTCGATAAGCCGAAAACCTTTGTAAGTAAATCTCGGCGCGGTGACGCATGAAACGAGCGTGTAACCGTCGGCGTCAAGATTTTCCGCCGCGAAGATTGAGCCTGCGGGAATTATCGCCATGTGCCGCGCAGAATTTTCAACGTCCGTGCCCAAAATAATTTCGTCAACTTTGCCGTCCCGCAAGACGAAAATTTTCAGCCCGCAACCTTCGTGATACAGCCAAAGTTCGTCGCAGTCAAGTTGATGGAAATGCGAAACGTCCTTGCCAACCAGCAAAAAATAAATACTACCCGCGATTGGTCGACGATTTTTTTTGACGGGGGACGTGTAAACTTCCGCGAAGTCGCCGTCCTCCTCGTGACCTTGAAGCGAATAAATTTCTTTCAGTTCGCGAATTCGTTCGGAATTGTCCGCCGCCGAAACTTGAAACGACGTGAACAAAATCAGCGCAACAAAAATTTTTGCCGCAAAATTTTTCAGCGTCGAATTCAATTTGCCGCGCTCCTTCCCGTGATAAACATTGCGTCGCCGAAGGAAAAAAATCTGTAGCGTTCGTTGACCGCCTCGCGATAAGCCCGCAAAATAAATTCACGTCCGGCGAACGCACTAACCAACATCAACAGCGTCGATTTCGGCAAGTGAAAATTCGTTATCAGCGCGTCGACAATTTTGAATTTGTAACCGGGGTAAATGAAAATTTTCGTTGAACTTGAGCCGACGGCAACGGTTTGATTATCGACGGCCGCCGCTTCCAAAGTTCGGATTGACGTTGTGCCGACAGCGATAATTTTTCCGCCGCGTTGACGAGTTTCGCGAATCAAGTCCGCCGTTTCTTGCGGCACGGAAAAAAATTCTTCGTGCATTTCGTGTTGCTCAATCGTTTCGACTTGCACGGGGCGAAAAGTGCCCAAACCGACATGAAGCGTGACGAATCCGAGATTGACGCCAAAATTTTTCAGCTCGTCCATTTGTTCCGTCGTGAAGTGCAAGCCAGCAGTCGGTGCGGCGGCGGAGCCTCGTTCGCGATTGTAAACGGTTTGATAACGTTCGCTGTCGTCAAGTTTTTCGTGAATGTACGGCGGCAACGGAGTTTCGCCGAGCCTGTCCAAAATTTCTTCAAACACGCCGTTGAATTTGAATTTCACGACACGCCCGCCGAAATTTGTACGCCCGACAACTTCGCAACTCAATTCATTGCCGAAAAAAATTTCTGCGCCTTCAATAATTTTCCTGCCTGGTTTTACCAAAGTTTCCCAAGTCACGGCGTCCAAACGTCGGAGCAAAAAAATTTCGGCGCGTGCGCCCGTGGATTTGTGTCCGATAAGCCGCGCCGGAATTACTCGCGTATCGTTGAAAATCAGCGTATCGCCCGCCGATAAAAATTTTTGCAGGTCGAAAAATTTTTCATGCCCGATTGTTTGACGCGCAGGATCAAGCACCATCAACCGCGACGAATTGCGCGGCTCAATCGGTCGTTGCGCGATTAATTCTTCAGGCAAATCGTAATCAAATTCACTGAGGAACATTATTTGACAAGTTCCTTTCCAAAATATTTAAGTTCAAGTTCGGCAAGTCGTCCGTCCATGCGCAATTCCGCCAGCACGAAATTTATATAGTTCAAAAATTCCTGGTCGCCTTTTTGCATGAGAATTCCGCAAGAATGTTTCGTGCCCGCGAACGGAGTTTTGACAAGCGGCGCGGCAAGTCTCGGTTCACGCTTGACCCAACTGACTGCCTCGACGGTTTCGGTTATCATGATGTCCGCCTTGCCCTCGGCAATTTTAATCGGAATTTCGGCGTTTTCGTTGTTGACAATCAACGTCGCGTTCGGCAAGTTTGCGTGCGCAAATTTTTCGTTGGTGCCGCCGGGATTAATCATAACGCGAACGTCGGGGCGATTGAGGTCGGCAACGCTTTTGAATTTTTTCGCATCGGTTTTGCGACAAAGAATTGTCTTGCCGAAAAGTCCTTCGCCGTAAGCGTCGCTCATCGCCATAACTTTTTCACGCGCAAAATTTCTGGAGATGCCGCAAAGCGCAATGTCGAATTTGTCGGCAAGCATGTCGGCTTGAAGCGTCGGCCACGTCGTCGGAACATATTCGATTTTGACGCCCAAAGAATCCGCGATAATTTTGGAAAGTTCCGCGTCAATGCCCTCGTATTCGCCGGTTTTGGGATTGAGATACGACATCGGGATATAATCGCCCGTCGTGCCGATACGAATTGTGCCGCGTGCCAAAATGTCTTCAAGTCGTCCCGCCTCGGTCGGTTGGCTCGTCAACAGCAAAATCGCCAGCGCGAAAAAAATTGTTACTCGTGCGAAAAATTTCATCGTGTTGCCTCCGTTTTGAGCTTTGAGCTTTAAGCTTTTAGGTTTGTTGATTGCGTTCAATAAAGTTTCTTTAACTTCGTGCCGCTGTAGTAGTGCGCCAAAATTTTGTCATACGTCCAAGATTTTTCCGCCAAAGTTTTCGCGCCCTGTTGGCTCATGCCGACGCCGTGTCCGCGTCCGTAGCCCGTGAAAATCACTTCGCCGCCGTCAAGTTTCATGTCAAACAGCGTGCTCGGCAAGGAAAATTTTCTGCGTAAATCCGCGCCCGAAACCATCAAAGTTTTTTTCGTTCCGACAAGTTGAGCAGACTTCACGCGGCCGGAATCTGTCCTGTCGCTTGAAGATTTGCCGATTGTCAACTTGCTGAGTTTAATTGCCGTCACGTCGCCGAAATTGTCACCGAAACGCGACGAAAAATCTTTGGCGGAAAATTTCATCGTCCAAGGCGCGGTTAATTGAAGAATTTCTTTGACGGGCACAAGATACGCGGCATTCGTGCCCCAAACGTTCGCAACGGACTCGGTCATTCCGCCGCTGTCCGCGTGAAAATTCGTGTCGGCAATTTTTTCATTGAACGTCAAAACTTCGCCGCGAGTTGCGTCAATCGCCTCGTTGATGATGGAAAAATCTTCCACGCCCGCATAAATTTGACAATGCGTCGTCGGGCACAGGTCGAAACCTTCTTTGTTGTGTTTCTTGCGATTTTTCAGAGCAAACGAACGAGCCGCCACTGCTTGAGCTTTCAACGCCTCAATCGGATACGACGGGGACATTTCTTCGCCGACAACGCCGCGCAGATATTCTTCGGTCGGGGCAATGTTTATCACGGTCAGCGAACCTTTAACTTTGTTGACGCGCACGCCGCCGAAATATTTCCGCCCGTTAATCGTCGTTTGCAAATCTTTCAGCGGAACTTTTTCGGGGCGAATTTCAATCGCATTGGTTTTCATCTGCGCGAAGTCCACGGCGAAATTTTTTTCGGCGGGAATTTTTTTTATCGTCTTTTTCGTGACGGCGTCAATCATAATGCAGGGCGCAGAAACTTTCAAGCCGACTTGCGTGACGCCGCTTGTGATGCCGATAAGCAATTCGGGTTGCCAGACAGATTTTTTCGGCGCGGCTTGAGCGATACTCGTCAGCACACAAAAAATAATCGCGGCTACAAAAAATTTTTTTAACATGTCAGTCCTCAACTTTCGGGACAAAAATTTTACACGTGACAGTTTTCTTTTCGCCGACGTGTTTGCGCTCGTAAATGACTTTGAAATTTTCGTCGCGGCTCAAAGCGTTGAACAAAAGCGGCATATCGTCGGCAATGATAATGTGCGTGAAGTTATAGCGGCTGAAAAATTCCGCGTAATAAAGTTTGCCGCTTATCAGGTCGAGATATTCCGCCAAAATATTTTTTTTCAAGCCGCTGTTTGTCGGCAGAAAAACTTCCGAACGCGAGTCGATATAATATTTTATTCCGAAACGTCCCGCAAGTCCGCCGCCGCCTTGACCAATCCACAACGAAATATTTTCTGGTCGTTCGCTCTGCAAAATGAATTCAATCGCGGGCGTCAAAATTTCGTCGGTGTCGTCTTTACGGTCGGCGAGCGTCACGGAAAAAATTGCACACACGATTAACGCCGTCACCAGCAACGAAAAATTTTTTCGCGGCAAAATCGCGGCGTGCAACAATCTGCCTTCGCGCTTGAAAACCAGCAGATTATACAACAAAAGCAACGTTGCCACAACGAACAAAATTTTCAGCGGCGTGTTGAGTTCGGCAAGTCCGTCCTGCAAAATCAGCGTGACGATTGCCGTGTTGACGAAAGTCAGCATGAAAAACAAAATCGTCATCGGGACGCGGTTCGGAAAATTTTCGTCATCCCTGCGCGGGAAAATTTTTTCGACGCTGAAATTCTGCCACGCGCACGCAAGCGGGAATGTCGCCACGAAATAAAACAGCAACAAATTTCGTTGGTGCAACAGTGCCAAAAAAGTCAGCCCGCCGCTCAACAAAATATAACGCCACGGGAGTTTGACGCGTGCGAACGTGAAAATTATCAACGCTTCCGCCGCATAAAAAATTTTCCCGCCGACGGTTTGAGCCGAGGGCGCGAACATTTCCGAGACGTGCGAATTGATTATATCGACGCCGTAAGATTTCAGGACGTAAGTCATTGCGTCGACGCCGTAAGGATTCGCGAAACCGAACAGAAAACTTGCCGCCAAAGTTCCGAATAAAAATTTCGCGTGGCGTGTATCTTTCACGAAGAAAAACGGCGCGGCGAGCACGAAAAACATCAGCCACATTGCCGCATGAAAATTTATCAGCAACGCGGACAACGGCGGCAACGGAATCAAAAATTTTGCGTCGCCCGTGCGCGTGAATTTTTCCAGCAAAGAAACTTCAGCCAATAAAATCAGCGTCGAAAAAATTTGTGGGCGCGGCACGATTGAAGTTGCCGTAATCAATCCGACGGCGAAACTCAAGACGAGCGCGACAATTTTATTTCCGCTGACGAAAAAGCACAGTCGCCAATGCAAAATTATCAGCAACGCGCCGAAAATAAAATCCGTGAGCTTGAGACCCGCGACGCCGAAAATTTGCCACGCCTCCCAAAAAATTATTCCGCTCAGCCACTGTTGCGCGACAAGTTGAATTCCGTCGTGTATCGTGAACGGGTCGACGTGCGGGAAGCCGTGCTCCAAAATGTACCGCCCGAGATTTATGATAAAATTAGTGTCGCTCTCTTCGGGCAGTTTGAAAATCAGTTGAACGCAGGCGACGCCCGTCAACAGAAACGCGACTTGAATTACCGATGAAAAAATTTTACTCATGCGTGTCCTCAAAAGGCAGTGCGTAATGCCTTAAAGCTCAAAGCTCAAAGCTTAAAGCTTAAAGCTCAAAGCTCATCAATGCTTGTCCTCATGATAAATTTGTTCGGCGTTGACGTTCCAAATATTTTCCCGCGTCGACGTGCCGATAATTGTCCGCACGGCCTCCCGCGCAGTCAACATGCTGTGATCCATGTTGTTGTAACGATGCTGTCCGTTGCGCCCGATACAGTAGAGATTTTGAATTTCGTCGAGCGCGGCGCGAAGTTCCGAAATATTTTCGTAGGTGTCGAAGTACGCGGGATAAGCTTTGGGAACTTTGACTTGCACGCCGAAACGCACGTCCGCCGCGTCGATAATCCCAATCGAAGCGAGTTCGTCGACGGCGAATTTTACGAAATTTTTTTCGGGCATTTGCCAAAGTTCGTCGCCTTCGCGGCAAAAATATTCCAGACCGAGCCACACGGAATTTTTCGGATCTGCAACCATGTACGGCGACCAGTTGTTAAAAATTTGCAGGCGGCCGAGTTTAACGGACGGCTCCTGAATGTAAATCCAACAGTCGGGAACAATGTCGCCGAGCGTTTTAATTTTCGTGCGATTCTTCAGCGAAAGTTTGTCGACCAAAAGTCCGACGGTGATAAAATCGCGATACGGCAAGCCGCGAGCAATTAGAAGTTGTCGATAGTTCAAGCCGCTGTCCAGAGCTTCGGCAAGTTCGACAAGCGGCATACTCGAAAGATAATAATCGGCGGGGAAAGTCAAAGTTCCTGCGGGGCTTTCGGCAATAACCGCACGAATTTTTTTGTCGACGACACGGAATTTTTTCACGTCCGAATTAAAAATCACTTCGCCGCCGAGACGTTTAATTTCTGCGGCAAGTCTTTCCCACATTTGACCGGCGCCGAGTTTCGGATAAAAAAATCTTTCAATCAGCGAAGTTTCTTCCTCGCCTTTCGAGCCGAAAGTTTTCTTGAAAAAATTCGCGACGGTTTTGCTGAGCGACAAGCCTTTGATTCGTTGGCGTCCCCAATCCGCGCCGATTTCGGCGGGCGTGCGTCCCCAAACTTTTGTCGTGTAGTCGCGGAAAAAAGTTTCGTAAAGCTTTTGCCCGAAACGATTAATCATAAAGTCTTCAAGCGTTGTTTCTTCGCGTTGATTGTATTTCGCCTTGAGGAAACTCGCGCCGATTGAAAACATTTCGACGAGACCCAAATTTTTAATCGTGTCGAAATTGAGCGTCACGGGATACGAAAAAAATTTTTTCCGATAAAAAATTCTCGATACGCGGTGGCGATTCAAAAAAACTTCGTCGACTTCTTCGGGATTCGCGCCGCCGTCAAATAAAATCGATTCGCGACCGAGAATTTTATCGTCAAACGCGGGTTCGCCTTGAGCCGGCAAAAGTTTTTCCCACAGCGATAAAATTTCCAGGTCCTTCGTGAAAAATCTGTGTCCGCCGATGTCCATGCGGTTGCCGTTGAAATTGGGCGTGCGCGAAATTCCGCCGACGAAAGTTTCTTTTTCGAGAACAATCGGGCGGATGTTTGTTTCGGTTAAAAAGTAATACGCGGCAGTCAATCCCGCAGGCCCCGCGCCGATAATCATTGCATGTTGTCTGTGCAAGAAAATTACCTCCGGTTGATTAGGTGTAAGATGTCGGGTGTCAGGGGTCAGTTTCTCTGAATCCCGACACCTGCTACCTCGGTAGATGAATCAAAATATTTTGCGCGTTGACTTCGGCGACGCCGAATTTAACATTGTCGCCCGCGTGCACGTCGAAATTTTGTCGCGGCTCAACCAAAAGTTCGCCCGTCAAAATATTTTCGTCGACTGACTTGCAACGCACCCACAAAAGTTCGGGGCGGTGATTTTCGCCGAAAAAATAAATCGCCACGTCGTCCGGATAATCGGGGTGACGGAAATCGTCGATCGTTTTAATCAATCGCGTTTGCTCACGGGCGGCGTCGGGCTTGCGGTCGGTTATCAGCTGAATTCTGTCACGGAAGGCGACGGAATAATCAGCAGTCAAAATTTTTATCTCGGCGTCCGCAACTTCGCCGCGTTTGAACTTTTTAGATTTTTTGTAGCTTGCGGGAAAAACTTTGACACGCCCCGCCGAAATCTGCGCGCCCGCCAAAATTTCAAAGACAAAATTATTTTCGGTGACGTGCGCATAAGTCAAAAAGCCGTCAAGTTTTTCGTCGGGCGGAAAGTCAAAGACTTCACGCGGATTTGTTTTCGCGACGAGTTCGGTATCTTCAAGCAGACAAATTTGCCTGTAAAGTTCGCGGAAAGATTTTTCATCTGTTCGCAAAGTTATCATCTCCAAAAAAATTTTCCCGCGCATTGTACCACAGCTTGCAAAAATTTTTAACCGTTTAAATAATGTTGCCGCCGTGTTGAAAAAAGTTTTCGCGTCTGATAAACTGCGCGTCATAGAAAACGTTGCCTGTTACGGGCTTGAAATAAAGAACGAAAATTTTTTGAGGAGTGAAGTCGATTTTGTTTACGCACATAACCCAGTCCCCATACGGGACGGTAAAATTGGCGGCGAAAGTGGCGCAACGTGTGCGCGAAGGAACGGTAATTTGTTTGGAGGGCGGACTCGGCGCGGGCAAGACGCTGTTCGTGCAGTCAATGGCGCGGACGCTCGGCGTTCAAGGCGAAGTGACCAGCCCGACATTTAATTTGATGAGCGTTTACGAAGGTTTTTGCCCGATTGTGCATTTCGATCTTTATCGCCTGCATTCCGAGGAAGAACTTGAGGACATCGGATTTTACGAATACACGGATTTTCCTGAAGGAATTGTTTTTATCGAGTGGGCGGAAAAATTTCCTGACGCTTTGCCCGATGATTACGTCACGATAAAAATTGACCGCATGAAAGATTCGCGAAACCTCAGGCGGATAACTTTTTCGTGCGTGGGCGAAGAACATAAGGATTTCATCGACGAGCTTGAAGAATTCGTAACCAAGGACGAGTGACGGAGGATTGAACTTGCAAATTTTGGGAATTGAAACTTCAACGCGGGCGGCTTCCGTCGCGGTTATTTCGGACGAAAAAATTTTGGCGGAAACGGTAACCGAATCCCCGCAAAGTTTTTCGGAAACGTTAATGCCGCTGGTCGAAGACGTTATAAAAAGTTCGGGCGCATTCGGGAAAATCGACGCGGTTGCGGTAAGTATCGGCCCCGGTTCGTTTACGGGACTGCGAATCGGTTTGGCGACGGCTAAGGCACTGTCTTACGCGTGGCGGACGAAAATTATCGGCGTGCCGACATTATCGGTCTTCGCGCAGAATTTTCCGTTCGCGAAAGTCTTGCCGCTTGTCGACGCGCAAAAAAATCGGGCGTATTGTCAGCTGTTTGAAAACGGCGAGCCGGTTGCGGAAGCGCAAGTTAAACCGATTGACGCGGCGATTGTCGAGGCGGCAGAAACCGGCGGCGAAATTTTTTTGTGCGGCGACGTGTTACACAAAATAAAAATTCCGTTGCCCGCGAACGTGAAAATTGCCCCGCCGAATTTGAAAATGCCGCGAGCCGGTTGCGTTGCCCTGCGCGGAAAAATTTTACTCGACGCGGGACAATCCGATAACGTGATGAATTTGGAGCCGCTTTACATAAGGCGTGCGGAGGCTGAAGAGCTATGGGAACGACGGCACGGCTTGTCTGCCGAAAAATGACGGTCGACGACGCGGAAGCGGCTGCCGCACTGGATTTGAAAAGTTTCGGCGAAGTTGATGCGTGGAGTGCCGATTATTTTTTTTACGCCGCGCAGAATGAACGTGCGGAATTTTTGATTGTCGAAGAGAACGGGAAAATTATTGCCTGCGCGGGCGCGGACATTTTCACGGACGCGGCGGAAATTGTCAGCTTTGCCGTCGACCCCGACAAACGAAATCAAGGAGTCGGGACGAAATTACTTGCCGCGCTGATTGAGGCCGTCAAAAAACGCGGCGCGACGGTTTTTATTTTGGAAGTTCGACCGAGCAATAAAAACGCGATTAAACTTTACGAAAAATTTGGCTTTCAAATCGTCGACCGCGAAGAAAATTATTATTGGGACGAGGACGCCTGGATTATGGCGAAAGAAATTTTTTGACATGGAACAAATTATTTTTCGTGCAATGACACGCGACGACGCGGACGAAATTACCGCGCTTGAGGCGAAATGTTTTGCCATGCCTTGGAGCCGCGAAGATTTTTGGCGCGAAACAAAAAACGAGCTTGCCGAATACGTCGTCGGTGAACTTGACGGAAAAATCGTGGCGTATGCGGGCGCGTGGGTTTCGTTCGATCAGGCGGAAGTCATGCACGTTGCAGTTGAGCCGGAACTTCGCGGGCAAGGCGTCGGGACTTTGATTTTCGGCGCATTGATTGAGGCCGTCAAAAAACGCGGCGCAAAATCCGTCACGCTTGAAGTTCGACCGAGCAACACGGCAGCGGTTAAGCTTTACGAAAATTTCGGGCTGAAGAGCGTCGGGCGGCGCAAAGGCTATTATCTCGACAACGGCGAAGACGCGCTCATCATGTGGAATACGAAATTGTAGCTGATAGTTGATAGCCAAAATCCTATAAGCTTAAAGCTTAAAGCTTAAAGCTAAAAACCGGAGGAAAAATTTTTTATGCAACTTCGCGGAACGCTGATGCTTTTGGGCGCGGCGTTTTTTTGGGGAACAACCTTCGTCGCACAAGTGACGGGCATGGACGGACTGGAGCCGTTTTCCTACGCCGCAAGCAGATATTTAATCGGCACGCTGTCACTTGTCGCGGTTTTAATTTTCACGCGTCGACAACGGGCGCGGGAACGTCGGCAAAAAAATTATCGGCGCGGATTTTTAATCGGGCTGATAATCGGCGTCGTGCTGTTTATCGCAAGCTCAATGCAACAAATCGCCCTGCAATATTCGACGGCGGGCAAAGCGGCTTTCATAACGTGCCTGTATATCGTCTTCGTGCCGCTCGGCGCAAAATTCCTCGGCAAGACGATTCGCCTTGAAAACTGGATTGGCGCGGGACTTGCAATTTTCGGATTGTACCTGCTTGCAGTCGGCGAAAGTTTTTCCGTTCAGGCGGGCGACTTGATACTTTTCGTCAGTGCATTTTTCTGGACGGCACAAATTTTGCTCGTCGACAGATTTGCCAATCGCGTCGACTTAATGGAACTTTCCGCCGCGCAGATTTTCATGACGATGATTTTAAGTTTCGCGGCAATGTTCGCGCTTGAGACGCCGAAATTTGACGCAATGATCAACGCATGGTTCCCGATACTTTATGCGGGCGTGATGAGTTCGGGCGTGGCGTTCACCTTGCAGAATTTCGGGCAGAAATATGCGGAGCCTTCGACGGCGGCAATTTTGATGAGCTTCGAGGCAATTTTCGGCGCGCTTGCCGGTTGGCTTATCCTCAACGAAATGATGACTTCGCGGGAAATTTTCGGCTGTCTGCTGATGCTTGCGGGAATGCTCGCGACTCAATGGGCACTAATCAAAAAAAGTTTGTGACAAAAAAATATCCCCTGCACAACGCAGGGGATTTTTTATTCGTTCGTGAAAGTTATTTCTTCGTGAACGTCGAACCGCTAAGTTGCCACGTCGATTCGCCGATATGGAATTCCGTCGCCGTGAAGTTTTTGAACGTAACAGAACCTTCGCCGAGCTTGACCGTGACGGATTTCTTTGAGGCGTCGTAGACGGGTAAAATGTCCGATTCAGCAAAACCGTTCGCCAAAAGTGTATCGTCATTGCCGAAGCCGTAAATAATATCGTTGCCGTCGCCGCTGTCGTAAATGAAAGTATCTGCGCCGGCGTCGCCCCACAACAAATCGTCACCCGCGCCGCCGCTCAAAACGTCATTGCCGTCGTCGCCTTTGAGAATGTCGGAGCCGTCGCCGCCATAAAGTTTATCATTGTCGGCACCGCCATAGAGCGCGTCGCTACCTTCGCCGCCGAAAAGTTCATCATTGCCGTCGTCGCCTTTGAGAATGTCGTTACCCGCGTCGCCGTAAAGTTTATCGTCGCCCGCCTCGCCAAAGAGTTTGTCTTCACCTTCGCCGCCGTAAAGCGTGTCGATACCGTCGCCGCCGAAAAGTTCGTCGTTACCGATGTCGCCTTTGAGAATGTCGTTACCCGCGTCGCCGTAAAGTTTATCGTCGCCCGCCTCGCCAAAGAGTTTGTCTTCACCTTCGCCGCCGTTCAAAATGTCGGAGCCGTCGCCGCCGAAAAGTTCGTCGATACCTTCGCCGCCGTTAAGTTCGTCATCGCCAATGCCGCCGAAAAGTTTATCGTTGCCAGCGTCGCCGTTGATAACGTCGTCACCTTCGTCGCCGTGGAGTTTGTCGTTGCCCGTGCCGCCGTAAAGATCGTCGTTGCCTTCGCCGCCGCTGAGTTCGTCGTCACCTTCGCCGCCGTTAAGTTCGTCGTCACCCGTGCCGCCGGTCAAAACGTCATCGCCTTCACCGCCGCTGAGTTCGTCATTACCTTCGCCGCCGTCGAGTTTGTCGTTACCCGCGCCGCCATTAAGTTTGTCGTTGCCTGCTCCGCCGCTGAGTTCGTCGTTGCCCGCGCCCGACATGATTCGGTTGCCGTTGTCGTTGCCGATTATCTCAAGGTCATTCTGACAATTTTCGTCGACTTTAATGACACCGACATTCGGATAATCCGTGGCGTCGAACGTGCCCGAAAAATCTGAATCCAACGACGCCGAAGTTGCTTCCTCAGGCGACTTCCCGTTTAAGTTGACGTTGGGGACGCTTGGCGTGACGGGCTCGGATTCGCTTGAAGAACCGTTCGAAGAACCGCCGCCGCCGCTTGAAGAACCACCGCCGCCCGAAGACGCATTCGAATCTTTAATCGTCGTGTCCTGCGAAAGCATCGTGTAAGTGTGGCCGGTGCCGTCTGATGTGATGTTGTTGGTGTCGTCGCCGTCGTCGTCTTTCAAAACGCCGGTGCCGTCGCCGTAAGTGAACGTGACTTTTGCGCCGCTTGTCGCATAAACATAGACTGCCTTGGTTTTTGCGTCTGTTTCTGTGTAATATTTCGAGCTGTCCGTTACCGTTACATTTACCTCAGTCGCGTCTTTGGGCAACGTGAGCTTGTAAAGTTTAAATTTGTCGTCGTTGCCGTTGTAGTGATAGTTGTCTTGGACTGTGCCGCCATTGTTGTAGCCGACAACGCCGCTGACAGAGTCGACATTAATGTTGTCTTGGACTGTGTCGGAGTTTTCGCCGACAACGCCGCCGACATAATCCTTGCCGCTGATGTTGACATTAGTAAGGCTGACGTTCTGAATTGTGCCGACGGTGTCGCCATAGCTTCCGACATAGCCGAACAAGCCGGCATACGTAGCGTTGCTCGTTATCTTGAGACCGTCGATAGTAAAATTATTTTCACTGCCGCCGTCGAACGTGCCTTTGAATGCGTGGTCTTTGTCGGTGCCGATGGGCGTCCAGTCGCCGCTGAGCGTGATGTTGCCGGCGACTTTGAATTTCAGCCCCGCGCAGGTATGAGCTGAACCATTAGTACCGTTGACGTAATCCGCCAAGGCTTTCAACTGTTGGGCGTCTTTAATCAGATAACTTCCGTCGGTGTCGTCAAAGTCGAGTTGCCCCAAGAAGCTTGAATCGGTAATCGTCGTGTCTTGCGAACCCATCTTGTAAGTGTGACTGTTGCCGGTTGATGTGGGGTTGTTGGTTTCGTCTCCGTCGTCGTCTGTCAAATTGCTGCCGTTGTAAGTGAACGTGACATCCTTACCCGCCGGCGCATAAACAGCAGTGACTTTGCCGTCTTTGTCCGTTTCGGTGTAAGGGGGTTCTTTGCTATCTACCTGTACCGCAGTCGCGCCTTCAGGCAACGTGAGCTTGTAAAGTTGAGCGGTTTGCCCCGCTGTATCAGAAGTAGCACCCCCCACGCCTTTATAAGTGGCGGTGTCGGATTTGTAATAACCGTTGTTGGTGACTGTGCCGGAGTTGGTGTCGACAACGCCGCCGACAGCAACTCCATCTCCTGTGCCTTTGACTGTGCCGACATTAGTATTGTCGCTGACTTTGTTGTCGTTTAAGCCGACAACGCCGCCGACTGTAGAGTACGGGTCTTTAGCGGTGACTGTGCCGTTGAACGTGCAACCTTTGACTGTGCCGACATTAGTATTTTCGCTGTAGTTGTTGCCGACAACGCCGCCGACAGAAGCCACTGTGTTTTCAGCGATGACAGAGCCGCTGATTTCGACTTCCGTAAGGTTGACCGCCCTTACTGTGCCGCCTTCGCCGACATATCCGAACAAGCCGACGTAAGTGTTGCCCGTTATCTTGAGACCGCTGATAGTAAAATTATTTTCAATGCCGCCGTCGAACGTGCCTTTGAATGGTTTGGAGTCGGTGCCGATGGGCGTGAAGTTGCCGCTGAGCGTGATGTCGCCGGTGACTTTGAAGTATTTGTTCTTGTAGTCGTTGCCTCTGTTTACGTCGGTCGCAAGCTATTGCAGGTCGGCGGCACTGGTGATTTTGTAAGGGTCATTTTCCGTACCCGAACCGCTGAAGAAACGTTGCAGATCGAAAATGAATTCTTCCATGTCAATCATCTCCTTAAAATCGAATTACGCCCGAAGCGTCATACTTCGAGGAAGGGGCAATGTTACTTTCTGATTATTCTATCGGCAGTTTATCATTATCGATTAACCGTTGTAAAGGCACCGACAAAAAAATATCCCCTGCACGAATGCGGGGATTTTTTTATTTCGTTGGTGAAAGTTTATTTCTTCGTAAGAGTCGAGCCGCTCAGTTGCCACGTCGATTCGCCGATATCTTTTTTTGCGTAAACCAATCACTTATTTTCAATGAAGGAATATTTTTCCGTGCGTCGAAGTTAGCCAAAAAATTTTTTGTTGATTGAGAGGAACGACAGACATGGGGGCTAACGATGCGGCAATCAAGGAGGCGTTAAAAAAACTTCGCCATAACAAGGAGCAACAGAAAGCCAAAGACGATGCGGCGATAAAAAAAGCCCTCGTCACGATAAAGGTTTTCGGCGTGGGCGGCGGAGGCAACAGCGTCTTGAAAAGAATTGCCGAAAGTAATTTTTTGGATATTGATTTGGTCGCGGTGAATACGGATTCGCACGCGCTGAGTTTTTCAAACTCAAATGCGATTCGTTCGGTGCAGATCGGCGAAGCGATAACCAAAGGACGTGGCACGGGCGGACGAGTCGAACTCGGCGAACAGGCGGCGAAAGCTGATTCCGAACGTTTAAAGTCGATGATGACCGGCGCGGACATGATTTTTATCACTGCGGGCATGGGCGGCGGCACGGGCACGGGAGCAGCTCCGGTTGTGGCGCGGCTCGCCAAAGAACTCGGCATGTTGACGGTCGGCGTCGTTACACTTCCGTTCAGCTTTGAAGGTCGTCGCAAACAACGCATTGCCAACGAAGGCATTGTAAAAATGCAGTCGTACATGGACGCGCTGATTGTCGTCAAGAACGATAATTTAATGAAGCTCCCCGAAAACAAAGATCTGTCAATGGTCGACGCCTTTCACGAAGCGGATTCGGTTTTGCGGCAGGCAATTCGTTGCGTTGCGGAACTCATCTTGACAATCGGCGTGATTAACGTTGACTTCGCGGACATGACGACAATTTTCCGTCAAAGCGAATCAGCTGATGCGTTGCTCGGTATCGGTCGCAGTAAAATCAGCGCGGTTAAAGCCGTGCAAGAGGCGATTAACAGCCCGTTGATTGACAAGTCGTTGAAGGGCGCACGCGGAATTATTTTGAACATTACGGGCGACGAAACTTTACCGATTCACGACGTGAACGCCGCCGCAAGTTACATCTTCAGCCAGACCGAAGACGACGTAAATATTATTTTGGGCACGGTCATTGATAAATCGATGAACGGCATGATTCAAGCGACGATTATCGCGACGGACTTCGCCGACAGTCTCGCGCTCAAGTCGCCGACAATCGAAGTGCCCAAGTCAAATGTCACCGTGTCGAAAGGCTTTGACTTCAACGCGCCGAAGCCGCAACCGCAACAAAATAAATCGAACGTTTTGCAGTTGCCGAATTTCACTTTCACTTTCGGGCGTAGTGGTGACAAATAACATGGACGACAGATTTCAACGGTTGCGCATTTTAATCGACGAAGAAAATTTTTGCAAGCTCAACGCGGCGACGGTTGCAATTTTCGGTATCGGCGGTGTCGGCTCGTTTACTGCGGAAGCGTTGGCGCGTTCGGGTATCGGACATTTAATTTTGGTCGACAAAGATTTTATCGACGTGACGAACATCAACCGCCAACTGCACGCGATGACTTCGACGGTCGGTCGCTCAAAAGTTGAAGTCATGCGCGAAAGAATTCTTGATATAAATCCCGCCGCTAAAGTCGACGCGATACAAAAATTTTTCCTGCCCGACGCAAATATCGAGGATTTTTTTATCTGCAAATTTGATTACGTTGTCGACGCGATTGACAACCTTACCGCGAAAATTTTTCTGGTCGAAGAGTGCAACCGTCGCGGCATAAAAATTATTTCGAGTATGGGCGCGGGCAACAAATTAAATCCGACGCGATTCAAAGTCGGCGACATTTATCAAACGAGCGTTGATCCCGTTGCGAAAATTTTGCGCAAGAAACTTCGTGAACGCGGCGTTAAAAATCTGCGCGTCGTTTGGTCAGACGAAATGCCGCGCCCCGTAGAAAATCTTATCGGGAGCACGGCATTTGTTCCGTCGGTTGTAGGATTGATTTTGGCAAGTGAAGTTGTCCGCGATTTGCTTAGCGAATAAATTGTTCGATTGCCTTGTTGAGACGTTCAAGCGCGTCGGTGTCGTTGTCTTTAATCGCGTCAACTATGCAATGTTCCAAATGATCTTTCAAAATAATTCGTTGCACGGCTTTAATCGCGGCGTCGACGGCGGACAGCTGAATCAAAACTTCGGAGCAGTCGCGCCCGTCCTCAATCATTTTTTTCGTGGACTGCAAATGCCCGATAAGCCGCGCCATGCGATTTAGAACCGCTTTGGTCTGCGTGTGCGAATGTTTATGTTCGTGACAAATGATTGTGCCGTCTTCAAGTTGATGTTCGTGCATTGCTTGCCTCCCGAAAGTTTTTGTGGAATTTTATTTTATGCGATTGACGGCGTCAAGGAAATTTGATAAATTCTGCGCGAGGTGATTTTAAAATGGGTAAAGCTGATTTTGCAAACAAGGTAAGAAACATGGCCAATCAAGCCCAAAAGGAAAATTCCGGCGGCGCGAAAAAACTCGGTGACGCGAGACGCGAAACTGTTCGGAAATCCAACAACTCGGGCGAAAAAGATTCGGGACGCAAAGGCTGATATTTTTTGACGCAAACCAAAAATTCCCCGTCAAATTTCGGCGGGGAGTTTTTTTGTGCGCAGGACGAATTCACACGTTAAATCTGAAGTAAGTAACGTCGCCATCCTGCATGATGTAATCTTTGCCTTCGAGACGAACAAGCCCTTTGTCGCGGGCGGCGTTGATTGAGCCGAGTTTAATCAAATCGTCGTAGTTGACAATTTCTGCGCGAATAAAGCCGCGTTCAATGTCGCTGTGAATTTTGCCCGCCGCTTTGACTGCAGGAGTTCCTTTGGCAATCGTCCAAGCACGGCACTCGTCCGCGCCCGCCGTCAGGAAAGTCATCAAGCCCAGCAAGTCAAATGCCGCGTGAATCAATCTGTCGAGACCGGAACTTTCAAGCCCCAAATCGGCAAGAAATTCTTTAGCCTCGTCCGCGTCGAGTTCCGCAATTTCAGATTCGACTTTCGCGCAGACAATGACGACTTGCGCACCTTCGTCGGCGGCGAGCTTGCGAACTTTCTGCACGTTGGGATTTTCTTCCGCGTCGGAAATTTCATCTTCGGCGACGTTGGCAACGTAAAGCGTCGGTTTAAGCGTCAACAAATTTGCGTCACGAATCAAAAACAATTCGTCGTCCGTCAATTCCAAACTCCGCGCAGGTTTTGCCGCGTCCAAAGAATTTTTCACGCGCTCCAAAATTTCTGATTCGGCTTTGGCTTCCTTGCTGCCGGACTTCAAAAGTTTTGCAACCTTCGCCAAACGTTTTTCGACAACGTCCAAATCCGCAAGACAAAGTTCCGTTTGAATCGTGTCGATGTCGCGCAACGGATCAATCGTGTCGGCAACGTGCGTGATGTTTTCGTCGACGAAACAGCGCACGACGTGGGCAATGGCGTCAACTTGACGGATGTGCTCAAGAAATTTATTGCCGAGACCTTCGCCCTTCGACGCACCTTTGACAAGACCGGCAATGTCCACGAAACGCACGAGCGCGGGCGTGGTTTTCTTCGAGGTATAAAGTTTCGTCAACACGTCAAGGCGGTTGTCGGGCACGGCAACGACTCCGACATTCGGCTCAATCGTGCAGAACGGATAATTTGCGGCTTCCGCGCCGGCTTTGGTTATCGCATTGAAAAGCGTCGACTTACCGACATTGGGCAGACCGACGATACCAACTTCAAGATTACTCATAAAAAAATCCTCCGTAAAATTTTTAACGTCGCGGCGCGTCAACTGTTTAGTTACTTTTTAAAAGTAACCTTGTCGACATTGGGCAGACCGACGATACCGACTTCAAGATTGCTCAGTGAACTACTCCCGCCTGTAGAGGTGGGAGTTTCCTGAATCAACGAGGTTGCGCCTTTGGTTGCGTCTTATTTCCTCTCATACAGGCTTTACTTTCCGCAGTTCCTGCGGTAGAAAACTTCAGGCTAGAATTTTCATGCCTTCGTTTTTGATATTTATCGCGGCGTTGTGATCTCTATCATGATGTACGTCGCATTTTGGGCAAGTCCATTCTCTCACCGTCAAATTTTTCGTTTCTGAATTTTGATAGCCGCATTCCGAACACAACTGACTTGACGGATACCATTTGTCGATTTTTACCAGAGTTTTACCTTGCCACTCAAGCTTATACTCCAACATTCGAGTGAACATCGCCCAGCCGTTATCTGAAATTGACTTGCCAAAACTAAATCGTCCGCCGCGCTTACGTTTCGCCATTGCTTTCAAGTCTAAATCTTCAATCGCTATCGCGTCGTAAGCGTTGACCAATTTCGTCGATAACTTCTGCAGAAAATCTTTTCGCCGATTCGTCACTTTCTCATAGACGCGACTGAGCACTACTCGAATTTTTTCACGATTTTGACTTTCTCTCTTGCTTCGTGAAAATTTTTTCTGTACTCTGCGAAGTTTTTTTTGGGCTTGGCGAAAGTATTTTGGATAATTTGCCTGCTCGCCTGTTGACGCGACAAAAAGCCCGTTCATTGCGTAATCCAACCCCAAAAATATTTTCGGCACTATCGACAGTACTTGGTTTTCATACTCCGTCAAAATGCTAACAAAATATTTCCCGCTTGGAGTTTTGCTTATCGTTACGGTCTTTATTGTACCTTCAACAAGCCGATGAGCTTTGACTTTCACCCAACCGACTTTTGGCAATTTTATTTGTCCACTCTCAATTCTCACTGAACCTTTCTGATTGTTCGTTGAATAACTTTGGTGATTCTTCTTGCTTTTGAAATGCGGTCCGCCGAAATGTTTCGGATTATTGCGGTGATTTTCAAAGGCGCGACTCAAATTCAGTTGCGCATTACACAGGGCGAGGCTGTCAACCTCTTTTAGCCACTCGAATTCTTCTTTATACTTTGCCGGAGTAATTGATTTTTTCTTCGCAAATTTATCGGCAAGCATTCGATTGTAGACGAAACGAACACAGCCAAACGTTTTGGCAAACATTATTCTTTGCTCGGCATTCGGATAGATTCTAAATTTATAAGCTTTATTCATTCGTTTCACCTCCGACAAATTCATTATAGTTTTAAGTTGCATAAATATCAATGCGCGATTCATCCTGCCGCCTATAGAGGCAGGGGAATTCTCGCGCTAGGCGGTTAAAAATTGCCTCCAAAGTTTTTTGTTGAAGTCTAAGGCAGGAAAAATTTTCTGTCAAGGCGAAGAATTTTTGACGAGATGAAGCAACAAATTCCTAAAAGCTCAAAGCTTAAAGCTCAAAGCTAATCCGTGAGGTGATTGACGTGGGCAAAATGTTTGAGTCGACGCCCAAATATCGGAAAGGCTTAATCGGCGAAGAAATTATCCGAGATTTTTTGGAGTTTCACGGTTGCACGGTCAGCCGCCCGAAAGATACTGCGCCGAGTGGTTCATCACGCGTGGATTTCGTTTTGAACGCGCCGAAGAAATTTTCGTTGTGGAAAGGCACCGAGCTTGTCGAAGTCAAAGTTATGACAACAATGGGCTATTCTTACGGTCGCTTCCCCGTGTACAATTTTCCGATAAATTTGATTGAAGATTATCGACGTTACGCCGCCGAGAAAAATTTACACCTGAATTTTTTCGTCGTGGACGAGGAGCGCGAACAAATTTTTTGGCGTGACATTGACGAGCTGGAAATTCCGTTGCGCGTGGAAGAAAGAACTTTTCCCGTCGACGTGGAGCATAAAAGCGGAATTTTTCATTATTATCACGTCAAGCAGTTTGTGCCCGTTGGCAGACCAAATTTCGCCGACTTGGAGCGGTTGCGTTCGATAAATCTTTCGCACGTCGACAAAAAAATTCTTCGCCCGCTCAAAGATGATGACGAACTTTCCGACGAAGAAATTATTTCCGAGAGCCGCGACGCCGTGAAAAATTTTTTGGATTTGACGTTGCCCGATGATTTGCCGACTTCCGACGAAAAAATTCCTTTGTTCGTTGACGCAATGCGCTCAAGCCTGCGACGAATCCCGACGTATCGTTTCCGCGAAATTTATCACGCCGTCCGAAATTTGAACGCCGCCGACGCAATGCCCGTCTTTGCCGAAAAATTTTATGCGTTGCTCGACACGGTCAAGCGCGAACGTCAACGGGCGTCGTATCAAACGCCGTATATTTTCAAGCCGAAAACTTCCGCAAAAAAATTCGCCGAACTTCACGCGCCCGACGACACGACGGTTGAAATTTTCGCGTTGGAAGGTGACGAGTCGAAACTTTTCGCCGAAATGTTTCATCTTGCCGAGGCGTTCGGTTGCGATACACGCGGGCTGATTCATTCGGATTTTGGCAACGCCGTCAAAGCGACTTCGCGATTTTACACGCTGAATTTCGGATCGACGGACAAAAAAATTTCCGCCGTCCCCGTCAAAGATGTTCCCGCCATTTTGAGAGATTACGCGTTCAATCGCACTGACTACGCCGAAAAATTCTGCGCGGCAAAAAAATTTTCGTCATGGTGGAAAAATGCCGTCACGACGTTGTAAAAAAAATCCCCGTTACTCGGCGGGGAATTTTTATTTTGCCAACAAACTTTTGACCGGCTCGAACGTGCGGCGATGAATCGGCGTCGCTCCGAAATTTTTTATCGCGTCAAGATGAGCTTTCGTGCCGTAGCCGCGATTGTGTTCAAAACCATATTGCGGGAAAATTTTCGCCCAATCGTCGGCAAGTCTGTCGCGTGTGACTTTGGCGATAATCGACGCGGCGGCAATGGTTGCACTGAGCGCGTCGCCGTGAACAATCGCTTGCGAAGGAATTTCGCCGAAGTCAACTTTCATTGCGTCAGTTAAAACGAAATCGGGCGCAACGTCCAAACCGGCAACGGCGCGTTTCATGCCCGCCAACGTCGCCTGATAAATGTTCAGCTCGTCAATTTCGTCGACTTCGACGCAAACGGCCTTGTAACTTATCGCCGCCGAAATAATTTTGTCGTAAAGATTTTCGCGAACTTTGGCGGAAAGTTTTTTTGAATCGTCAAGCCGCTCCAGATAAATATTTTCGGGCAAGATGACAGCCGCAACGACGACGCAACCGACCAGTGAACCGCGACCGGCTTCGTCGACGCCCGCAATTAATTTGTGTCTTTCGGCACGCGCCTGAGTCTCGAAACGGTAAAGATTTTCGACGCGCAGTTTATCCGCCTCGACGGAAAATTTTTTCATTCCAAATTCCTAATTCCTAATTCCTAATTCATTTCGACGCTCGCCACATGCAGAACATGCCGAAAATCAATCCGATAACGTTCGGTATCCAAACGGCGTACATCGGCGCGATTGCTCCCGAACGGGCGATTGCGTTGGCAAGCGTCATTATCGCGTAGTAAATGAAAATTATCACGACGCTGATTGCAAAACCCATTGACGACGGAGTTCGCGTCGGTTGCAGTCCCAAAGGCACGCCGATTATCGCGAAAATCAAACTCGCCATCGGCACGGTGATTCGCTGATAAAGTTCCGTTTCAAGCGCGTTGGTGTTGGCGTACTGCGATTTCATGATTTGAATTTGGTCTTTAAGTTCGCGCATGGTGAGTTCTTCGGGCTTTTTCTGTTCGCGAACAATTTGTTGCGGGCTTGCCTTGACGGGCAGAATTTGGCGGTCAAATTTCATTGTGTGCGTGCGTTGGTCGTCGGAAATGTCATAAATCATTCCGTCATGCATAACCCATTGTTCGTCGCGCCACTCGGCAAACGTCGCGTTTTCGACGTGCGTAACTTTGCCTTCGTCGCTGAAAACCTGCATGGTGACGCCTTCGAGAATTTCTTCTCTGGCGCGGTATTCGCGGGCGTAAATCAGCCGTTGCATTTTGCCGGCGGTGATTTCCTTAACGATAATGTGATCTTGCGACTTCAATTCGGTGTTGCCCTGAATTTCGTAGTAGACGACGTTGTTGTAAGCGGTGTTCGCCCAAGGCACGACGTGTTCATTGAACAGAATCGCGCAACCCGAAACGACGACGCCCAAAAAAATCGCGGGCGCGGCAATTCGTCCGAAACTGATTCCGCAAGACTTCATGGCGGTAATTTCGCTTGAACTCGACAGCCGCCCGAAAGTCAACAGCGTTGCCAAAAGAATCGACATCGGGAAAGTCCACATGATTATACTCGGCAACCCGTAGATAAAAATTTTTACCACGGAGGAAAAACTTGCGCCGTAGTCGGTGATAAATTTGGCAATTCGGAACAGCGTGCCCGAACCGATAAAAACCGCCGTGAACGCGCAAATCGCGAAGACGAACGCGAACACGACTTCTTGAAAAATGTATCTGTCCAGTATCCTGAGGCGCATCCAAAAACCTCCGTGAAAAGCAATGCGCAATGCGCAATGCGTAATGCGCAATGCGTAATAAAAATTTACAGCGTGAAATTGTTGCCGAGATAAAATTTGCGGGCGATTGAACTGTTGGCAATTTCGTCCGCCGAACCTTCAAGCAAAATTTTTCCTTCGTTCAAAATGTAAGCGCGGTCGACAATATGCAATGTTTCGCGAACATTGTGGTCGGTGATTAAAATTCCCATGCCGCGTTTTTTCAGGTAACGAATAATGTCTTGAATGTCCGCAACCGCTAACGGGTCGACGCCGGCAAAAGGTTCGTCCAGCAAAATAAATTTCGGCTCCAAGGCAAGACAGCGCGCAATTTCCACGCGACGCCGCTCGCCGCCGGAAAGTTCAGTGCCCTTGCGTTTTTCGACGTGCCGAATGCTGAATTCGCGCAACAGTTCGTTGAGCCGCCTCAAGCGTTCTTCTTTCTTCAAGCCCATTGTTTCGAGAATCGCCAAAATATTTTCGCGAACAGTCAGCTTGCGGAAAATCGACGGCTCCTGCGTCAAATAGCTGATTCCCAATTCTGCGCGGCGCGGCATCGGCAATTTCGTAATGTCCAAATCCGAAATGAAAACTCTGCCCGAATCGGGACGCTCCAGCCCGACCATCATATAAAATGAAGTTGTCTTGCCCGCGCCGTTTGGACCGAGCAATCCGATAATTTCGCCCGTCTCAACTTTCAGCGAAACTTGATTGACGACGGTGCGATTTTTAAACGACTTGACCAAGTCCCGCGCTTCAAGATTCATTTTTGTCGCCTTCAGTTGATTTTTCGTTATCGGAAATGTTTTCGTTGTCGGCAGATTTTTCGTCGGTAATTTTTTCGCTGTCTGAAGATTTTTCGTCGGCAGATTTATCATCGGCAGAAAGTTTTTCGTCCGTGGATTTATCGTCCGCAGATTTTTCGGCAGGCTTCCCGTCGAATTCAAAAGCTTTGTCGACTTCGGGGATTTGCGGAGTTTCGGGCGTCGCTTTAAGTTTTCCGTCGTCGGCAAGATAAACCGTCAAACGATTGCCGCGAATTGTGTTGTTGTCTTGAATCGCCCACGCGTTGCCGGAAAGAACTGCCTTGCCCGCTTCTTTCCCGAAATAGTCAACCTGATCGCCGCCGGCTTCCAAACTGCGCGGAGGGCTGACAAGATGCGCATTGCCTCTGCCAACGTAATGTTCCTCGTCGAGCCAACCTTCCATTTGGTCTGCGGTGAAAGTGCCATCCTTCGCGCTCTGAGCAAGGCCGCCTTTCGGAATGACCACGTGTTTTTTATCGTCGGGGAAATAATCGATGTGTTCGGCGGTGAAAGTGCGCGTATCGCCTTCGGGATTTTTTTCGTCGGGCGCAACGGTTTGTACGGCAACGACATTTCCGTCGGCGGACATATAACTTTGCCCGATTGCTTTCAACGCGTTGCAAGTCATGCGCATATCGTCGCGAATGACAATCACGTTGCCGATAAGATGAGCTTCCTTGCTGTTGACGTTGTAAATCGCCTGCAAGCCCGTCGCCCGCAACGTGCCGTATTTAATCAAAATATTTCCTGCCGCCGCGACAAGTCCCGTGTTCATGTCGTATTCAATCGCGTCCGCGTTAATCTCGGAAGGCGTATCATTTTTTTCCGCCGCAAATGCCGCAGAACTCAAGAGCAATGTCGCCGCCAAAGCCGCGCAGATTTTTTTTGTTGTCGTCATTTCAAAAACCTCTCGTCATGAAACTTTTACCTTGTTGAGGGTCAATACGTTGTTAAAATTTTTGTTCCAATAACCTAAAGGAAATTCATGTTCTTTAGGTTGATTTGATTCGTCTTCGTCAATCGGCAGGTAAATATCTTCATCCTCCGTTAGCTCGTAATTTGCAGTTTTCACGTAAGTCAGTTCCAGCACATTCGGTATTAAAATTTTGTCGTCCAGAATCAACAGAGAGCCGTTGTTGTTCGCGTGCAGATGAATGAGCGAATGAGTTTGATTTAATTTTTTTACACAAGCCAAAGTCGCGTTCATTTCGCTTTGATTCTTCGGTTCAATCAAGAAATGAAATTCAAAAACGATTTGATCGAACATGCTCAAAGTTTCGGGCGACACGGTCGAAAGAAAGCTCCATTCCGCGCCTTCAACGTCCATCTTCAAAATCATGTTATTTATATTTTCGTGGCCGTTGCGCCGAATAAAATTTTCGAGCGTATTCAAATTTTTATCCTTAAGCTCAACCCCGGCAATGCCTTCACGGAAAAAATGAAAGCGGGAATTTTCTTCGGGCAACGCGTCAATCGTCGGGTCGTACATGAAAACGTCGTAACCACGTTGAGCAATATCCTTATCCCACGAAACATCGTCGTTGATTCCGAACGAATAAGCCGCGCCGCCTTTGAAGTTGTCGACCATAATATATCCGCCATCATTATGTTTGCCAACGCGAACGAAATTTTTACCGACTACACGTTTAATTTTCAGCAATGAACGAAGGCGCTCATAAAATTCGAAATTCACGTTAATTTTTCTAAGGCAACTTTTGTCGAAATACGTAATATTCATGAAAGTACCTCCCGAAAATTATTCCGCATCGTCTTTAACGCCCTTCATCAGTTTGGCGTTACCCATCAGCCCGAAATGTTTAAAGCCGTTGTTTGAATAAGCCATATCTCCGAAACCGCGCACGTCGTCTTTGGAAATTTTTACTTCGCCCGTCGCAACAAGCATTTCCTGTTCGCCGAACCAATCAAGTTTTTGACTCGTGAGTTTCGCTTTTTCGTTGTTTATGACGACGACATTGCCTTCGGCGTGAATCAATTTGTTGTTCGGATCGTAAACGCCGTTGTCGGCGGTAAGTTGCCAAGATTTTTTATCTTCCTCGGCCACTTCTTGAACGAGAACTTCGCCCGCGACGTGAATCAATTTGTTATTTTGGTCGTAGACGCCTTTTTTCGCGGTCAGTTGCCAGATTTTGTCTTTTTCGTGCTGATAAAATTTGGCAACAACGTCGTCGAGTTCGGCAAGTTGCGTGACGGAATCAATGCGCATTTTACTGCAACTCAATTCCCAAACGACAACGCCGTCAACTTCTTCGACGATTGTGTTGCCTTCATATTCCATGACGGTCGGCGGGTCGATGTCGTCTTTATCGATTGTCGGCGGAGTCGGCGGCGCAGTTCTTACAGCCCAAACAACCAGACACACGAAAAAAACTACAACGATTGCCGCAAAAATTTTTTCTCGTGTGCTCATGTTGCGTCCTCCGTTCCCGAAGATTTTCGCCGTGCTTTAACGGTGTGATGTTTATTCGTCTTTTGCATTTCGGGCGGCGTGTTCCAACGCTTTTGAAACCACAGCCACTGCGTCGGATTTTCGCGAATGACTTGCTCAAGAATTTTCGTCATTTGCTCGGTGAAACGCAACAAGTCGGCGTCCGTGTCGCCCGTGTCCTCGAAGTGCATAGGCTCGCCGATTTTGACCAGATGTCGCCCGTTCGGTTGACGGATTATAAACGCGGGCAAAACCGGTGCATTGAATCTGCGCGAAAAAACTGCGGGACCCATCGGCGTTGAAGCAGTCTTGCCCAAAAAATTTATGAACGCTCCACCCGGCCCTGCGTCTTGGTCGGCAAGGAAGCCCAAAATTTTTCCGTCTTTGAGCGCACGTCCCGCCGCCCGCAATTCGTTCGTGCCGCGATTGAAAATTTCAACGTGAATCGTCGCCCGCAAATCGTCCAATGCCCGCGAATATTCGGCGTTGGGTTGAAGTTTGGCTATCGCCGTGACAGGCATGTTGTTGAGCGAAAAAGCCGCGCTGAGCCATTCCCACGTGCCGACATGTCCCGTCAACACAACAACGCCGTGACCTTCGTCGAGAGCCGCCCGCATTCGTTCAAGATGATCTATTTCAATGTACTGCGACAAATTTTTTTCGTTGAGGTTCGGCATGTATAAAATGTCCAGCATGTTCCGCGCCAAATTCACGAACGACGCCCGAACAAGTTTTCGCGCCTCGTCTTCGGAAACGTTCAACGCGGGCATCATCTGTGCAACCGCCCGTTCGCGCTGCTTTTTGATAAGCAGGTAATACAAATTCCCCAGCACCCGCCCAAGGAACAAAAGCAAGTCATAGGGCAGGAACCGAATCAGTCTGCTCATCATCATCAGCGTGTTGTAAAGCATTTTTACCTCCGAAAATTTATTCGTTGTTCATGACCGCGAAGTTGCCGTTTAATGGCGTTTCGGTATCGGGAAATTTTTTCTCAAAAAAACAGCGGCGGCGGAAGACAACAACGTATGAATTTTGTAATGCATAAATTCGGCTTCATTGCTCAACGTCAAAAATTTTGACGGAGTCATTGAGTTTGCCGGAAATCTCAGGCATGATTAAAGTCCGCAAACATTTCAAAATTGTCTCCCACAATCACGACCTGCCTGCCGAGCGTGTAACAATCTCGGCGCGTCGGCAGGGGGAAATTGTGCTTCTTCGCCAAATCGAAAAGTTCTTTCGCAAAAACATCTTCGTCGGCTTTCATCACTGTGTAAATTTTGTAATTCATCATTTGAGATCTGTATCGCTCAATGTCAAAAATGTTTGCAAAGGTATCAAGCTTGCCCAAAATTTCCAGCGCGAGCAAAGTCCGCAAACATTTCACACATCCTCCGCAATTATGCGAGTCTTCGCTGTAAACGTTACAGACGTTCAAATATTTTTGCGCAATGTCCCAGTCGGCGAGCTTTGCAGTTTTTTCGACGCGAGTGTATTGGCAACCGTCGATAATCAATTCCGTGCGCTCCGTTTGAATCAGCGGCACGAAAAATGATTCGCAGAAACTTGCCAAATCGTGATTTTCGAAGGAAATGCCGTTGGCTTTAATCTGACCGTAACTGCAAGCGCTCGATATATAATAACGCCTTATAGCATTTTGCAAAGCAAGCACGCAAGCATAAATCGACAAGAATAAGAAATTATCCTTATATTCCTCGCGATAGAATTGGTGGAGATTGGTATCAATCGGAACGAGCGGCAAGTTAAGTTCGGTTGCAAGTGCAATGGCGCGTTGACAGCGGCTTTGCGCGATAATCGGAATGAAATCGTGTGTTCCTCTGCCGTTGGAGCCGCAGTTGAAGAAAAACAGCGCGTTGAGTCGATAATCGGGGTCATCTTCGCAAACAAAGCGGTCGTAAACCGTCGAGAGCGAATCCACGCCGCAAGAAATGCCCGTGCCAATTAATGTCCCCGTGACGTTTGTCGGAGCAAAACCGTCGACGAAAATTTTTACGGGCACAAGGTCGCTCGAAAAGTCGCACAGAATTTTTTGCGCGTACCACGTCAAATTTTTATAAAGTTTTTTTGAGACGTTGCCGCGAATTTTTAAATCGGTGTGATTGTACATTGCCAAATACAGCGCGACGAGCATAAACGGATCATAAGTGTCGTCGACGAGTAGTCCGCCGTAATTCGCGTCAATTTCAACCCACATTGTTTCGGCGGGGCAAGCTTCCTTCATGTCGATAAATTTTATGTCCGCCTCAAGTCGTGCCGTGTCTCTGTCTGTTACGTACCTGCGCAATCCCGAAAGTTCAATCATGAAATTACCTCCGTCACTGATTGAGATTTGTAACGTCGTCTTTTAAATCGGGCGAAATGTAGCGTTCGATAATCGCTTGCCAAAATCCTTGTGCCTTCAAAATAAATTCTGTGACTTCGCGAACCGCGCCGCGCCCGCCGAAATTTTCTGCGACGAAATGAGCACGTTCGATAACTTCGGGCGAAGCGTCACCGACGGCCGCACGAAAACCGACTTGAACGAAAACGGGCAAATCAACCAAATCATCGGCAACGTAACAAATTTCGTCGTCCGTCAAGCCGAATTGCTCTTTGATTTTTTTGTAAGCACCGCGCTTGTTCAGGTTGCCTTGAAACACGGCGGAAATTTTCAGCTCGGCGGCACGTGTGGAAACGATTTCGGAAGTGCGGCCGGTGATAATCGCGGTTTTAATTCCGCACGAATGCGCAAGCGTAATTCCGAAACCGTCGCGGCAATGGAACGCTTTAAAAATTTCGCCGTTCGCGCCGATATTCAAACTGCCGTCCGTCAAAACGCCGTCTACGTCAAAAATAATCAATTTGACGCGTTTGGCGCGGTCGATGGCATCGCTCGAAAATTTCACGTCAAACAACTCCTTGCCGCAACAAGTCCGTCAAGTGAATCATGCCGACGGGGAATTTATTTTCGTCAAGAACGGGCAGCACCGTCACGGGACGCGGTTTGTGTTTTTCCATGACCGAAAGAGCCGCCGCCGCAAGTTTGTTCGCGCTGATAACAAGCGGCGTCGTGAACATGACGTGTTCGACAGGCTCGTCAAGGAAGTCGTGATTTTTTTCCAACGCACGGCGAATAATTCCGTCAGTAACCAGCCCGACGAATTTTTTATCGGCGTCGATAACCGAAACTGCGCCCAAACCTTTGGCCGTCATTTCAAACAGCGCATCTTTCGTCGTGGCACCGACAGAGACAATCGGATTGTCTTTGCCGCTGTGCATAACGTCGCCGACAGTGAGCAAAAGTTTTCGTCCAAGCGCGCCGCCCGGGTGGAACAATGCAAAATCGCTCGACGTGAATTTTTTTTCGTCCATCAACGCCATAGCCAACGCGTCGCCCATTGCCAAAGTTGCAGTTGTTGACGCCGTGGGAGCCAAGCCCAACGGACACGCCTCGCGCTCAACGCCGATGTCGATAAAATAATCGCAGTTCTTGCCGAGCGTCGAAGTTCGCTTGCCGCTCATTGCAATAATTTCCGCGCCGATTCGCCGCACGACGGGCAAAATGTTGACGATCTCCGAAGATTCGCCGCTGTTTGAAATGGCAATCAAAACGTCCTTTTCGGTGAGCATTCCCAAATCGCCGTGATAAGCTTCGGCGGGGTGCATGAAAAATGACGGCGTGCCCGTCGACGCGAGAGTCGCCGCAATTTTTTTGCCGATGTGACCGGATTTGCCCATGCCCGTCACGACAACGCGCCCGCGACAGCTCATAATTGTTTTCACCGCCGCAACAAATTCCTCGTTAATGCGCGGGATTAAATTTTCGACCGCCGCCGCTTCAATCTGCAAAGTTTCAATCGCTTTTTCTTTAATCATTTTGTGACCTCGTGAATTTTTAAAGCGTTCGCCAAAAGTTTTTCAAGATTGTCCAAACAAATCATGTTCGCGCCGTCCGAAAGACCTTCGGCGGGGTTGTCGTGCACTTCAAGAAATAAACCGTCCACGCCGACAGCACACGCCGCTTTAACCAACGGCTCGACAAATTCGCGTTGACCGCCCGAAGAAGTTCCCGCGCCGCCCGGCAGTTGCACGCTGTGAGTTCCGTCGAAAATCACGGGGCAACCGAAACTGCGCATAATCGGCAGACCGCGCATGTCGACGACCAAATTATTATAGCCGAAAGAAGTTCCGCGTTCGGTGAGCAAAATTTTTTCCGTGCCGCTTGCACGAAGTTTTTCGACGACGTTCGACATGTCCCGCGCAGATAAAAATTGAGCTTTCTTGACGTTGACGACTTTGCCGGTTTTCGCCGCCGCGACAAGCAAATCCGTTTGACGACACAGGAACGCGGGAATTTGCAAAATGTCAGCGACTTCCGCGACGGGAGCCGCCTGATGACTTTCGTGAATGTCCGTGACGATTGGGACGTTCAATTCGCGTTTGATGTCCGCCAAAATTTTCAAGCCGTCTTTGAGACCGGGGCCGCGAAAACTTTTTATCGACGAACGATTTGCCTTGTCAAATGACGCCTTAAAAATATACGGGATTTTCAAACGTTCGGCAATTTCTTTCGCACGCCGCCCGATAAAAAGACTGCGTTCAAAACCTTCAAGCACGCAAGGCCCCGCCATCAAGACGAGTTGCCCGCCGCCGAATTCGATATTTCCGACTTTGACAATGTTCATTTTAATCACCCAAATCTTTCCAATTAACGACTTTTAAATTCGGCACGCGCTCGAAATGTTTGACGTTGTCTGTTATCAAAATCGCGTCGTTCGCCAAAGTTATCGCGGCAATAAAAATATCGTCGTCCTCGATTTTTTGTCCGCGCTTGCACAGGTAGCGATAAATTTCTGCCGCAAAGCCCGCCGCTTTATCGTTAAGCTTAAAACGCTTGGCGTCGTTACAAAGAGCGTTGAAAACTTCTACTTTTTGGCGATTTATGTCTCAATCGTAACCGCGCATGACCTCATAATAAACGACTGAACAAATGGCAATTTTGTTTTTCGTTCCGACGGCTTTAAGCATGTTATTTACGACGGTCGGATTACTGCGCAAAATCTCAATAATCGTGCAGGAGTCCAAGTTATAAACAATTCGCTTCCTCAAAGTGCCTCGCCTCTGCGTTTCGCTCGTTCCGCATAAAATGTTGTCGCCAATTCTTCAGCCTCGTCTTTCGTCAAAAGTTTGCTCATGCGTAGAATAATTTCACGTGCAGTCAATTTTTTTCGCGGCGGATTATCTTTCGGAGGTTCTTGTAATTTTTTTTCCGTGTCAGACATTTAAAATCCCTCCTAAACATAAACAACTTTCAAGCCCGCTTTTTCGGCGGCGGCGATCGCGTTGTTGCGTTTAGCCTCGCGGTAATTCCTCAAAAGTTCGTCGCCTTCGGCAATGTCTTCGGGCGTCTGAGGAGTATCTAAGAGACTTTTGAGAAATTGAGTGAATCGCTCTCTGTTGGGTGTGTGAACGTTAGAAATTTGCAGTTTCTCTTTGATGGCTTTAACGTCGGCTTGCAATTCGCCGAGCATCTGCAAAATTTTTTCTTCGTTAGTCATGGTCGTCGCCCTCCGGTTCTTGACGATAAATTTCGTTGACGAGTTTTAAATCTTCCTCAGTGTCTACGCCGACGAATCGACAGGAACTTTTTATCACACGAATTTTAAAGCCGTTTTCCAAAGCGCGCAACTGTTCAAGTGATTCGGCCTGCTCAAGCGGTGTCGGCTCCATTTTCGCGTAGTCGAGCAAAAAATTTCTGCGGTAAGCGTAAATGCCGATGTGCTTGAAAATTTTCGACTTGCCTGCGTTGCGCGGATAAGGAATCGGCGAACGCGAAAAATACATTGCGTCGTTGTAGCGGTCGAGGACGACTTTAACGTTGTTGGGATTTTTAAACTCGGCGTCGTCGGTAAGCTCCGTCGCGACGGTTGCCATCTGTAAATCTTCGTCGGCGAATTCGGCAATCAGTTCGTCAATCAACGACGGGTCAATCAACGGCTCGTCGCCCTGAACATTGACGATAACATCAACGTCGGGAAATTTTTCTGCGACTTCGGCAAGGCGGTCGGTGCCCGTTTTGTGGTCGGCACGCGTCATAATCGCCCGCCCCGAAAATTTTTCAACGGCGTCAAAAATTCTTTCGTCGTCAGTTGCGACAATAACATCGGCGACGGATTTTGCACGGCTCGCCCGCTGCCACACGCGACAAATCATCGGGACGCCGCAAATTTCTTTAAGGGGTTTACCCGGCAAACGCGTCGAAGAATAGCGCGCAGGTATCACACAAATCGATTTCATGTCAAGGCCTCCAAAAATTTTTCGCTGTTGTTCAAAACGATAACGCTTGAACAGTAAGCGGTTAAACAAATTGGATGCAATACCGAATGCTCACCGGTTCGCATTCGCCGTTGCTCTCCAAAAATTTAACGAGTGCATTATCGCACGCGGTGATTGCTTCAAAAATTTTTTAACGTTGCAAAAACGATTCGAGACTTTTTAAAAGTAACCGTGCGTATCTTAACACAATCGGCACAGCGCGGCAAACGAATTTTAATCAACTTTTCAGATTGAACTGCTATAGTAACGGAAACTTTTTTTGCTTGAAAGTTTTTTCGGGAGGCGTTGACTTGTTTAGAAAACATTTTTTCCTGACGATAATTCTTGTCGCGCTGATAAGTTCGGCGTTGACGGTGGGGCTGATTTGTTTTGTGCTCGGCGTCAATTCCAAAACCGCGCTTGACCTCGCCAGATTTTTTGTTGCGCTCAGATTTATCGAAGGGCATTACGTTCAGGAAGTCGAACGCGGCAAATTAATCGACGGGGCAATCGGCGGCATGGTCGGTTCGCTCGGCGATCCGCATTCGGTTTATCTCGCGCCGCAAATTTACAGTGCTTTGCGTGCGGAAACTTCGGGCAGTTTCGGCGGCATCGGTGTTTACATGGGTTTTAAAAACGGCGGCGTGCAAATCATGAGCGTCATTCCCGACGGCCCCGGTCAACGTGCGGGCTTGCAGACGAACGACGAAATTTTGGCTGTCGACGGAACGCCCGTTACTGAAATTTCTCCCGGCGAAGTCGCGCTGAGAATTCGCGGCGAAGTCGGCACGAACGTCGAAATTTTGATTCGGCGCGAAGGAATCGAAGATAAGACTTATAACTTGACGCGTGAAATTATCAAGACGAAAACCGTTGCGGGCAAAATGCTTGACGACAAACTCGGCTACATGAAAATTTCCAACTTCAGCGAAAACACGGGCGAAGAATTTAAAACGACGCTCGCTGAACTTGAACGCGACGGCATGAAAGGTTTGATTCTCGACTTGCGGCAAAATCCGGGCGGCGTCATCACAAGTTGCGTCGAAGTCGCTCGCGAAATTGTTCCCGCCGGCACGATAACTTCCGTGATTCAACGCGACGGCTCGAAAGAAGTTTACACTTCGGATTTGTCGGCGGCGAAATTCCCGATTGTCGTCCTGCTCGACGAAAACAGCGCAAGCGCGTCGGAACTTTTGAGCGGTGCACTTCAAGACACCAAAGCCGCCATTGTCGTCGGCGAAAAATCTTACGGCAAAGGTTCCGTGCAAACTTTAATCCCGATGGCGCACAACGACGGAATTAAATTGACGATCGCGAAATATTACACGCCGCTCGGCCGCTCAATCGACGGCGAAGGAATTTTGCCTGACGTGGAAATTAAACAGGACGCTGTGCCCCAACATATTTACAACTTGCAGACGGACGACACGACGGACGCGCAACTTCAAACGGCTGAAAAACTTTTGCGGCATCAAGTCGACGCGGGAAAAATTTTGTTCGACGAAAATTTCTGGTCGACGCCCGCCGAAACTCCCGCGCAGTAAAATTATCGCAATGAAAAAATCCCCCGCTTGTTAAGCAGGGGAAATTTTTTTGTCTGTTTGAGCTTACAAAAGTTTTTCAATCTCTTTGGCGATTGCTGAAGGTAAAGTCGTCGGCTCGAAACGCGCAACAATGTTTCCTTCGCGGTCAATCAAAAATTTCGTGAAGTTCCATTTGATGCCGTCGCCTTTGAGATAATCGGGAAATTCTTCATTCAAGACATCAACAAGCGGTTGAGCAACGGGGTGGCTCATATCGAAGCCCGCGAACTTTGTTTGCTCCGTCAGATATTTGTACAGCGGTTGAGCCGTTTCGTCGCGCACGTCACCTTTGGCAAAAACAGGAAACGTTACACCATAATTGAGCTTGCAGAATTGCATAATTTCGTCGTGGGTACCGGGGGATTGATTCGCGAACTGGTCGGACGGAAAGCCGAGAATTTCAAAGCCGCGATTTTTGTACGTGTCGTAGAGTTCCTGCAATTCTTTAAGCTGCGGAGTGAAGCCGCATTTGGTCGCCAAATTGACGATAAGCAAAACTTTGCCGCGATAATCCGCCAACGATTTATCTTCGCCACTTCCGGTCTTGACGATGAAATCGTAAACGTTCATGTTGTAACCTCCTCAAGCCGAAGCTATAAGTTCGTCGATTGCGCGTTTGTCGAAGCCAAGGACGAAATTAACGCCGTCAACGGTCGTCACGGGGACAGTCAAATCGCCCGAAATTCTTTGACATTCGGCGGCGGCCTCCGCGCTCAATTCGATGTCGCGATAATTGTATTCGACGCCGCGAGATTCGAGATAACGTTTTGTTTTGACGCAATAGGGGCAACCTTCAAATCCGAAAACAGTAATCAAATTAATCAGCCTCCTTGAGTTTTGCTAAATATTTTTCGGCAAGCAACGCCGCAGTCGTGCCGTCGGATGCCGCAGTCGTGAGTTGTCGAATTTCTTTTTCGCGAACGTCGCCCGCCGCAAAAACTCCCTCAATGTTCGTGCGACAATCTTCACCGGCAATGATTCTGCCGCTTGCGCTCAAAGTCAATTCGTCCGAAAAAAGTTTTGTATTCGGCTCGACACCGATATTAACAAAAATCCCGTCGACCGCAATAACTTTTGTCACACCCGAAACTTTGTCGAAGATTTCAATTTCCTCAAGCCGTTTGCCGCCGCGCAGAGCTTTAATTTCTGTCTGCAACATGACGGTAATTTTTTCGTTGGCGCGAAGACGTTTTTGCGAAACTTCATCGGCGCGAAGTTCCGAACGGTGAATCAGATAAATTTTTTTCGCGTATTTCGTCAGGAAATTTGCCGCGTCGACAGCCGCATTGCCGCCGCCCATAACCGCAACGATTTTGCCAACGTAAGCATGACCGTCGCACAGTTCGCAATAATGCACGCCGCGAGTTTCAAACTTGCGACCTTCGGCGAGCGGAATTTTTCTGCGATTCATGCCGGAAGCGATAATCACCGCGTCCGCCTCGTAAATTTTTTCTTGCGTCTCAATAATTTTCGGCGAAGTTTTCAGCGTGACGCGTTCAATCTCGTCGAATTCGTCGATAACCGCGCCGAAACTTTCCGCTTGACGTTGGAGAGCAGAAATTAAATCTTTGCCGCTGACGGACGCGAGGCCGGGGAAATTTTCAATGTCGACCGCGTTGGCGATTTGTCCGCCGATAATCGCGTTTTCCAAAACCAGCGTATCAAGATTCATGCGCCCCGCGTACAGTGCCGCCGTCAAGCCCGCCATTCCCGCGCCGATAATCACAACGTCTTTGTGAATTCGTTCTTTCACAAGCTCACCTCCTCGACTGAAATATTTCTTTCAGCGCACGAATTTTCCTGCCGCGAAAAATTTTTAAAGACGTTGACCGAACCGCAATAAATTGTTAGACTTGCGCCCAAATGATTTTGTCGGGAGGTGAAAACTTTGGCGAAGAAAATTTTTCTATGCGCGGCAATTTTTTTGAGCGTAGCGATTTTTTCCGTTGCGGCGGCAAAAGCTGTAGGCACGTGGCGACTTGACGGCTCCGCTTCCGAAGAACTCAGAAATTTTCGGATGATGACGGACGATTGGCACGTCGACGCTCGCGGTAAAGAACCAACCCGCGCAGGTTTGGACGAACTTAACGCTTCGGCAAGCGGACAACCTTCAGAGGCGGCTTTGTCGACGTTACACGAAAAAATTTCGGATTACGTGCCCGAAGCGAAACTTTTCGTCGTCGATTTGCGTCAGGAATCTCACGGCTTCGCGAACAGTTTGCCCGTCAGTTGGTACATTGAAAAAAATTCAGCCAACGCGGGGAAAAATTCTTACGAAGTTGAGGCGGACGAAATTGAACGACTGAAAAATCTGCGCGGCGTCGAAACGACATTTGAGCCGTTGGGCAACGCCGACAAACAAATTTTCAAGCCCGTAACGATAATTCCCCGCATTGTGAAAACGGAGCGCGAAATTTGCGAACAACTCGGCGTCGAATACAAAAGATTTGCGGCGGCGGACATGCAATTTCCCGCACCCGAAATCGTCGACGAATTTATAAATTTCGTCGTGATGTTGCCCGAAAAAAATTGGTTGCACTTCCATTGTCAAGCGGGACACGGACGCACGACAACTTTTTTGGTGATGTATGACATAATGAAAAATCCCGAATTGTCGCTTGAGGAAATTTGTCGGCGGCAATATCTTTTGGGCGGCTCGAATCTTTTGCTTGAGCCGGAGGGCGATGACTTTTACGCGAAAAATGCCCGCGACCGTGCGAAAAAAATTCGGCTGTTTTATGAATTCATTCAAGGCACGCGAGCTGAACAAATCGGCTTGCCGTGGTCTGAGTGGTTGGAGGTTAAACGATGAAAAATTTTTTGGCGACGTGCGCGGCAGTTTTTTTCCTGCTGACAAGTCACGTCAACGCCGCAGACGCCGAATATCTTTTGAACAACGCGGAACTTTATCCGACATTTTCGGGCGAAGATTATTGCGACGACATTGTTCAAGTCACTTTGGAGCAGATAACTTACGACGGCATGTCGACTTACGAAAAAATTTTGGCGTGCTATAATTATCTCGTCGACACCTGCAGTTACGGCGATAACGTTTTGCGGCTCGACTTCCCCGAAGCAAACGGCACGGCTCGCGCTTACGGCATGTTGGTCGGGCACGTCGGGGCTTGTGACGATTATTCTTGTGCGTTCGCCGCGTTGGCTCGTGCAATCGGCTTGAATTGCTACACGGTTTACGGACAAACTGCGCGGGCGTCCGGCGGCATGACGGGGCATATTTGGTGCGTCATTGCGATTGACGGCGTCGAATACGTTTTCGATCCGCAAATTGACGACAACATCGGCGCGGGCGAATATTATCGTTTTTGCGTGACTTACGACGAAACGCCGGGCTCATACGAAAACGGCGAAGTTCGTTGGGGATATTTTGAGCCGTTCTTTTGAGATGCGACGATTTTCCTAAAAGCTTAAAGCTTAAAGCTTCAAGCTCAAAGCTCAAAGCTAACGTTTTGATGGGAGACGATTAAAATTACTAATGAGGAGCTTGCGAAAATAATTTTGGACACGGTCGGCGGGACGGGCAACGTCATGTACTCGAACGTGATTCAAGCGACGAATTGCATGACGCGTTTGCGCCTGCGCCTTGTTGAGCAAAACGACTTTATGATTGACGCGCTGAAAAAAATTGACGGCGTTTTGGGCGTCAACGTGGACGGCGACGAAGTGCAAGTTATCCTCGGCGCGGGCAAGGCAACTTCAGTCACGGGCGTCGTCAATGAAATTTTACACGAAACGAACACGGTCAAAGTCGGCGACGGCAAAGCTCTGCATGAAAAAATTCGCGCCAAAAATGCCACGCCCGTCAAATTATTTTTCAAAAAGATTGCGAGCATTTTTACGCCGCTGATACCCGGTTTTATCGCGTGCGGCTTGATAACTGGGCTTGTCAGTCTGGCAATAAAAATTTCGCCCGCGCTGGAAAATGATCCGATTGTTCAACTTTTGGCTGTGGCGGGCAACGCGGTCTTTTGGGGCATGAATTTATTTATCGGCGTGAACGCGGCAAAAGTTTTCGGCGGGACACCGATTCTCGGCGGCGTGCTTGCGGCGTTGATGACTCACCCCGAACTTGCGTCGATAAATGTTTTCGGCGAAGCTTTTGTACCGGGGCGCGGCGGCGTTATCTCGGTGATAATCGTTGCGGCGTTCGCGTCGTGGCTCGAAAAGAAATTGCACAAAATTATTCCCGAAATGTTCGACTTGTTCTTGACGCCGTTGGTAACGGTTTTAATCGCGGGCGCGGCGGCAATTTTTCTGTTGCAACCCGTGGGCGGCGCGCTCTCGGACGCAATCGGCACGGCGGCGACAACTGCAATTCAATCGGGCGGCGCGGTCGTCGGCTTCGTTTTGGCGGGCGTATGGTTGCCGCTCGTCATGTTGGGAATTCATCAGGCAATGACGCCGATTCACGTCGATTTAATTTCGCAATTCGGCGTAACGATTCTGTTGCCGATTTTGGCAATGGCGGGCGCGGGACAAGTCGGCGCGTCAATCGCGGTTTACTTCAAGACGAAAAATAAATTCCTCAAAAAAACTGTAGCGTCGGCATTACCCGTCGGCATGATGGGCGTCGGCGAACCTTTGATTTACGGCGTGACATTTCCGCTGGGCAAACCGTTTATCGGCGCGTGTATCGGCGGAGCGTTCGGCGGTGCAATTCAAGCGAATTTCATGGTTGGTGCGGCGACGTTGGGAATTTCGGGCTTGCCGCTTGCCGCCACGACGAATAACATTGCGATTTACTTTGTCGGACTTGTTACGGCTTACGTCGTCGGATTTATCGCCACGTGGATTATCGGCTTTGACGACCCGCCCGAAGATTAATTGCAAAAAATTTTTTCCCGCGAAGGATGTATGAGCTGTGGCAACCAACCAGGAGTATAAAGCTGCGAACTTCGACAAGATTCAGTTTTGGGCACGTAAGGGGAAGGGGAGCGAGTACACGGCAACTGCGGCGGCGTTGGGAATTGGGCGTATGGAAATGTTCCGTCGCGCTGTCGACGAATTTATTCAGAATCACGCGGCGGAGACATGCGGCGAATTGAATCACACACAACCCGCGCAGATTGTCGACACGTCACCGCGACTCACGGGCGACGAAAAAAAACTCGTCGACGCGTTTAATAATTTGTCGCCCGAAGCTCAAAAAGCCTTGCTCAAATTTCTTGACGCCCTGCAAATTTGAAACAATCTGACGGAAACTTGATTGCAAAAAAATTTCCCCGTTCGTGTGAGCGGGGATTTTTTTTGCGATAACGCCGCACAGATTTTTTTATGCAGAAATTTTTTGGACGTGAAATTTATTCGTCGAGCTTTTTGACGGCGCGAACTTCGTCAATTTTTTTTGCCAAATCGTCAAGCGAAATTCCGCCCGCTGATTCGACTGCGGCAAGCACGGCACCTTCGACAAGCGGACAATCCAACATTTTAACGTTGTCGCGCTCCAAATCTTCAAGCACCATTTCGGTTGTCATAACGGCAGATCCCATGTCCATTAAAATTGCAACGCCGTCCGCCGAATAAACTGACTCAATCGCGCTTGAAATTTTTTCGTAGCTCGTGCCGAAATTGCCGTCTTCAAGGCCGCCCGCCGCCGCAACGGGAGCATTCGACGCCATCATTTTGGCAAGTTCGACGACGCCCTCGGCAAGTTTTTGGCTGTGCGAAACAATGACGATACCGACCATGTTCACGCCTCCCGCAAAACTTTAAATATTAATATACTGCACGATATTTGTCTGCGTCCTGTCTGCAAAGTCACTTTGTCTGCAGATTTTTATCAAAAATCGCAAGCGTTTCCTCCTGTAATTTGACGGTGTTGTGCGTGTACAGATTCTGCGTTATCTGCGTGTTTGAGTGACCGAGCCGACCTGCCACGCCTTTAGGAGCCGCGCCGTTTTCAATCAGCTGTGTTGCGTGTGTGTGGCGGAATGAATGAGCGTTTAACCCTTCACTCCTCAATATCCGCGTGAAAAAAGTTTTCACGATTATTCTGCCGTCATCACGAACGCAGACCAACGAAACTTTTTTACCGTCGGGAGCGGGCAACGACTTCGATTGTCGCTCAATGTGCCCGTCGGCTTCACGGTAGACGTAGACGTAACTGTCGCCGAAGTGCTTTTCGTTTTCGGCTTGTTGCACTTGCCAACGGCGAAGTTCGCCCAACAAAAAATCGTCGACGAGTACATAACGGTTGCTTGATTCGGTTTTGAGCGACGTTAAAAAATGCCCGCGCTTGTTTATGTAAACTACTTGTTGTCGCAAGGTAATTCTCTTCGCCGTGAAGTCAATATCACTCCACGACAAACCTAAAACTTCGCCGAGGCGCATACCCGTATGATAAAGCAACAGCAACGGGATATAAAACGGTGACCCGAACGGATATTTTTCAAGTAATGCGCTGAATTGTTCGGGCGTGATTATCTTGCGTTCAATGACGTTGCGCGGCGCATTTTTCGGGACTTTGATATACGCGACGGGGTTCGACGAAATCAGTTGCGCAGGGTAGACGGCATAATCCAATGCGTTATGTATCAGTGCATGAATTGCCGACAGCGTGTTTTTGGCAAGCCCGGTTTGAAGGAGTTTACGCATCCACTCGTCAATTATTGCCGGTGTTAAGTCTTGAACTTTCACTTCGCCCAAATGCGGCAAAATTTGATTCTTAAAATGCGATTGATGTTTCTGCATTGTTGTTAATTTGACGTTCGCCGTGACGACGTTATCAAGCCACGCGGTCATGAAATCTTTGAGCGTGACGCGTTCGCTTGTGATGCCAATGTTGCCGTGAAGAAAATCATTGTACGCCGCCACACCCGCCTTATATGCCGCGTCTTTCGTTGGGAAACCGCCTTTTTCGACGACCTTGCGCCTGCCGTCGACAGCCTTGCCCGCCTCGAAAATGTAGCTGAAAGTCTTGCCGCGCTTGCGTGTTCGGACTTGCGCCATCGGAAATCACCTCGTCATTCTCTGCTCACGTGAAATTTGTACGTTACGTGCGGGATTTGCTCGACAACCATCGGGTATTTTCCGACGACTTCACACATCGGCGGTTCGCTCAAATAACTTTCGATATGTCGGCAAACGCGCCCGCCGGTGCAACTTGAGCAGGTACAACGCGCCGTCAATTTGTCGCCGTCAAAGACAAATTCGACATCGTGTATAACGCCTTTGTCGGGGCAGACGTAGCCGCGTCCGAATTGCATTTCAATCACTCCTAAAAAATTACCCTCCGCCTAGGAGGGCTTTTTTTATTTTTCAACGTCAACGGAGTTAAGCAACTCGTATATCTTGAAAACCTTATCCATGTTCGCAATTTCTTTCGGCGTCAATTCACGTTCAGCGAACGACCTGCCTTCAAAGCGAAATTTCGCGCCGCCTTCGCTTACTGCCGTTTGAAGTTTCCGATAAAGCTCGTTTGACATTAGCCCGTCATATTCTTCGCCAACGTAACCGCGATTGACGCTTTTAACCGTTTTCGGATATTGGAACGTTTCAACGCCGCTCGAAGTCTTGATATAGAGCTTGTCAAAGTACAGCGTTTCGCGTCCGACATAAAGAATATCTTGACGCAACGCCGCATTGAAATTCTTATCGGCAACGACGTAAGGGATTATCCAAATTGGCGGGCGTGAATCGGAATCAATAGGGCAACGATAAAAAGTAACTTCCTTCATGTCGTCGCCGCGAACGTCAAGCCCCGTCGATAATTCTGCCAACTTTGTTTGAGCGTCGGCTACCGTAATTGTGGGCTTTGGAGGCGGTTGTTTGGCAGATTTTTCGCCGCCGCAACCGCAGATAAAAATCGTCGCGACGAGGCAAGCGACCGCAAAAAGTTTCTTCATGGCGTCACCCCCGAATTACAAAATTGCCGCATGTGACACGCGCAGGGAATTCAACACACCAACCAATAATTTTCGCCCAGCTGAATTGAGCGCGGCAAAACCGTTGAGCAAAGTTGCTTGTTCGTCCGAAAGAGGAGTGGCTTTTACCGCGTCACGACCGAGCAAGTAATCTGTCGACACATTGAAATAATCTGCAATTTCTCCCAATGCGGTGTTTGAAGGTTCTGTTCGACCGCTCTCCCAACTCGCTACGGTTTGTTGTGATACATTCAGTGCTTGCGCGAAATCTTTCTGAGATATTTTCATTGAAGCCCTTAATCCTTTAAGCCTGTCGATAACCATCGTGCTCCCCTCCTTTGACAGGAATTATACTGCAACCTGTTGTTTCTTTGAAGTGCTACAACAAAATTTTTAAACTAAGTGTTGACAACTACGTTTTGAAGTTTTAATATTAACAACAAAATTAAGTAGCACAAAGGGGGTGCCTAGATGAAAAAAAATCTCTTAAAAGATTTGCGCGGCGCAAAATCGCAGTTGGAAATCGCTAAAGAATACGGTGTTTCACAACAGGGCTGGCAGTCATGGGAAATAGGGCGCACACTTCCCGATAACGCGACAATGTTGAAGATGGAAAAGAATTTTAACGTTCCCATGGAGGTTATTTTTTTTGATTCTTTTAACCACAAAACGACGTAAGTTTTACCGCCGAGCGGCGGTGTGAGGACGAATTATTTTGAAGGTTACGTGGACAAGACCAACAAGACCGTCGCGACCAATGAAGCCGCCGAGTACTCCTTCTGTCACCCGCGAAAATTTTTCGGAACAGAAAACACGGATTGAAATTCGGAGGCGGATTCGGCGCAACGCAAGCACTTCAGCTACTGCGTTCATCGTGGCGATAATTCTGTTAATCATTTCGTAAGCAATGGCAGGAGGCGACAACGTAAATGACGCGTTGGGAAGTCAAAGCAGACGAAGAAAAAGTAAAAGCCCTGCACGTACGCATTTTGGAGGAATGCAAGCGGCAAGGCTTTACTCGCCACGAATTCAGCAGGTTGCGTTATCTGCTTGAGAAAAGTGATTCGCGGCGCGGCGGTATGCTTTTAAACGAGCCTATTATTCCGCCCGAAGGTGTTCAAGAGCTTCTTTAAGTTGCTCCTCGTTGGCGTCACCGAGCTTGCTTATTCCACGGCAACAATCGGTAAATTCGTCAAGCAAAGCGGAGTAAAGTTCAACAACGTTATCGTCAGCGGGATTGTACACGTGCTTAGCTTCGACGATTATGCGGGCGCAACTCAAGGCAAGGTCGTATTTGAGCTTTTGAATATCCGTCAATCAGATTCACCCCCTTTCATGACAAACTTGTTGCATCACCACCTTTCACGGGAATTTTAACAGAAAGGAGTACGAACATGAAAGAATTGGTTTTTCTGAAACACAAACAGGCGTTGACGACTTCGCTAATCGTTGCGGACTACTTTGGGAAACGTCACGACCATGTTATCCGAGACATCGAGGAACAATATGGAGACCTCCCCGAATTTGGGGAGATGTTTCGCAAGGCAACTTATTCCGACAGCTACGGGCGCCCGCAAAAAATGTACCTTATGAACCGCGACGGATTCTTTATGTTGGTGACGGGCTTCACGGGCGACAAAGCAAAGCAATTCAAGTTGGCGTTTATCAAAGCGTTCAACCAAATGGAACAAATCTTGTCGCAACGTCAAAATGCCGAGTGGCAAGAAATTCGCTCCGAAACAAAGCGCGGCTATAAAGATTTGTCGGCGGCGGTACATGAACTTTACGAGTGGGCGGTGTCGCACGGTTGCAAGGCGAGCGAAAAAGTTTTCTACATGAATTTTGCTAAACTCTTGAACAAGACTTTGGGCATTGACGCCGGCGGACGTGACGACCTTGCGGCGTGGCAACTTTACGAAGTCGAGAAACTTCAATTCATTGCGCGGACGATTATTGCGGGGCTTATCGCGGGCGGTGCCGATTATCACCTGCCGTATAAAAACTGCAAAAGTGCGTTCGAGAGTTACGCCCGACTGTCCTATATAAACGAAAGATTGTCGCTGAACAGTGGCACGTAAGGGAGCAATTAAGATGAAGTCATCAATTCTTTTTGAACTCGCGATGGTGGTACTCGGAACGGCGTTGTTTCTTTACTCCGTCATTGAGCACGAGCCGCCCGCATTCTTCGCCTATGTGTTCGGGATTTTGACGGGTGCTTGCTGGACGGGAATTCTCGGCTTGTATTGGCTCCGTCATGCCGACGAAGACGAAGGTGACAAGCATGATTGAAAACATTGTACTCGGCATTGCGTTCGTTGTGGCATTGTTCCCGCTTATGATTGTGATAATCGTCATTACAGGCTTTGTCGGCGGATTCATCTGCGAATTCGTGAAGTTCTTGCAAGTCGTTTGGACATACAAGCGGCAATAGGGAGGGAAAAGAAATGTTCGTTCAGCCGCCACTCAAAATTAACTGCGACGGGCTTAGCCAAAAGCTTATCTTCGAGCTTGCCGACCGATTGAGCTTGCATTTCGTCGACGTTGAAATTTTCGCCGATGACATTTTCGTCAGCAAGCCGTTGAACTTTTCTCATTACGAAAAGGGTTGGCGGATTCTTGACGAGTTCGGCGTCAAAGTTACTTAGGAGGATTCACTGTGGAAAACGACAACGCATCGTCAATGCAATCAACACTCGGACTTGCCGTCTTGCTCGACCTGCTCGTAGAAAAAGGCATTATAACTGAAGCCGAATTCAAAGAAAAATACGAAGAAGCGAAAAAACTCATCATTGGTTCTCTTATGGAAGAAATGAAGAAAAAGCTTTAATCACTTAAGCGAGAGAATTCTTTTCGATAAATGTCAGCCGCAAGGTTGACCCCTGCCGACCGCTCTTCGGCGGGTGTGAGCCTTGCCATAAGGTTCAGCATTGGCGTTACTCAATCCTTACCCTTTCTGAAATACGCGAGGTTAAACCTTGCAACGCCGATGTTTCATCAACCATTTAAAACCTACCTTTTACCGCCCGCAAGGGCGGCAACACGCGGCACGTAGTTTAACAGGTAAAACACGCGAGCGAGGGACACCAAGACGGGAGTTTCACCTGCGCCACGACCGTATGTCGGTTCAAATCCGACCTGCCGCAAAAAAAATAAGCCCCTGTGGGCGAAGAAAAATTTTCTAGGTGCTTATTGTAGCACAAACGGAGGTAATTTCAAATGGCGACTGCAAAGAAAGAAGCCACAACCGTCAATCTGCCGGTGTTGAAGCTCAACCGTTTCACGCTGAAAATCGTCGGTGACAGTCCGCTCATCAGTCACGCGTGGAGCCAAAAGGCTAAGCTTATGATTCTGAACAAACAGCAAAAGAAGGCGACCAACGGCAAGGAAGTTCGCCGCCCGATGGTTGACTTCGCGGAATCGCTTTACTGGTTGACGCCGAAGCCCGACCTTGACGGCTTGACCGACGAACAAGCGGCGGACGTTTTGGCGAAGATTATCCCGCAAAGCAAATTCGGGTTCCCGACAATCGGATTCAAATCTGCGGCACTTGACGGCGGTTTTCAACAGGGCGCACTTGCCGCCAAAGCCGGGACAGCCGCACTTGCCAAAACGACGGCTCGCGGAGCGTTTCAAACAATCGGCGAATTCGCGGTTATCGAAGGCACACCTATCCCGCGTGAAGACATGGTTCGTATCGGCATGGGGACTGCCGACCTGTGCTATCGCGCCGAATTCAAGACGTGGCGCACGGAACTGGAAATCGTCTTCAACGAAACGGCGATAAGCGCGGAGCAAATCGTCAACCTGTTTAATCTCGGCGGCTTTGCCAACGGCGTCGGCGATTGGCGTCCTGCAAAAGACGGCTCATTTGGTACCTTCCACGTCGAATTGAGTAACGGATGAATTCTGTTCGGCAGGCATGGTTGGGTATGGCGGTGCGAGTTAGATTGGTGTGCGGTAAGGCGGGGCAAGGTTTAGCCGGCATGGTTCGGTACGTTGTGGTCGGGTAGTGCCCGGTGCACTGTGGCATTGTATGGCAGTGTGCGGCACGGTATGGCGCGGTCGGGCAAGGTTTAGCTGGCGGTGCAATGTTATGTCGAGTCCTGTCATTTGTGGCGATGCGAGGCACGTTCGGGTGAGGTAAGGTTTAGCTGGCACGGCTAGGTCGGGTTCGGCAAGGCAAGGCACGGTTTGTGCGGCGCGGCGTGGCAAGATTTATCGTTGAATCCCGCTCTCTGCACGTCGGAGAGTGGGCTTGAGCGATAACGTTTCGGAGGAATCAGCAATGGACAGCAAGTTTCTTAATCGCAGGCGGGCGCGGCAGTTGATTGACTTCGCCAATATCCGAATTGGTGAAAAAGGTATGCCGACCGACTGCGACGGCTTGATTGAATATCACGATAAAGCTTACGTTTTGTTTGAACTCAAATACGGCGCGAAGGAATTGCCGCTCGGTCAATGGCTTGCGCTTGTGCGCATGTGTGACGACTTCGCTCGTGTCGGCAAGCCCGCAGTTTTCATCGTCGCCGAACATGACGTTGACGACCCCGACATTGACATTGACGCGGCGGCTTGTCGCGTGCGCAAGTATTACTTCAAAGGCAAGTGGTACACGCCGATTAAGCCCGTCACGCTTAAACAGGAGATTGACAGCTTTATAAATTTCGTCGATAGGAGATGAATTTTTTGAACAAAGTCATTTTAATGGGCAACTTGACCCGCGACGTTGAGATTAAAGCCTATGCGAACACGACCGTTGCCCGCACGGGTATTGCCGTTCCACGCGCCTTTAAAAAAGGCGAAGTAGATTTTTTCAATCTTGTAGCCTTCAACAAGACTGCCGAATTTTTGAGCAAGTATTTCTCCAAAGGTTCAAAGTTGCTGGTTGAAGGACGCCTTCAACAATCCAATTACGAGGACAAAGACGGCAACAAAAAATCGTCGACAGAAATTGTCGTTGAGCAAATAGAATTCGCGAGCGCAAAAAAAGATTCGGGCAATCGAGAATTCGACCCCGACGAGCCAGCTTTTTGAGGAGGTAAACATAAATGCAACCGACAATGGCTGACGCGATAACAAAAATGCGTCCGTTAATAAAAAAGCAACCGACGGAAATTCAGCTGGAACTTTTGTGGTTGCTTTTGGAAACGTTGGCGGCGGACACCGCTCAACTGCAAGCTTACGTTGACGCTCTGCACGAAAGTTTCATGCGCTACGCCGGCACCGTTCAAGCTTATTCCGAATCAAATGCCCTGCGAGCGCAAAAACTCAAACGCGATTTTGAAGCTCTAGCCGAAAAGTTTTGATAAAGCAGTAAGTGCGGCAGTTGCTATCGGTGCGGAAATCCACGAGTGGCGCTGTAAAAAGGCGTCAAGTTGTTCAATCAATCCTTGCGGCGGCGGCTCCGATTTTTCTACGGCGGCAAGAATTTGATTGAGGATTTTCTTCAACTGTTCACGCTCAAAAGGATTCAGCTGTTGTTTATCCGCTAAGGCGAGGACATCTTTCAAGCCGCCACACATCGAGCTGACAAAAGTGTTCGTGACGGTCGTGTTGACCACACTGCTTTTGTTGCCGACGCCAATGCCCGCGACGGAACTGTCCGTTATCGAGCCGATATGAATTTGCGTCGACGACGTTTGAGCGGGCACGTCATCCGCTTCGCGCAAGGCGACGTAAGCCGACGGATTGACGTGAATATTGATAATCCGATTGTCGCCTTCAAGCAAAGAAAGATAGCCATTGTTTCGGAATTGATAAATGTAACCTTTAATCGTCGCGTAGTTTTCGAGCGGGAAGGCGCGGCAGACGGCGTTGATAATTTCGTCGGCGGATTTATCCGCATTTTCGACGATAACCGCCAAAATTTTCTTTGACAGCTCACTCATAAAAATTCATCTCCTTCAAACAAAAACCGCCCGAGAAGGCGGCGTAAATCTTCATTGCGGCGTTGCTCCTTGCGCGGTTACTTTGTCGGCTATCGACAAAATTTTTTTAAGCGCATCGCGGCAGTTGTTTATCTCCATTGCCAGCGTTTTGTCGGTGGGCACAGGGCGCGGCGTGTCGGACAACCCCAAAAGATAATCTGTCGATACGTCAAAAGCTCGTGCCAGTTCAACTATTTTTTGTGCAGGCGGATTCGCTTTGTCGCGTTCGTAAAAATGATACGCTTGACGGCTAACCTTTAAAACTTCGGCAACGTCGTCCTGCGTCAAATTCAACTCGGCGCGAAAACGCCTCAAAGCATCCCCTATCGTCATAATTACCACCTCCCATTTTTTTGATTGTAACACAAGGAAAATTTGCGCGCAAGCTACGCTTGCTTTTTAGCAAAGAAAATTTTACAAACCTGTTGACAAAGCAAACTAGATTTGCTATATTAGCAAAAATCGTTAAGTCAAACTTAACTAAGCTAGTAACAATTAACAAGCTTGCCGAATAGAAAGGGAGGCAGTCACGGCAAGGGTCAGTAAAGAGAAACCTTAAGGAGGAACTCAAAATGAAAACTTACACCACGAAAATCGCGAAAAACGGCGCAACCCTTTACTACAGCGTCGAAACCGGCAAAAGAATCGCGAAAGAAATCGCCCTCGAAATCGAGCGCAAAGAAATTATCGCCAACGGCACCGTCAAAGAACGCTACGAACTGGC
>JAFWFO010000006.1 GCA_017515635.1 Selenomonadaceae bacterium
AACGCGCCGAAGAATATAACCAAACGTCACATAATCACGCCCGAACAATTTGCCGCGCTCCTCGAAAAATATCCGTTCGGCACGCCGCTGTATATCCCGTTGTTGCTTTTGTATCATACGGGAATGCGGCTCGGTGAAGTTTTAGGCTTGTCGTGGAACGATATTGATTTTGAGGCGAAGAAAATCAACCTGCACCAACAACTCCAATATTTGAGCAAGAGCGGATACTTTTTCACAACGCTCAAAACCGAATCAAGCAACCGCTACATTATCGTCGATGACTTTTTACTCGGCGAACTTCGACGTTGGCAAGCTCAGCAAGTCGAAAACGAAAAGGCGCACGGCAACAGTTACGTCTATGTTTACCGCGAAAACGACGGACACATTGAGCGAAAGTCCAAAGCGTTGCCTGCGCCCGACGGCGAAAAAGTTTCGTTGGTTTGCACGCGTGATGACGGCAGAGCCGTTTTGCACAATGGCATTACGGTCGCATTAAGAAATGAAGGGCTGAACGCACATTCTTTCCGGCACACGCACGCTACACGATTGATTGAAAATGGCGCAAATCCCAACGGCGTGGCAGGTCGGCTCGGTCATGCGAATCCCTCTATCACTCAAAATTTATATACGCACAACACACTCAAATTACAGGAAGATACGGCAGAGATTCTTGATAAAATTTTGCAGACAAAGCACTAAGGCAGACAAGTTGCAGACATTAATAAGCCTAAGTGCCGAATCGATAAAGCTTTTAGAAAGGATGGTTTTAATGCCAATCATTTCAATCGATGCGGTTCACCCGACCAAAGAGCAGAAAGAAAAACTTATCGCGGGCTTGACGAAAACTGCGAGCGAAATTTTGGGCGTCGACGAAAAATTTTTCTACGTCCTCATCAAAGAGAACGACCTTGACAACTGGGGCGTCGGCGGAAAAACTTTGACGCAATTCATGGCCGAACAAAAGCAACGTGACGTTGCATCCAGTTGACGCGCCGCAACGTTATCGCAAATTAAGCGTTATCGCTACGCCGTGACGTTTACAAAATTGGTTACAACATTTTCGTAACGAAAAATCCCCTTCGCTCGGAAGGGGATTTGTTATTTTCAGTTTTGGTGCCGAAGGCCGGACTCGAACCGGCACGTAGTTGCCTACGGCAGATTTTGAGTCTGCTGCGTCTGCCAATTCCGCCACTTCGGCACGCGCTAGATAATAGCACGCCTGTCGATGAATGTCAACAGTTTTTTAGCTTTAAGCTTTGAGCTTTTAGCTTTTAGGATTGATGTTTTTGGCTAAAAGCTATAAGCTATAAGTTTAATCTTCGATGGCGTAAACGCTGATTTTGCGATTGTAGCGACCTTTGCGCTCGAATGCGACTTTGCCCGCGATTTTCGCGAACAGAGTATCATCTTTGCCGATACCGACGTTGTGACCGGGGTGAAAGTGCGTGCCGCGTTGACGAACGAGGATACTGCCCGCCGTGACGACGGTGCCCGCCTGTTCTTTGACGCCCAAACGCTTCGATTCACTGTCGCGACCGTTGCGCGTGGAGCTGACGCCTTTTTTGTGTGCAAAACGTTGCAGATCAAATTTGAATTCCATTATTTGTCACCTCCGAGGAAGTTTTTTTCCGTGACTTTGACGAATTGCGGAGCAAGCTTTTCGATTTCGCGCAGACCGATTATCATTGTTTGGAAAACGGCTTCGGTCAATTCGTCGGGCGGTGTCTTCAAGCGCAACATCAATCGCCCGTGCGCCGCGTCCCAATCGAAATCACGTTTAAGATGGTCTCTTACGCACAGGAACGCCGCTTGACTCAAACTTGAAACGCCCGCGCAGTGAATGTTGAAACCGCGACCGCCTCCGCCGTCAGCGTGCCCGTCGACCGAAAAGCCAACGATTAAACCGTCCGCCTGCTTGTAAATCTCCGCGACGATCATTGCTCAGCCCTCGATTTTTTCGATTTTAACTTTCGTGAACGGCTGGCGATGACCTTGACGACGACGATAATTTGTCTTGTGGCGATACTTGAGGATACGGATTTTGGGACCTTTGCCGACTTTGACGACGCTCGCCGTAACTTTTGCGCCTTTGACGAACGGGCGACCGATTTTCAATTCGGAACCTTCGCCGAGAGCCAAAACTTCCTCGAACGTGACTTTGTCGCCTTCCGCCGCGTCAAGTTTCTCAACGATAACCTCGCTGCCTTCGGCGACCTTGTATTGTTTGCCGCCGGTTTTAATAATTGCGTACAACCTGAACACCTCCGCTTGGATGAACTCGCCGACTTCGGTACAAACTTGCGTTTGATTTACAAACCTGTGTCGAGCGGCGCGAAAAGGATAGCAAAAAATTTTCTTCGCGTCAACGTGTCCGAAAAATTTTTAAACCGCGCAGGCTTGCCAAACGAACGCAGTTAAGTTACAGTTACACAGATATTTACATCAACAGGAAGTTTGTTTCGGAAGGAGCGAATTTTTTATGACCCCACAAGAAATTATGCAGAAATTTATGGCGGAACTGAACGCCAACAATTACACATACGACACAACAAGCGTCGGCACAAAAATTTTGGATGAGGCCGTCCGCAGTTCGTCGAAATTCACGAACGCGCAGGACATTAAAACTCAAATGCTTGCCGACCAAATCGAAGCCGAAAAACTTGCCGTCAAAGAAATTCTCGGCTCGTCTTACGCGGGACAAACAATTTCGCAAGTTTCCACAGATATTTTGAACGCGGCGGCCTCTACTTACAACAGTGATTACAGCGGCACCGTTCAATATGCCATCGAGAGACGCAAGGCAGCAATTTTCCTCGAAGATTATTGCGGAATTATTTTGGACAACGACGACACGGGCGCAATCACCGGCTCGGACGCCAATATCACTTTGACGGCGGGCGACGTTGTAAACGGCACGACACTTACCGCCGCGAATTTGAGCGCGCTTAAATCGAAATACGGCACGGCGGCAAGTTTGTCGGGCGACACGCTTGTTATCGGCACTGGCGTCGAAAAAACCGAATACTCCGTTGTTCCCGAAGATGGCGACATGTATCTTTTCAAGGCGACGAGCGGCGCGAAAAATATCAACACCGGTTCAAAAGGCTGGGTTGTCAACGCCACGTCGGGCAAAGATACAATCACTTCAGGCGGGCGCGATTCAATCAACGCGGGCGCAGGTTCCGACAAAATTATCGCCAATGCCGACGAAGCAACGATAACTACGGGCGCAGGTTCCGACACCGTCGAAATTTCCGCCGCCGTCAAATCCGTCACGATAACCGATTTGGATTCCTCCGACACGTTGACAATCAGCGGCACTTTTGAAGTCGGCAACGCGCAGATTGAAAATTCAATGCTCGTTGTCACCGACACAACCGGCACGCGCAAAATTAAGTTCAGCGACTTGACGAACGCAGGCAACGCAAAAATCGGCGCGGAAACAATCAGCGAATGGCTCAGCAATTCGGGCTTCGACATAAATAATCTTTCAAGCGTCGATTCTGCAAGCGGTGACGTTTCAGCGGACGGCTCCGACGCAGGACGTGTGGCGATTGATCCGAATTACAAACCCGCGACGCTCGAAAACGATTTTGCCAATCAAGATGCCGCGACACAAGAAATTTCTTCCGGCACTGAAATTAAACTCGACGAAGTGACAATCGAAAATGGCACTGTCACACAAAACGGCACGACTGTCGGCACAGTTTCAACCGTCGCGCCCGCCGTCATGAATTTCACGACACGCGGCTTGACGATTCACGTCGGCGACGGCACCGCCACAAGTTACGATCAGTTGACCTCTTCGCAAAAAATGATGGTTGCCTCGCTGTTCAAATGGTGGGCAAGCGAAAGCCTCAATCTCAACGAAGACAGCTACAACCTCGGCTTCGAGAGCGACACCGCAAAAGTTACCGACATCACGTTGAGTTTTGAATATCTCGGCAGCAGTACGCTTGCGCTGGTTAATTCCTCTTATCGCACCGGCGACGATCAAGTTGTACAGCTTCAACTTAAAATCAGCACGGCTTACTACAACAGTTACACCGAAGACGACAAAAACGGAATTCCAAGCTCAAGCGGCGCAGGTTTTCTCGACCGTACACTTGCGCACGAATTCACGCACGCCGTTATGTCGACCAACATTAACAATTTTGCCTATCTGCCGCAATTTATCAAAGAGGGCATGGCGGAACTTACGCACGGCATAGACGACGAACGCGGCAACGAAATTTTTGAGTTGGCTTACAACAGCTCGTCACTGTCAAGCGCGTTGAATTTTAACGACATTGACACGGGCGATTCAGTCGCTTATTCGGGCGGCTACATGTTCCTGCGTTACTTTGCTCGTCAGGCGGCGTTGCAGACACTCAACGATAATTTTGCGCCGGACGACATCACTGCAACCGTCAATCTCGGCACGGGCAACGCAACTTATTACGTCAGCGGAAATTCGACGCTTGAAACCGCCACGACTTCCCAGCAAAATATTTCGCTCGGTTCGGCAAGCGGCTCAACTTACACCGTCGGCAACACGGGCGTCAATCAAATGATTAACACCGGCTCGACGGCGAAAAATATTGTCGGCGTGAATCACAAGGCAAGTGTGACGGGCGGCGCGGGCAACGATACAATTCAATTCATTGAAGGAACTTTTATCGACGCTGGCAACGGCAACAATTCAATCGTCGGCAGCGGACAATTCGCCACAATCACGGCGGGCACGGGCGATGATTCGGTGCTCGTCGACGGCTCGTCAAATTCAATCGCGCTCGGCGACGGAAAAAATTTGGCGTCTCTCGGCAGTTCTGCTCAATTCTCTTTCAACAACACAATCACGGCGGGCGCGGGCAACGACACTGTGATTAATTTGGGAACTCAGCAACATAATCTTGCCATCAATCTCGGCGACGGCAACAACAGCATTTCTTTCGGCGAATGGGTTGTGGACAGCTCAATCAAGACGGGCACGGGCAACGATTTTATTTCCGCCCCCAACGAAAATTCCACCATTCAAACGGGCGACGGCAATGACACAATCGATTTCGTTTACATCAACGCGACGAATAATCTTATCGATTTGGGCGCGGGCAACGATTCTGTAAATTACGTCGGCATAAACAGCACAATCGACATGGGCGCGGGCGACGACTACATTGGACAAAGCGACGGCAACAATGTTTTCCTCTTCAACGCAGAGTCGGGCAGTGACACAATCCAATTTTTCAATTCAAGCGACAAGCTCGTTATCGATGGCGATTATTCCGTCACGACGGGGCAAGTCTATTCAAACGGCTACACGGATTTTGTCGTCAGCGTGATTAAGGACGCCTCTGTTGTCGGGACAATCAATTTGGTAGCCGCAGATAGTAATTTTTCTTCGCTCGACAATATTGTCACCGCTGAGACTGCCGACGAACCCGAAGAAAATTCGTTGCTCAAAACACTCACCGACGACGCGAACTATTACGAAAACACGCTCGAAGGCGCGACAATTCAAGCACTCGGCGGCGATGACGAAATTGTCAACGTTGGCGCAAATGTTTTAATCGACGGCGGTGAAGGTGACAACGCCATTTATAACGGCATTTTTTTGGACGAGCAAGGCACGCAATACCACCCCGGCGGCGATAACGTTTCAGTCAAGACGGGCGCGGGCAACGATTACATTCTTAACCTGCTTGGCGAAGCGGCGAAAATCGAAACGGGCGACGGCGAAAATTCCGTTCAAAGTAGCGGCACAAACGTTTCAATCACCACGGGGGCAGATAATGATTTAGTCTACAACGAAGGCAACGCGGTGAAAATCGACGCGGGCGACGGCGAAAATTCCGTTCAAAGTAGCGGCACAAACGTTTCAATCACCACGGGCGCAGATAACGATCTTATTTACAACGCAGGCGAAGCGGCGATAATCGACGCGGGCGACGGCATTGATTACGTTGAAAATAGCGGCGCAAACGTTTCAATCAGCATGGGCGCAGCCAACGACGGAATCAGCCTCGGTGCCACCGCAGAATACAATTTGATTGAATACGCCAACGGTGACGGCAATGATATTGTTGTGGGCTTCAATTCAAGTTCAACGCTGTCAATTTCGGGCGGCACTTACTCGAAAGAAACTGTCGGTAACAATGTTATCGTCACGGTCGGCGACGGAAAAATTTCACTTGTCGGCGCGGCAAGTTTGGCAAGCGTCAACATTTCGGGCCTTGAACAAAGTTCCGAAGAAAATCCGTTGCTCATAATGGGCGACGACAACGCGAACAAGATTTTAAATACGCTCGAAGGCGCAACAATTCAAGCCCTCGACGGCAACGACACTGTAACCAATTACGCCGACAACGTTTCAATCGACGCGGGCGCAGGTGACGACTCAATTTATTCGGAAAACGATTCCGGTGTCACGATTGACGCGGGCGACGACAACGATAGTGTAATTTCGGGGAGCAATAATGCCTCAATCAACGGCGGCAGCGGAAATGATTCGCTCGGTAACAGCGGCACCAACTCCACCATCATTGCGGGCACGGGAAACGATACCGTCATAAATGTCGGTAATGGTGACGTCATTGATTTGGTCGAAGGCAATAACGTCGTGGAGAATTATACCGCGAAGAACACAACCATTTACGGCGGCACGGGTGACGATTCTGTTTCAAATGACTTGAATCAAGAAGTCGGCACGGTTTACATCTACAAAGGCGGCAACGACACACTTTCGGGCATGGGCGACGCCGATACACTTGTCCTGCCTCAAGGTTCGACGTATGAATCCGATTACTCCGAAGACGGCTATACACTTATCATCGTCAAAGACGCCTCCAACGCCACAATCGGCACAATCACGCTTGAGATTGAATACGGCGACATTAACATCACAGATTCAGCTAAAGGAATTCGTCCCGTCAATATCATTTACAATGAAACGGACGCTTCTTTGATTGCCGGCTCATCCAACAAAGATTTGGTAGAAAATTACGGCTCAAATGCCACCGTGCAGACCGGCAATGGCAAAGATACTATTTACAACGGCAGTGACGTGGTATCTGTCGACGACGACGGATACAGTTCCGGTCAAGCAGTGTATGATGTCGTAATGGACGGCGGCGCAGATGATGACCTTCTCCACAACACGGGAAGTTATAACACGCTCCTCGGCGGCGCAGGCGACGATTATCTCGAAAACTACAACCTTTACGGTTTTGGCGGTTACAACGTCGTAATGGACGGCGGCAACGGTAGAGATTTTCTGGTCAACTCGGGCGGTATCAGTTCAACTGTTCTCGGCGGCGACGGCAACGATGAAATTTTCAACCGCATGAATTGGTACAGCGAAGATGACAGCTCGGGTTACACCGGCGCACACAATGCATCTCTCGACGGCGGCAACGGCAATGACATTATACAAAACTGGGAAAGCGACAACGTCACAATCAACGGCGGCAAAGGTAACGACACCATCAACAACGTCGACGGCGAAGAAATTTTGTTCGGATACACTTCAGGCGACGGTGACGATACAATCTTAGGTTTCAACGAAACGTCGACGCTGAAAATCGGCGGCGGCACGGGAACTTACTCGAAAGAAACTGTCGACAATGATATTCTTGTCACGGTCGGCGAAGGATCCATTCTGCTCAAGAACGCGGCAAGTCTTGATGCTGTCCAAATCGACGGCGTAGACGAAACGTCACCCGCTACCAAACTCATCACGCTCACCAATGGCAACGACACTTACTCGAACAGCGTCGAAGGCGCGACGATTCAGGCACTCGGCGGCAACGATACGATTTACAATTCAAGTCTCGCTTCCGACGTTTCAATCGACGGCGGCGAAGGCGACAACGTTATCTTGAACGGCACGCTTGCAGGTTCGTCAGGATACATTCCCGGCGGCGACAACGTTTCAATCAAGACGGGCACGGGCAACGATACCGTTTACAACATGATTGCTCAAAATTCCACAATAGGCACGGGCGACGGCGCAGATTTTGTTTGGAACACGAGCAACAATGTTTCGCTTGAAACGGGCGCGGGCGATGATTCCGTCATTAACGCGCTCAACGGCACTGTCGGAATTATCGGTTACGGACTGAACACGACGATTGACACGGGCGACGGCAACGATTCCGTCAGCAATTTCGCCGATAACATCAGCATACGGACGGGCGCGGATAACGATACCGTTTCCAACAGAGGCAACGGCGTCATAATTGAGTTGGGCGACGGCGACGATTCAATTCACAATGAAGGCAACAACGTCGAAGGCAATTCGGTCACGGTCGACGCGGGCGCGGGCAACGACATCATTGACAATTCCGGCGATAACGTTTCCGTTTCTGCGGGCGCGGGCAACGATACAATCATCAACAACACCACCGAATTAACCAATAACTTCAAAGCAAAGCAAGTCACAATCAACGCGGGCACGGGCGACGACTCCATTGACAACACCTCAGCTGAAAATACCGTATTCGAGTACAAAGACGGCGACGGCAACGACACAATCACGGGCACATATTTGGGCGTTGCGTCAATCAAAATCGGCAACGGCACCACCGACACTTACCACAAAACAACTGACGGCGAAGATGTCATAATCACGGTCGGCAACGGCTCCATCCTCGTGAAAGATGTCGGAGCCGATTGGAACAACATTTTGGGCACGGAAAAAGATCCGTTGTTTATTGAAGGCACGGAAGGCGCAGACAAAATTGCCAACACGCTCGAAGGCGCGACAATTCAGTCATACGACGGCAACGATTCAATCACAAATGACGCCGACGAAGTTCTTATCTATGCGGACGAAGGCAACGACACCATTATCAACACGGGCGCATATGTCGAAATCGAAGGCGGCGCGGGCAACGACAAAATCAGCCTCGGCAGCGGCGCGGCGAACAATCTGATTCAATATGCGGCGACGGACGGCAAAGATACCGTTTGGGGCTACAGTGACGACGACACGATAAAAATCACGGACGGCAGTACGGCTACGGCTTCCGTCAAAGGCAACAACATTATCGTCACGGTCGGCGAAGGTTCAATCACGCTCAAAGACGCGGCGACCGGCACGCACGTTAATGTTGTCGACGCGAACGACGAAACTTTGATTGATGCAACGTTCTACGCGGATAAAATTGTTGACGGCAATTCGGTGACGTTGACTTCTGCGTTCAAAGAAAGAATTTTCACGGCGAACGAGACGATTAACAATGTCGACGGCTCTTTGACGACAAATAAATTCACGCTGACCGGCGGCGGCGAGAACGACACGTTAATCGGCGGCAAGGGCGCGAACTTTATCAACGGCGGCGACGGCGAAAATATTTTGACGGGCGGCAAGGGCAACGATACTTTTGTCGCGGGCAACGGAAACGACACGATAACCGATTACGGCGTCGGCAAGGATAAAATTTCGCTCGGCGCGGCACTCACCGATTTTTCAGTCGAAGACGGCAACATTGTTTTGAACTTCGACGACGACAAATCTTTGACGATTCAGAACGGCGACGGCAAGGAAATTAATTTCATTCAAAACGGCAAGACTTCGACGGAAATTTTCACTGTTGACGGCAAGACGAACACGGCTGAAACTTCGATAACGTTGGCTTCGTCGAAGGAAAGTTACACGGCAGATACAAAACTCATCACGATTGACGGCGGCTTGACGGACAGCGTATGGATTGTCGGCAACACGAAGGCGAATAAAATTTTCGGCGGCGCGGGCGACGACACGCTTAACGGCGGCTCCGGCAAAGACACGCTCACGGGCGGCGACGGCGACGACATTTTCGTCTACGAGACGGGCAAGGACGTTATCACCGATTATGTTTCGGGCGAAGATAAAATTTCTCTCGGCGCGGTTGCGATTTCCGAAACGATCGACAAGAACGGCAATGTTGTTTTGAAGTTCGGCAACTCGAATTCGTTGACGATTAACAACGCGAAGGAACGCGAAATAACTTTCACGGGCAAAGACGGCGACACGACGAAAACTTACTTCAGCGAACAAATTGTCGGTTCGGACGGCGTGACCTTGCAATCGACGTTCAAAGGCAACACGTTCGCGGCGGATGATGAATTGCCACTGGTTGACGCGTCTGCGGTCACGAAAAAATTCACTTTGACGGGCGGCGACGCAGATAACACGTTAATCGGCGGCAAAGGCGCGAATTTGCTCAACGGCGGCGACGGTTCCGATTTACTTATCGGCAACGGCGGCAACGACACGTTCGTTTATTCGAGCGGCGACGACACAATCGGCGACTACGAGACGAAAGACAGAATTTCGCTGAGTTCGGCGATAAAAGATTTCGACCTGAGCGGCGACGACGTGATTATCGAATTCAACGACGGTTCCTTGACTCTTCAAGATTCGGCGGGCAAACAAATTACATTCGTCGAGACGGGCGGTAAAACTCAAGTCAACGTTTTCGCGGCGGATGGAATTTTCAACAACGCAACGTATAAAGCGACGGCGGTGACGTTGGCGGCGGATATTTCAACTTTCGACGCGAAAAATTATTCCAAACTCGTTTCGATTGACGGCGGAATTGTTTCGTCGGAAGCGTCGATTGTCGGCAATACGAAGGCGAACAAGATTTACGCGGGCGACGCGGGCGCGACAATCAACGGCGGCGGCAAAAATGACACGCTTTGGGGCGGCGACGGCTCCGACACGTTTATTTACGAGAGCGGCGGCGGCAAAGATGTCGTTTACGGATTCGGAAACGAAGACGCGCTGCAAATCGGTAACTTCACGGCGACGGTTAAAGACAATTCAATCGCGTTCAAGGTCGGCTCACAAACGAACGCAATTACGCTCAAAGATTACACGGCGACGACCTTCAACATCAACGGCACAAATTACAAAGTCGACGGCAGTACACTCACGAAGAAATAAAATCTGCGCGGCTCAAAAAAATTTTTCCCCGTCAAAATGGCGGGGATTTTTTTGCGAAATTGTTTTCGTTTAATCGAGGATCTGATTTCTGTTACAAATTTTTTCAAAAGCCTTGACATTGCGCCATGGGGGGTGGGGTATACTGTTGATGGATAATTGTATCGGTTTGTTTTGGAAGGAGCGGATTTTTTATGAGGGACTTTATTTTTGAACTGCAACGGTTCGCGACAATTGTAAACAACTCGGACAACACTTTGATTTCGGGCACTTCGGATGCCGACTCAATCACCAACAGCGGCAACAACGTTTCAATCAAAGCGGGCGCGGGCGACGATTCAGTTAGATTCTACGACGCCGTAAACGTCACGATTGTTGGCGGCAAGGGCAACGACACCATAACAAACAGAGGCGAGGGCGGCGCGGTCTACGTCTACAACGAAGGCGACGGCGGCAACGACGTGATTTACGGCTTGGAAGACTCGGACACCGTTTACATTACAGACAGCTATAATTGGACGTCAGTCAAAAGCGGTTCGGATATTATCGTCACGGTCGGCGACGGTTCCATTAAGCTCAAAAATGCGGCAACTCTTTCCACCGTCAATCTCGCTTTTTCGACTTCGAAAATTCATCCGGTCAACATCATTGAAGAAAATCAATCCTCAAATGCTTTGGTCACGGGCACGGAGGAGAACGACTCAATTACAAACAGCGGCGACTACGTTTCAATCGTCAGCGGCGACGGCAAAGACACAATCAAAAGCAGCGGCGACTACGTGACAATCGAAAGCGGCGACGGCAACGATTCAATTAGCAGCTACGAGGGCGACTATAATTCAATCGACGCAGGCGACGGCGACGACAACATCTACCATGGTTCTTACGCTACAATCACCGGCGGCAAAGGCAACGATACCATGGGATCCCGTTACTCCGGCGGCTCGCACGCAGTCTACATCTACAACGAAGGCGACGGCAATGACGTTATCAGCTTGGGAGAGACGGATAAACTTGTGATTGCAAGCGGCGATTGGTCGACACAAATAAGCGGCAATGATGTTATAGTCAAGGTCGGCACCGGTTACATTACGCTCAAATTTGCGGCAAGTCTTTCCGCCGTCAATATTGTTTCGTCGGCTTCGGACATTCATCCGATCAACTTTATTGAAAACACCGATTCAGACACTTCGATCACGGGCACGGATGGAAACGACTCAATCAGCAACTACGGCAACAACGTGACAATCGACGCGGGCGCAGGCAACGACTTGACCAAAAGTGGCAAGGGCAACGACACAATCCGCAACGGCGGCACAAACGTTTCGATTAACACGGGCGCGGGCAACGACTCCATTTACAGCTACGGAGTAAACGTCACGATTGTTGGCGGCAAGGGCAACGACACCATAACAAACAGAGGCGAGGGCGGCGCGGTCTACGTCTACAACGAAGGCGACGGCGGCAACGACGTGATTGAAGGCATGGGAGCGACGGACACCGTTTACATTGCAAGCGGCTCTTGGACATCAACCCAAAGCGACAATGACATTATCGTCACGGTCGGCAACGGAAAAATTCTGCTCAAAGGTGCGGCAAGTCTTCCCGCCGTCAATATCGTTTCGTCAGAGGCGGACATTCATCCAATCAACGTTATTAAAAATCAAACTCCAAGCAGTGTGGTCACGGGCACCAGCGACAGAGATTCAATTTACAACGACCAGAATAGCAACTCCGTGACAATCGACGCGGGCGACGGCAACGACACAATCCACAACTATTACAGCAATTACGTTTCAATCAACGCGGGCGCGGGCAACGATTCGATTCGTAACTACGGAGTAAATGACAAAATTTCGCTCGGCGCGGCTCTTTCCAACTTTGAAGTTGACGAAGATAACAACGTCGTCTTGACATTTGAAGAAGGTTCGCTCACCATTGAAAACGCGGCGAATGCTCCGATAACTTTCCTTGAGCCGAATGCAAAAGGTAAAGTCACAAACTCCGTCAAATTCTTTACGGCGAACGGAATTCTCGACAAAGCGAAAACAGCCGACGCGAAGGCTGTGACATTGGCGGCGAATACTTCTGAAAAAGAATTCAAGGCGGAGAATTATTCCAAGCTCGTTACAATCGACGGCAGACTTGTTGCCAACGAATTAAAAATCACCGGCAACGCGAAAGCCAATTCGATTTACGCGGGCGACGCGGGCACGACAATTACCGGCGGCAAGGGCAACGATGTTTTCATCTACTCGGCGGGCGAAGTTACAATCGACGACTACAACGAGCAAGGCAAAGATCAAATTTCGCTCGGCGCGGCTCTTTCCGACTTTGAAGTTGATGGTAACAACGTCGTCTTGACATTTGAAGAAGGTTCGCTCACCATTGAAAACGCGGCGGGTAAAGCGATAACCTTCCTTGAGCCGAATGAAAAGGGCAAAGTTACAAAATCCGTCAAAGTGTTTACGGGCGACGACGACGACATTTTCAACAACACGAACATAGACAAAGCAACTGCGGTGACATTGAATTCGGATGCTACAGAATTCGACGCGGAGGATTATTCCAAGCTCGTTACAATCGACGGCAGACTTGCTTCCAACGAATTGGAAATCTTCGGCAACAAGAAAGCCAATAAAATTTACGCGGGCGACGCGGGCGCGGCAATCACCGGCGGCAAGGGCAACGATTCACTTTGGGGCGGCGAAAGTGCCGACACGTTCATTTACGAGAAAGGCGACGGCAAAGATTTTATTTACGGCTTCGACGATAACGACATGCTCGAAATTCTGGAGCTCGACGGCAAAGTCAGCGGCACTGTAAAGACCAACAAAGGCGTTTCTGAATTGACCATCAAAGTCGACAAAACTGTCGTTGCCGTGCTCCAAGATTATACGGCGACGAGCTTCAACATCAACGGCGACACTTACCAAATCAGCGGCAATTCCCTTACGCAGGAATAAAATCTGCGCGGCTCAAAAAAATTTTTCCTCGTCAACATGGCGGGGATTTTTTTTGCAACGCGGGCTTTTCTGTGATAAACTTGCAAACGAAACGGAGGTAGAAACTTTGGACGATAAAAAAATTCACACCGAAGATTTCGGCGATTCTCCCGACGAGGAACGCCACGAAGACGAATTGCCCGACGTCATGCCCGTTGAAGAAGATGACGGCGACGACGAAATAGAAGTTCATTTCGACGAGGCAGGCGCGCATATTGAGGCTGTCGACGGCGATTACAGCGCAGATCAAATTCAAATTCTCGAAGGGCTTGAGGCCGTGCGACTTCGCCCCGGCATGTATATCGGC
>JAFWFO010000007.1 GCA_017515635.1 Selenomonadaceae bacterium
GAGGCTTTAAGCGCATCTGCGGCGGGCGCAGTCGGCGGAGTTTCAAATTTAGGCTCTGCGGCAAGTTCGGCGGCAGGTTCCGTGAGCGGTCTCGGTGCGGCAGTTCAATCGGCATGTGCGGCGTTGGCTTCGGCGGGCGCAAGCGCGGCGGCCGCTGTGGCAAGTGCGGGCGGCGGAGTCAAAGCCAACTACAGAGGCGGCATTTATCCGAAGGGACAATTTTTAACGACGTTCGCAGAAAAATCGCCCGAAGCCGCAATCCCGATTGACAATTCCAAACGCGCACGCGATTTGTGGACGAAAACCGGTCAAATGTTGGGCATGTTGCCCGGCAACGGCGGCGGTTACGATTCAGCCGAAAAAGACGCTTACGGCAACATTGTCGGCATGGACATTCCCGAATACAACAAAATCGGCGAAGGCGATACCGAGGATGTAAAAATCGATAAGCGTCGTGTTCAGCGTGAACAATATGAGCGCGAACGTGCTAAACGAGAAATTATTCAGCCGCCGAAAATTGACGTTCCCGAAATTCCGGCACCGCAAGTTGAACAATCGAATCAATCTGTAATTCAGCAACAAGCGATTGAAATCACGCGTGCGGCTCGTGAAAATTATTTGCGTCGGCGGTTGACGCCTACGAGCGAACGAATTTTGCGGGCACGGTCAGCAAACAATGTTCGTCTGCCTTCGGGTTACACGATCGGCGACGCTCTGAAATATTTGCCGCAACAAAAATCGCCCGCGCCACTTGCGACGCAACCAATTTTGTCGCAGGAAAGAACTTCGGATAATTTTATCGACACGCTGAAAAATGTTTTTGGCAACGTCGGAGTGCTGGACGAAATTGGCGGCAAGCTCGGCGAAGCGTTAAAAATCTTGCCGACGTTAAAGCCGCGTGAAATTCCCAAACGAGATGACGCCACGACCGACATATCCAAAGCTCCAATGATAACGACACCGCCGTTCCTTCCGACGGACAGCCCAATTACGGGCGGGAATGTTTCGGCGACATCATTTTATCCGACTCAAGAAAAATCTTCGGGCTTTTCGCTCACGGACATAACGAAAATTTTCCCGAATTTCAAAGGCAATATCGGCGGGTTTGATATTTTAGGCGGACTCACCGGAGGAAATATTTTCGGGAGTTTCGGTGCGCTTGACGGACTCGGCGGCAAATTTCCAAAGCAAGGCAAAAGCCCGTTCAGTTTGCCGCGAATTTCGTTGGGGAGTTTTTTTAACGGGCTTGGCAAAGTTGGAAATTTCGGCACGGGCTCAACAAAAATCGGAAACGTCAATAATGCTCCGATGGTGACGACTCCGCCGTTTTTGCCGAAGGAAGAAAAATCTTCGGGCGGCTTGAAAACCGTATTGCAGAATGTGTTGCCTTATATCCCAAACTTCAAAGGAAATATCGGCGGCTTTGACATTTTGGGCGGTTTGACGGGCGGAAACATTTTCGGCAGTTTCGGTGCGCTTGACGGCAAATTCGGCGGTCTCCTAAACAAACTCGGCAGTGTCGGCAATTTCGGTGCGTTGGGCGATTTGGGCGGCGGTGTCAGCGAAATCGGCGGGCTTAGTGATTTGCCGATTTTGAATTCAACCGCGCCGCAGAATCCGGCGTCGTCCGAATTTCACGTAACGATTAATGTGACCGTCAACGGTAACGCCGACGAAAACACGGGACGCCGCGTCGCCGAGCAGGTGGTTCCCGCGCTTGACGATTGGGCGCGAAATTGGCAAGATCACCAACACGAATTAGCGAGGAAATCTTTTGCATGATGTGTAAAACTCGATCGGGCGACACATGGGACTTAATTTCGTATCGCGAATTGGGCTCGTGCCGTCACACCGAAAAACTCATAAACAAAAATCGCAAGCACGTCGACACATTAATTTTCGCGGCGGGCGTCGAACTTGAGTTGCCCGACGTAACCAACGAACGCAAAAGCGCGTTGCCGCCGTGGAGGACGGAGGCACTATGATTCTTGTCAGACATGTTGGCGTAAAAATTACTGCGGACGGCGAAGACGTTTCGGCAAATTTATCGCCATACCTCAAAAGCATTTCTTACACGGACAACAGCGGCGGCGAAGCCGATACCGCCGAAATTGAAGTCGAAGACTCGACGCACAGATTTATCGGCGATTGGTTACCCAAACGCGGCTTGGAGGTCTCGATAACGCTTTATCGCGAAAGCTGGCAGGGCGACGGACAAATTGAAACTTTCGATTTAGGTTCCTTCGAGTTGGACGAAATAACGGTATCTTATCCGCCTTCCACGGCACGATTCAAGTTGAATTCAATCCCGCAAAATTCCGGACTGCGGCAAAAGGACGAGTCGAAATCATGGGAAAATGTTCGGCTAAGCCAAATTGCGACGGACGTCGCGCTTAAATCGGGCGTGATACTTTTTTACGAGACGGTAGAAGATCCGATGATTCAACGCGCCGAACAGTCGGAAGTTTCGGCGTTGGCGTTCCTCGAAAAGCTTTGTTCCGACAACGGACTTGCGCTGAAAGTTTCAAACGGGACGTTGATAATTTTCGACGAAACAAAATTGGAACTTCAATCGCCCGTTGCGACGCTCGATTATGATTTATCGACGATCACGCGGTTTCAGGCCACGGCGACTTTGAACGAAATTTATAAAAAATGCGAAGTGGTTTACAAGCACGGGCAGAAGGACGAAAAAATTTCGGGCTCGTATGAAGACGCAAGCAAGGACGGCGGCAAAACTTTACGGATAAATCAGCGCGTCGAAACTCAAGCCGATGCGGAGAAATTAGCCAAAAAGAAACTGCGCGATAAAAATAAAAAAGAAACACAAATTCGCTTGACGACGGTCGGTCGGTTTGAACTTGTGGCGGGCAACGTTGTTGAGCTGATTAATCACGGGAAATTTTCTGGACGTTATCTTATCGAAAAATCCACGCATCGAGTCGGCAACGGCTACACGGTCGATTTGGAATTGCGCAAGTGTTTGAGCGAATACTAAAAGTCCCCGCGATTGCAGGGACTTGACGTTCGGCGATTACCGCGCTATATTCATTTTTCCGTATTTATCTCTTCGCGTCGGCATCCGTCGGCGTATTTTTTTAGAATGTCAAGTTGCCGTCTTCGTCGAAAATTCCTGCCGTGCACGCGGCGGCAACGGTGTCGCGCTCGTGAAATTCGGCTTCGACGATATCGCGCTTGACGCGGGCAATCATTTCGTCGAGGGTTTGAATTGCGGCGGGCGTGCAGTCGGGCGATTTGCGCATTTCCTCAAGTTCGGCAAGTTCGCGGTAGCGGTCGTCGAGAAACATTTGTTCGGGCGTTTTGGTCTCGTCAACCATCGGGACAAATTGGTCGAAGAATGCCTGCGGGACAAGTTCATCGCGTTTTTCGATTTTGCCAACGTCGGCAATGTGGTTGCCTTGGTATTCGACGCGGATTTTGTTTCCGTCGAGTTTGATTGACCAGCCGTCGGGCGCGTTGCGGTTCATGTGTTCAATGACGGGCGATTTGATTTCGTCTTGACCGAATGCGCGTTCCACTTCCCACGCTTCGTGATAATCTTCGATAATGCAGCCGCGGTCTTCGAGTTCCGTGCAAATTGCGCTGAGCAGGCTTGCGGTGCAGTCTTCGGCGAAGAATTCCACGCCGTCGCCCGTGGCGTTGAGGTAGTACTTGCCGCGCAGGGAATTTTCAATGGCGGTAATGTCGGCTTGCGTGATTTTGACTTCGTTGCCGTCGTCGTCCTCGGCGTGAATGTAGGTGTCAATCGGCCAGTATTGGCTGAGCCACACTTCGCGGGCACCGA
>JAFWFO010000008.1 GCA_017515635.1 Selenomonadaceae bacterium
GCGACTGTTAAGATACTCAATGAGCAGATTAATCGCGTCGGTAAAAGGTTTGTGCGAAAGTTTTGTGTTCTGCCGAGTTTGCAACCAACGCGGATCATCTTGCACAGAATAACTGCCGGTTTTGCGGATTGATGGCAAAACGTCATGAGTAACCCAGCGTTTAAACTTTTTCGCGCTGTCAAGCTGGCTCCCGAAAACCAACGCATACATTCCGCTTTCGTTAATCAGCGTCATGTTGCGGTTTTGACCTGAGGCACTGATTTGGTGCGTCAGCTTATCTTCGGCGTCGACGTGCTTTTTTATCGCGTTTCGGGGTGCTTCATAGCCGAGAGCTTCGGCAACGTCTTTGCCGACAAACCAAGCTTCACCGTCGATAAGCATTGCGCGGACGTTTCCGAAATCGGCATTATTGAAATTAATCAGCGCGTTATCTTTCATAACAAGTTTCCTTTCTGTAATTTCGCCATTCATAACAAACTTCCCAAGACTTAAGCCCACCCTCGCCAGAGGGCAGGATTAAAACTTGCTTGTTGTGTGCGGTATTTTTTGATGAAGTTTGCAACATCTTTAGCAGAAATGAAGTCTTTTCGCGTGTAGTCAGACGAATCGTCAATCGTGTCGACTGTCACCCGCGCCGCCGCGTTCTTCAGCCGGTTATACAGTTCCTCGTTGTAATAAAAATCCCATTCGGAACTGCCGAATTGCTCGGCGGCGTAGTAGCGCAACCAAATTTTTTCATCGTTGACACGAAAACCTGACTTTGCTTTGAACGGGAACTTGTGACTTTGATAACCGAAACGGTCTTCAAGCTCCACCTTTCTTTCCAAACAATCAAATTGCTCGGAATAAACTTTGCCCTGTTCGGCGTCGACGACGTAGAGGCGAAACGGTATGTTAAGTTTCCATTTCAGGAACGGCTTGTAGTTGCGGTTGAATTGGTCGTTCGCTATCGTGTAAGCGTCGGCGCAGTAGTTCCAGCTGAAAGTCGCCTTTTTCGTTTTAACTTCTGCTATTTCAACAATCTCATCGTCATCTGTCGCAAAAACAAAATCAACGGCGGAAGGTCGGTCGCCTTTTTTTAAAATGTCATGCCATCGCCAATATCCGGCGAGATTCAGCACAATTTCTTCGCCAATATTTCCGAAAATAACTTGCGGTTTCTCGTTCCATGCCGTCATTTCAGTCACCTCGATTTGTCTTCTGTGTCTGCAAGGTCGTTACCGCCGCACATTCGGAAAGGTAGAAATGCACGGCGGCGGAACCTTACATAAAGGGAGATACTTTAAGGAGAACGTTTATGGAACTGAACCTTGGGGCAACAAGGCTCACACCCGCCGCGCAACGGATTACTCCGGCTCCATCAGTCGGCAGGGGTCAACCTTGCGGTCAACAATCTATGTCAGGAGGTTTTCTAATGCCCTCCGTTTGGAGGCTAACTTCCTAAAGCTTTTTCTTCGCTTCTTCAATAAAGTAATCCACGGCGACTTTCTTCACTATGTCGTAGGTTTGTTCATATTCGTCTTCGGTGATAATGCCTTTTTCGGTGAGCAATGCCAGTAACGCGGTGATAGCGATGCTTGGGTGCACGTCTAATTTTATTACGTCATTTTCCACAATGAATCACTCCTCAAGCGACTTTGACGCCAAACTCGTCGATAATCCGCCACGCCGTGTCATAGTGGTAATGGCTGAGCGTCTTGCTTGCGAAAATCTCATCGCCCCAAATGTCCACGTTGACGAAATGCAAGCTCAAGCGGTCGGCAAGTTCAAAGATAAGCTTTTTGCTAAGCCC
>JAFWFO010000009.1 GCA_017515635.1 Selenomonadaceae bacterium
CGTTATCGACGCGTGCTTTAACGAAGTCAACGTAAGCTTTGAGTTCGTCAACGGTCGGGGTGAAGTTTGTGGCGGTGACGCGAACGCCTTCATGTTCGATTGTCATTGTTTGCCTCCGCGATGTGTCCGACGACTTCAAGTTGTTCAGGGGAAAAATCAACGAGTGCCTCGCCGTCAAGGTAAAGACACCCATAATCGAAGGTAACAGTTTCGCAAACTTCCCTGCCAACATAATAAATTCTCACGCGGTCGCCTTCAAAAATTTCAACGCCGTTGCAGTCGGTAACTCCTGAGCCTAACCAGCCGCGTTCTTCGGTGACGTGGAAGTCGGCGGGTTTGTCGTCGCCGCTGTACTTAACGAATTTTTTCAAGTGGTGAACGGGATTAGTCATTATCGTCGTCCTCCATTGGTTTGGTGAGAGACTCGCGGCTGATACCGTTGGCAACCATCCACTTAATCAAAAGTAGTTCGATAAGCGCGGACAAACTGGTATCTTCTTTGACGGCTTGAATTTTGGCTTGCTTAAGCACGACAGGCGACAACGTGATTGTAACTCTTTTCTTCATGGCGTGATGTCCTCAACAATGACGGGAAGTTTGTCGCGCAAGATGTCAAGGATTTGTCCCGCGACGACGCGCATTTGCGGATGAGCGGCTTTGTCCGTGCGGAGTTTCAAGATGTGTCGAAGTTCGCGTAAGTTGGCGGTCATGTACAATTCGGTCGCCAAACAAAGCGGCAAGACGGCACGGGCTTGTTCGGGCGTGGCTCCCGATTGAATCCAATCGCGATAAGTTTTTTCGGCGTCGTACGCAGCTTGCCTGAAGAAAGTATCGCCGACTGTGTCGTTTTTGAACGGGCTGATAACGGTCAAGCCGTCTTTGTAATTGACGTAGCGTGTTGATTCGACGGTGAACGACGCCAAACGGTGACGCGTCAATTCCGCCATGATTGCCCGGTCGCAAACGATTTTGAACGTCAAGCTGACGTGTTCCAAAACGCTTTCATGCCCGCGCTTGATGATTGAGCGAACGAAATTTTCAGCGTCGCCGAGCGTCGACTTGCGCGAAACTTTTCCGCACATTTCGATTTTCTTCAGAATTTGTTCGGGATTGATTTCGTCGACGAGTTCAGCCGACGGTTCGATAATTTTCATTTCAGACACATCCTTTAATACAAAGAGTCGATAGCCGCGTAACCATTTGCACCGGCAAGCAACGCGCTTGCCAAGCCCGCAAAACAGTCGCCGTATTGCCAAAAAAACACCACAGCATTACTGAGCAATACGATTGTTGTGAACGTGCGGAGCAAAAATTTCATGGCTCTCACCTCTGATAGTTGATTTTCCAGCCGTGAACTTCTTCCCGACGCTTGCCGAAATAATATTCAATCGAGCCGGTGGCGTAATGTTCTCGTTCGGCAATGAATCTTGCGGCTTGTCGGCAAGTGTCGAAGGAATATTTTTCGTTACCGCGACTGACGGTAACAGCGATTGCGACTCCTTTCATGACTGCAACGCCTTTTTGAGCGTCTTGCTCTGCTTGAAGTACACGCGGCGACTTGCGGGCAGTTGAATGTCTTCGCCCGTGCGCGGATTCATGCCTATGCGGGCTGAGATTTCCTTAACGCTGAACTTCCCGAATCC
>JAFWFO010000010.1 GCA_017515635.1 Selenomonadaceae bacterium
CGGTCGAAGGCGTTGCAAGTCTCGGCGGATGTGCCGTCGCGTTCCATTTTGCGAAGTGCGTCAATCGCGTTCAGCAGGAATTCAAGTTTGTTCATGTCATGTCTCCGTTGTGTCAAATTCTTTGGCGCGTTCCAACGCCGCTTGAAGGTGTTCAATCGCCGTCATGTCACGTCACCCAAAAGCAGTGCCGGCTTGACTTTCAGCGCGTCGGCAAGTTTCAAAACCGTTGCAAGTTGCGGGCGAATTCCGCGCCGCTCGATACGTTTGATTGTCGCCACGTTGACGCCCGATTTTTCCGCAAGTTGTTCAGCTGAAAGTTCTCGGTCGGTTCGCAGGAATTTCAAGCGCGCTCCGAAATTTTCAGTCATGACGCCTGCGCCTCGTTGCGTGCAAAGTATTCGTTGACGGCGGCAAGTGCCTGCGCTTCGTCTTCGGGTGCTTGTTCACAGTCGGGCAACCGTCCCGGCAAGATAAGCGTGCGTTTGCTTCCGTCAAACCCACTCGTGTAGCTGAGAATCGACGGGCGGGCGACAACGTAGTCGGAGGCTTTGTCCGCTTTTTTGTACAAGCTCCAAAGCGAATCCATTTGCTTTTGCAGTTGACGGGCGCGCTCGGCGTTGGCTTGGCGAATCGTTTCGGGCGGTTCCAAAAGCGTGTTGTAAGCTTTGAGTTTGTTCTCCGTTTCGGAAAGTTCGCAGTAGCCGTGCAGTGCCGCCGACGAAATTTGATGTGCGCATCTGATAAAGATGTCGTGCTGTTGTGCTGTCAACATTTCAATTCCTCCTCGTAGTTCCTCTGAGTAATACGGGTTTGCAAATTTCGCGAAGTCGGTCGGCAATTCGTGAGCCGTTCAAATTCGCGCCGTCACTTGCGTTGTTGAGATGTTCGGCAAGTTCTTTCGGGCTTAAATTCGACGTGATGATTGTTTTGCCGGTCGGATTGTCGTAGCGCATGTCCAGAATTTTGCAAAGTTCCGAGCCTGCCCATTGAGTCGACTTTTCCATACCGAAATCGTCCAAAACAACCAGATTCGCCGCCCGCAGTTCGTCAAGCAGGTCAAGTTCCGTGCCGTTGCCGTTGAAAGTCGCTTTGATGTCGTCAAGCAGGCTCGGAACTTTGATGAAGATAACCGACTTGCCGTTTTGCAAAAACTCCTGCGCTATCAACGCCGCCAAAAAAGTCTTGCCCGTCCCACATTCGCCGAAAAAATACGCGCCGATTGGTGATTCCAATGCGGTTTTCGCGAATTCGACGGCGGCTTGATTGAGCTTGTCAACCTCGTAGTCGGCGAAAGTCTTGCCCAGATAGCGCGCGGGAATTCTCGATGAGCGGAATTTGTTGTTTAACGAACGCTTTGCAAATACGCACGGGACGTATTCCCACTCGGATTGTTGTGCGTTCATGCATTTGGGCGTTTCCCAACGGTGCAGTCCTTTCGGACAAATGGCGGGATTGTCGCATTTGCGGCATCGCTCCAACTCGTCCCGATAGTTTTCTCGCAACGTTTTGAGCCTGTTCGGGTTCGCGATTATGCTTTCAGCTAACGTGCGCAATTCCTCAGGTGTAGTATCTTCGCGCCGTTGTGTCGGTAAACGCAGGATTGTCGCCGCCGATTTGAAATCAGTTGTATTCGGGGTCGTCGTCGAATCGTCCCTTGCCTGCTTGAAGAACGCCAGAATTGATTGCTGTTCGCTGAGCGGCAAAGTTGAGAACGTTGGGTCGATTGACGCGGGATTGTCCACCCACTCGTGCATTTTTTTCACCTCCTTTCAAAATCGCCTCAAAGTAGTTGTAGTTGATGCCGCGGCGGTTGTCGTTGCTCAAAATCGCCTTGTCCATTGCCGACAGAATTTCGTCGACGCTGTAGGTTTTGAGGAGCGCGGTCAACTTCGCGACAATCAGCATGTCTATCTTGCCGAAAGCCTCCGAAGATTCCCAACGCTCAACCAGCTTGTCAATGTCGTAATTAACAGGCGCACGCGCACGCGCTGTTGCCGGTGCTGATAAGTCTTTTGTCTTAACGTCTTCTGTCTTATCGCGCGCGTGTATATTGGGATTTTCAAAAGTGTTCAGCGACTGTTCAGTAAGTGTTCTGCAAGTGTTCAGTAAGTGTTCAGTTGAAAGCGAATAAGTTGTGACGCCGTTTTTCGTTTGGAAGTCGATGAGCTTTTTGTTTTTGAGGACGTTGCGATTTTCGATAACCGCGTTTGTACTCTTCAACCCTGCCAGTGCCTTCAGCTCTCTGGTTGAAATTTTGAGTTGTTCCGGGAACCGCGCCGCGTTGAACTCTCCGAGAAGCGAAAAGTACACCGCCTGCGAGCCCGCCGAAAGATTCAGCGTTCCTTTCAAAGAGTGAAAAGCCTTGAAGTAGTCGATAAGCGTCAATTTGGTTACCTCCTTTCCGATAGATTTTTTTGACTTAAAGTGGTTTCGTAAGCTCCTCGAATTGCCCGTAGTTGCGATTGGATTCGATAACGCGTTTTTGCATTTCGGCAAGGTCGCTCGTCGTGTAGCCGTGTTCGTCGGCAAGGGCTTTGATTCGCGTCGCCACCGCCGTCATAAGGTCAATCAGTTCGCAAATTTCGTATTGCGCTTCATCCTTAAGGCGTCTGTCGTCGGCGTTTTGGGCGGCAAGAAAACTTATCCAGCAAGCGGTTTCATGCGCCGTCATCAACGCTTCGCCGATTTGCGAATAAAAGTCGCGGTATTCGTATTCGCTGACGAACTTGCCGTGCTTGTCGCGGGTTACGGGTTTCAAAACAAATTTCATTTCGTCACCTCCTTTGAGTTCGCTGATTTTTTACTTGACGCCGTTGCCTCGGTCGCGCTACAATTCGGTTGCTTGTATATCTTTGAACTGTAGCGCGGCTTTGGCTGGCGTTATTTTTTTATCCGCAATTCGTGAAGTGCTTTTCCGCTTCCGCATTTTCCCAGCGAATTCGGCGGGCGCGTTCGCGGTACCAATCTTCAAGCGGTGCATCGAAGGCGGGCTGTCCCGGTCGCGGATATTTGCGCGCCTCATTTCTCGTTTCTATCGCCGCCCATTTTTGAATCGTGTCGAGGTGCGGCGC